>JBJKPU010000057.1:0-59605 GCA_046706005.1 Terriglobia bacterium | reverse complement strand
GCGCAGACGGCGGCCAACAGCGTGGGCTGTGCGCTGAACACGGTTAACGCCCAGGCCAACCCGGGCTCGACGAGCCCCTACACACCGCCCACGGGCAGCACCTGCCCGTAGTCGCGGGTTGACAATTCAGAAGAACGAAGGCGGGCGGCAGGCCGGAAGGTTTGCCGCCCGTTCTATTTTGTAGCCGCCTGAATCAACAAAAGCCTCACGCGTCCTCGAGTAGGTTCAAGGAAGTCAATTCCAGATTTTGGCGTATCGTGACTTGTGATATAAAATTGAAAAGACTCAGCTCCGAGCGATTGCCGAATGCGGCCGAGGGTTCATTTGCGGCCCGGATGGCAACGTCATCACATTTCTGAGTCAGCGGGCCTTCAGCCCGAAGCGCCCGGTTTCGATGTCGAACGCTGGGGAGATTACTCAAAGCTGATGGATCAGATTCGCAGGCGGCCGGTTGAACTCGCATACGACGGACGCGTGCGTGCGAAGATCGGTCAGGTCGAGCCTGAAATTGAAGGCGGCCTTTATCCCGTCAAACGAACCGCCGGTGATAGCGTGATAGTGACAGCGGCGATCTATGCCGATGGGCATGACAGTCTGTCGGCCGTGGTTCGTTACCGGAAGCAGGGTAGCCCGGACTGGCAAGAATCACCGATGCAACTGATGAATTGGGGCCTCGACTTCTGGCGGGGAGAATTTGGGGTTGCCGAAGAGGGCGTTTACGAGTACACGTTGCAGGCCTGGGTGGACGTGTTCAAGTCCTGGCGCAAGGACTTTGCGAAGAAGGTCGAAGCCGGCCAGAAAGTATCCGTGGATTTCCTGACAGGATTGGAACATCTCAAGGGCGCTGCGGCGCGGGCTGAAGAGCCGGACAAGGGCGCGCTGGTTGAATGGATGGAGGAGCTGGAGCGGCTTCGGAAGCGTGATCCGGGCGAGGCTTTTCGTTCGATCCTCGAGGATGAACGCACGTCCCTTGCTGACCGATACGCCGACCGCAGCCTGGCGAAGACCTATGGCCGCGACTTGGCCGTGGTCGTGGACCGGGAAAGAGCCCGTTTCAGTTCGTGGTATGAGATGTTCCCGCGCTCCTGCACAACTGATCCCACCCGGCACGGAACCATTGCCGACTGCGAGAAGCGCCTGCCTTATGTGGCGGAGATGGGATTCGACGTGCTGTATTTCCCGCCGATTCATCCCATAGGCCGGTCATTCCGTAAAGGCAAGAACAACAATCCGGTTTCTGTGGAGGGGGACGTCGGAAGCCCCTGGGGCATCGGGGCCGCGGAAGGCGGGCACGAGGCGATTCATCCGGAACTGGGCACCCTGAAAGATCTTCGCCGTCTCATCAAGAAGGCCGGAGAGTTCGGCATTGAGATCGCCCTGGATATTGCCTTCCAGTGTTCTCCCGACCATCCCTGGGTGAAGGAACATCCGGAGTGGTTTCGCTGGCGCGCCGACGGAAGCGTCCAGTACGCTGAGAATCCTCCAAAGAAATACGAAGACATCTATCCGCTCAACTTCGAGACTGAGAAGTGGCAGGATCTCTGGCAGGAGCTCAGGAGCGTGTTTCTGTTCTGGGCGGAGCAGGGGATTCGGATCTTCCGAGTGGACAATCCTCATACGAAGCCCTTCGCCTTTTGGGAATGGCTGATTTCGGAAGTGAAAAGCGAATATCCCGAAGCCATTTTCTTGGCGGAAGCCTTTACGCGGCCGCCGGTGATGTCCCAACTGGCAAAGCTTGGTTTCACGCAGTCATACACCTACTTTGCGTGGCGCAACACCAAGCAGGAACTGACGGAATACTTCACGGAGCTCAATTCGTATCCACTTCGCGAGTTCTTCCGCCCCAACCTTTGGCCGAACACACCGGATATTCTTACCGAGTACCTGCAGCTGGGGGGCCGGCCGGCGTTCCTCAGCCGGCTAATCCTGGCCGGGACTCTCGGTTCAAGCTATGGAATCTACGGCCCGGCGTATGAGCTGTGCGAGAACCGTCCGAAGAATGCGGGAAGTGAGGAATATCTGAATTCTGAGAAGTACGAAATTCGAGTCTGGGACCTTGATCGCCCCGACAGTTTGAAGGCCGTCATCGCCGCCGTCAATCGCGCGCGCAAGCAGAACCCGGCGCTGCAAAGCAACGAAAATCTGCGGTTCCACAGCGTTGACAACGGCGAGTTGATCGCCTTCTCGAAGTCCACCGGCGATGGCGCGAATATCGTTCTTACGGTGGTGAACCTCGATCCGTTCCACAAGCAATCGGGCTGGGTGGATTTGCCCCTGGCGGATCTGGGAATCGATCCGAATCAGCCGTATCAGGTTCACGATCTGTTGACGGACGTTCGCTATTTGTGGCACGGATCGCGGAATTATGTGGAGCTCGACCCGCGGATTCTTCCCGGCCACATCTTTCTGGTCCGGCGCCGGATGCGAACTGAGCGTGACTTCGATTATTTCATGTAGGCGCATTGATTGCGCTGCGCGCGGCAGGAAGGCCGCAGCCAAGGTGTTCCGGGCCGCCGGGGTTCGGCAACCTGATTGAATCGGACGAACAATCTCATGGAACAAGCTGACGCCGCCATCGCATCCCTGCCTGTCGAGCCACTCTGGTACAAAGACGCCATCATTTACCAGCTTCATGTTCGCGCCTTCTTTGACGGCAATGGCGACGGGATCGGCGATTTTCGGGGGCTGGTCGAGAAGCTCGATTACCTTCAGGATCTCGGGGTGACGGCTCTGTGGTTGCTGCCGTTTTATCCCTCGCCGCTTCGAGATGACGGATACGACATCGCAGATTACACCGGGATCCATCCGGCTTACGGGACGATTGAGGACTTTAAAGCGTTTCTGAATGAGGCGCATCGCCGCAATCTGCGGGTCATCACCGAGTTGGTGGTCAATCACACTTCCGACCAGCACGCATGGTTCCAGGAGGCTCGCCAGTCTCAGGACAATCCCCGCCGCCACTGGTACGTTTGGAGCGACTCGGATGAAAAATACCACGACGCCCGGATCATTTTTACCGACACGGAGCAGTCAAACTGGGCGTGGGATCCTATTTCCAAGCAATATTACTGGCACCGCTTCTTCAGCCATCAGCCGGACCTGAACTTCGACAATCCGGAAGTTATGGAAGCAGTGTGGGGGGTCATGCAATTCTGGCTGGAAATGGGTGTGGACGGATTCCGTCTTGACGCCGTGCCTTACCTGGTTGAGCGCGAGGGCACCTCCTGCGAAAATCTGCCGGAAACGCACGCCGTGCTCAAGCATCTGCGCCGCCGCCTGGACGAGCATTTTCCCGGCAGGATGCTTCTGGCTGAAGCCAACCAGTGGCCCGCGGACGTCCGGCCGTACTTCGGCGACAACGACGAATGCCATATGGCTTTTCATTTTCCACTGATGCCCCGCATGTTCATGGGGGTCAAGCTGGAAGACCGCAAGCCGATCATCGAGATTCAGCAGCAGACGCCGGATATTCCGGAGGCCTGCCAATGGGCCATCTTTCTGCGCAATCACGACGAGCTGACACTCGAGATGGTCACCGATGAAGAGCGCGACTACATGTATGAAGCGTACGCCAAAGACCGCACGATGCGGTTGAACGTGGGGATTCGCCGGCGCCTTTCCCCGCTGCTCGAAGGCGACCGCCGCAAGGTCGAGCTTATGAACGGCCTGCTGATGTCACTGCCGGGAACGCCGGTCATTTACTACGGCGACGAAATCGGCATGGGGGATAATGTCTATCTGGGCGACCGGAACGGCGTCCGCACGCCTATGCAATGGACGGGAGGCTGGACGGCGGGCTTCACTCGCGGCGATCCTGAACGGCTTTACTCGCCCACCGTCTCGAACGTGCTTTACAACCCTCAGATCGTAAACGTGGTCTCCCAGGCGCGATCCGAGCATTCACTGCTTTCCTGGACCAAGCGCCTGATTCGCACGCGCAAACTCAGCCGGGTTTTCAGCCGCGGCGCAATCGAATTCCTGCATCCCGCGAACCACTGCGTTCTGGCATACGTGCGGCGCCTCGGCAAGGAAACGATTCTGGTGGTGAACAACCTTTCGAGCCGTGCGCAGGCTGTTGAACTCGACCTGGCGCCGTTTCGCGGGTCGATTCCGGTTGAGATGGCCGGAGGAAACATTTTCCCCCGCATCGGACAGCTTCCCTATCTGCTGACGCTCGGGGCATATCAATTCTACTGGTTCCGGCTGCGGCGCCTCTAGCGCGACCGCAATTCTGTAGTGCCATGGCCGCTTCAAAAGACAAGCCGCTTAGCGATGATTCGCTCCTTTCCGACGATTTCGTTCGGCAGCTCATTGCCGTCGGCGAAGCGGATCTTCTGGTGGGCATTCCCAGTCTCAACAATGCCAAGACCATCAGCCATGTTGTGCAGGCTGTCGAACTCGGCTTTTGCAAATACTTTCCGCGCGAACGCGCCGTGATTGTGAATGCCGACGGCGGTTCGCGTGACGGCACGGAGGAAGCGGTGCGGAAGGCGGCCCCGGGAGATCCTCACAGCGTGCTCGCGACTCCGTCCCTGCGCACCATGCACCGCGTCACCACCAGATACCATGGGGCGGCGGAGCCTTCCAATGCGCTCAGGACCATTCTGGCGGCGGCGGATCTGGTTCGCGCCAAAGCATGCGCCGTCGTTTCTCCCGACCTTCTGAGCATCAGACCGGGATGGATTGACGGTTTGCTCAAGCCTGTTTACAAGGAAGGACTTGACCTCGTTACTCCCTTGTACTTGCGACAGAAGTTCGACGGCCTTCTGGTCAGCAACCTTGTCTATCCTATGGTTCGGGCGGCTTACGGCCTGCGACTGCGCGAACCGATGGCGGGGGATTTTGCCTTATCCGGGAAGCTGGCAAGCCACTTACTGGAGCAGGGAATATCGGGCGAACACGCTTCTCCTTACGGGCCGGGGATCTGGACGACCGCGCGGGCGATCGCCGGCGGCTTCCGGGTGGGACAATGCTTTTTGGGACCGCGGGTTCGCTCGGAAAAGGATTCGTCGAGGGATGTCGTGGCCACGATCCGCGGAGTCGTGGGCGATCTTTTCCGCTCCCTCGAGGTCGAGGAGGCTTGCTGGATCGGCACCACGGGTTCAAAGGCGGCGCCGGCGTTCGGTTTCCCCTATGACGTCACGCTTGAACCCGTGCGGGTCAACCGCAAGCGTCTGACTCAGTTGTTCCAGACCGGAGTCGTCGAGCTACAGACGATTCTAAAGTCCATTCTCAGCGCCGAAAGTTTTGACGGCTTGCGTACGGCAGCCGACCCGGGGCGCAACCCCTTCCGGATCTCCGATGATCTCTGGGTCAAGACCGTCTACGATTTCGCCGGCGCTTTCCATCGGTCCGTCATCAACCGGGACCACATCATGCAGGCGCTGGTTCCGATCTACCGCGGCCGCGTCGCTTCCTTCGCGCTCGAGCAGGCCGGGAGTGACGAGAGCGAGGTGGAAACGGCGGTTGAGAAGCTTTGCCTGGCCTATGAACAGCACAAGCCCTATTGGATTGAGGGCTGGAAACTTCCACGGTGAGGTGGCATATGGTGGAATTGGTCGTGCAACGTGTGATGCAAACTCTACAGGGACTTTTGGGCGCCGCCGCAGACTTTTTGCCCCGGCTGCTCGCCATGTTGATTATCGTCATCGTGGGCTGGCTGATTGCATTGATCTTCAAAGTCGGTCTGCGCCGGATTCTGAAGATTGTCCAGTTCGACAGTTTTTCTGCGAACAGCGGCGTCAGCCAGGCGCTCCACAAGACCGGACTTCCCGGCCCCAGTGAATTGGTCAGCCGGATTGCTTTCTGGGTGGTCGGCCTCTGCTTTACGGTGCTGGGCGTGGGCGTGCTCGGCATCGCGGAATTTCACGACATGATCGCGAGCTTCTTCCGGTTCGTGCCTCAGATTTTTGTCGCGCTCCTGATCATTTTTGTGGGAATTCTGGTTGCCAATTTTCTTTCGACGGCTACTCTGCTAGCTGCCGTGAACGCTGACCTTCCTTTCCCGCGCCTTTTGGGGGGCGCAGTCCGCCTGCTTATTATGATTGTCACCGTCATCATGGCTCTCGAACAGGTGGGTTTGGCCCGGACTGCCGTGCTGGTGGCCTTCTCGATTACCTTCGGCGCCGTCATGCTTGCGCTCGCCATCGCCTTTGGTCTGGGGGGACGGGAATCGGCGAGTCGTCTGCTTCAGAAACATTTGTTCGAGCGCCCCAGGGAAAAAGAGAAAGAAGAGGACGTTTCTCCTCTCTAGCCCGGCGCGAAACGAATCGTGGCGATCAGTCCTGAACAAGAGCTGGGTCCCGTGCGGACCGGGCTCCGTTCCGCTGCCTTTCGCACTTCAAATTTCAAGCTTCACGGCTCATACTTTGCTTATGCGAAGTCAACGGCTGGATATTCCGTTTCTGCGGTCCGCTTTTCCCGGAGCGCTTCCGCAATTTCTGGTTCGGCAGCGCTGGTTTGGCGGAAAAGCCCGGACCATCGTGTCCACCGAAGCGCTCGACATCGTCACGGTACCGGGCGAACCCGCTGGTTTCGTCGCCCTGGTTCGAGTCGGGTACGAGGGCGGTGCTGCGGAAACTTACGCTCTTCCTTTCATGCTGGCAAGTGAAGATTCCGCTTCCGGCGAGGGGCAAGGGAAGCAGCCAAAGCTGGAATTGGCAGCGGGCGGCGGAACGGAACGAGTGGTTCTTCTGGACGCCCTATGGGAAAAAGAGTTTTGCCTTCGACTGCTTCACGCCATCTCCGGCGGCAAAACGCTGCCGGGCGAGCGCAGCCGGATTGCGGCAAGATCCTCAAGCGCCCTGTCTGAAATCTGGAATCCGGAGCATGATGTTCTTGATCCCGCAGTGCTGCGAGGCGAGCAAAGCAACACTTCCATTTCCTACAGCGGGAGGTTGATCCTCAAATTCTTCCGGAAGATCGAACCGGGCGTTAATCCTGACCTTGAAATTGGAGCGTTCCTGACCGAAAAAACATCCTTTACGCACATTCCACGCGTGGCCGGCTGGCTGGAATATCAGCCACTGGAAGGCGGCTCCGCCTCGCTTGGAATTCTTCAGGAATTTGTTCCAAACCAGGGCGACGCCTGGAAATACACGCTGGCCGGACTGCCGGCGTATTTTGATCGCGCTTCGGCGGGAAATTCCTCACACGCGCAAGGGCTTTTCCCGGCCGGTCCGCTGCTCGAAGCCGGCGGCGCATCGCCGTCCGAAATTCGGCACTGGATCGGCGATTATCTCGAAGATGCGGGTCTGTTGGCGCGCCGCACGGCGGAGCTTCATCAGGCACTCGCCTCGGATGCTTCGGACGCAGCTTTTTCTCCCGAGCCGATTAGCGAGCTGGACCGCGCTGCGCTGGTCCGCGGCATGACGGACTTGATGGAGCGCGTTTTCAACCTGCTCCGCGGCCGCATGGGAACGCTCGGCGACGGGGTGCGGCCTGCAGCGCAGAATTTGCTCGCGGGCGAGGGGGCGATTCGCAAGAAATTCAAGGCGCTCAAAGGCGAAAACCTCGAGTTCCTCCGCACCCGCATCCACGGCGATTATCACTTGGGGCAGGTGCTCCGTGCCGCGAATGATTTTGTCATCATCGATTTTGAAGGCGAACCGGCTCGGCCGATTGCCGAGCGCCGCGCCAAGCGCTCCCCCTTGCAGGACGTGGCCGGGATGATCCGATCTTTCCACTATGCTGCGGCAGCAGGGCTGGCTCAGTATGCCGGAGCGAAAGCGAGCGCCGGGTTGAAGAACGGATCGCTCCTTTCCAATCTATGGTATAGGTGGGTCGCATCGGTTTATCTGCGCGAATATTTCAAGGCAACGGCCGGCGCGGTGTTTCTTCCGCGCGAGCCCCGCAAGGCCCGGCTGCTTCTTGAATCCTTTCTGCTGGAAAAGGCGGTTTACGAGCTCGGATATGAACTCAACAACCGGCCGGACTGGGTCGAATTGCCGCTTCAGGGAATTCGTGAATTGATGGAAGAGCGATGAAGATTTCCGGCGCCGTTTGTGCCGGGAACTCTCACCTTGGTCAGATTATTCCACTAGAGAGAAGGCGAAGTTGAAGACACAGCTTGGTGCAAATTACCTGGGCGATGGCCGGACCAGCTTCCTGGTCTGGTCGCCCTTTCATGCGCAGGTTGAAGTGCATTTATTGGGCGCGGCGGAGAGATGGGTTGCGCTAGAAAAGCAGGCGGGCGGATACCACTCCGCAATCCTCGATGACGTTCGTCCCGGATCCCGTTATCTCTATCGGCTCGATGGCTCAGTCGAGCGTCCCGATCCCGCCTCAAGATTCCAGCCCGAAGGAGTGCACGAGGCTTCTGAGGTTGTCAATTCGCAGTTCGACTGGCAGGACGTCAACTGGCATGGTTTGTCTCTCGCTGATTACATCATTTACGAGCTTCATGTTGGAACCTGCACATCCGGAGGCACGCTCGAAACGGCCGCCGGTCTGCTCGGAGGGTTGAAGGAACTGGGCGTGACAGCGGTCGAATTAATGCCCGTCGCGCAGTTTCCCGGCAAGCGGAATTGGGGATATGACGGAGCTTATCTCTATTCCGTGCAGAATTCTTACGGCGGCCCGGAAGCACTTAAGCGATTTGTCGATGCCTGCCACGCTCAAGGCTTGGCGGCGATTCTGGATGTGGTTTACAACCACCTGGGGCCGGAAGGGAATTATCTCGGCGAATTCGCTCCGTACTTCACGGACCGCTACCGCACGCCGTGGGGCTCGGCTTTGAACTTCGACGGTCCGTGGAGCGACGAGGTCCGCCGATTTCTCATTGAGAACGCCGTTCGCTGGGTGAGCGAATTCCACTTCGATGCGCTGCGGCTCGACGCCATCCATGGAATCGTGGACACCTCGGCCCATCCGTTCCTGATGGAACTGGGGGAAACGGTGCATCAGGAAGGCGCGAAACTGAACCGGCGGATTTATGTGATTCCGGAAAGCGATTTGAATGACAGCGGCATTATTGCCGCCCGCGAGAGAGGAGGTTACGGCCTGGACGCGCAGTGGAGTGACGATCTTCATCACGCCCTGCACACACTGCTGACCGGTGAGACCTCGGGCTATTACGCCGACTTCGGCAAACCGTCGCAGCTTGCGGATGCTTACCGTCACGGATTCGTTTATCGCGGCCAGCATTCGGTCTATCGCAACCGCCGGCACGGCAATTCAACCGATCAGGTTGACGCTCAGCAATTCGTGGTTTTCGCGCAGAATCACGACCAGGTCGGCAATCGCCTTCTGGGTGACCGCCTGACCCGCCTGGTGAATTTCGAGAAATTGAAGCTGGCTGCAGGAGCGATTCTGCTGTCGCCATTCATCCCTCTTCTGTTCATGGGCGAGGAATACGGCGAAACCGCGCCGTTCCCGTTTTTTGCGGACCATTCCGACCCGCACATCGTGGAGGCCACGCGGCACGGCCGGGAAGCGGAGTTCGCCGCGTTCCGCTGGCAGGGCAGGATTCCCGATCCTTTTGATGAGCGCACTTTCCTGAGCGCCCGAATTAATCCTGCCCTCGCCGCCGAACCGCGCAACCGCGCTTTGCGTGATTTTTATCGTGAGCTTATTCGACTGCGCAGGGAGATTCCAGCACTGAAAGAATTGAGCAAAGACAATCTTGAGGCCTTCAGCCGGGAGGATGAAAAAGTGGTCGCGCTCCGCCGCGGGACGGGCGGGGCTCCAGCCTTCATCGTCCTGACCTTTGCTGGCCAGCCCGTTTCGCTTGCGCTTCCCCTGCCGGAAGGAGTCTGGCAAAAGCAGCTCGATTCGTCGGAAGCGCGATGGTCCGGGCCCGGCGGTGACATCCCGGCCGACTTCGAGTCCGATGGTACGGTACACCTGACGTTTCCCCCTCACTCAATCCTGTTGTTCACATTGCAAGCCAAAAGCCGCTCTTGAGCCGGCCGCCGTCCGGCGCGCCCGGGTTCCTTTCTCGGGAGGGCGCTCAGTGGCGAAGTCTGTTTTGCGCGGAGGCAGTGGTTGAGTCCCCCTCCGTGGAGTGGTAGACTTTATGTAATTTACGGGTTCTGGACGGGCGTCAGATGGAGCCACAGCCCAAGGACGTCACGCTACTTTTGCGGGCCTGGAGTCAGGGTGACAAGCAGGCCCTGGACCGCCTGATGCCGCTCGTCTACGACGAACTCCACCGAGTGGCGCAGGGCTACATGGCCCGCGAACGCCCCGGACACACACTCCAGGCAACCGCCCTCGTTAATGAAGCCTATGTTCGGATGGTGGATTCCGCCGGCGTAGACTGGAAAGACCGTGCGCACTTTTTTGCCATCTGCGCTCGGATGATGCGCCGCATTCTGATCGACCGTGCGCGTGCCCGCAACTATCAAAAGCGTGGCGGCGGCGAATTGCCTTTATCACTCGATGAAGCCCTGCTCGGAGAGGACCGTGACGCGGACCTGGTAGCGCTCGACGAAGCCCTCACCCGCCTTTCGAAGCTCGACCCGAGAAAGGGCCGTGTGGTCGAGTTGAGGTTCTTCTCCGGCCTGGGCGTTGAGGAAACTGCTGCCATCCTGAACGTTTCCCCCGAAACCGTGATGCGAGACTGGAAGATGTCCAAAGCCTGGCTTCATCGCGAATTGCAGCGATGACGCTGCAACCTTGCGCCGCTTTCCTCCCGTCTCGCGACCGGTTTGTCGAAATCAAGAATCTTCGCCAGACAGGAGATTGCATTTTGAAGGCCCCGGCCGCTAAAATACGGTTGTCGGGATTAAGTCCCAAATTATTAGGGAGAGAGGCTTGATGGAAAAGCATTATAAGAAGGCATTGATGATTGCGGTAACGCTCACGCTGGCGAGCTGCGTGATATTCGCTGCGGAGGCGAAGAAGGGTGGAACGGAAGGCCGGCTTGCCTCCGCGAGAGCGCAGATCGTCCGTTATGTACGGCAGCGGTTCAGCGTTCCGGAAACGACCAAGCTTACGGTCGAGCCCTTTGAGAATTCCGAGTTTCACGACTTCTACAAGACAAAGATTCTTGTTGAGAACGGAAAGCAGAAGAACGTGCAGGAAGCGTATGTCACTAAGGACGGCCGCTACCTGATTTTCGGCAATATCTATACGCTGGGTACCGATCCGCGGCGGGAAGTCGAGCATGAAATTAATCTTACGGGTCAGGCAAGCGTGGGTCCGGCCAATGCCCCGGTGACGATCGTGGAATATGCCGATCTTGAGTGCCCCACGTGCGGCCGGATGCATAAGTTTCTGGCCGACGATTTGATCCCCAAGTACGGCAATAAGGTGCGGGTGGTGTTCAAGGAATTCCCGCTCGTTCAGATTCACCAATGGGCGCTTCAGGCGGCCATCGCCGATCAGTGCGCCTACGAAATCAATCCGTCGCTCTACTACAAGTACAGGTCAATGATTTTCGACAACCAGACTGTGATTAACCCAACCAATGTCCGGTCCCTGCTTCTCGATTACGGGGAGACGGTGGGACTTGACCGCCTGAAGCTGGCAACCTGCATCGATTCCAAGAGTTCGCTGCCCAGAGTCGAAGCCAGCATGGCTGAAGGTCAGCGGTTGGGTGTCAGCAGCACGCCGACCTTCTTCATCAACGGGGAGCTTGTTAATCGAATCCTGACGCCGGCTGAGTTTTACAAGATCGTTGACACCGCACTTCAGCAGGCACGGTAAACGGAGAAGATCCAAGAGGTGGATATGCATTTTTCTTTCCGCCATCTCTCACCTATTTCTTCCCGCTCACGCACTTAAGTGCCACGAGGCGGGTGAGACGGATCTTTCCTGATTCAAGCATTCGCCGCGCGCTTTACCGTCAAGTTCAGCGGTCCTATAATGAAATGTTTGTCGTGCGTCCGGTGAGACTCGCAAAGCAGTCACGGGCGATGCTGGAGAGTTTTGTTGATTACCTCGGACGGATTTAGGCCACCGGATTCTCCGAATCGTCGCAGCCATGAAGGCGGCAGCCGAAGCCGAAGAAACAAGCCTTTGGCCCTTCCCAAGGCCGCTTTCCGGGCGATTGCTGTCCGCGGGGCGCGAGTCCACAATCTGCGGAACATTGACTGTGACATTCCCCACGATTCCTTAACCGTTGTAACAGGTCTTTCTGGTTCCGGAAAATCGAGCCTGGCCTTTGACACGATCTACGCGGAAGGCCAGCGGCGCTACATCGAATCCCTATCCGCGTATGCGCGGCAGTTTCTCGAGCGGATGGAAAAGCCGGACGTGGACGAAATCGAGGGTCTTGCTCCCGCGGTTGCCATTCGGCAGAAGAACACCACGCGCAGCCCGCGCTCGACCGTGGCCACGGCAACAGAAATTTACGATTACCTGCGGCTACTTTTTGCGAGGATCGGCACAACGGTCTGCGCGGTTTGTGGGCAGACGGTGCAGAAGGACGATCTCGACAGTGTGGCAGAGCGCGTTCTCGCCCTTCCATCTGGAGCGCGATTTTACGTCCTTTTCCCGCTGAGCGCCGAAATCCCCGCCATGTCCGCGCCAGCGGGCCCGGCAGTTTCAAGAGCAGCGAAGAAAGTTCCCAAGTCAAGATTTTCGCGAGCTTCGCTCGCCACAAAACCTGGTTCAGAGACGAACTCGCTGGATTCGCTGCGGGCGCGCCTGCAATCCATCCGCCAGAGAGGATTCAGCCGGCTCTTTCAAGAAGGCAAAGTCTTCGAATTCTCTGAACCTGAATCGCTTCTGGATCTGGACTTCGCCAAGCCTTTCTTCGTCCTGGTGGACCGCCTTGCGGTGAATCAGGAAATTCGCCAGCGGCTGATCGACTCCGTGGAAATTTGTTACCGGGAAGCCGGCGAGGCAATTATTGAGATCATTTCCGGCGGCCATAAGCCGGTGGAACGGCTGGTTTTCAACGAGCGGTTTGAGTGCAAGCGGTGCAAGCTTCTCTACCAGCAGCCTGAACCGCCGCTGTTTTCCTTCAACAGTCCGGCAGGGGCCTGCCCGCGCTGCCAGGGCTTTGGCAATACGATTGATTTCAACCTCGCTCTGGTGATTCCGGACAAGTCGAAAACACTTGCGGAAGGAGCCGTTGAGCCCTGGACGAAGCCACGCTACCGGGTTTTCCAGAATGAAATGAAGCGTGCCGCGCGCGCCGCCAGGATTCCATTGGATGTTCCGTTCCGCGACCTTCGCGAAGAACAGCGTCAATGGATTCTTGAGGGCGACTCGGAGTTTGGCGGGATTCGCGGTTTTTTCCGGTATATGGAGCGAAAGAAGTACAAACTGCACGTTCGTGTTTTTCTCAGCCGTTACCGCGGCTATACGCTTTGCCCGGAATGCAATGGCGGACGGCTCCGGCGCGAGGCGCTCTGTGTCCGCCTTCACGGCCGGCATATCGTGGATATTTGCCGCATGGCGGTCCGGGAAGCCTACGATTTCTTTAATGAGCTTCGGGTCGAGACCGGCCAGGTGGCGGTGGCTGAAAAGCTTCTGGAAGAAATCCGCTCGCGGCTGAAGTTTCTTTACCGGGTCGGTCTGGAGTATCTTTCGCTCGACCGCCTGGCTTCGACGCTCTCCGGAGGAGAAGCCCAGCGAATTCAACTGGCAACAGCGCTGGGTTCGAACCTTGTCGGAACCCTCTACGTGCTGGACGAACCCTCCATCGGGCTGCACGCGCGCGACACGGCCAAGCTGATTGAGACTTTGAAAAACCTGCGCGACCTCGGCAATACCATTCTGGTGGTTGAACACGACGCCGGAATGATTCGGGCTGCGGATCGGGTTCTGGATCTTGGTCCCGGAGCCGGCGAGCATGGCGGGCGCATCGTGTATTCCGGCGATCTCCAGGGCTTGATTTCTGACCAGCGTTCGCTGACGGGCCGGTTTCTCTCGGGCGATTTGGAAATTCCCGTGCCGCCCGTCAGGCGCAGGCCGGGAAGGTCGTGGCTGAAGATTTACGGAGCCCGGCAGCATAACCTGAAGGCGATTGATGTCGCGATTCCGCTGGGGCTGATGGTTTGTATCAGCGGTGTTTCGGGATCGGGAAAGTCCACGCTGGTCCACGATGTTCTCTTCAACGCGCTCATGGCCAGGCGCGGAGTGCCGGTGCCGCGCGCCGCTTGCGACCGGATTGAGGGGGATTCGGGTCTGGTCAATATCGTCCTCGTGGACCAGTCGCCGCTGGGGCGCACTCCGAGGTCCAACCCCGTGACCTATATCAAGGCTTTCGACGGCATCCGGGAATTGTTTGCCGCGACGCCGCAAGCGAAAAGGCGCGGCTACATGCCCGGTCATTTTTCCTTCAATATTCCGGGTGGCCGCTGCGAAACCTGCCAGGGCGACGGAACCGTGACCGTCGAAATGCAATTCCTTGCCGACGTCGAACTGGTCTGCGAGGAATGCAGCGGCAAGCGGTTCAAGCCCGGAGTCCTTGAGGTTCAGTACAAGGGCAGGAATATTCATGAAGTGCTTCAGATGACGGTCCGGGAAGCGCTGACCTTTTTTTCGCAAACGCCCTCGGTGGCGAATAAGCTTCGCGTGCTGGATGAGGTGGGGCTCGGTTACCTGCGACTGGGCCAGTCGGCGACGACGCTCTCGGGCGGGGAAGCGCAGCGCGTGCGGCTGGCTGCGCACATGACGCATCCCGCGAGCGAGAAATCACTTTTCATCTTTGATGAGCCCACGACGGGTCTGCATTTCGACGATATCAACAAGCTGCTTTCGGCTTTTCGCCGGCTCAACGACCTGGGCGCCACGGCGCTGATTATTGAGCACAATTTGGAGATCTTGAAAGCGGCGGACTGGCTGATTGATCTTGGTCCCGAAGGCGGGGATGCCGGTGGATATGTCGTTGCCGCAGGAACGCCGGAGAATCTGGCAAAGCACTCTGCTTCACTGACCGGAAAGTTTCTCGCACCGTATCTTGACCCTGTCGAGAGGCCAGGCAGCAAAGTGCGCCCGGAAAGTTCACCTTAATCCGCGTGGGCCACGCGGCCGGATTGCCCGAACGTGGGCGAGTATATATCCTCATCTTTCCGGTCGAGACCGCTTTGGTAACCTCAGAAACGCCTGCTGGATTCCCAGTCATTCTTCGATTAGAACCATGATGATCGGTCATATCCGGATCACTATACGGTGCAGCGACCGAAACTGATTCGGAATGAATCGTGAAACTGGCTATAATTGAATCGATGTCCCCCCGCGGTCACATGGCGCTGCTTGCATTCCTGGTTCTGCTTCCCCTTTTTCCTGTGCACGCGAAGGCAGGGGTATGGCCTTTCTCCGGCTGCGGAGGTGACAACGCGCAAAAGCTGGAACAAGAAATCAGGGACGAGCACAACCCCGTCAAGAAGGCGAAGTGCCAGACTGCCCTGGCTCGCCTGAAGCTCAAAGAGGGAGTGCGGGCGTACAACAAGAAGAACTTTGAACTCGGCGAAAAGCTGCTGGCCGAATACGTGGATGTCTCGGGAGATGCATGGAAGGTTCTGAAGAATTCGGGACGGAACGCGGTGAAATCTCCCGCGGGATTCAAGGACTTGGAAATTGCGCTTCGCGAGAATGACCGCCTTCTCAAAGATCTAGCGCACAGAGTTCCCTATACCGAAAGTAAAGCGATCGAGGAGGCAGAAAAGCGGAGCATGGCGATTCACGATGAAGTCGTGGATGCGCTGTTTCCGAGCCTTCGGCTTCACGAGCATAAGGCTGCCGCCAAACCTGCCAAGCACAGCAAGAGCAAACCTTCCGCAAGAGGTCCGGGATGATTTTGTCGAAGGGGAAGGGCGTTGCATTGGCCGGTCTGGCAGGGCTGATCCTTTTGCAGCCCGCGCCGGGGCGCGCCCAGCAAACGGCCTATCTTACCGGTCCCGAGGTGGAAGCACTGCGCGACGCACAGGATCCGTCGCAACGAATTAAGGTCTATCTCGATTTCTCGCAGGACCGCCTCAATCAGATGGACAATCTGCGCGCACAGCAGCCCACGCTCGACGAGGGCCCGGGGTCAGAATTCCGGCGATTGCTCAGCCAGTACGTTTCCATCACCGATGAGATGAAGGACTGGATCAGTGATCAGTACCAGCGCGACGCAGACATGCGCAAAGGCCTGAAGGATCTGATCGAACGCGGACCCAAAGAGGTCGAGGTGTTGCAGCGCCTCCAGGGTGGCTCGGGAGAGGGCGCACAGCGAGCCGATGAACGGATCAAGGATGCCATTGCCGACACCAGCGACGCCGTGGACGGCGGTACCAAGGCGCTTAGCGAGCAGATCAAGAAGTTCGGCGAACTGGAAAGGGACAAGAAGGCCGAAGAAAAGAAAATCAAAGAGCAGCGTAAGGAGCAGGAGAAGCGCCAGAAAGAAGAAGAAAAGTTGCGCAAGCGGATGGATAAGAAGAAGTCACAGGATAATCCTTCCGCCGATTGATGTTCGGCGTCGCCTATCTCATGAATCAGCTCTCGTTACCTCTGGATGGAAAGCCCGCTCTTGATTCTTTGTTCGCGCGAGTCTTCAGGCGGCTCAATCCACGGCGGCCCATCCCGGCATTTTCCGTTGAGTTTCGCCCTTTCGCCAACCTCCGGAGCCAGGTGATGATCCGGCGGGGCCGGGCGCTGGTGCGAATCTCGGACGTGATGAATGAGGCGCCGGACATCGTCTTCGAGGCGCTGGCGGAGATTCTGCTCTCGCAGATTTACCGCCGGCCGCCTTCGCGGGAAGCGCGCGAGTGCTATCTTGCCTACGTTTGTCACCCCGACGTCCGCGGCCGTATTGACGACGCGCGCCGGCGCCGCCTGCGTTTGCGGCTCGCTCCAGCGCGGGGACGGAACCACGATCTGGAGAAAATCCTGGCGAGCCTCAACCGGCGTTTCTTCGAGAACCGGCTCCGGCCGTGCCGAATCGGCTGGAGTTCCAGACCGGCGCGTTCCGTGCTTGGCCGGTACGATCCCGCCCACGACGCGATCGTGATCAGCAGCAGCCTGGATTCGCCGAAAGTTCCGCGGTACGTCGTTGAGTATCTGGTTTTCCACGAAATGCTTCACATGCGGTTTCCGGTGGAGCGGCAAGGGGCGCGGCGGGTGGTCCATTCGCGCGAGTTTCGCAAGGAAGAAAAGAAGTTCCCGCATTATCGCGAGGCTAAAGCCCGACTCAAGATGGCTTTTGCCTGACACGCGTCAGCCATGCGCCGCATGGCTGGGAAGATTTAACGCCGATCACATCATTGTCCTCCCACGGAGCTATAATTGAGATTGATAAGGGGGAAGCCATGCCCTATTGTCCCGATTGCCTGACGGAATACATCGAAGGCACGGAGAAGTGCGAAGATTGCGGGACGGAACTCACGCCGGGAAGTCCTCCGCAGCGAATGCCTGTCCAGGCCTCCGGCGCCGATAAGACCCGGGCCATCGGAAAACTCTTCCGCTCACTCGTGGGCGCTGGCGAACGCGACGACGCCCCCGAGGTCAAGACGGTTCTGGTCAGGAAGTTTTTTGGCCCGACTGCTACCCTTGACGCCGAGCTTGCACGCAACGTGCTTGAGGCGGAAGGGATTCCGACCATCTTTCCAGGCGAAACTTCGATAGAGATGCTTCCGTTCCTTGAAATTTCCTTACTGGTCAGCGACGAAGACCTGCCGCGGGCAACGCAGATTCTGAAGGATTATTTTGATACGCCTGGGCCGCGACTCGTGGAGTAAAGGTGAAACCGACTCACGGGTGCGGGCTTGCGGATGGCTTTGCACGTGACGGCGGTTTCGGGGCGCGTTCAAGTTCCCGCTCCAGCCGGTCAATGGCCTTGTGAACGTCCTTGGCTTCATCGGCCTGTTTTTCAGAAGGAAGTTCGTCCAGATATTTCCGGTACGCCGCCAGCGCCTTGCGCTTCTTCCCAATTTTCTCATAAACCTTTCCAAGTCCCAGGTAGCCGGGAGCGTACATGGAATCGGTTTTAACGGCTTCCTTGAAGCGGCTCAGCGCACCTTTGTAATCCTTGTGTCGCAGATAGAAATTGCCGATTTCGACGCACTTGGGAGCGCCCTGGGGGATGTATCCGCCTGAGTCGCGCGCTCGTTGTGCGGCAGCCTGGGCCGGCGCCGCCACTCCGGCAAGTAGCAGAATTATCGTCCATTTGCGCATAATTGAATTCTCAGCCGATCTCCCTGGCGTGTCAACGGCAGCCGGTCGCGACCCGGGCGGAGGTTGAACGTCTTTCGATTGCCCCCGGAATGCTGAAAGCTATACGCTGATAGACGATAATGGAATCGGAGCAACTCAAAGTGCCGGAAGCGCTCAGTCATAAAGCCGAAGACCTGCCGGACCGTCCCGGTGTCTATATCTTCCGGGACGACGCTGGCCGCGCTATTTATGTGGGTAAAGCTAAATCCCTCAAACATCGCGTTCGCTCCTACTTCGTCGAATCGAAGCCCTCTGATGAAAAGCGTGACTTGATGCTCCATGCCGCGCATGACCTGGAAGTGGTTGTGGTGGACAACGAAAAGGAGGCGATGGCGCTTGAGAACAATCTGATCAAGCAGTACAAACCGCGTTACAACATCCTGCTTCGCGACGACAAGAGCTATCCCTACATTAAGTTGACGCTGGGCGAGCGATTCCCGCGCATCTACGTGACGCGGCGTTTCAGGAAAGACGGCTCGCGTTATTATGGTCCGTATTTTCCCGCCAGCCTGGCTTACCGCATTGTCGATCTGGTCCATCGCCGGTTCATGGTGCCTTCCTGCAACGTGGATCTTACCCGCTATCATCCCCGGCCGTGCCTTCAGTATTACATCAAGCGCTGCCTGGGCCCCTGCGTTCAAGATTTGACCACTCCGGAGTCCTACGCTGAAGCCGTGCGGGATGTGCGCCTGGTGCTGGAGGGGCGGGAGAGCGACCTGATTCGCGAATTGCACTTGCGCATGGATCGCGCTTCCGAGGGCAGGGAATATGAGGCCGCGGCGCGCTATCGCGATCAACTCTCCACCGTTGAAGAGTTGCGCGAGCGCCAGAAAATGGCCGTGGTTTCAGGTGAGGATTGCGACATTTTCGGCTTTCATCGTGAGGGTTCGCAGATGGCTGTCAATCTGTTTCACCTGCGAGGCGGCAGAACCGTGGACCGAAGAGAATTCTACTGGGAGGACCTGTCGTCGGAGGACGTGGCGGACGTCTTCTCGCCGCTCGTCAAACAGATTTACCTCGACCAGCAGTATCTGCCCGCTGAGATTTATGTTCCCGTTGAAATCGAAGACCGGAAGATTCTGGAGGAGATTCTTTCCGAAAAGCGCGGCAGGGCGGTAAGGATTTACTCTCCTGAAGCGGGACGCAAGCGCGAGCTCATGAAGCTTGTGGCGCGGAATGCACGCCACTCCTTCGACCGCCGATTTCGAGTGCTGAAGCCGCGCACGAATGAGATTCTGGCCAATTTGTCGGACGCTCTGGGCCTGCTGGAAGCGCCGCGCCGGATTGAGGCGTTCGACGTGTCCCACATTCAGGGAACGGATGTGGTCGCTTCCATGGTGGTTTGGGAGCAGACGGGAATGAAGAAATCGGATTACCGCAAATTCATTGTGAAAACGGCGCCCCGAAACGACGACTTTGCCAGCATGAAGGAGGTCGTGACCCGGCGCTACCGCCGCGTGCTCGAGGAGAAACGCAAAATGCCGGGGCTGGTGCTGATTGACGGAGGAATCGGGCAACTCCACGCTGCCGCTGCGGCGCTGGATGAGCTTGGAATCATTAACCAGCCGCTTGCCAGCATCGCCAAGCGCGAGGAGATTCTATACGTCCTGGGAAGGGAAGACGACCCTGTTCAGCTTGACCACCACTCACCCGCACTCCACCTGATCCAACAAATCCGGGACGAGGCTCACCGATTTGCCGTCACTTTCCATCGCCAGAGGCGGGCTAAGCGGCAGCGTAAAAATGAGCTTTTGAACATACCGGGAATTGGAGAAAAAACGGCTAAAAAGCTGATTGAGCATTTCGGGAGTGTGGATCGAATTCGAAGGCTTTCCAGCGACGAATTGTCTCAGGTACTTAGTACAACACTGGCGAAGAAAACCGCTGATTATCTAAAATTAATATAATAAGCCGACTGGACGGTCTATTAATAACCCAATTGTAATTTTTAGCTTGCGGTTAATTCCTCTAAGTGGTATAAAGTTGCTTGGGAACAATATATGCAAGAGGCGGTGCGACCATGACAATGAAAGAATTCACAATTCGGTGCGGGTTGTTCGTAGGTGGAATTGCGCTTGGAGCGGGGGCTGCGTACCTGACGGCTCCTGAGAGCGGCAAACAAGTCCGGAAGCGGATTAGCCGCGGTCTGGAAGATGGCGCGGACTATCTGAACCACAAGAGCAAGTCCGTTTCAAAGCAGGTGGAGTCGGTTTTGGACAGGAGCAAGGATCTGGCGTCAAGGTTCGTATCGTAAGCTTTTGGAGGAGTGAAGATGAGCGAAAACAATGCAGGTTCCAATGCTGTATTTTTCCTGGCGGGGCTCGGAATCGGCGCCATTGCTGCGCTGCTTCTTGCGCCCGGCTCGGGCAAAGAGACCCGTGACCTTCTCAGCCAGAAAGCTGCGGAGGGCCGTGACTATCTGACGTCGCGCGGCCAGGAATATCGCCGCCAGGCGGAAGGATACGTTGACAAAGCCAAAGATGTCGTCACCCGGCAGAAGGAACAGCTTTCCGCGGCGCTGGAGGCCGGGAAGCAGGCCTATCAGGGAGAGAAGGGAAAATCACGCTGAAGGCACAGTCTGAATCTTTGAACTTGAGGAGATGATGGGCGAAGAAATCTTTCTGACCGTCTTCATCATGATTGCCGCAGCCGCGGTCGCGCTGCAGGCGCTCGCCATGTTCGGAATCTACAAGAGCATCGGCAAGCTCCAGCAGGAGATCGAAGGCATCCGGGCGGACACCAAGCAGCGCCTTGATCCGCTGGCGCAGGGACTGTCGGAGATTGTCGCGAACTCGCGCGACCCGCTGCGTACCGTGACCGCGAACCTGGCCGAGGTGAGCCAGATTCTGCGCGACCGCACTCGCAACGTGGACGGCCTGATGGACGATCTGGTGGACAAAACGCGGCTGCAGGTGATCCGCGCCGACCAGGTTGTGACCAGCCTTCTGGAGCGCGTAGAAACGACGGGCGCAACAATCCAGCAAACCGTCCTGGGACCGATCCAGGAAGTTTCCGCCGTAATCAAGGGCGTGCGCACCGCGGTCGAATTTCTATTCGCGCGGCGGCGCGCGGCGGCTGTTTCCGACGTTCCGCAGGACGAGCAGATGTTTATCTGAGCGGAGCCGGGGGCTGAAGCTCTTCGCGCCGGTTCTCGCTTTTTGACCTTCCTTTTTGAAGCGCTAACCCCTGTGCATGATCAGACGCCCGGCCATCGCCGTTTTTGCCCGCAACCCCGTTCCCGGCAAAGTCAAAACGCGGCTGATTCCCCTTTTGGGCGAACAGGGCGCGGCCAATCTGCATCGGGCGCTGATCTCGGACACATTAAGGAAAGCCGGACGGCTTCCGGCGCGCATTTCCCGCCACCTCTTTCTCACGCCATCGAGAGCGCCGTTCCGGCTCGCCAGAAAATCTTTCAAAGTTCACATCCAGCGCGGCCGGGACCTGGGCGAGCGAATCCGGAATGCGCTGGACGATTTGCATCACTCACATGCTCCCATCCTGATCGTCGGCACCGATTCGCCGCTCGTTCCCGCTTCGCGATTCGTTCTTGCCCTGAAGGAACTTGAAACCTGCGACGCGGTTCTGGGGCCGTGCGTGGACGGTGGTTACTATCTGATCGGCCTTCGCAAGCGGGCGCCGGGAGTGCTGCGCGGCGTGCGCTGGGGCGGGCGGTTCGCTTATCGCGACACCCTGCGGAACATCATGAACGCCGGATTATCCTGTTCGATTCTGGAAGCGGGTTCGGACGTGGACACGCCTTCGGACTTTAAGCGCCTCAAGCGGGAGTTTGAGCGCAAGCCCGCCTTGCGCCGCCTCGCGCCCGAAACGTGGAATTTTGTAAGAAATTTCCGGAAGCCATCCCTTCGGCTTTAAAATCGATTTGGCGGGGTCGCAGAAACTCCAGGACAGGTGTCCGCCGCCAGCCGCCGGATTCTAACCTGAAGAGCCGCACACATGGCATAATGCGCCATGTATGCGCCACCCGCGGTGAAGAACCGCAGACTTTGAACGACGCAAAGTCTGCGCTACACGCTGGAATGGGAGCGAGCCCTTGCTCGAGGCAGTCAAGTGTCCGGCATGCGATCGATACATGCTGAGGTCCGCGATACGGCGGGGCGGGTTCCGCTGCCCAACGTGCCAGGAACCGCTCCGAGTGCGCTCCCGTGGCGCTCGGCTGATCTCTATTGTGGTCTTGCCGGCAGCGGCCTTGCTCTGCTACGCGGCGGGAGCCCGGAACCAGGGCCTCATTTTTGGGACGTGTATCCTTTATTGGCCCCTTCTCGTGCTTGTAGCAGCAATTGAGGGCCTTCTTTTTCCGAGGCTTGTCATTGACAAACCCAAGTATGGTGATGCGGGCTTCCACATCACAGGCGGTCCGTAGGCGGGTGGCCCGGGCTTTTGGTCTTACGGGTGCCCCTTGATAAGCAGGTAGCGCGGGCCGGACACCCGTAGCGCGGACCACCGCGTTTGTGGTCCGCGGTGCTTCCCTCCGCATGCGGCGGAATCTGAAACCGGACACAGCTGAGCCGGGTGAAGGAAAATCCGCGGATCCCGCGAGGCGGCAAACGGTATGTCGCCGCCCCTTCAGGGCTAGGGGAATGTTTTAGTGCGAAGTCAACCCAGGCCGATGGCCTGGGCTTTGCTGGCTGGCCCCTTCAGGGCTGAAGACTCTCGCCAGCCGGCAGACTCGACCACACGCTCAACCGGCAGCTTGTTCTATCCAGCCGCCGCCGATGACTTCATCGCCGTCGTAGAAAACGGCGGCCTGGCCGGGAGTGACGGCGCGTTGTGGCTCAATGAATTCAGCGCGGGCGCGAAAACCTTCTTCCGCAATGATTCGGGCCGGGGCGGCTTCATGCCGGTTTCTGATTTTGATCCTGGCGTCGAAAACTTCTCCGTCTTGAACTTCGCGAATCCAATTCACATCACGAACCGTCATGCGCCTGCGCAGGAGTTCGTCATTCGCGCCCACGATCACGCGGTTTTGCGGCTCATCAATGCCCACGACGTAGAGCGGCGTGCCCACCGCCACGCCCAAACCCTTGCGCTGGCCGACGGTGAAGTGATGGACTCCCTGATGCTCGCCGATCACGCGACCGTCGGTTGAAACCAGCTCGCCCGGCCGCGATTCGGCCTTCCGGCCCTGCTCTTCCTGATAGGCGTCGATGAACTGCCGGTAACTTCCCGTGGGGACAAAGCAGATTTCCTGGCTCTCGGGCTTTTCAGCGACGGGCAGATTCTTGCGGCGCGCTATGGCGCGGACTTCTTCCTTGGTAAGCTCGCCGAGCGGAAAAAGCGTCCGGCTCAATTGCTGCTGCGTCAGACCGAATAGAAAATAAGACTGGTCCTTGGAGCGGTCGCGGCCCGCGAAAAGCCGGTAGCGGCCCGTTTCCGGATCAAATGCGACACGAGCATAGTGGCCGGTTGCGACTTTTTCTGCGCCGACCTGGCGGGCGGATTCGATGAATCGGGAAAACTTGATTTCCGTGTTGCACAGGCTGCAGGGAATCGGAGTTTCGCCGCGCAGATAACTTTCGACAAAAGGCTTGACGACCGTTTCCTCAAAACGCGCTTCGAAATTGAGAACGTAATAGGGCAGGCCCAGGAAATCCGCCACGCGGCGCGCGTCATAAACGTCATCGAGCGAGCAGCAGCGGCCCGCCGCGCGCCCTTCGAAGAGTTGCACTCCATCGCCGAGCAGCGACGGCAGGCGGCGCTGGTTCCAGAGCTGCATCGTCATGCCGACGACGGCCGGCGCGGCGTTCCCCGAATTGTTTTCAGCCAGCAGAGCGGCGGCGGCGGAACTGTCCACTCCTCCGCTCATGGCGATTGCAACGGTCATTTTATTTTCGGGTGTCGCGAGCGAGCCATCAGCTTTAAGCATTCAGCCGTCAGTGCAAGGTCACGGCTTGCCGGCGGCTGATAGCTGATGACTGACTGCTTCCTTCTTATAGTGCGGCGAAAGCGAGCGCAATTGCTCGACGACGGCGGGAAGAATCTCGATCGTGCCGTCAATATCCTCCGCGGTGTTGAATCGTCCCAGACTGAAGCGAATGCTGGAACGCGCCTGCGCGGCAGTCCTGCCGATGGCGCTGAGCACGTGTGAGGGCTCGAGCGAACCCGAGGAGCACGCCGCGCCCGTCGAGCAGGCAACGCCGCGCAGATCCATCGCGATCACAAAACCCTCGCCTTCGATATAGTCAAAGCTGATGTTCGTGGTGGTGGGCAGGCGGCGCTCGCGGCTGCCGACAACTTCCGCCCGCGGCACGCGCTCGAGAATTCCTGATTCCAGCCGGTCGCGAAGCGCTGCGATCCGCGCGGATTCCTCGCCAAGATGAGCCGCGGCAATTTCCGCGGCTTTCCCCAGGCCCACGATGCCCGGCACATTTTCCGTCCCCGGCCGATGGTCGCGCTCGTGATGGCCGCCGTAAAGCAGCGGCTTCAGCGCCGTGCCCCGGCGGATGTAAAGCGCGCCCACGCCCTTGGGCCCGTGAAGTTTGTGCGCGGAAAGCGAAAGCAAATCCACGCCGAGTTTGTCCACGTCCACGGGAATTTTGCCGACCGATTGCACGGCATCGGTGTGGAAACAGATTTTCCGCGCGCGGGCGATTTTGCCGATTTCCTCGAGCGGCTGGATCGTGCCCAACTCATTGTTGGCGTGCATGACGGAAATCAGCACGGTATCGGGAGCGATGGCTCGCTCCACGTCGGCGGGATTCACCACTCCGTTCGATCCGACGCGGACGAAAGTTGCGCGCACGCCGCGCTGCTCGAGCGCCCTGGCCGTGTGGAGGACGGCGTGATGCTCGATGGCGGTGGTGATGATGTGCTTTGATTCGCCGCGCGCCGCCTCGACCGCGCCGAAGAGCGCCGTGTTGTCCGATTCCGTTCCGCCGCTGGTGAAAATAATTTCATTCGGCCGGGCGTTGAGCAGCCGCGCCACCTGCTCGCGCGCCGCTTCAATCGCGGCCTTGGCGCGCTGGCCGAACCAGTGAATCGAGGAGGCGTTCCCGAATTGCCCGGTCAGGAAAGGCGTCATCGCCTCCAGCACCTGGGGCGCGAGCGGCGTGGTTGCATTGTTATCCAGATAAATTCGTCGCATGGCGAATTGCTCTACTGGCGGCCCGATATTTCCAGACTAGACGACGCGCTGCCGGAAGTCAATTGAAGCGCCTGGCGGCGCCGTGAGCATCGTGGGTGACCGTCGCGGTCACGTTTTCAGTGAAGACCCGCGGCGGCGAGCATGGCCGCAAACTGCTTTGGCGTCCGCATGTCCGCGGCCTCGGCCACGAGCTTGCCCTCGCGATCGTAAACGAAGCTCATCGGAATTCCTTCGACCGAATACAACTGGTGCACCTTGCGTCCGGGATCGAGCAGGATGGGATAGGTCACCTTGTGATCGCGAATGAACGGCGCAACGGTGGTCGCTTTCTCATCCGAAATTCCGAGAATGATGAACCCCTGTGCTTTATAACGATTGTAAAAAGACTCGAGATCGGGCATTTCCTTCCGGCAGGGAGGGCACCAGGCGGCCCAGAAATTGACCAACACCACTTTTCCGCGCAGATTTTTCAGTGTCCACGTTCTGCCGTTCAGATCCGTCAGAGTGAAATCGGCGTGCGCGCGCTGGTCGTGTTGCTTCTTCAGTTGCGACAGAGCGGCCGAGAATTCCGCCGAGTCGAGGGAAACCTCGACGTGCTCGTAGCGGACGAGCGTGGCGAGTTCGAGATAGGGCATGGCGGGCTGGCTTCCTTGTGGGGGCACGGGAGTTTGCGCGAGCGCATCGGCGAGCGTCGTCGCAACCTCCTGCACGGTCGCGTGGCCGCCGGGGTCGCCTTCGGTTGAAAGCGTGGCCAGGCCCGTCGCCAGCCGGACTTTGTTGGGCGACGCCGGCAGCTTGCGAATTTCCAGCGCAAGTCGCCCGGTTTCGCGCCCTCTGGCCTGGTCGGGCAAATCGCGGAGGCCATTCAGTCGCTTGACGATCGGCTGTTCCTGCGCGTTCCACTTGGGCTTCTGGCTCTGAGCCGTGAGAAAACCGGGATGCAACAGCACCGCGGCTGAAATGAAAATTGAAATGCCGGCGCAAATTACCGTTTGAAGTGTTCTGGAAACCGATTGCTCGATTCGATGTTCTCTCATGTCACATCCCGCATTCAGAACTTTTCTTTTTCAGAAACTCCATAGACTCGCGATATTGTACGTCGAGGTCGGGGACCATGCCCACATCCACGGCGACGTAGCCGGAAAACCCGTGCTTCCTGAGACCCTGGAAAACGCCATCCCAATCAACTGTGCCGCGGCCGCAGGCGAAGTGGTCGTTCGAACGGCCGTCATTGTCCGCCGCATGGACGTAAAAAACTCGCTTGCCAAGCTTTTCCACGCTCAGCGCCAGAATTTCCTTTTGGGCGTTCAGGTGAGCTGTGTCGAGCACGGCGCCGAAATTATCGTCGCCAATCGCATCCATCATGCGCAGAATGGCGTCGGTGTTGGCGAGCAATTCGCCGACGCGCGGTTCGACGCAGAACCTGAGTCCGGCCTTCTTGGCGTCGCGCGTAAACCGGCTGAAGCTTTCCGCGACGGCATCCCACAGGCGCGGCCACTGGAATTGCGGATCAATCTCAACCGTGAAGTGCTTGCCGAACCCGATGCTCTCCTTGTAAGGCGAATCGCCGCGAAAACGCAGCGGCGGCGTGAAGCTGTCACCCTGAATCGTTGAACATCCAAACAGATTGGCGATTTCGATTCCGCGCTGGAACAGGTCCCAGGATTCCTCGCGCTCTTTTTTGTTCAGGCTGACCGAGCCGGGCAGAATGGGGCAGAAGTTGATGATGCGCAGGCCTTCATCTTCGACGAACCGCCTGAGCTCCTGCCGATTTTCATAAACCGCCATCAGATTTTCGCGCCGCACGCCTTCCAGTTCAACGTTGTCGAAACCGAGCGCCTTCATCTCACGCAGCACTTGGAAAGTATTTTCGATCGAGGGCGGGTAGCCGTATTTGCTGATTGCGTAGAGCCAGCAGCAACTGATTTTCATTTCGCGATGCTCCCTTGTTGAGCGGCGGATATATTCTATCCGCGTTTGCGCGCCGCGGGAAATGAATCGCAATTCGGCAGGAGCGATTTTACCGGTCAAAGTAAGCGAGGAAGTTTTCGCAGGAAATTGGATTTGCGGCCGCGCCCGGCAACCGCGTTAGAGCCTTCAGGTGGGCACGCCGGGAGCGCAGGCGCGGGTGCCGCGGCCAGCGCCGGAGCCGCCTGAACTGAATCGTGAAAGCTGCTGCGCCACTTTCTTCGAGCCACATTCCGGGCAAACCGGAGGTGCGCTGTCGCGGCTCAGGACGAGCTTCTCAAAACTCTTTCCGCACTTCGAGCAACGGTATTCAAAAATGGGCATAATGGGCTAACTCTTCTTTTCTTAAAATATCATAGTATTAGATGCAGCGGCAGCCCTGTGGTTTCTGCCCGGACAATAGAGTCCATCAAAGTGGTAGAATGCAGGGGAATCCTCAGGTACGAAGCCCGCGGGGACGGAACGTTTTTATGGATCAACAGCTTTACCGGGATTACGAGCGGCTGGTGGAAATCACCATTCTGGGGAAAACTTTTCAGGTCCCGGAGAAGAATTCGTGCCTTCGCTGCTTTCAGTTTATCTGCCCGGAAACGATTCCTTACGGCCGGTTCTGCTGGAATCAGGAAAGCCAGCTTAGCCGCGTCGCGTCTGTCGTGAGCGGCACCCCCGCTCAGTCGCCGCGCTCGGTGCTGGCGTGCAAGCTGCTGATCAGCGACGGAATTGAAATCGTCGAGCTTTCGGACGAGCTCAAGTGGAACATGGCAGGCGCGCTGAAGGACGAAAAGGCCGAGGAATTGCACGTGGACCCGGATTTCGCCGATTAGAAATTCGCGGCCTCACTCGGGCTGCGAAGTGATTTTTGCAACCTTCCGATATTCGCTGCCGGCGGGCGAGAGCCGGCTTTCCCAAAGAAAATATTCGCTGACCGTGAACGCGCCGGGAGTTTCCGCCTGCGCGCCGCTGAGGAGCGCCGTGAGTTCGGGGCAGGGCTTTGGGGATTTGAAACGGGCGAGCGTGAGGTGCGGGCGGAAATCGCGATGCTCGGGCGGGAAGCCGAGTTCCCTGACCAGCGTTTCAATCCGCTGCGCCAGTTGCACGAGTTCGGGCGGCAGGGAAACTCCGGCCCAGAAGACTCGCGGACGACGCGCGTCCGGGAAAAATCCGAAGCGGCCCACTTCGACCGTGAACGGCGCGAACGCTTCCAGGCCTTTGAGCTTCTCAACCAGTTGCACCGTCTGCGCATCGGAAATTTCTCCCAGGAAACGCAGCGTCAGATGAATTCCCTCGGGGCGCGTCCAGCGGGCGCCGGGACAAGCGGGACGAAAGCGAGATTGCTCGCGCTCGAGCGCGTGGCGAATTTCCTCGGGCAATTCGATGGCAATGAAGGCTCGCATGGTGGTTGGCCTGGCCCTCAGCGGCTGAAGCCGCCGGGCGACGGCGACGTGGTCGGCACGGCTAAAGCCGTGCCCTGACGAGTCGCAAAAAGCGAGTCCGGCTTTGCCGGCAAGATTGAACTCGTGCCCTGGCGAAAGGCAAAAGGTGAATGCCGCTTTGCCGGCACGATTGAAGCCGTGCCCTAACGAATCGCAAAAACGCGTTTTGCACCAAATCGAAAATCGCGCCGGGTTGCGGGCAGGGAAGCGGCTATTTGCTGACGCGGCGGCGGAGCATTTCCAGCGCCGTCTGCGAAGCCAGCCAGCGCACGCGCTCGCGATTGCCGGGAAAACGAAACTCGCGCACTTCCGTTCCGCGCTCATCGGCGATGGCGATGAAAACCAGGCCGACGGGTTTTTCCGCAGTGCCGCCGCTGGGCCCCGCGATTCCGGTGATTCCGGCGCCCACGGAAGACGCGGCGCGGGCGCGGATGCCTTCGGCCAGCGCTTTCGCCACTTCTTTGGAAACGGCGCCGTGAGCTTCAATCAGCGCGGGCGGAACGCCGGCAAAGCGCGTTTTCAATTCATTGCTGTAGCAAACGGCTCCGCCCAGAAAAAATCCCGAACTGCCGGGAACGCGCGTCAGGCGCTCGCTCAGCAGGCCGCCCGTGCAACTTTCGGCGGCGGCGAGCGTCTTCTGCTTCATCACCAGATACATGCCCACCACTTCCTCAATCGTTTCGCCGCGAGTGGAATAGACGTGATCCCCGAGAGCCAGTTCGGCTTTGTCCGCGAGAGCGGCGAGAAGGGAATCGGCTTCCGCCGAAGTCGCGGCGCGGGCGCGAAAATGAATTTCGATTCCGCCCGGCGTGGCCAGAATCGTGGTCACGGGATTCGGTATGGATCTGTAAATGGGCGCGATGCGCGCATCCACTTCCGATTCCGGCAAGCCTGCCACCTTGAGCACCCGCTCGCGAATCACGGTCCGGTCCGGAATCCGTTCCAGGCGAGGCACGCACTCTTTTTCGAACATCGGCGTCAGCTCGCGAGGCGGGCCGGGGAGCAGAATGACAATTCGCCCCTGCTGCTCGATCCAGATTCCGGGCGCCGTGCCGCTCGGGTTGGGCAGCACCTCCGAACCTTCCAGCGTGAGCGCCTGGCGAATGTTGTTTTCCGGCATGGGACGGCCAAGGCGCGCGAAACGCTCGCGGATGCGCTCGATGACGGCGGGAACTTCAATCAGTTGGCGTCCCAGCACATCGGCCGCCGCCTGGCGCGTGACGTCGTCTTCGGTGGGGCCGAGTCCGCCGGTGACAATCACCAGTTGCGCCCTTTCGAGCGCCGTCCAGAGCGCCGACGACAGGCGCGTGCGGTCGTCGCCGACGACGGTCTTGAAAAGCACCTCGATGCCCAGTTCATTCAGCTTGGAGGTGATGAAAAGGGAATTCGTGTCCTGGTGGAAGGGCGTGAGGAGTTCGGAGCCGGCGGCGATGATCTCAGCGTCCATTCAAGCAGAGTGAAAATCGGTTTGGATGCGGACTTTGCCCGGCGACAGTCGGCCGCGAGCCATTATTGCAACAGCGGCCGGCCCTCAATGCCGAGACACACCTCGATCAGGGAAGAATTCGTTGCCAGAATCATCGAGCGTTGCCGATTGAAGGCTACGCCGACGATGTTGCCTCCGGAAACCGTCAGGCTCGCCGTTCCCTTGGGAGTGATGCGAACCACGCCACGGCGTCCGCCCAGCGAAGCCGACACGTAAAGATTGCCCGCAGCGTCGCAAGCCAGACCCTGCGGCCGTCCCAGGCCGCGATAAAAAGATTCCACGCGGCCATCGGGGGAGATTTTGTAAACCTGATCGAAGCTGGAAGTCGTCGGTCCGGCGACGTAGAGCCTGCCCGCCGCGCCAAAGCAGAGGTGATAGGCGGAAACGCTGGGCTCGAGTGTGGCGAAAACAAAAATCTGGCGGTCGCGGGAGATTTTGAAAATCGTTCCCGTGCGGTCGCCCACGTAAAGATTTTCCTCTTCATCAAAAGCGATGCCGGTGGCCACACCCATGCCCTTGGCATAAACCGAGCGTTGACCTTCGGGCGTGTAGGAATAAATGGTTCCTTCCAGGCGGCTGGAAACGTAGAGGATGCCGGCGCGGTCGAAGGCCAGTCCGGTGGCGTTCATCAGGTCGCGCGCAAAGGGATGCACGGTTCGCTCGCGATCGGTTTTGTAAATGGAAACGGGAACCTTCTGGCCGCGGCTGCCGCTGAAGGTGGAAAAAATATTTCCCTGGGCATCCACGGCGGGATTGGCGACGGGATGAAGATTTTCCGCCAGCGTCACGCCCACGGTAACCCGGGCCGGAGCGCTGACCCCGTAGCCGCTATCCACGGTCAGATTGCTGCTGGAGACTCCGTCCGGAACGCGCACCACCAGGCGTTTGGAGGAGCTCAGCAGCACCTCGCTTTCGCGATCGCCGAAGAGAACCCTGGGACAGCCGGTCCCGTTGCGGGCGAAGCCTTTGCCCTGGATGGCGATTTCTCCGCCGGAAATGGCCGCTCGCGGCTCGACGGCCTCGATGCGCGGCTGGTCCGCTCCATTGTCGCCCTTATCGGCGGCAGGATTCGATTTATCGTTTTTTCTCCACAAACTCATCGGAACCAATGGCCGAGCGCGAGGACCACAATCATCGCGTAAGCGCCGGCAACAATGTCATCTACCATGATACCCCAGCCGCCGGGCAGTCGTTCGGCCTGACGCGCCGGAAAGGGTTTCCAGATATCGAATAACCTGAAAGCCACGAAGCCCGCCAGAAGCAATTCCCATTTCGCGGCCGGCTTGAGGAGGAACGCGACCATCTGGCCCGCCAGTTCATCAATGACGACCTGACCGGGATCCTGCCGGCCCAGCAAAATCTCAGAACGGCCTGCTGCCGCCACGCCGATTCCGAAGACGATTCCGACGGCCAGGAAAAGCAGCGGCGTCCGCATCGAGGGCACGAAAGGAATCCGGTCAAACAGGACGACCAGTCCGACGGCCACGAGCGACCCGAAGGTTCCGGGCGCCCACGGAATGTCGCCGACTCCCCCGAGGCTGGCAATGAGCAGCGCGGCCGGTTTGGGAGGCTTCTCCGGATGGTTACCCGCGGTCTGTTCCTTCGCCGTCGCTTTCCCGGGCTTGGTCATCCGCCTCCGATTTCGCCGGAATCCGGTATCGCCCTTCCAGCCAGTTATCGAGGTCAATCATTTTGCAGCGCTCACTGCAAAATGGCCGGAAAGGATTATCCCGGCCCTGCGTCTCGCTTTTACAGATGGGGCACAGCATGACTGTTTCCGCCTGCGGGCGCCGGGCGCGATGCGATTTCAACCAGGCCCTTGGCGCTCGAGCCTTTTGCGGCGGCGGGCGTGTGAAGGCTTTCCGCATCGAGCGAAGCGACCAAGTCGTAATCCGCCGACTGGGAAATTACGGCGCTGCGGAATTCGCCGGGCCGCGGCTCGGAGCCTTGAAAGTCGTTGATGTAAACCACGCCGTCAATCCCCGGCGCCTGCGATTCCAGCCGGCCCTGGAAAAGCAAATCGCTTTCCGGCGAGCGGCCTTCAACCAGAACCGGCAAAGTCTTTCCGACCAGGGCGCGCAATTTTCGGCGGGAGATTTTCTTCTGCGCCGCCATCAGCTTCCGCCGGCGCTTTTGCGCCACAGCCGCCGGAACCTGCCCGTCCATTTCATAAGCGCCGCAGGTTTCCTCATTCGAGTAAAGAAAAACCCCCAGGTGATTGAATTCCGCGGCCTCAACGAAATCCAGCAGTGTTTTGAAGTCGTCCTCGGTTTCGCCGGGGAAGCCGACAATCATCGAGGTGCGCAAGGTTGCGTCGGGAATGGCGCGTCGGATTTTTTCCAGCATGCGCAGGAAATGTTCGCCGTTCGAGCCGCGCCGCATCGCCTTCAGCACCGGGCCGCTGGCGTGCTGCAGCGGAATATCGAAATACTTAGCGACGCGCGGGGATTGCGCGACGGCTTCAATCAGTTGCGTGGTGACGCGGTTCGGGTAGCAATAAAGGAAACGAATCCAGACGAGATCGGGAAGCTTTGCAAGCTCGCGCAGCAGCAGCGGCAAGCCGTCGCGAAGGCCCAGATCCTCGCCGAAGCTGGTAGTGTCCTGGCCGATCAGAACGATTTCCCGCACGCCCTGGTCCGCCAGATTTTCCGCTTCGCGAACGACGGATTCAAACCGGCGCGAGCGGAAATTTCCGCGCATCTGCGGAATCACGCAGAAGGAGCAGGGATGATCGCAGCCCTCGGCGATTTTGACGTACGCCGTGTAACGCGGCGTGGAAAGCAGGCGCGGCGTGAACTCGTGGTAAAGATAAGGCTCCGCGGCGTGGCCGGCCTCGCGGCGGGCGTCATCCTGCTCGCAGGCCTCGACCACGCGCTCCAGTTCGTTGGTGCCGATAACGAAATCCACTTCCGGAATCTGATTCAGAATTTCGCTGCGATAGCGCTCGACCAGGCATCCGGCGACGATCAGTTTTCGCGCCGCGCCGGACTTTTTGTGTTCCGCCATTTCCAGAATGGTGTTGATGGATTCGCGCTTGGCGGGCTCGATGAAGGAACAGGTGTTGACGATCAGGATCTCGGCTTCTTCGGCGCGCGGCGTCAGCGTGTAGCCGCGCCCGGCCAGATGACCCAGCATCACTTCGCTGTCCACCAGATTCTTCGGACAGCCCAGACTGACCATTCCCACTTTCGGCATATCGGGAAAATCGCCTTTAAATTCGATACTTGAATTTTAACATAACACCACGGGGGGCTGTCGCGTGCACGGGCCGGCAGCGAAAATCATCATGCGGCCGCGCTTTCAGTCCCCTGTGGCAACGCGCTGCCAGACCTGGGTGGTCTTTTCGGAAGTGGCGGCGATGTACTGGCCGTCGGGCGAGAAGGCGACGGTGCGGAGCGGTTGCTGACTTTCGGAAAGCGTTTGCAACAGTCTTCCGTTCGCGACCGACCAGACCCGGACGGTCTGATCTTCGCCGGCGGAAGCGACCAGCTTTCCGTCGGGCGAAAACTCGGCCCAATGCACGGGGCCCTGGTGGCCGGACAGAGTTTCGAGAAGCTTCCAGTCAGGAACGGAATAGATCCGGACTTTGCCGTCCTCGCAGGCGGTCACGACCTTCTTGCTGTTGCGGGAAAATTCGATGCTCATGACAGTTCCCTGATGGCCGCGCAGCGAATTGACGAACTGGTGCGTGCTCAACTGGACGACGACGGGATCGTCGCCGCCGCCGCCCTCGATTTGCGCCAGAATCAGCCAGTGGCCGTCCGGCGAAAACGTGAAGACGTTGGGCCGGCGGGTGAGCTCGGGAATTTTTGTTCCCATCGTTTGTCCGGTGGAAGGGTTCCAGAGCTGAAAGGTGCTGTTGCTGTAAATTCCCAGGAATCCGACTTGCGGAAGATAGCGCACGGGCCCGATGCCGCCTTGCGCGCCGATGGTATCCACCTTGCCGTCGAGCGAATCCTGCTTGATGTTCCAGCGAAAACCCAGCAGCGGGGTCTCGTCCCGGCCGTGCGTTTTGCGGACGGTGCCCGTCCCGAGCAGGAACAGGATGTTGGGAGAGATGAAATTCGCGGACTGAATCGTGAGCTCCCCCAGTCCGGGAAGGTGCGGTTGGATCAACTTTCGAGTGCCTCCCGCAGACATCTTAAGGAGCATGACTTTCTCCTTCCATACTACTGCAAGGGTGGAGGAGTCGGGGGAAAAGGCGGCGTCCGGCGAGGTCGCTAGCGCCAGATGGCCCTCCACCTCCGCGTGGCTGGTCCACACATAATGCTGCGGCCCTCCCGGGATGGATTCCACCTGCGCGCGCACCAGAGCGGCCGCGGCCAGAAAAATGGCAAGACAGGCGCTCAGGCCGATGGCGGATCTCGCGCTCGGGCGTGAAAGCCGCAAGCCTCCACGGCCGCGTGTGCTGCGATTCTGTTTCCATCCTGGATGCTGAAGCTTCAAATGATTTCTCCCCGGGCGATTCGGCCCACCAGATCGCGGTCCGCCTCAAGAAAATTATATGCGGATAATTCGCCGCGTGTTGCCCACTCCACACGCTCGAAGACGCGATTGGCGACCGCGCCCTCGAAGTCCGGAACACGAAAGAAAGCCACTTCAACGTAGCGGTCGGGATAGTGGTGGCGGAGCCGCAAGACTTCCTCGCCGATCACGGCATCAATCCCCAGTTCCTCGCCGAGTTCGCGGCGCAGCGCCTGCGGCAGGCTTTCGCCCTCGCGGACTTTGCCTCCGGGAAATTCCCACTGCATTCCGTACGGATCGGATCGGTGCCGCTGGCAAATCAGAATCTTTCCATCGCGCACCACGATTCCCGCCGCCACCGCAATAGGCTCCGCTTGAACCATACCCCGGCTTCCATTGTACCCTGAGACGATGTCCTGAAGCGGGGCCCGGCGGGCAGGCTCCGGACCGCAGCGGTGACGGCGGTCACGGGCCGAAAACGGTCAATATTGACAAGGTTAATATTTCTTTCAGCCGCCGCCGCGAGTTTATGAGACAATGGGGGCGTACTAGGGTAGTCGTCTCCGGCGCTCCGTCATTCGAGGCTGCAGGGTTCTTTTTCCTACATGCCGCGGAATGATTGCTCCGCCGCGGTTTCAGAAAGAGGCAACTCCTCTACGAGATGTTGAAATCCCCAGGTGGACGAAGCAAGGCCGGATCGTTTTGAGGAGAATGAGGAATGAAGTATCTATTTGTGGGTAACCTTCCCTATAGCCCCACGGAATAGGTGTTGCGCGAACACTTTGCCCCTTTCGGAGAAGTGGCGGCAGTTCGCATCATGACGGATCGAGCGACGGGAAAGCCGCGCGGTTTCGCGTTTGTGGAAATGGCCCAGGATGATGACGCGGAAAAGGCCATTGCCGCAATCAACGGGAAAGATTTCGGCGGCCGGGCGCTCACCGTCAATGAAGCCCGCCCGCGTCCTGAGCGGAGCGGCGGATTCCATCCCGGCGGCGGCGGCGGTTTCGGCGGCAAGCGCCGCGGCGGCCGTGGCGGCGGCGGCGGTGGCTTCCGAGGCGACCGCTCTTCGCGAGAACCCCGCTGGTAAGCCGGATGCGCGGCGCTAAGCGCTCCGCCCCTTGCTAGTCAATTGAACCATGAAAGGAGCCTGCATGGCAGGTCGGCAGGGAACTACGTTTCAGAAGCGGCAGAAAGAAGCCAAACGACGTGAAAAGCGGCGAATGAAAGAGGAAAGGCGTTCGGCGCGGAAGGCGGAGAAAGCTCAGGTCAAGGCCGCCATTTCCGCTGACGCCCTGGAGCCGCGTGAGGAATCTGAAGAAGCCGCCGAGCCCGAAGAACCGGAAGCGGAGTCCGAATCTCAGCCGGACTTCTTCACGCCCGGGAACTAACGGGTCAGGGCCAGATGGAAGAAGAACATCGCGGATAGCTGTGCATCGCGAAACAGGTTGAACGCCACGCGGTGCGGCGGAATCTGGAACCAGCGCCGCTCCCTCCATCGTTGCTCGACAGCCTTCCAGAAGGAATCCAGATCAGCCCTCGTGTAAACCCGCTTGGGAGCCAGCAGCGGGTACCACTTCGCCCACAGCAGATTGAGTTTTGAGGGAACCCGCAGCGACGGGAAGTGCGCCTTGGCGCGCACGTAAGCGAGCTGCAGATCGGAAAGCTTCAACCGGGCGGCGGCGGCGCGAATCCTCGCCAGTTCCTCCACCACCCTCTGTTCGGCCTGGCTGGGATGGCGCGTCTGCAGCCAGAGTTCCTCCATTTCCAGCAGAAGCCGGATCATGCTGGTCAGGTGAGCGCGAACTTCCTTCGCCCGCGCCGTGTAATACTCCCATCGCGACAGAACCGGAAAACCCGGCCGGCGCGTCTTGCGCCCTTTCAGCCGGAAGAATCCGCACATCATCGGATGCCGCGCTTCCGTCACCACGGAATTCTTGTACCACATGAAGCGGATGAAATTGTTCCAGTAGTTCACGCGCGGCGCGCGCTGCAGAACGGCCTTCATGTTCTCGAAACTGTAAAAAGTCCGCCAGGCTTCGAAGTAAAGGCCGCGCCACTCCTGGTCCGTGAAGTTGGGATGGCGCGTGACGGCGTGGTGGGAATCGTAGAGATTGAAGTCGGAGTGCATCCACTCGCCGCGGCGGAACATTTCAATGTGGTCCTGCGAGCCGGGCAGCGGCGTCAGCATGAAGAACGACGCGTGGTCGGGCCGCACGGTTTCCATCAGGCACTTCAGATCTTCGCGGACGGTTTCCGCCGTCTCGTTGGGGAAGCCGATGATGTAACCGACGTGGGTGGAGATTTCCGACTCGCGATAGCTGTCGATCAGCTTCACGTAATCCTCCACTTTGTTCTGATTCTTTTTCGCGGCCTTCAGGCTGGTGGCGTTCAGGCTCTCCATGCCGATGAAGACGGCGATGCAGCCGGCCTGGCGCGCCTTGGCGATGAAATTCTTGATTTTCCAGGAAAGCACGTCCACCTGCATGATGAATTCAACGGGAATCTTCTCTTCGTTGCGCAGGCGAATCAGAACGTCAAAAATGCCCTCCCAGTTCTTGTTGCGGGCAAAGTTGTCGTCGGTAAAGAAATAAAAAGTGATGCCGTGCTCGTGATAATTGTGGCGCACCGCGTCCTCAATGTGATTGGAGGAGCGAAAGCGCATTTTGCGCCCCTGAACGTTGATCACCGTGCAGAAGCTGCATTCGAACGGGCAGCCGCGGCCGCAATCGAGCGTGCCGAAATTGGACGCCACGAACTTGCGCAGATATTCCTTGCGGATCACCGGAATCGGCTTTTCGTAGAGGTCGGGCTTGTCGTTGATGAAATCGTAGATCGGCTTCAGCCGGCCGGCGACGGCGTCGGCCAGCAGGCTGCTCCAGGTTTCCTCCACTTCGCCCTTGACGATGGTCACGCCCTCGTCCATCAACTGCTGGATTTCCGGCGGAATCGAGCCCAGCATGGAAAGATATCCGCTCACGTGGAAGCCGCCGATCATCACCGTCAGCCCGGCTTTGCGGAACGAGCGTGCCAGGTCGCAGGCGCGCGGAAACTGGTTGGTCTGGACGCCGACCATGCAGACGATGGTCTTGGTTTCGGAATTCCGCTGCGAGCGGCAGATTTTTTCCACCGGCACGCGATCCACCGCTTCATCGAGCACGTGAATCTTGACCTTCACCGATTCGCCCAGCTTTTTTTGCTTCGCCAGATCCTCCGTCAGACCGGCCAGGCAGGCCAGCGTGTTGCTGGGCAGCACGCCGCGCCAGTGGCGCACGACGTACCCATCTTCGTCATATTGCGAGGGTTTTATCAGATAAAGGTGAAGAGTCTTCAGCATGCGTGCGGCTCCTTCCATCCGGGGTTCGATCGTTGCTAATTTCAGTATCGCTGTGCCTGCTACTGCGTGGGGGAATTTGAATCGGTTGTGGACGCCGTGCGAATCAGGTTCGCAGGCGGCCAGGGAAAAGTCCTTTCACCGTCGGCTGCCGAATGAATCGAGCGGAATGATTAACCCGGAGTTCTGACCAAGAAACCACAGACTTCCTACCCAAAAAAATATGACCTTTCACTATCAATGTTCTAACGATACGCCGCTCGCGCTCAGGATGCAAGATGCAAATCCGGCCTGCCCGCCGGCAGCGTCCACAACGGGACCGCGTCACTCCAGCCGGGCGGCAAGAATTTCGGCGACGGCTTCCAGAAGCCGGCGGTCTTCCTCGCCGAAGGCCGCGGGTGCGTCGCTGTCAATATCAATTTCGCCCAGCACCCGGCCGTCGCGCCGGATGGGCACCACGATTTCCGAGCGGGTTTCGATGGAGCAGGCCAGGTAGCGCGGGTCGGCGTTCACGTCGTCCACGATCAGCGTCTCGCCGCTCGAGGCCGCCGCGCCGCAAATGCCTTTGCCGATGGGAATCCGCGTGTGCTCGGTCGGCTTGCCGACAAATGGGCCCAGCACCAGCGTCTCGCCTTCCAGCAGATAAATTCCCACCCAGTTGTAATGCGGCCGCTCGCGCGCCAGCAATTTCACCGTTTGCGCCATCAGCGCTTTTGCGTCCTGCGCCGCTGCCGCAAGCTGTTGAATGGAATCGAGAATGTTGCTCAAGCCCTTCATGGGATGCGGTTCTCAGCGCGAAGGCTCAGGAAATTTTATCCGGCCGCGGTGGCCTGCTCAGCCGCAAAAATTTCCGGATGGAGAACGGCCGCCAGCGCCTCCAGGCCGCGAAGCAGAACCGGCGCGGGCGTATTCAGCCATTCGTCGCGGATCACGTGAATCCGATTTTCGCGCACGGCGCGGATTTTGTCCCAACCCGGCCGTTTCCGAACAGCTTCAGGCTTTGCCCGCTCGCCCGTCGCCGCCCAGGCCAGAATGATGATTTCCGGATCGGCGGCGATGATTTCTTCCGGCGTCACCCGGCGTCCGGCGGGCAGTGGAACGAATTCGCCGCCCGCCGCTTCGACCATTTCCGCCACCCAATGCTCGCAGGTGCGGATCGGATTGGGCCAGACTTCGCAATAAACGCGCGGCCTGCTTTGAGCTTTAGCGCCCTGGCGTGAGAGCGCTTCGATTTTGCCGTTCATTTTCTCGATCAGCTTTTCCCCCGCCTCCTGTTTGCCGGTGATCGCGGCCAGCGTGCGGATGTCGCCGCGGATATCGTCCAGCGAGCGGGGCGATTTGCCGAGAAAGCGAAAGCCTTCCGCCAGAATACCGGCCACGACTTCGGTTCGAAAGGGAACCGAGCCGATAACGAGATCGGGGCGGAAGTCGCGCAATCTTTTCGCGTCGAGGCTCCAGCAATCTTCGAGGACGGGCAGTCCGGCGATGGCTTCCGGCGGCACCACGTCCTTGCACCACTTCGTGACCGCCACGAGCGTCGAATGCGCGCGCAACTCCCACAGAATGTTGGTGGCGCTGGGGGCAAGGGAAACGATTCGCAGGCCGGTGCGGGCGCGCATCGGCTGATTCTATCAGCCCGCAGGCGAAAACTCGCGGTGATTGTCCGCCGTGCGCCGGGCGAAAATCGCCGCCGGCACGGGCCGGCGAGCCCCGCCGTATCTCTTAATCCATAAAGTCCCAAACCATTAAACATGCCCCCCCGGCAGAGCAACTTCGGCGGCAATTCGGCATCCAACCTTAGACTCTATCCAACAGGAGAGTTCCAAGGAGGAAGTAAGAAATGACCAAGGTAAGGAAAAGTGTACTGATTCTGGCGAGCCTGATTATGACCGCCGGCCTGAGTTTCGGCGCACCCATTCATTGGCCGAAATTCCATCATAAGGCGAAGAAGGCTCAGACGACCGAAACGCAGAAGGCGACAAAGCAGAAGAAGTCGCATCACTGGCTGCACAAAGGGAAGAAGTCAAGCAAGACCACAGACTCCACTTCCAGCAATTAGCAGCGGCGCTCTAAACTGTGCAGGCGGTCTTCCTTCGTGAACCGCCTGCGCAGAAGCGCACCGGCCGTAATCTCCCGCCCCGGGCCGGAAAATAACATTCAGAACCGGCTTCCGCAGCAATCCTTCTTTTTCAGTGAGAGTTTATTCCGGACCTGGCAACAGTGGCTGCCGGCTAGACGCTCATGGAATTTCCAAGCAACTGCTTGAGCGCGCGAACGTATTCCGCCAGCGCCTGGCGGCCTGCGCCGGTCATGCGGTAGAACGTCCGCGGCTTGCGCTCGATGAACTGCTTTTCAACGGCGACGTAACCGGCTTCTTCGAGCTTCAGAAGTTGCGCCCCCAGGTTGCCGTCGGTCGAGCCGGTTTTGTCGCGCAGCCAGGTGAAGTCCGCCTGCTCCACGCCGGCCAGCAGCGAGAGCAGCGCCAGCCGCAGCTTGCCGTGAATGACGGGATTGAGTTCCGGCAACTCAGGCATGGGCGACGTCGCCCCTGCTCTGGCGGCGCGCCTCGCGAACCATCGCATAGGCGCCGAAGACGATCTGGCAGAAGAAGATTGCCGCCAGGAAGACGGCCATAACCTGGGCGTGCGTGCCGAAGCAGGCCGCCACCGCCGCCGCCCACCAGAACGCTCCGCAGGCCAGTTGCGCCCGCCATTTCAGAATCATGCCGGACGCCGCGCTGGCCGCGCCCATCATGCCCGCGATGATGGCGACGAAGGTGTGAAATTCCACTTGTCCGCTGAATCCGAGCGAGGCCAGAAGCACGAACATGGCGATTCCTGTCGCGAACCAGACCGACCCGACGGCCCGTCCGATGGTGGTTTCAGCGCGATCGTGCGACCTTCGCGCCACCACGATTGCCGTCAGAGCGGCGGCGGCGACCATCGTCACCGGCCAGGCAAGTTCGCTCGCCGGGCCCCATGCCGACCACGCCATAGCAACGTAATAGGCGACGCCCCAGAGGACAAAACACCAGCCCCAGTGTTCCGTGCTGCACCGGCCTTCGGCGATCATTCTTTCAATCAGACTCAGTCTGTCGTTTAAATCAGATTGTTCCTGCATCATTCTTCTCCTTTATCAAAACGTTTGCGAAACTCCCGGAAGCTTTCGCTCAGGATTCGTGCGAAAGCAGCATGCTCATGACCTTGCGCGGCGGGTTGCCTCCAAAGGTGACTTCGCTTGATTCCTGCCATTCGCCCTTGGCCGTCAGATGCATCGTGTTCACAATGTGCGCCGGGCCGGCTGCAAATCCCCACTCAAAGCCCGTGGCCAAAACTGTCAGCTTCGAGTCCACATAACGGCGGTCGTTATAGGCGCGAATATGGTAACTCTGCGACGAGTCGTCATAGGAAATCGTCGCCAGCGCCTGGAACTGCGCTTTGCCGTCCGCGCCGACGCTCTTTCCCTGAATCAGCATCACCAGCCCGTCCAGCTTGTATTGAACGCTTTCCGATTGCGTCAGGCTGAGCGAGCCTGCAGGGCCACGGACAATCGTCACCGGGCCCGACCATTGCCCGGCAAGAAATGACAGTTTCTTCATGGCCTGCCGCTGAACTTCGACGGAATTCGAACTCGGCTGCTGCGCCGAAAGGGGAATGCTGAATAGGGCGGCAATAAAGATGAGGGGAAGGATCGGACGAATTGAAAACCGGAAATGCTTGCTCTCATAGATTGTGCTTTGCATGTGCGGCCTCCTTACGATCAAAGCCGGCCCTGAATCTGAATCGAGCCCCGAAGATTCGGGCGGCAAGATATACTCTATAATATAGAGTACTCTATGTCAAGGAAAATCTTTATTGCCCTCATGCGCAATTCGTTTCGGCCGGAAAGCCAGCTCGCGGCGCCCAAAAAGAGTCTCTGAATCGGCGCTTTGCACGCGGTGAAAGGGCAGCGCGCGGACGGCAGTCTTACTTTGTCGGAATCACAAAAAGCGTGATGGAAGCGGCGGGAAAAGTCGCCGTGATGGTGCTGGTTGTGCTGCCCGTGGGCGGAGCAGTCACGGTCTGATCGGCCAGCGGGACAATCGCGGAAAGGTCGGCGTTGCTGTATTGATAGGCCTTGGCGTTACCCGCCGCCGTCAGGTTCTGGAGTGAAATCGTGCTGCTGAGATCTCCAAAAGTCTTGTTGATCACCACCACGGTGACGGCCTGATCGGACGACCGCAGCGCCGCGTAAATAGCCAGTTGTCCCTGATCGGCGCTTGAGGAATCGAGCGCGATATCGCCGAATTCCGATCCCGCGCCGTCATAGTTGCGATAAATCTCAAAAGCCATCAGGCCGGGAACGTGCGAGCTGTCCGGTGGACCCCAGAGCGTCGCCAGGTCGAGGCCGTACTTTCCGAAGATGCCGAGCAGATCGGCCTGGGCCAGCGCGCCGTTGATGTGCGCAAGCCCGCCCCAGTTGTACTCCGAGGTGGCCGTTTTGGTGCCGGGATAATCCCGCGCAACCCAGGACTGCATTCTGGGAATCATCTGCGGAGCTTCGAGCGGAGTCGTGCAGCTTGAAGTGTAGTTCGAGTCGGTCGTGTAATTGGGCTGAGGGAAACTGGGATCGGTGTAAGTGGGATCCCAGAAGACGCGTGTGGAATTGAGCCGCGCTTCCTGCTCGCCGGTGTCTCCCGCCGGGGCAAAGGCCACGCTCGAGCCGTTGTAATTGGCTGCAAAGTAGAGATGCAGGTCCAGGTAATCGAGCAGGCGGGGAGTGTTGTTGGCGGCGGCGTAGGCCTGGAATTGCTGCAGATAATACTCCACGAAGGGGATGCCTCCGTGCGCTTCGCGGTCCGTGGGATTCTGCCAGGGTTCGTAGCATGGACCGGAGCCCCATCCGTTTTCAATATCCTTCTTTGAATAGAAGAACGACCACCAGAAGGAGAGAACCGGGCCGGCGACTGCGGCGCTGGGATCGGCCGTCTTCACGGCAAGCGCGGTGGCAATGTCGTTGTTCGTCAGTTCGTCATACGTGAAGGGCTTCGGATGGACATCGCGGTGAGTTGAGTCCCACCAGTCGGGCTCGTTGTCGAGGTCGTAGATGGCTACGCCGCCGTTGGCGGCCGTGCCGAAGTTCTTAACCAGGGAACCGACCCATGCTCCGGCCCACGCCGGGCCCGCTGCCGTGCTGGTCAGAGTGGGATCATTGCCTGTGATGTTGCAGCCGTTGGCATTGGTGCAGCTGCTGACTCCGTTGGGGTAAACGCCGTTGCCGCAGCCGTTCGCATTGTCAGCCGACACCTGATTGGGGTACAGGGAGAGAGGGAAACCGCAGGCGGAGGCGCTATCGTTTGCCACCCAGCCGAGAACGGGCACCGTCCCCATCGTGGCCGCGCCGATAGATTGATCGAACGTCACCAGGTCATTGAAGTTGCCCGTGGTAGGCATTCCATAAGAGCCGGTCGAGTTCTCAAAGAAATAGTCATTACCGGCATTGGAGTGGTTATTGACGTAGTTGTAGCGCGAGGTGTTGTCCCCGCCCCAGCGAAGCACTGAAACGTCGGCCGCTCCGTCATTGGCTTCCGTAAACGAATAAGCATTCATGCCGTAAATATATGGGCTGATGGGGTGGGTCTGGTCTGCGGCGTTCACCGTCAGAACCGGTCCCTGCGCCGGCGCCGGAGGTTGCAGCGTCACCGTGACCGTGGCGGATTTGGTGGAGTCGCCTGTGGACGTGGCCTTCACCGTCACCGAAGGCGGCGCGGGATAAGGAGTCTCATAGAGCCCGGTGGAATCGATGGAACCGGTGCTGCCCGTCCAGCCCACAGGCGCCTGGACGGACCACGCGACGCCGGGATCGAAAGCACCCGTGCCGCTCACCACGGCGCTGAGTTGCAGCGTGTCGCCGATGGTCGCCGTGGGCGAAGCCGGAGTTATCGCAACACCCGTGATCGTCGGACCGGAAGGCGGGGGTGGTCCCTGATTCCCGCCGCCTCCGCCACATCCGAAGGCCAGCACACACCAGATTGCTCCAAGTACGCCCGCCGCAATTTTTCGATGCATGTTATTCCCGGGTCCCTTCCTTTTCGGCAAACTGCGAGCCGCTGCACTGTGAAGCGCGCTCAAAGGCAATCGGCTTTTCCATCGTTTCCAGTTTCGGGATTTTACCGCTCATGCGGCGTTTTGCAAGGACAAATCCGATCAGGCTCGCCTCGCAAGGGCCGGTGTAGCTTCGCTATTGCCGGAGAATCAAGCCAACGTGCCGGAATGTGCCAGCCTCATCGCTGGCGGTGCGGAATCCGATTCGCCAAGTTCTGCTTTATGAATGAACTCCGGCCACCGGGCGATGGATGGGCAATTCCGGCGGATTCTCGGAGAATCAGGCAAGAACTTCAGAAAAGCAGGCAAGGGCAGGGCAGGCCGGCGGACTATACTTTCTTAATCGGGCCGCTTGTTGAATGGAAGCGAGCCTGCTGATGACCAGTCGAAGGGAGAATTCATGCAGAAGCGCAAACTTGGAAAAAGCAATCTGGAAGTTTCGGCCCTGGGCCTGGGCTGCATGGGGATGAGCTTTTCTTACGGCCCGCCGAAGGACAAGCAGGAAATGATTAAGCTGATGCACGCGGCCGTGGAGCGCGGCATTACGTTCTTCGATACCGCCGAAGTCTACGGCCCATATATTAATGAAGAGCTTGTGGGCGAAGCGCTGGAACCGTTCCGCGGGAAAGTGGCGATTGCCACCAAGTTCGGATGGAAAATCGATCTCAAGGTGGAGCGCGGTCTGGCCGGGCTCGACAGCCGGCCGGAGCAAATCAAGCGGGTGGCGGACGCTTCGCTGAAGCGGCTGCGCGTGGAAGCGATTGATCTGTTCTATCAGCATCGCGTGGATCCCGACGTGCCCATCGAAGACGTGGCGGGAGCGGTGAAGGATCTGATTCAGGCGGGCAAAGTGAAAAACTTCGGACTTTCGGAAGCTGCCGCAAAGACGATTCGCCGCGCGCACGCCGTGCAGCCGGTGGCCGCCGTCCAGAGCGAATATTCGCTTTGGTGGAGACGTCCGGAAGAGGAAGTGCTGCCGGCGCTCGAAGAACTTGGCATCGGGTTCGTTCCTTACAGCCCGCTCGGCAAAGGATTCCTGACGGGCAAGATTGACGCCGGCACGACGTTCGGGAAAAGCGATTTTCGCAGCCACTTGCCGCGCTTTGCGCCCGACGCCTTGAAAGCGAATCAGGCCGTGGTGGACCTGCTTGCCGAAATCGCGAAACGCAAGAAGGCTACGACGGCGCAAATCGCGCTCGCCTGGATTCTGGCGCAGAAGCCGTGGATGGTTCCCATTCCGGGCACCACCAGGCTGGCGCGCCTCGAGGAAAACATCGGCGCGGTCGACGTCAATCTGACGGCCGACGATCTGCGCGATATCGAAAGCGCATCGTCAAAGATCAATGTCGTCGGAGCTCGGTATCCGGAACAGATCGAGCGCATGAGTTACCGGTGAGCGGGTTGACCTTCCGCGCGACGTTGGTGGACGGCAGATGCGCCGCGCACCGACGGCGAAGCGTGCGAGTAATCGAAATAGGGAGACAAAGATCGGAGTTGGAAAACGTGATGGCTGGGACGAACAGGCCAATAGTTAAGGTGACGCTCGCTGCCATGCTGCTGGTGTGGGCAGGGGCACTGGGCTACGCACAAGGCAGATCCGATCCGTCGAGTCTTCCGGAAACGCCGGCGCCCGCCAAGTGTTCGATGGAGGACTTGAACCTGATTGGTTCGGATGTCGCCATGCCTCCGTTTTCCGACAGCCTGGTGGATGTCAGTTCCGGTTATCGGCAGGCACTCTGCCGCAAAGGCATCGCGTTTCGAGTGATCTCAGCGGCCGGGTATTCGCAGAACGTGCTCAGCGCTCCGGTGCCCGCAAATCAGCAGGCTTATGTCGGGCAGCACCCCTTCGAAAACGCAATGGTGCAGCCTATCCTGACAGTCGACCTTGGGCAGTTTCACCTGCCGAAGGCACAGTTGTACGTCAGCGGAGTCTGCAACTGGGTGAGCTGGAATCCGGCGGGACCGAAGACATGCCAGCTGTGGGGCCTCTATGTCTACAAGAGGATCGGCAACGATCTGGTCGAGATCAAGGCAGGATACGTCTCCAATGACCTCGAGTTCGTGGGACTGCAGGTGGGAGGATCCACCGCCATCGGGGCTCAGGGTGTTTATGCCGTGCTGCCCTTCGAGGTCGGTCTGTCGTATTTTCCACTCACAGCCCCGTCCTTCAACATTCGGATACGCGGACCCAGGCATACTTACTTCAAGGTCGCTGCGCAGCGGAGCCTGGACCCCGCCGGAGGTCCGGCGACGGTGGCGCGCGATCACGCCGGGTTTCGGTTTATTCCGAAGGGGGACGGGCTGTTGCTCATCAGTGAGGTCGGCTACCGGCGTCCTCCGAAAGCGGGTACCCGTGAAGCCTGGCTTCGGGCAGGTTATTTGCGCAACGGCACGCCATACCGGAATCCGGCGACGGATCAGAATCAGGCCGGCAACTATTGCGGATATCTGCTGATGGATTATCAGCTAAGCGAGCCTGATCCGGAGCATCCCAGCCACGGGCTTTACCTTGGCGCATCGGCAATGACGGCGCCGGAAGCACTCAATCCATATGCCCGGTATTACGAACTGCGAGTCTATCAGAAGGCGCCGTTTCGGTTCCGTCCGGGGGACGTGGTCTCCTTTGTCGCTTCCCACACGGGTTACAGCAGATCGGTGACCGACAAACTGGTTGCGGAAGGCAAGACGGTCTGGCGCAGCGAAACATCTTTCACCGGCAGCTATTCCATCCACGTTGCGCCGGGCGTTCACGTTAGCGTCGGATTGAGCTATCTCCACGGTCCGGCCATCACTCCGCGCGTCTCTGACTCACTCACATTCACCACGGGGTGTACTTTGTTCTTCTAGCCCTTGAACGGATTTCGATATGCGGCCGCTAAGTTCCATTCATTGAGTAAGCGAAAACGGTGCGGGAGCGCAGAGAGAGAAGAGCAACGTGGAAGTATCGGCGATAAGCCTGGGCTGCAAAGGATAATCTGCGATGAGCACATGGCCGAAAGACGAACTGCGCAGGATTGCCGGGACGGACGACCTGCACATCTCGCCGTTGCGCGATGACGGACAAATTTACGGCACGCCGACGTGGATCTGGTCGGTCGTGGTTGATGAGGCGCTCTACGTGCGGGCGTACAATGGGCAGAAATCCAGTTGGTACCAGGCCGCAATTCGGCAGAAAGCGGGACGCATCACGGCTGCGGGGATGACGAAGGAAGTGAGCTTTGAGCCCGCCGAGGGCGGAGTCAACGGCCGCATTGATGACGCCTATCGCGCCAAGTACAAAGCCAGCCCGTATCTGAAGCCGATGATCGGTGTGCGCGCCCGCTCGGCGACGGTCAAAGTGATGCCCCGCGCGAGTAACGGTTGATCGTCATGGCAATCTCCAGCCTGTGAAAATTGGAAAAGGGAGAAACGATATGAAAGTGGGAATTCTTGGGTCGGGCGATGTCGCCAAATCTTTTGCCGCCGGCTTCCTCAAGGAAGGCCAAGAGGTCATGCTGGGCTCGCGTGAGCCGGAAAAGCTGGCTTCCTGGGTACGCGAAACCGGCAAAGGTGCATTGAACGGAACATTTTCCGAAACGGCGAAATTCGGAGAACTTGTGGTTCTTGCAGTCAATGGGGTCAAGTCTGTGGAAGCGATTCAGTTGGCCGAAACTGAAAATTTCAAGGGCAAAGTCGTGATCGACGCCACGAACCCTTTGGATAAGTCGGGCGGGCTTCCGCCCAAGCTGGTGGGCGGCCTTGGAACTTCCGCCGGCGAACTCAATCAACGGGCTTTGCCTGGCGCGTTTGTCGTGAAGGCTTTCAATACTGTAGGGCACGCGCAATTCTACAGGCCCGAGTTCGCTAGCGGTCCGCCGGGCATGTTTCTTTGCGGCGAAGGTGGAAAAGCGAAAGAACAGGTTTCGCGCATTTGCAAAGACTTCGGTTGGAATCCCATTGACGTCGGCGGCATCGGGTTTTCGCACTACCTGGAAGCCACCGCCATGGTTTGGATCATCACTGCGTTTACAGGCGGACATTGGAAGCAGGCTTTCAAGCTGTTGAGAAACTGACGGCCGGCCGCCGGTGAAAGCGGCCGCCGCAGTTGCATTTGTGCGCCGGCCCTGCGAGGTACAAACCAGGAGGAGGGAACCATGCCTCATGTGATCGTAAAGTTGTGGCCGGGAAAATCCGAGCAGCAGAAAACGCGCCTCGCTGAAGCGATCACGCGGGACGTTATGGAAGTTCTTCACTACGGCGAGGAGTCGGTCTCCGTGGCAATGGAAGAGGTAAAATCTCAGGATTGGGCTGAGCTGGAGTATAAGCCTGACATCAAAAACAACTGGAAGAAGCTCTACAAGAAACCGGGATACGATGAGAGTGACTTGTGAGTTTTCCGCTGAATGGAATTTAAGGGAGGACAAATGGAAATCAAGAGAGTGGGTTCGCAATCTTCAGTCAAAGGGCCGGCGGACTGGTTCACCGGAACGGTGCGCATTGATCCGATGTTTCAGGCGCCCGAGCCGGCGCTGGTTCAGGGTGCAAGCGTGACGTTCGAGCCCGGCGCGCGCACGGCGTGGCACACGCATCCGCTGGGCCAGACGCTGATTATCACGGCGGGCTGCGGCTGGGTTCGGCGCGAGGGCGGACCGGTCGAAGAGGTGAGGCCGGGTGACATTGTGTGGTTTTCGCCCGGCGAAAAGCACTGGCACGGAGCCACGGCGACGACCGCCATGTCGCACATTGCCATTCAGGAAAAGAAGGACGGCAAAGTGGTCGAGTGGATGGAGCAGGTCACCGACGAACAGTACCGGAAGTAAAGCGCGCGACAGGTGAAACTTTGCCGAAAGCTGCGATAGAATCGATAGCATCAGCCCGGAATAGAAATTATGACGGTGTTTGCGGGATGGGACAATTTCTATGTGATTGTCGGCTCTTCGGCCGGCGCGCTGTGATGAGCAACGCCGGACGTTTGCGGCCGAGTGCCGGCGCGTTGATCGTCCGCGATTGATTATTCTAGGAGGACATCTTTATGTACAAAGCGAAAGCTTACGCAGCAGCCAGTCCCACGTCGCCGCTTGCGCCGACCACGATCTCGCGGCGCGATCCGACTGAAAGCGACGTGCAGATTGAGATTCTTTACTGCGGCATCTGCCACTCTGATCTGCACACGGTCCGCAATGAGTGGGACGGCTTCGGCGCCGTTTATCCCTGCGTGCCGGGACATGAAATCGCCGGGCGCGTCACCAAGGTCGGGTCCGCCGTCACCAAATTCAAGGTGGGCGACCTGGCTTCTGTGGGCTGCATGGTGGATTCGGACCGAACCTGCCCGGATTGCAAGGCGGGTCTCGAGCAGTTCTGCCCGAACGTGACGCTCACTTACAATTTTCCGGACAAGCATCTGGGCGGCGTCACCTACGGCGGCTATTCGGACAGCGTGGTCGTGGACGAACGATTCGTCCTGCGCGTTCCCCGCAATCTGGAACTCGCGGGAGTCGGCCCGCTTCTCTGCGCCGGAATCACCACTTACTCGCCGATGCATCATTGGGGTGTGACGAAAGGCAAGAAGGTCGGCATTGTCGGTCTGGGCGGATTGGGCCACATGGGCGTGAAATTCGCGCACGCTCTCGGCGCGCACACGGTGGTTTTTACCACTTCGCCGGGCAAGAAGGAGGACGCATTCCGGCTGGGCGCGGACGAAGTGGTCATTTCCCGCAATCCCGGGGAAATGCAGAAGCACACCGACAGCTTCGATTTCATCCTCGACGCTGTTTCCGCCGAGCACGATATCAACGCCTACCTTCTGCTTCTTCGCCGCGACGGCAACCTGACGCTGGTGGGCGCGCCGCCCAAGCCGCTCTCCGTCGGAGCCTTCCCGCTCCTGTTCAGGCGCCGCAGCCTTTCCGGTTCGCTGATCGGCGGCATCGCCGAGACGCAGGAGATGCTCGATTTTTGCGGAGCGCATAAGGTCACCGCCGATGTCGAGGTCATTCCCATTCAGAAGGTGAACGAAGCTTACGAGAGATTGCTGAAGTCCGATGTAAAGTACCGCTTCTCGATCGATATGGCTTCTCTCAAGTCGGAATGAGAAAGGCGCGAAAGAGAAATCCGTGACGATAGCAACAGAGGCATTTTCGGAACGATGAGAACCAATGGCAAAGCCGCGCTTTTGCGGACGATGGAAAGCCGTCCTGACACAGCCGCGGCGGACGTGACCCGGCTGGCGGGTCTGATTGCCGCTTACGCGCCGCACGACGGCACGTTTGAGACGCGCATCCCCGGTTTGCACGCCAGCCGCTACTCAAAGGTCAACATGGAATGCGCGCACGTTCTGCGCCTGCCATGCCTATGCATCGTGGCGCGCGGGGCAAAGACCATCATCGTGGGGCAGGAAGTTTTCGAATACGACGCGTCGCGGATGATCGCATTTTCCGTTGCGCTGCCGGTCGCCGCCCAGATTACCAAAGCAAGTTTCGCCGATCCTTACCTGGCCCTGAGGCTCGACATTGACCCGCACAAGGTTGCCGAACTGGTGCTGAAAGTGTTCCCGCACGGCTTGCCTCCGGCGCAGGAAAGAAAGGCCGTTTACATTGCTCCCGCGGACGTGAACATCATCAACGCCGCAACTCGGCTTCTGGAATTCCAGGCGCAGCCCGGCGACGCCGAACTGCTGGCTCCGCTGGTGACGGATGAAATTCTGATCCGGCTGCTGCGCAGTCCCATCGGCGCTCGCGTGGCGCAAATGGGATTTGCGGAATCGAGCGTGCAACGGCTTGCCAAAGCGATCGCCTGGCTGCGCTCCAACTACTCGCAGCCGATGAAAGTGGAGGATCTGGCTGAACTGGTGAACATGAGCGTTTCGTCTTTCCACGAGCACTTCAAGGCGGTCACTTCCATGAGCCCGCTGCACTATCAGAAAGTTTTGCGTTTGCAGGAGGCGCGCCGCCTGATGCTCTCCGCGCTGATGGACGCCGCGAGCGCCGGCCAGCAGGTAGGCTATCTCAGCCCGTCGCAGTTCAGCCGGGAATACAGCCGCCTTTACGGAATCGCTCCCGCCCGGGACATCGCCCGGCTGCGCCAGGATGCTCGCGCCTGGGCTGAGCCCATTCGACCCTCGGATTGATCCCGGCGCCGGCGGTTGACCGTCCGGCACGAATCACTTCGCAAGCGGAATTTGGGCGCGGCGTAAATCACGCCGGCAGGGAAGTCTGCTCAGTCGGATTGCGCTTCAAAGATGCGGGATAATCAGGAGGAAGGATTGGACTCGCGCAAACGCTTGGCCAGCGCCTGCAGCAGCTTCCAGCCGATCGTTCCATTTCCTTCGACCAGCGGTCGGAATTCCCAGAAGGTAAGTCCGTAGCAGAAAAGGTCGGTCGCGGCGGAGACCGTGGCCGTGCGAGGACCGCCGTCAATCAGCGCAATCTCGCCGAAGTAGTCGCCGGGCCCTAGCGTCGCAAGCAGGTTGCCTTTGCTCGTGACCGCGGCTTCGCCCGTATCAATCAGGAAAAAGGCGGCGCCTCCGGAACCTTCCATAATCACGGTCTCGCCTTTGGCAAAGTGGCGCTCCTTTAGAAGCCGCGCGATTTGTTCCGCCTGCCGACGGTCCATGTCGGCGAACAGCTCGACGCGCATCAAGGCGGCTACAGGATCGCGCGGCGGAGGGCCGGCCGGCAGCGCCTCGCCGCGTGACTTGCCGGTGGTGATGGCGCGGCACTGAAGCAGGTAGAGCGTTCCGTCGTCGTAAGCCCACTCGATGTCGCGGCGCGGGCCGTAAGCTTTTTCACACTGCAGGGCGAGTTCCGCCAGCGCAGCGAGTTGCGTGTCATCCAGGCAGAGCTGGCTGACCTGCGCGGCAGGCACCGGCTGCTCGAACGTTCCTCCGTTGGGCAGCGCGCGCACGGAGATGCGCTTGCGTCCCGCTTTGCGCTCCAGCACCTTGCCGGAGCGGTCCAGTCGAAAATCGTCCGGCACGACGAGCCCCGCCACCACCGCCTCGCCCAGTCCCCAGCTCGCTTCGATCAATCGCTCATCGGCGCCGGTCACCGGATTTTCGGTGAACATGACTCCGGCAACGCTGGGATTGAGAAGCGTCTGCACCACCACGCCGACGCTCGGCCGCGTGAACAGGCCCACGCGCTGGCGGTAGGTGATGGCGGAATCCGAATTGGCGGACCACCAGACTTCGCGAATCGCGCCGGGAACGTCGTTCACGGAATGCACGTTCAGGATGGTCTGATGCTGGCCGGCAAAGCTGGCCGAGGCCCCGTCCTCATCCACGGCGGATGAGCGGACGGCAAACGGAGGCCGCAGCGTGGCGATGGTCTTGGTCAGTTTTTCTATGGATTTGTCTTCGCCCGAGGCGATGGCTTCCACCAGATCGCCGGAAAGCACCACGCCCGGCGGAACCGGCAGTCCGTGGCGCGCGGCGTCGCCCAGTCCCACGCCTTTCGATCCGTAAAGCGAAGTTTCGCGCGCCCTTGCGAAGGGAACGATTTTCTTCATCCCAGCACCGTGACCTCGCCCGCGTCTCCGTCCACCCGGACGCGGACGCCGTCTTTGATTCGTTCCGTCGCCTCGCGCGTCCCCACAACGCCCGGAATTCCGTACTCGCGCGAGACGATGGCCGCGTGCGAAAGCAGGCCGCCGTTGTCCGTGACGATTCCGCCCAGCAGCGGCAACAGGATGTTGAAGGCTTCGGAGGTGGATTCGGTGATCAGCACGTCGCCTTTGGTGATGCGGCCGAACTCCGAGGGGCCGGAAACGCGGCGCGCCGGGCCTTCGTAGCAGCCCTTGCTTGCCGCAAGTCCGTAAAGAATATTTTCCTCATTCTTCGCCTCGGAGCTGCCGAACAGGTGACCCATAGAAAGAAAGGTTGCGTGCATCAGCCGTCCGACCGACGGCGGCAAACCCGAAAGGTCCGGCGGCGGCGGAGGCGGCGGGCCCAGCACGGGCGGAACTTCTTTGGCCGTGTGGCCGGCGCGATAAGCCGCGCGTTTGGCCAGCTCGTCGGCCGATGGACCATCGGTGCCCTCGACCAGCGCGCACATTTCATCCAGACCGGCCTCCAGCATTTGTTCCGGACTCGCAATGCGCCCGCGGCCGGCAACCCGGCGGCCGGCTCCCAGCGCCGCGCGCCGCATGATGCCCGTGGCCCAGATGTCGCTGAAAACTCCGCGCTCGTCACGCAGGCGGTAGGTCAATCGGGCTTCGCCGAGCAGTTCGTCGAACTCGGCCTGATGCTCCGCCGGAACCTTGGCGCGGACTTCGGCGGTGCGGGCCTCGACGTTTGAAGCAGCCTGCGCCTCGCCGGAAACGGCGATCCGGATGGCCCTCAGCAGCGCATCGGGCAATTCCAGCGCCGTCGGGTCGGCAATATCGAAGCCGTCCACAATGCGGTTGCCGACCAGGTCCAGGTAGCCCGTGACCGCCGCGCCGGTTTCGCCTTTCAGTGCGCGCAAGCCGGCGAGCACCTTTGCGGGATCATTAGTGGAATCGAGCGCCTGCCGTGCGGCGGAGTCCTTGGCGAAGGCGCGCTTCAGCCGCTCCATTTCCTCGGAGCCGCCGGCGGAAACGGCCGCCGACCCGCGCATCAGGTCCAGCAACTCGGAGGGCGGCAGTCCCGTCCATTCTCCGACGTGCGCCAAAAAGTCTCCGACCGGGACCATGGCGCTGGCCGTGTGAGCCATGTGCTGCGTAATCATGGCCGAGTGGTGATCGCGGCAGCGCTTCAGATAGGCTGAAAGGTCGGCGTCGGAAAGAGCGTCGGGGTCAACCGACTGCAACTCCTTGTGCAGCGCGACGGCGGCGGGCTTGCGTTTCTCGTCCCACTCGCGAAGCTGCTCGCGCCAGAGCTTTTTGGTCATGACTTCTTCGGCGCGCTTGAAGCGTTCGGGTATTTCGGCTTCCGGCGCCGGCATCACCTGGCTGTAACCGAAGCCGTTCACGTAAGCCATCTGCAGGCCGTCAATCAGCATTCCGTAGTAGCGGGCAAAAGCGTTTGTCCCCTTCTTGAACGCCACGGGCTGCGTTTCCTGGAAGTAGCGCGTCATCGGCCGCGGAAAGTGAACGGGGTCCAGCGTCCACGGCCCCGGACCGGGCGGATCAAAATGGAGTTCTTTGGAAGAATCCGAATCACTCATTGAATTTTCCTCTCTGGCGCGGTTTGAGGGTTCCACGGCGCCGCCGGCGATTAACAGGGTAGGGGTTGGAGTTGAACTAGCCCGGTGTCTCTTAATCCTGCGCGAGCAGAGGGAGAATTGCTCTTCTAAAGTTATGAACCTGGGCGCAACTAACTAACCGGGTTGAGGCGTCAACCGTCAAGTCCGCCTCGAACTTTCACTTGTGCATTCGCCGAGAAAGTAATGTACGCGCGCGCGAAGGCGAAGTCAAGGATGGGCTGATGCTTGCGAAATCGTGCGTTTCTACTGCGCGAAAGTTACGATGCTCTGCGCGGGCAGAGCGTAAGTGAACTGGCTGCTCGTGACGCTGACTGGGGCCTGCGCGGCGACGGTCTGCGTCGCGGTGGTTTCATAAGGAGTCAGCGAAGAGATCGTCTTGTTCTTGATTGTGAACGCCACGCTCTGGTCGCTCGAGCTCTGGTTGATGGCCACGATCGCGGAGTGCCCGTTGCCCATGTACGCGGAAACGTACACGCCGGCCGTCGGATTGGCCGTCGCGTCCACGCGGACGTATCCGGGCCGGATGAAGCGCGCGAATTGCGCCATCGCCCAGCCGTAGTAGGTAACGTTGTCGCTGCCGTCCACCAGTCCGATCCAGGTGGTCGAATTCCAATCCTTCACCCACCACCAGACGTAGGCGTTGTACTGGCCCACGGTCATCGAATTGTGGATTTCCAGCGCCATCTTCAGCGCGTCGCCGATGTTCGGCAGCGAGTTGGACGCGGCCGGGTCGATGTAATGCTCCGTCATCCAGACGTCCATCCCCGAGTTCACGGCAAGCGAATAGTAGGAAGGCGACGACCCGTAAAGATGGCCGCCGATGATGCTGATATTCTTCACCGCCGCCGGATCGTTCAGTGCGGGATCGGAGTAAGCGGTGTTGAAGCCTTCGGCCTCCGGCATCATCAGCCGGGTCGTAATCACGGAACCGTCCTGGGCCACCCAGGTGTCCATCTGCGCCGGAGTCCAGTCGCACGACTCATAGGTCACATTGGCGTCCGGCTCATTCTGCATTGAAATCGCGTAGAGGTTCACGCCGTTCGTCGCCAGGTAGTTGACGTAGGACTCCAGGTAATTCGCGTAATCGGCGTAGTGGTTGGGGTCGAGCGAGCCTTCCGCCACCGGATTCGTGGGGTCGGGAATATTGATTTTCCACGCCGCCGGCGGCGTCCAGGCCGAGGCGAAAACCTTCAGGTCATTATCGGTGTCGGCGGCCATGGCCAGCTTGGCGGCGTTCACTTCACCGTCCCACTGCGAGCCGGCCGTCGTCGAACTCGGGTCAATCCGCCCGCGCAGAATGCTCAGGCCCACCTGCCCGTTGCCTGGCCCGAACAGCGCATTGGCTTCGGTCGCACCGTCCAGCCCGATCCACGCGTCCGACGCGCCGAAGCCGCGGATCATCTGATGCGCCGTGCCGAAATCCACAGTTGCGGCCGACGATGAAGGCGGTGGTGGTGGCGGTGGCGAATTGGATGAACTGGAACTTGAGCCTCCGCCGCATCCAGCGAGCGCAAGAACTCCCATCGTCAGAATCGCAAGCAGCAAACGTTTCCGCATCGTTTCGTATCCCCTTTGATAGGCTCTGAGATTTTTCCAACCCTCGGCAAACCTCGCGATGCTATCAAAAACACCTTGTTGTCACAATAACCAAAATCGGCCCCGGCCGGATAGAAGGCCGCGTCTGCAGGATTGGATTTCAGGGAAAATCGCGCTTGACAGAGCATCATGTTAGTAGTAGCTTACGTAAGACATGACTTACGCAGAGCGCACTCTTGACGCCCTCGGCGACCCCACCCGGCGCGCAATCTTCAGCCGCCTGCGTGCCCGCACGCTTTCTGTGGGAGAAATCGCCCGGGGGCTGGATGTCACCCGGCCGGCCGTCTCACAGCACCTGGCAGTTCTTAGAGCGGCGCGCCTTGTCTCCTCACGGCCTCAAGGGACGCGGCGTCTCTATACGGTGGACCGGCGGGGCATTGAGGCGGTTCGTCACTGGCTCGACGGATTTTGGGATGAAGCGCTTCGGCGCTTCAAGGCTGCGGCGGAGCATCAGGCGGCCAACGAGAGGAGATGATCATGGCGGAGCAAACAGCGTCCGGCGGCGATCTCAACAGCGTACGGAAAAGCGTTCGAGTCGAAGCGCCGCAGGAGGTGGCCTGGCGAGTGTTTACCGAGCAGATGGGGAAGTGGTGGCCTCTTGAGAACTACAAAATCGGAAAGGCGAAGGCGGTTGATGCTGTGGTCGAGCCGCGGGTTGGCGGCCGCTGGTACGAACGCGGCGATGACGGCAGCACTTGCGACTGGGGCAGCGTTCTGGTGTGGGAACCGCATTCCCGCCTCGTGCTTTCGTGGGATATTACGGCGGACTGGCAGTACGATCCCAATCTGAAGACGGAAATCGAACTACTTTTCATTCCCGAGGGAACCGGGGCGACCCGTGTCGAGCTTGAACACCGGCGCCTCGACCGCTATGGGGTGCGCCGCGACGAAATGCGCCACATCTTTGAGACGGGAGGGGATTGGGGCCGGCTGCTGGCGATGTTTGCCCGCGCCGCCGCCGCTTAGGAGGGGAACCTCAAGCTTGGGCTCTTACTCTATTCCGGGAAACTCGGTAATTGAATTCACATTCGACCTCAAAAAACGAGGAGGCACGCGTGAGCGAGAAACAGAATTTTGAAGACCATGCAAGATTCTATCCGCCCTTTCACTTTTTCGTAGCGCCGGTCTTGTTGCTGAACCTGATCTGGGCCATCGTGCGCGTGATTCGCCATTTTTCGTTCTCGACGGCTGCCTCGCTGGTTGTCGCCGTCGCGCTCTTTCTGCTGGCCTACGTGGCGCGAACCATGGCGCTCACCGTTCAGGACCGCGTCATTCGGCTTGAGATGCGTTTGCGGATGCAACAGGTGCTGCCGCCGGAGCTGCGCGCTCGAACCGGTGACTTTACGGTGGATCAATTGATCGCCTTGCGCTTTGCGGGCGATGCGGAACTGCCGGCCCTGGCGCAGAAAGTTCTTGAAGAGAAGCTGACCAGCCGGAAGGATATCAAGAAGTTGGTTCGTGACTGGCAGCCAGACCTGCTCCGCGCCTGAACGGGACAGCTCGCCGCGGCGGCGCCGGTTTTGTCTTACTTCTGATTCCTGACCAGCACCACGTCGCTCGATTCGCTGCCGCGCGCGAGAACCATATCTCCCTTCGGCGACCAGGCGAAACCGAAAGTCAGGCCGGAAGTAAAATGCGTCAGTTGCTTTGGCCGGCCGCCGGAAATCGGCTGTTCCCAGATGTTCGAGACGCCTTTCATGTTTCTGATGAAAGCGACGGCCCGGCTATCGAGGGTCCAACGGAATTTCACGTTCTGGGTGTCCTCGGGTAGCGTGAATTTTCTGGCGGCGGGCCCGCCGCTCCAGGGAATCATCGCAAGACTGGGATGACGGCTTCCCCAAACCGAGCAGGCGATCCATTTACCGTCGGGGGAGATCGCGGGCTCGATACAGGGCTGGTCTGATATTTTCTTGCCCTGCCCGCCTTGAACAGGCATCCGCCAAAGCTCCGAGACGCCATGGACAATCGATGCAAAAACGATGGTTTTGCCATCGGGAGAGCAGGAAGGCTGCAGATCATCGCTGCCGTGAGTCAGGTGAGTGAGGCCGGTGCCGTCGCGATTGATTCGCCAAAGATTCACGCCGCCCTGGCGGTCTGAGTCGAAAAAAAGGTACTGCCCCGTTCGGCAGACGGAAAAATTGATGTCTTCCGCGCTCTGGGGATTGCTGATGTTGACCGGGTGGCTGCCGTCCGTGTTGATGCTCCAGTCGGCGATTGAGCCGCCGTCCATAGAGGTGTAAAAAATCTTGTCCCCGGGCGGCCAGACCAGAGTGGAAATGCCTTCTGTTCCCTGGGGGGCTGAAGTTAACTGCTGGAGGTGGCTCGTATCGCCCCTGGGGGCAATCCACAGGTTGGAGTCGATCTGGGATTGAACCACGCTCAGCGCTTTCCCGTCCGCCGTCAGGGTCGGCGACCCGTAGTTATTCAGGTCGTTCGTAACCTGGCGCATGGTTCCGGAAGGATATGAAACCTGCCAGAGTTGCGACCGGGAAGTCTGGCTCCGGCTGGCGGCGACGATCAGCCCTCTGCCGTCCGGAAGCCATTCCGGGAAACGCGGGAAGCGTTCCTTGCCCGAAGCGAGCCGTTCGATTTTGCCCGCAAGCGTCACCACCAGGACAGAATACTTGAGGCCGCCGACCGCGGTCTCCGCCGTGAGGGCAATCACTTTTCCATCCGGAGACCAGGCGGGAAAAGAACGAAAGACCTCCTGGGGAAGCTTTACGGACGCGATGGTGCGCTGCCCGCCGCCTTCAGAATCGGCCACAACCAGTTTGGTTTCGAGGTCAGACGGGTTTCTGCGCACGAAGGCGATTTGCTTTCCGTCGGGAGAAACGGCAACCCGGCCCAGAACGTCACGAACGATCATCTTCGGGTTTCCGCCCAGCGAAGGCAGGCGATAGAGATCAGGAGAGGAGCCGGGAGCGGCCGAGACGTAGTAGATGAAGTTTCCATCGGGCGTGAAGGTCAGTCCCGAGAAATCGACTGCCGCCGGTGGAAGAATCTGGACATCGCTGCCCGTCGCCGTCTGGCGAAGCCAGATGCTCTCTTGTCCCTCCCGGCTCCGCACATAGGCAATGTACCGGCCGTCGGGCGAAACGGCAGCCGTCCGCACGTCGCCGAAATTGGTTACGCGCTCGATGCTTCCCACCCGGAAAGTTTCCGCCGGCTTGATCGGCTTGTGGCGGAGCGCAAAGAACCAGACCGCCGCAGCCGCCACGACGATGGCTGCCGCAAGCAACGCGAGCAGACCCTTTTTGTGCCGGCCCGCCACTTCGGCAATGATTCGTGTATCGGAACTGTCGCCCGCTGTGCCGGCGGCCGGTGTTTGAGTTTCTGTGGCCGGCGCCGCCGGAACCGCCGCCGTTGCCGCCGACCGGCCGGAACTGGTGTCACGCTTCAGGCGCTTCAATTCCGAGCGCAGATCGGCCGCCGATTGATAGCGAAGGTCACGATCCTTTTCAAGAAGCCGACCGGTGATTTCCTCGAGCTTGGCCGGCACTCCCGGGTTCACCGCTCGCAGCGAGGTTGGTTCTTCCTTGAGGATTTGCGAAAAAATCACCGCCGTCGTCGAGCCGGCAAACGGCTTGCGGCCCGTCGCCATTTCGTAGAGCACCGCGCCGAAGCTGAACAAATCCGTTCGCGCATCCACCTGCTCGCCGCGCGCCTGCTCCGGGCTCATGTACGCGACCGTCCCCATCGCCACGCCGGGACTGGTGAGCGCCGCCTCTATTGTGGGACCGGCCGTTGCGCCGATCGTTGCGGCGTCGCCTTGCTGAGGCGCAGCGCCCTGCGCCCCTGCTGTGACTTTGGCTAAACCGAAATCCAGAATCTTGGGCATTCCGCGCGAGGTAATAAAAATATTCGCGGGTTTGATGTCGCGATGCGTGATGCCTTT
>JBJKPU010000056.1:0-15112 GCA_046706005.1 Terriglobia bacterium | reverse complement strand
GCATGGCCTCGAGAACTTCATTGCGCCGCGCGATGCATCTTCTCGGATGAAGAATCGGAGAATAGTAAGTCGGCGAGCGAGGCAGTCCGGCAAGCGTCGCCGCTTCAGGCACCGTCAGTTTGCCGATGGGCTTTCCGAAGAAGAATTCCGAAGCGGCCTCGAAACCATAATTTCCGCTTCCCAGCGGAATGGCATTCGCATACATAGTGAAGATTTGAGGTTTGGTGAAATGCCGCTCAATCTGGATGGCCAGGAGCGCTTCTTCAACCTTGCGCCGGAAACTTTTTTCGCGGGTGAGAAAGAGGACGCGGCTCAGTTGCTGGGTCAGCGTGCTGGCGCCCTGGTCTTTGCGCCATTCCATGATGTCCGTAATGGCCGCCCGGACGATGGCCAGAACGTCGACACCCCAGTGACTTTCAAAACGCCGGTCCTCGATCGAGATGACGGCGTTTCTCAGAACAGAAGGAATCTGATCGTAGGAGACCATCACGCGGCGCTCCAGAGCGAAACGGGCGATCGGAGTGCCGTCGTCCGCAAAGACTTCGGTTATGACATCAGGACGATAATCCTCCAGTTGGCGGACTTGCGGGAGGTCGGAAGAATAAACGAAGAGAAGGCCGCCCAGCGCCCCGGCGCCGGCCGAAAGCAGCAGCAGAATCAGAAAAACCAACTGTCCGAAAAGCTTACGGCCCCGCGGTCGCGTGGCAGCCTTGCCACCTTGTTCGGATCGATGCTGTCCTTCAGGGGTTGGGCCCGGCATGGGCAAGTAGCCTCTTTGCCTCTCAATTCTATGATGCCAGCCGCAGACAGTCAAACCGGAAGGCTGGATTCGCTCCGTGTTCGAGGCCGGGCAGTCGAGCTTGCGAACTCAGAGGGCTGAATGGAGAAAGTCAGGCACACGGCACCGAGGCGGGCGGTAATGGAGAGCTTGCCTGAGGAAGCTGAAAGCGCTATTTTGACGTGGTCCGAGAGCATTCCTGATGCGCGCCGAGGTTTACTCTGTGGTTAGCAAGCGCGCCTTCTTTCGGATAGCGCTTTTGTGCTATGCTTAGCGATAAGAGGACCCTGTTACGGTGAAATCCGCGCCAGATTGAGGTGTCATTTGGCGCGAAGACATCACTGTGGCCTTCTTATTGGTAGAATTCGAGGGGCGGCTCCAGGATGAGGATCAAGATTTGGGGTGTGAGAGGATCGACACCGACACCCGAGCGAAGAAACTCCCGCTATGGGGGAAATACTCCGTGCATCGAAGTCCGGCTTGATAACGGGACTCTGATCATTCTGGATTGCGGCACGGGACTTCGCGGGCTGGGGAAATCTCTGCTCCGCGAATACGGCGAGCGGCCCATCCACGCCTACCTCTTCATTACTCACTTTCACTGGGATCACATCCAGGGGATTCCCTTCTTCCCTCCGTTTTACAAAGCCGGAAACATTTTTCTGTTCCACTCCGTGATGAGGAAAGGGGCGGATCTACAGGCGGCCATCGAAGACCAGATGACGAACCCATACTTCCCCGTGGACATGACGGCGATGGCTTCGGCGCGCCACTTCTTCGACCTCGATCAAAGCCCCATTGATATTGGGGGGGCTGTCATCCGGTCGGTCCCCTTGAATCACCCGCAAGGGTGCGTCGCTTACAAGGTAGAGGCTGACGGGGGAGCCTTTGTCTTTGCCACAGATACCGAGCCCGGCTCACCCAGCCACGACCGCGCGCTGCGCGAGTTTGTGAAGGGCGCCGATACAATGGTGTACGACGCGCAGTTCACGCCGGAACAACTGGCACGAGAGAAAAAGGGCTGGGGGCACAGCTCCTGGCTTGAAGGAACCCGGATTGCGAACGAATCCGGCGTAAAGCAACTCATTTTGTTTCACCACGATCCCGACAGCAATGACGCGTATGTGGACGGTCTGGTGGAGAAAGCACTGCAGGAGTTTCCAGACGTTGCGGGTGCCGCCGAGGGGATGGAAATCGTCCTTCCCTCGCGAGAGATTCTCCGCGGAAGATCCATCAAACCCGACGAGCGGCGGCGCTCGCGGAGGTACCAGATCGAACTACCGTTGCAGGTTCGCTGGACTGGGCCCGATGGCGCACCCCAACAGGCGGAAGCTTTCAGCAGAGATATTTCCGCAACCGGCATCCGTATGGTTTCTCATGCGGATATCCCGATGGACCGGCCTCTGGAAATCAATCTGGTCTTGCCGGATGAAATCACCCATCGGGGGGATACATCTTTTCGTTACGCCGCCCAACCAGTTCGACGGGAGCAACCCGGCGGCGAGATAGAAGCTCCTGGCGCCGGTCAGGGTTTTGCGGCCAAACTGGAATTACCGGATGAGGTTCTTTCGGTCAGTTCGAATTCCAAGTCGAACGCCAAGCGCAAGCAGAAGTCACGCAACCCTCGCCACGTTGGCGCCTGACCCTTCCTGTTTACCTGCAGAAATAAGAACTCAGCTTTCGATAGGTCTCTTCGAGGGTCTCGGGAAGGACTCGCGTCTCACCCGCCACTGTCATAAAGTTGGAATCGCCGTTCCAACGCGGAAGGACGTGAAGGTGCAAATGCCCTTCCACGCCCGCGCCGGCGCACCGCCCCAGGTTGATGCCGAGGTTGTAGCCATGAGGTTTATAAGATTCTTTCAAGGCAGCCTGCAATTTTCGGGAAAGCTCCATCATTTCCGTCAGGGCGGCCGGTTCGGCGTCGATTAGATCCGCCACATGGGCGTATGGCGCGACCATTACGTGGCCGGGATTGTAAGGGTAGCGGTTGAGGAGAACCAGGTTGTGCCGGCCCCGGCACAGGATCAGATTCCTGGCGTCATCAGCGGCATCGGAGGCCGCCAGATCACACAGGAAGCATCGGTCCTTCCCGCTTTGTTCCGTGACGTAGCGATAGCGCCAAGGGCTCCAGAGGTAGTCCATCAGGTGGTTCCGCAAGCACGCAGCCGAACAGGATCTTACTCCGCGGGAGAAGAAGGTGGCGCAGCCGGGGGAGCGCTTGAAGGCGCTGCCGGCGATGGAACTGCTTCCGGCTTCTCTGGGCTGCCGTTCACCATATCCTTGAGTTCCTTGCTGGGCTTAAAGAAGGGAATCGTCTTAGCGGGTACGTCCACTCGCGCTCCGGTCTTGGGATTGCGGCCGGTCCGCGCCCGGCGCTGGCGAGTGCGGAAGCTTCCGAAGCCGCGAATTTCAATTTTGTCGCCACGGCGGAGGGAATCGACGATGCCCCCCAGGATTGTTTCGACGACGGTCTCCGATTCCTTTCGGCTCACGTCGGCGGCGCGTGCGACCTCTTCGATCAAATCGGCCTTCGTCATGGGTGCTTCCTCCGTTTCAAAGCTCGTGGGCTTGTAAAAATCAGATTGCGCGGCGCTCGCGCTGCATAGCGCATTTCGAGTAACTTTAACCTATCTCGACGAACCCTCGCCGTTTGAGCCCTGCGGGCCGGGCGCTACTGTGGCCGTCGTGATCCCAGCGGAGGACAATGCCTCCGCCATCCTGGACATTCCGCGAGTCTCCTTGGGCCTTTCCCCGGCGTGGGAAACCGGAGCCTGGCCTTCAGGCCGCAGGCTGAGTCCGATCTTCTTCTCTTCCGGATTCAGGCGGATCACGCGAAACTCCATCTCGCTGCCCACCTTGGGTGCAACAGGTTCCTTCCGGGAATTGCCATCATTGAACTCGGACGCATGGCACAGACCCTCGATCCCCTCCTCGAGTTCCACGAACACTCCAAAAGAGGTCTTGCGGGTCACTTTGCCGTTCAGCATGTCACCGACGTGAGTCTTTCCAAAGAAGTCTTCCCACGCGTCGGGCTGAAGCTGCTTCAAACCGAGTGCGATTCGCCGCTTCTCGGAATCGACACTCAAGACCACAGCCTCAATCTCCTGCCCTTTCTGCAGCAATTCCGAAGGGTGTTTGATGTTCTTGGTCCAGGACATGTTGGAGATGTGAATGAGGCCGTCCACACCTTCTTCAACCTCGACGAACGCGCCGAAATCAGTAAAGTGCCTGACGCGGCCGCGCACGACGGTCCCTGCGCCAAAGCGCCCCTCCAGGCCTGCCCATGGATCCGGCAGGGTCTCCCTCAGGCTGAGCGAGATCCTGCGTTGCGCTGTGTTGACCTCGAGGACGGCGACATCAACCCGGTCGTTAACCTTCAGAATCTTCGACGGGTGGCGCAGACGCTTGCCCCAGCTCATCTCGGAAATGTGAATCAGCCCTTCGATGCCCGGCGCCAGCTCGACGAACGCACCGTAGTCGGTCAGGCTCACCACACTGCCTGAGACCCGGTCACCCGCGTGGAAGGTCGCTGCCGCACTTTCCCAGGGATCCGGCGAAAGCTGCTTCAGTCCCAGGGAAATTCGCTCCTTTTCCGGATCGAACTTCAGGACCTTCACTCTGATTTCCTGGCCCGCCTGCAGCAGGTCCGCAGGGTTGTTCAGGCGACCCCACGCCATGTCGGTAACATGAAGCAGGCCGTCCATTCCCCCCAAGTCAACAAAGGCGCCGTAGTCAGTCAGATTCTTGACACGCCCGTCAAATTCAGCGCCTTCCGTCAATTTTTCAATTAACGCCGCCTTGCGCTGCTGGGCCTCAATTTCCAGCACATGCCTGCGGCTCACAACGACATTGCTCTTCTTCCGGTTCAGTTTAATGACCCGGCATTCGATTTCCCGGCCCACCAGAGCGTCGAGGTCCGGATGGGGACGAATGTCAGCCAGCGAACCGGGCAAAAACGCGTGCTGGCCCACAACGTCCACCGCCAGTCCGCCCTTGATCCGCTCCACCACGCGGCCGTTGAGCGGAGTCTCTTCATGGAAAGAACGTTCAATTTCCTCCCAAGCCTTTTCCGCAATAGCTTTGCGATAAGAAACCGAAACAGCCCCACTCTGCTCGTCGAACCGCTCTACCCAGATGGGAACCGATTCGCCCGTCTGAATCTTCAGCTCGCCGTTCTCGTCAAGAAATTCGGCACGGGGGACAGCAGCCTCGCTTTTGAGACCGAGATCGACAAATACGTCTTCGTCCGTGATCTTCAGCACGAGGCCCTGGACGATCTCCCCTTGGACAAGAGGAGTAGCGGCATCGAGGCTCTGAAGAATGTCCGGAGGAAGCGTGATGGAATCCGTCTCGGCGGGCGCATCCTCAGAAGGCTCCGTCGCAGCGGCTTCCGCGTCCCCTTGCGGACCGGCAGGATTCGTTGATTGTTCCTCAGCCGTGGCCGTCTCGACATTTGCAGCGGGGACCGCAGACTCACTATCCCTCATGCCTGCAGGTTCAGTAGAAGGTTCCTGAGACACGACCACTTCTTCCATAAAACCTTGTTCCTTTTCCGAAGACATGAGGTCCTCTCTTCGTTCCCGACCCGGCGCAAATCCAGAGGAAACCTTATTCTATCTTCCGCAGAATCAGGAAGTCAATGTCCGAGGCAGCTTTCAGATTCTTGACATTCGGGGGCGTGCTGGCTAAAAATCAGCTTTCGACGGCACGCCTCCAGCTGGGCGAGTTTTGGACGGCTTCCGTAGCAGCGCCAGTTCCGCAGACCAGCTTCCGATCTCTTTCCGTTACCAGGGCGGAGGCGGGGCCGGAGTGCGCTGGCCGGCGCCCAGAGGACCGGCAGGAGGAACAATGGAACTCCGAAGGGATCCTATAACCCTCCATTGGGTAATTCAGGAGGAAGGTCAAGTTTCCTGGCCGGAAGGCCCGTGCCCTCTCTGCCCCGGGCAGGAGCACCAGAGCCCTCAGACGATTTACCAGCATTCAAACGGCGGCTCCGGCTGGCAGGTGCGTGTAACTCCACACCCACGCCCGCTTTATACCATCGAGGGCAGCGCGGAGCGCCGCGGCGATGGAATCTACGACACGATGCGGAACGTCGGCGCCCATGAAATTGTGGTGGAGAGTCCGGAGCATTCACGGCCGCTCAGCCAGCAAACAGACGAAAACGTAGCCCATGTGCTTCGGGCCTTTGTGGCGCGAATCACCGATCTCAAGAAGGATCCTCGATTCCGTTACATTTCTGTCTTCCGCAATCAGGGACGGCTCGCGGGACAGGAACTCGATCATCCCCATTCTCAGATCACAGCACTGCCCTTCGTGCCTCGTCAGCTTGCCTACGAACTCCGAACCGCCAAGCGGCACTTTGACCTGAAAGAGCGGTGCCTGATTTGCGACATCCTCGCACAGGAAATAGAGCAGCAAATCCGGACGGTGGAATGGAATGACAGCTTTGCGGCCTTTTGCCCTTTTGCCTCCCGCGTCCCTTACGAAACCTGGCTGCTTCCTCTGCGTCACCATAGCGCCTTTGAAGAGCAATTGAAGGACTGGAACAGCCAGCTTCAATTTGCGCGGTTTTTGAAAAGCCTCCTGCAGCGCGTGGAGGCGCTGACACCCGCGTACTACCTCGTCCTTCATACTTCCCCCAATATCAATGCCAAGTTCGAAAAGCCCGGCCACTGGAGTTCTCTGGCGGAGGATTTCCATTGGCATTTTGAGATCCTTCCGGTCAGGAGCGTTACGGGGAAGTCCTACGGGGTGCGGGAGGTGCATCACAATTCAGTTCCTCCGGAAACCGCTGCCCAGCACCTTCGAACCGGCGCACTCGTCGCCGGATCCCGCCTCTGAGCGCACATCCCCGCTGGCGCAGCCACTCGATCTCCTCTATTCAAGTTTCCCACTGATCTGCCGACAAGAAACGAAGGGGGCTTTTTAACGCCGGGCTGCGGCCAAGAAACTGCGAGTTCGACGCTGTCGGCGATGCCGCCTTGAATAATAGAGGTCGCATTCGGCGTGTTCTGCGAGGTCCGGAGTCCTTCGCGTGAATTTGCCGTCCGATTCAGGTCAAAAATTGCGGGGGAGAAATTGGCGAAAGATAAAAGACCCACTCGCCGCCGCTCAAGCGAAAAACAGCCTGCCGGCTGTCGGCCCGTGCGCGGATTGAAGAAGTCCGGGAAGCAGAGGAAGCGCCGCGCAAAGTCCGGCCCCGAGCCTGCAATATCTAAAGCCTCGCTCTTTGCCGTCGAAAGGCGCCGATGGGAGCAAGACCGGGCGCAACTGGAAGAGCAGCTCGCGCGAGCACAAAAGATGGAAAGCCTTGGCATGATCGCCGGCGGCCTGGCACACGACTTCAACAATTTTCTTGAAGTGATTCTCGGCTTTGCCTCGCTCGCCCGGCACCGTCTTTCGCCGACGGAAGAAATTCAGGAGCCGGTCCGCATGATTGAGGAAGCGGCTCGGCGCGCCGCCGATCTGACAGCCCAGCTTCTGGAACTAATCAGGAATGAGCCTGAGCCGCGGGAATCCTCGGACCCGCAGCAAGCTCTTCGACACGTGCTCACGATCGTCCGCCGGACCTTTGACCGAAAGATTCGCCTCGAATGCCGGATTGATCCGGAATTGCCGTGGGTCCGCTGCGATGGGCAGCGCTTGGAACAGGCGATTCTTAATCTGGCCATCAACGCTCGCGATGCCATGCCCGACGGCGGAACCCTGACGATCTCGGCCTTGTCGCGGACGATCATGTCCGGAGAGTCCCGCGCAGCGGGCGATTATCTGCAAATCGCCGCAGAGGACACGGGCAAGGGCATGCCGCCGGAGATTCTGCGGCGCATCTTCGAGCCTCTTTTTACTACCAAGCCGGAGGGTGAAGGCACAGGTCTCGGACTGACGATGGTGCAAAAGACTGTGACGGCGGCGGGAGGCTTTATCGAAGTTGAAAGCAAGCCCGGCGAGGGTTCAAGCTTTGTCCTCTTCTTCCCAGCAGCGCGCCGGCACGCAGATGCCGCAGGATCTTCAGTCCCTGTCCTTAGCCGTGGCCGGGGAACGGTTCTGATCGTTGATGACGAACCGATGGTGCGGGCCTTCGTGAAAAGGGGACTCGAACAGCTTGGTTACAACTCGCTGGAAGCGGAAGATGGAACGAAGGCATGTGAAATTTACGCCGCGCACCGCGGAGAGATAGCCTGCGTGATTCTGGATATGGTTATGCCGGAGATGAGCGGGCTTGAAACCTATGAGCGCCTCCGGGAAATGGATCCCGGAATCAAAGTGATTCTATCCTCGGGATACAGTCGCGGGGGTCTGGGTGGGGCCGCCCAGTCTGCCGAATTCCTCGGCAAACCCTACACCCTTGAATCCCTTTCAGTGGCGATTAGAAAGGTTCGGAAAGAGAAAGAAGTCCATAAGGCGCATTGATTCGCGCAATGGAACAACCAGAAGAAGGAAGTCCAACGCGGGTGCTGGTCGCAGACGACGACCCGGTGAGCCGGCGTCGGATCCAGCTCACACTTCAAGCCTGGGGACATCGAGTGATCGTCTCACAGGATGGAAATCAGGCATGGAGCGCTCTATCGATTGCCGACGCCCCCCGCCTAGCGATTCTGGACTGGATGATGCCGGGAATGGATGGGCCCGAAATTTGCCGGAAGGCTCGCGCGACTTCCTCGACCACGGGCGCATACCTGATCCTCCTGACGGCGCGCGACACCCGCCAGGATCTGCTCGAGGGGCTGGAAGCGGGCGCCAATGATTACATCACCAAGCCCTTCGACAAAGCCGAGTTGCACGCGCGGATCAGCGTGGGTCTGCGGATGCTGGAGCTTCAGAAAAAGCTCGCGGACCGGGTCCGTGAGCTCGAACTCGCCATTGCGCAAGTCAAGAGGCTGCGCGGACTGCTTCCCATCTGCATGTACTGCAAGAAGATTCGCAACGACGGCAATTACTGGCAGCAAGTGGAATCCTACATTCGCGACCACTCCGAAGCGGAATTCAGCCACGGCATCTGCCCGGATTGTTATGAGAAATTCGCCAAAGACCAGCTATGACAGTTCAGGTCAGCCTTGGCCCCGCCGCGCCATCGCTCCGTGGCTGATGGCCGGCCTGCTACTGTTCCTTTGCACTGCCCACTCAATGAACGGCAGGACGCTATCGAATTCCTCACCCGGCCTACCTCTCCTAACCACCGTCCACGAAGTTGAGGGCCTGAGCCAAAAGCAAGCGAATCGTGGCCTCCCCGTCCGCCTGCGCGGAGTTGTGACTTATTACGGAGGAAAGGGCTGGGAGCTGTTTGTTCAGTGCAAGACCGGAGGAATCTATATCGACACCGACGATCAGGTTCTCGAGCTCCACTCGGGCGACCTCATCAAGGTCCGCGGCCGCACCATATCCGGAAGAGTGGCGCCCATGATTGAGAAACCTCGCATCCGGGTTCTTGGAAGAGCTCACCTCCCTGCCCCGAAACGCGTCTCCTTCGCAGCGCTTCAAGGCGGAAAAGAGGACAGCCAATGGGTGGAAACCGAAGGTGTCGTCCACGCGGTGGGGGGACCGGCCTGGCGGCCTGTCATGGAACTCGCCTCCGGGAAGCAGCGGCTGGAAGTCCAAATGCCACCGCAAACAGCGATCCCGGCGGGCCTGGTGGATGCAAAGGTTCTGATCCGAGGCGCGGCCGCCGGGAATTATAACAGTCGGGGCCAGTCCATCGGGGCGCGGCTTTGCGTTCCTGGCCTTAAATACATCAAGGTGGAACAGCCCGCCCTTCCGCACCCGTTTTCCTTGGCGTTGCGCACCATCGCCATTCTCCCAAGTCAATCCCTTCGCAAAGAAGCAGCAGGACACCGGGTTAGAATCACAGGAGTCGTTGAATACCAAGATCCCGGAAAGCTTCTCGCCATCCGTGGCAAGACTGGCAGCGCGTACGTTCGAAGCTCCCAAGTGAATCTTGTCCAGCCAGGGGACGTTGTTAATGTTGTGGGTTTCATCGGCGAGTCAACCTATGCGCCCGTCCTGGAAGACGCCATCTTCAGAGGCATGAGCGCGCGGGCATCATTGGCCCCCATTCACCTGAACGCAAAGCAGGCCGCAAGCGGCCCTTTTGATGCCTATTTGGTCCGGCTGCGGGCCCGACTGTTGGAAACCAGATGGAAGCAGAACCAACCCACCATGACTTTGGAGTCCGATGGAGTGACCTTTCTCGCCAGGATCAACAAGAAGGAGACGAACTTTAAACCTACGGCGTTTGAGAGTGACAGCGTTGTCACCTTAACCGGGATCTGTAAGGTTCAGACTAACCACGGAGGGACCCCGAACTCGTTCGAAATCCTCCTGCGCTCGCCAACTGATGTTGCAGTCCTTCAACGCCCGCCCTGGTTCAACCAGAAACGCCTGCTGCTTCTTGCGGGGGCTCTGATTGTTCTGCTCGGCGCCGCCGCGGCCTGGGCTGCGATGCTTCGCCACAAGGTGCGGCAGCAGACAACAACGTTAAGGGAATGGACCCGGCGCGAAGCTCATTTGAAAGCGCAGTACCAGGAATTGTTCGAGAATGCCAACGACATCGTTTTCACACTCAACCTGAAAGGAAACCTGACGTCGCTCAACCGCAAAGGCGAGAGCGTCATTGGCTACGCCAGGGATGAAGCCCTGGGCGCGGCGTTCCTGACAATGGTTGCGCCGGAGTATCGTGAGACGGCGCGCCGCATGTTCGAAAGCAAACTCCGTGGCGGCCCGCCCACGACGTACGAACTGGAAATCGTAGCAAAAAGAGGACATCGCGTGCCCATCGAGGTCAGTACGCGCCTTGCCCTTCAGGACGGCAAACCCGCGGGCATTCAGGGCATCGCGCGCGATGTCACGGAGCGCAAACGCGCCGAAAAGGCGATTCTTTGGGAAAGGCACTTGCTCCGCTCATTGGTTGATTCTTCACCGGTCAATATCTACTTCAAGGACGTCGAGAGTCGCTTTACCTTGATCAGCAAGGCGCAAGCCAACCTTTTCGGCCTAGAGGATCCCGCCCAGGCCATTGGCAAGACCGATTTTGACTTCTTCGCCGAAGTGCACGCCCACCAGGCAAGGCTGGACGAACTGGAGGTCATACGAACAGGCCGTGCCATCCATCAGGAGGAAAAAGAGACCTGGCCCGACGGCAGGGTGACATGGGCTTCAACGACCAAGGCGCCTTTGCCCGACCTCAGCGGAAAGGTGATCGGCACTTTCGGCATCTCCCAGGACATTACCGAGCTTCGTCTCGCGCAGGACGAACTGAACAGGGCGAAAGAAGCCGCCGAGTCCGCAAGCCGGGCCAAGAGCGAATTCCTGGCGAACATGAGCCACGAAATCCGGACGCCGATGAACGGCGTTATCGGCATGACGGAATTGGCGCTCGATACCACTCTCACTCCGGAGCAGCGCGACTATCTGATGATGGTTAAAGACTCCGCCGATTCTCTGCTCAGTTTGATCAATGACATACTGGATTTTTCCAAAATCGAGGCAGGCAAGCTGACACTGGATCCCTGCGAATTCAGTTTGCACGATCACCTCGCCAACACAGTCAAGGCCCTCGCGTTGAGGGCGCACGAAAGAGGATTGGAACTGGCTTGGCGAGCAGCGCCGGACGTACCCAGGAACCTGGTCGGTGATCCCGGACGTCTTCGTCAGGTCCTTGTGAACCTTCTTGGCAATGCGATCAAGTTCACAGAACGCGGAGAGGTCATCCTTTCCGTCGAAGCAGAATCTGCGGACACAGGAAAGATTGACCTGCACTTCGCCGTCAAGGATACGGGCATCGGCATTCCGCTCGAAAAGCAAAGGGCGATCTTTGATGCCTTCACCCAGGCTGACGCCTCAACGACGCGCAAATATGGCGGCACGGGCCTGGGCTTGGCGATTACTTCCCGGCTGGTCGAGCTTATGCACGGGCGTTTATGGCTCGAGAGCGAGCCGGGCCAGGGCAGTACTTTTCATTTCACGGCTCGCTTTGGGAACGCAAAAGAACTGCAGGGCCAGCACGACGAGTCGCAGACCATCAGCTTGCGCGGGCTGCGAGTGCTGGTTGTGGATTACAATGCCACGAACCGGCGAATCCTGGATGCGATGCTGGATCATTGGGAAATGCAGTCCGCCCTGGCTTCGAGCGGCTTGCAGGGACTCGACCTGCTCGAGGAGGCTGAGGAGGCCGGCAGGCCGTTCGCTCTCGTGCTCCTTGACGCTCAAATGCCGGAAATGGACGGTTTCTCGCTGGCTGAAAAAATAAAACAGAACCGACGGCTGGCTGGCGCCACCATCATGATGCTCACTTCCGCGGGCCAGCGGGGCGATGTCACCCGCTGCCGCGAGCTTGGCATCGCGGTCTATTTGATCAAACCTATCCGTCAATCAGACCTTCTCGACGCCATTCTGATGGCGCTCGGCAAAACTCCCAGCCCCAATGTGCGGCCCGAGGTGGTCACCCGCCACACGCTGCGTGAGTGGAGACGAAAACTCCGAATTTTGCTGGCTGAGGATAACGCCGTCAATCAGCAACTCGCGGTCCGCCTGCTTGAGAAGCAGGGACATTTGGTGGTGGTCGCGCCGGACGGCAGCGAGGCGATCTCTCTGCTCGGCAAGAAGCACTTTGACCTTGTCCTGATGGACGTCCAGATGCCCAAAATGGACGGCCTTCAGGCCACCGCCGCGATCCGGAAAAACGAAAGGGTTGCAGGCGGGCATATTCCGATCATCGCCATGACGGCGCATGCCATGCAAGGCGACCGGGAGCGGTGCCTGGCGGCAGGAATGGACGACTATGTGACAAAACCTATCAAAGCGGAAGAATTCCTGGCCACCGTCGAGCGCGCGGTCCCCGCTGAAGCAAATTCCGAAGGCCGGCTTTCAAACTCAAGTACGGCCCCTGCTCTGGACCATGAGGAGGCATTGGCGCAAGTCCAGGGGGACAGGGAACTGCTGTCCGAGCTCGCCGACATCTTTCTGAAGGATTACCCCCGGCTTTTTGCCGAGGTCGGGCGCTCGTCGGAGTGCGGCGACGCGGAAGGAATCGAGCGCGCTGCGCACGCCCTCAAGGGCTCGGTCGGGAACTTCTTCGCCCGCCCGGCGATGGCGGCGGCCGCCGAGCTTGAGGCGGCAGCCCGAGCCGGCGACCACCAGGAATGTCGTCGGCTGATTCGCGTCCTACAAGCGGAGTTGAGGAGAGTTGAACCGGAACTTTCCGCGCTGGCGCGAAAGACTAGCACCTGATATTCCTCATGGCCGAAAGAAGAGGGACTCCAACGGTCTTGATTACTTGCTTTGCTCCCCCAACGCGGCACACCGCCGGGCAAAATGGCAAGCTGGGTCCCGATTGGGGATCGAAGCCAATGCCCCGCGGCGGAGGTATAATCTCGGCGGGCAGCTTTTGAGGGATTTGGTGCCCGACGGCGGGGTTCGTGACCACCGCTGGCAGATGGAAGCTTCCTTCAGAAAATGCGGGATTTTTTCGGCTGATTGTGCCAAACTACTCCTCCGTTTGGAAACTTGGGGGCGGCTTGCCCCCTGAAAACCAAATCGTGCAAAGATCAACCTCTCGACCGCGCTTCAGGCTGAGCGCGCGGAGGCTGCCAGATGAAAATTCTCATCGCTGATAACGATCCCGGAACGCGCGAGTCGCTCTCCAACACCCTCTCGCACTGGGGCTACAAGGTGCAGGCCGCTGAAAACGGCGAAGAGGCTCTGACCGTGCTGCGCGAGAAAGAGGGGCCGAAATTCGCCATCCTTTCCGCCACCCTCGCCGGACGCAGCGGGCATGAGGTCTGCCGGCAAATCCGGAAACATGAAGATGAGGCTTACACCTATATTTTCATCCTCATCCGCAGCGGCTCTCCCGACGGCGTCGTGAAGGCCATCGAAGCAGGGGCTGATGACTATTTGTTGTGGCCGCTCGTCGAAGACGAGGCCAGGGCCAGGCTGCGCGCCGCGCGGCGCATCCTGGGACTGCGCCACGAACTTGAGGAAGCGCAGGCGGCGCTGCGCTATCAGGTTTCTCACGATCCGCTGACCGGGCTCATGAACCGCGCCGCCATCCTCGACGCTCTGCGACGGGAACTGGCGCGTGTGCGGCGGGAAAAAGCGCCTGTCGGCGTGATCAAGGTGCAGATTGACAACTTCAAGGAAATGAACCGGAAGTTCGGCAGCGCCACCGGAGATGCGGCCATCCGCAGCGCGGCGCGCCGGCTTCGCGCCACGGTCAGGCCGTACGATTCGATTGGACGATTCGGCACCGAGGATTTCCTGATCCTCGTTCCCGGAAGCGACATCCGCTCGACACTGGCGCAAGCCGAAAGGTTGCGCGTGGCTGTGGCCAGCGACTCCGTGCAGGTCGGTGAGTGGGGAAGGCATGCTTCGAAGGATCAAAGCGCCCTCGCCGCCACAATCAGCCTTGGTGTGGCCGCCAGCAGCCAGACGCAGGATGCCGAGAAGTTGGTCCGCGCGGCTGAGGCGGCGCTGGCTCGAGCGCGCGCGGCCGGGCCGAACCGGGTGGAAATGGCGACGCCCCAGGAACTGGCCTCGCAGTGACGGCCCGGGCGGGATGGGAATTCTCCCGCTTATTTCGTTCATAAACCGATTTGATTGGCTCTCACCGGCACCGTTCTCTATAATTCGGTCTGCCGTGAGACGTGTGATTGATTCAATCCCAAACCTAAGGGAGAAACACTGCAATGCAGCGTTTCCTGTTTGTGTCCTTCTTAGGTCTTGGAATCGCGTTGGGGGCACTCGTCCAGGCAAAACCCGCTCTAGCGGGGCCGCCGCAATTGCAAGCGGCTGCGCAGACACGTCCCCTCCCGGCGGTTTCTCAAGACCAAATCGCTCAACTCGAAAAGAAAGTGGCCGCGGCTCAAAGTTCAGGCGACAACGCCTGGATGCTGGCCTGCGCCGCGCTGGTGCTGCTGATGACCGGCCCCGGGCTGGCCTTATTTTATGGAGGTCTGGTTCGCAAGAAGAACGTGCTCGGAACGATGATGCAGAGCTTTACGCTGATGGCCATCGTCACGGTGCTCTGGGCGGTTTTCGGCTACAGCCTCTGTTTCGACGCGGGGAACCCGGTACTGGGCGGGTTCCATCACTTGTTTTTGCACGGCGTGGGAGCCGCGCCCGATCCGTCCTACGCCGCCACGATTCCCAGCGGAACCTTCATGATCTTCCAGCTGATGTTCGCGATCATTACGCCGGCGCTGATCTGCGGTGCGTTTGCCGAGCGCATGAAATTCAGCGCCATGGTCGTGTTCACCATCGCCTGGACGATCATCGTGTACGATCCGATGGCGCACATGGTCTGGGGCAAGGGAGGTCTTCTCAGCGCCGCTCTGGGCG
>JBJKPU010000055.1:0-2599 GCA_046706005.1 Terriglobia bacterium | reverse complement strand
GCCAACAACAAAGCTGGACGTGAACGGAACGATCACGGCAACCAATTTTTCCGGCAACGGCTCCGGGCTGACCAACGTCGGCGGCTCAACCACCACCATCACCGGCTCGACGGCGACGCTGAGCGGCAGCACGACAAACCAGCTGCTAAACGTCAATCAGACGGGCACCGGCGCCGCGGGGACGTTCACCAACACCGGCACCGGGGACATCATCGATGGCAACGACAATGGGGGCACCGTGTTTCGAGTTACCAGCCTGGGCACGGTATATGGTGGTGGCGGCGTGTTTGGCAGCGACGTTGATGTAGACGGAAACCTTGGAAATAATGGGACTGGCTTGTTCCCCGGCCTGTCGTTCGGAGTAGGCTGGACCGAAGGCATCGCATCAAACCGGTCGTACGTCGGCAACCATTTCGGTCTGGATTTCTATACGGCCAACACGGCCCGCATGTCCATTTGGAATAACGGATTTGTGGGACTTCATACCGGGAGCGTGGCTCCGTTCACTCCGCTGGAGGTCAGCGCACAATCCTCCATAAACTTTCCCGTGCTGACGCTGATGAACGCGCAGGGCTCCGGCTCCGGAGTTGCTCTTGACCTTGACGCATGGAGCATGAGCGGGCTTCCGCCGCCGGAGCTTAACAGCGGCTGCACGCTCGGCTCGACCTGCGCTGAGCCTGAAGCTCGCATCCAGAGCAATGATGACAACAACAATTCGGCCGACATCGCTTTCCTGACGAAGTTGCCAGGGTCGCTGGGAAACGGACTGGTGGAGCAGGTGCGGATCTCGGATTACGGCTCACTGATCGTTGATTCGAGCCACAACAATAATGGAACGCTCAGTGACGCCTCTGCGGCCGGGACGGGACTCATCTTCGGAGGCGCGGGATCGGGCGAAGGCATCGTTTCCTGCCGCTCCGACGCGACGACCTGCACCAATAACAGCGGAACGGGGGTCAGTCAATACGGGCTGACCTTCAAAACGAGTCACACCGGCCGGATGACAATCGAGAATGACGGCTCCATCTTCATCACGGGATGCACCACCTGGAGCAACCTCGACCATCAGGGTCCCTGTTCATCCGATGCCCGGCTGAAAATCAACATCCGGCCGCTTCCGCCGCTTCTCGACAGGCTGGCTGAACTTCAGCCGGTGCGTTACAACTGGAACCCTGCGAACCCTCCGGGATATTACTTCGGCCCTCAACGCCGGACGGGCCTGATCGCCCAGCAGGTGGAACAATTCTTTCCCGAGATGGTCGGCATGGACAAGCACGGATACAGGACGCTCAGTACGGACGAATTGCCCATTTTGCTGCTGGCCGGAGTTCGCGAGTTGAAGGTCCGCAACGACAGCATGGCGTTTGAAGTTCAGGACCAGCGAAGACAGATTGCGCAAGCGCGGGCTGAGATCAGAACACTCAACGCCGCGAATGCGCGGCTGTCCCGGTCAAGCACGGCCAAAGACCTGCAAATTGCCACTCTCAGCCGCGAAGTCGCCCGCTTGAGCAACGGACAGAAGGCAATCGCCTCCATTGAGGCGCGTCTGGCCCGCGACGAAGCGCAGGACAAAGCAATGCGAATCAAACTGGCACGCGTGGTGCGGCAGCAGAAGAAGAGTTCGCGCACCAGGCTGGCGCGCGCGCAATTCTGAGAAGCAGAGAGTCAACCCAGGCCGATGGCCTGGGCTTTGCCGGTTCGCCGCTTCCGGCCTGAATACTGGGTCACGCGACAGGGGGCGGCGGATCGCACGCCGTGTAAATTACGCCATGCACCCGCCGCGCGCGTGACAGGCCAGCCTGTTCAACCTATAATCCTGCCTTCAACCCACCGCTGATGATTATGGACTGGCTGAAATCTCGAATGATCTTCCTGCTGGGCCGCTACCGGTACTGGCGAAAAGACTTTCGCGGCGCCGGCGACTGCTTTGAGCGGGTCGTTGCGATGCGCCCGGGAACGTTGGAAAGCTATGTCTGGCTGGCAAGCTGCAAGATTAAACTGGGGGCGCATCAAGAGGCCGTCGCAGCTCTGGAAAAGGTGCTTCAGGTCAGACCCGACCATGCGCCGGCCCACGCCTTCCTGGGCATGGCAGTTTACAAATTAGGCCGCTATCAGGAAGCGATGGAGGAATTCACCCGCTCGCTCCGTATCCAACCCAACCTCAAACCGAGCGGATATTGGAGGGACTACCTGGGTCTGGCGTATTGCGCGCTCGGCCGCTGGGCGGAAGCGGTCGAATCATTCGAAGAAGCGGTTCGCGCCAACTCATCACCCTACTATTATTACCACCTCACTAGAGCCCTTAAGGGGCTGCATCGCTACCCGGAAGCATTGGAGGCCGGCAAAAAGGCCGTGCTGATGAAAAGTGATAACGCCGACTTCCAATTTTTGCTGGCAAACGTTTATCGCGATCTTGGACGCTACGATGAGGCTCAGCAGCATTACCAGGAAGCCGCCCTGCTAAACCCGAAATCGGCCGCGATCCGGCTGTGGTCGAGCTTGGCGCTCGAGCAACTCAGCCGTTTTGATGAGGGCATTTCCGCCGCGCAGGAAGCCGTCCGGCTCGACGGTCGGAACGCCATGGCCCACTACGCGCTGG
>JBJKPU010000054.1:0-107637 GCA_046706005.1 Terriglobia bacterium | reverse complement strand
TTTGAATTCAAGTTCCACTCGCAAATCCGCGAGCGCGCGGATAAACTGGCGGCGGAAGCGCTCGGAATCGAACACCCGCGCCCGTCGGTAAGTGCTGGCGGTGATAAAATGCAGATGGTTCAGGCCGTAATAGTGCCGCTGCCGGGGCATGACTCGGATTCTAACCCGAAGAGCCGCACACATGGCACAATGCGCCATGTATGCGCCACCCGCGTCTGGTTCATTGATTTCAATCCGGGCGTCAAGGGAAAGAATCCGTGCAAGAACGAGGGCCACTACGTCACTGTCAAGCGAACCAGTAATACGAGCTGGGAAGTCATCTTCAGCGCCGCGTCGATCGGGTGCCTGGAGATCAACAACTCGCCGCTCGGCACTTACATGATGCCGTTCCAGTTTACGGTGGTTGAAAAGTAGCAGCGGGACAAGGTGGGGTCAGCTATCGAGCGGTTGCCCGGCACAACCCCCAACGGCCGGCAGCCGCTCGATTTTTTTTCCTCGCGAGCCAGCCTCGATTTAGATTCCATTGCGATTCAGTTCAGGTATCATCCCGAAGGGGAAAATTAAATGAAAAAAACGGCATTGATCGGCGCCGCGTTGATGGCGGCCGCGCTGCCGCTTTTCGGCGCGTCCATTTATTCGCGGAAGCTGGAGGATTCGAAAGCCGTCTATCTGACGCCGGATCAGTTTCCCGTTCATGCGGACGGCAAAGCGGATGACAGCGCGGCACTTCAGCAGGCCATCGATCGCGTTCAGCAGACGACCGGGCAGGGAATCGTTTTTATTCCTTCCGGGCGCTACCGGCTGACGCGCACGATTTTTGTGTGGCCGCGGATTCGGCTGATCGGCTACGGCGCGACGCGGCCCGTGTTCGTTCTGGCCGACAACACGCCCGGATTCCAGACCGGGCCGGCTTACATGGTTTTCTTTGCCGGATTTCGGCCGGGTGCGCTGCCGGCGAGATTCCGGAGATTTTTTATGAGCCGCTTTCCCGGCGGACATCCGCCCGCGACGCCCGGCACCGTTCCGCCCACGTTTGTCCCCGACGCGAGCCCCGGCACTTTTTATTCCGCGATGAGCAATATCAATTTCGAAGTCGGGCAGGGAAATGCCGGCGCGGTCGGCGTGCGATTCCACTGGGAGCAACATTGCTATCTGGCGCACATGGATTTCCAGATGGGTTCCGGCCTGGCGGCGCTCTATGAAGTGGGCAATGAGGCCGAGGATCTGCACATCCACGGCGGGCAATACGGAATGATAACCGGCCGGCCTTCGCCGGGCTGGCAGTTTACGCTGATTGATTCGAGCTTCAGCGGCCAGCAAGTCGCGGCCATCCAGGAACATGAAGCGGGCCTGACGCTGATTCACGATGAATTCAAAAATGTTCCCAAGGCCATCATCATTGAAGCCGGGCATTCGGATGAGCTCTGGGGAAAAGATGTGCGGTTTGAAAATATCAGCGGCCCGGCCGTGACCATCAGCCAGGAAAATAATGCGAACACGGAAATCAATTTTGAGGATGCCATCTGCCATCGCGTTCCCGTGTTCGCGCGGTTTCGCGAGAGCGGGCGCGAGGAACGGGCGAAGGGAGAAACTTATCGCGTGAGCGTTTTCTCCCACGGCCTGACGATGCTCCGCCTGGGAGCGGAAGCAAAAATCGCGACGAGCTACATTGCTTCGCCGCTTGCGACGTTGCCGCCGCAAGGGCCGCCGGCTATCCGTCCGCTGCCGCCGGTTGAAGATTGGGTGAATGTGCAATCGCTGGGCGCGAAAGGCGACGGAAAGACGGACGACACCGCGGCCATTCAAAAGGCGATTGACGAGCATCGGGTTCTTTACGTTCCTTCCGGGCATTACATCATCAGCGACACGCTGAAGCTGCGGCCCGATACGGTTCTTATCGGTCTTCATCCCAGCGCCACGCAGTTTGACATTCTCGATTCCACGCCCGCTTTTCAGAGGCCGGGCGCGCCTAAGCCATTGCTCGAAGCGCCAAAGGGTGGCGACAACATCGTGACCGGAATCGGTCTGTACACGGGCGGAATCAACAGCCGCGCCGTGGGCGCGCTCTGGATGGCGGGGAAAGATTCGCTGATGGACGACGTGCGATTTCTCGGCGGGCACGGAACTTATTTTCCCGACGACAAACTGGTGGAACCTCATAACAACGATCACACCGCGGACCCCGACATCAAGCGGCGCTGGAACGCGCAGTATCCCAGTTTGTGGGTGACGAACGGCGGCGGCGGAACGTTTGCGAATATCTGGACGCCCGATACTTTCGCGCAGGCGGGGCTCTACGTTTCACACACTGCGACGCCGGGACACGTTTATCAGCTTTCCTCGGAGCATCATGTGCGGAATGAGGTCGAGCTGAATCATGTTTCCAACTGGGAACTGTTTGCGATTCAGACCGAGGAAGAGCGCGGGGAAAGTCCGTTCGCGCTGCCGATTGAAATCCGCAACTCACGCAACATTACGTTTGCGAATTATTTCGGCTATCGGGTGATCAGCAGCTACGAGCCTTTTCCGGAAGCAATTCGCGTTTCCGATTCGAGCGGCATCCGGTTGCGCAACGTTCACGTTTACAGCAACAGCAAAGTGCCGTTCGATAATTCGGTTTACGACCAGACTTATCGCTTTCAGGTGCGCCCGATGGAATTCGCGCGGCTCGATATCACGGGCAATCCGCCGGAGCGAACTAAACAGAATCTTCCGCCGACGATTGCGCCGGGAACAAAAGTGCGGAAACTGGCGGGCGGTTTCTTCAGCATTTCCGGTGCGGCGGTGGATGGCGCGGGACATCTCTATTTTGTTGACGCCCACTGGCAGCGCATCTATCGCTGGTCGGCGGAAAAACGCGAAGCGGCCATCGTGCGGGACAATCCGCTGGAGCCGATCAATCTGGCGTTCGATAAGGCGGGCGACCTGATGGTGACTTCCTACAGCGGCAATGGAACCGTTTCCTGGTTTCGACCGGGCACGCCGGAATACGAAGTGAATTTTCTGAAGCCGCAGCCCGCCGCGCCGGCAAACGGCATGACGGCGATCCTCGCCGCCGACCACTGGATTTCTCTGGGCCAGGGAACGGGCAACATCACGGAGGGAAAACCTTTCCAGTACATTTCGCCCGACCACTCGACTTTTATCCCCGCGGGAAAAGATTTTGTGGACGGCCGCACGGCGTGGGGAACCAAAACCGGCGACGTGATTACGGCCTACGGCCTGGCCAGGAGCGCGCCCGGCCGCGTGTTTTACGTTACCGACCCTTACGGGGAAAAAACTTACACGGCGAGAGTGGGCGCGGATGGAAGCTTGTCCGATCTCAAACTGTTCGCGGAGCAGGGCGGCGACAGCGTCGCTGAGGACGGGAACGGAAACGTTTACGTTGCCGCGGGGCAGGTGCTGGTGTTTAATCCTTCCGGTAAACAGATCGGGACGATTGACGTGCCCGAGCGCCCGATTGATTTGATTTTTGGAGGAAGCGGCGGGCGGACGCTTTACATTCTGACGCACCATTCGCTTTACTCCGTCGCCATTCGCGGAGGAAGCGCGAAGATTTCATCAGGGACAAATTGAAAGGCGCACGGGAATTATTTTATGCAGGAGGATTGCGATGAACAGAACGAATCGCCGTGATTTTCTGAAGCTGGCGGCTTCCGCCGGAGCGTCCGCCGCGGTTGTGAGCGCGCCCGCGCTGGGTGCGCAATCCGAAGCGGCGCCGGGTGCGGTGCGCGGCTGGCGAACGTCAGACTCGGAAAAATTCAAGCCGCTGGAATCGCCGCCGCAATGGCAGGCGTGGAAGGGAGCGTCGCCGCTGGGCGTTCATCTGGATCCCAAAACGCAGTATCAGGAAATTCTGGGATTCGGAGGCGCGTTCACGGATGCTTCCTGCTACATGTTCCACCAGATGGCGGCGGAGGCGCGGCACGCGCTGCTGGAGGAACTTTGCGGCGCATCGGGACTGCGGCTGTCCGTGGGGCGGACGTGCATCGGCTCGAGCGATTATTCGACCAAGATGTACAGCCTGGATGACAGCCCCGAGCCCGATCCGGAATTGAAGCGGTTCAGTCTTGAGCACGACAGCAAGTGGATTCTGCCCACGCTGCGCGAGGCGCGGGAAGTGAATCGCGACCTGTTTCTTTTTTCTTCTCCGTGGAGCCCGCCGGGATGGATGAAGCCGAATCACTCGATGCTGGGTGGGTGCATGGACGCCGTGTACTTTGTTCCGTACGCACAATACTTCATCAAATTTCTGCAGGGCTACGCGGCGGCGGGCGTAAAAATCCAGGCGGTCACGGTGCAGAACGAAGTGGACACCAATCAGAACCGGCGAATGCCGGCTGCCGTCTGGGGGCAGGAATATGAAATGAGTTTTGTGAGCGAGCATCTGGGTCCGGCGCTGAAGCAGGTTTCGCTCGACACGAAAATCTGGATTCTCGATCACAACTACAATCTCTGGGGACGGGTGGTGGATGAGCTGAGCAATCCCGAAGTTTACAAATACGTGGACGGCGTTGCCTGGCACGGCTATGTGGGAACGCCGGAGGGAATGACTCGCGCGCACGATGCGTTCCCGGAAAAGCCCGCCTACTGGACCGAAGGTGGGCCCGACATCACCGACCCTGATTACGCGACCGACTGGAGCAAGTGGTCGCACACCTTCACGGGCATCCTGCGCAATCGCGCGCGGAGCATTGTGGCATGGAACCTGGTGCTGGATGAAAAAGGGAAGCCGAATATCGGTCCCTTTTCCTGCGGCGGCGTGGTCACCGTGAATTCGAAAACGCAGCAAGTGACACGCAGCGGGATGTACTTCGCTTTTGCGCAATACTCCAAATTGATTCAAAGGGGCGCGAAGGTTTTTGCGACCCGGGGCGAAGCGCCGGGCGTCCACCACGTTGCGATGGAAAATCCGGACGGCAGCCGAGTGCTGATTCTGACCAACAGCCACAAGAGCGCCGAGCAGCGCGTGCAATGCATGCTCGGATCGCGAGCCCTGAGTGTAACGCTGCCGCCCGATTCCATCACTTCACTGGCGTGGTGAAACGCGAAGGGCAGGAACTCCGCCTGCACTCATCACCGCGGGCCGGCGCGGGAAATTTCGTTTCTCCGGCGGATGTTAAGCACGCCGACCTCAACCCCGGCGGCCGGGCTTCATGCGGTCTTTTCCCTCCTGACAGAATTCTGAGTTGCAGAAAAATAGTCTTGACAGAGTGGATGCCAGTGATTATAAGTGTTGTGCATTTTTGTTAACCCTCTATTAGCCGACGTTAATTTAAAGCTGCTTTATATCGGGACCCGGCAAGCACGGGCGGGTAGTGTCCTGCGAAGTACATCTTTACCTTAGCGGGTGACCGTGATTCCCCGGGATTGCGGCGAGGAAGAATTTCCTCAAGGTGGGAGTGTCTTTAGGCTTAGTCCAATTTTTGAGAACACAGCGCTCAGCGACTCAAATCAAAATATTGGAGGAGACTGAACAATGAAGACACGAATATGGATCGTAACCTGGGTCATGGGCCTGCTGGCAAGCTTGCTGTTGGCCTCGTGCGGCAGTAGCAGCAACAATACTTCGCCGCCCCCGACCGTCAGCATTTCCGTTTCACCGACGACCGCAAGCGTGCAAACAGGCGCCACCCAGCAGTTCACCGCCACGGTCACCGGAACCTCAAACACGGCCGTCACCTGGCAGGTGAACAGCGTGGCTGGAGGAAATTCCACCGTGGGGACTATCTCCGCAGCCGGCCTTTATACGGCGCCTGCCGCTGTGCCGAATCCGGCGGCGGTGACCGTTACGGCCACCTCCAGCGCAGACAGCACCAAGACCGCGTCCGCAACCGTGACGGTTACCGCACCGCCTGCGGTCGCGGTGACCCTTACCCCCCCGCAAGCGGTTGTCCAGTTGGGAATGACCCAGCAGTTTACGGGTTCGGCAACCGGCGGCAACGGCGTCACCACGGTCACGTATTCGCTGAGCGGCGGCACCGGCGACCTGGGGACGATTTCAGCGGCCGGTCTCTATACGGCTCCGGCGACGATGCCCAGCTCGCCTATCGTCACCCTGACGGCTACCGCAGACGCCGACAACACGACCACCAACACCGCCACGATAACGCTCACCGCGGCGTCTACCTCCAACGCAACACTGAACGGCACCTACGCCTTCCGGTTGCGAGGAGAAGACAACAACGGCTACTTCCAGGCCGTGGGCAACATGACCTTTGACGGCGCCGGGAACGTCACGGGCGGCGAGTAAGACCTCAACTGGGGGCCCGGCGTTTTCACGCAATTGGCGTTGACCGGAACCTATACGGTTGATGCCAACGGGCATGGCTCTGCAACTCTGACCAACTCGCAATTGACCTTCACGATTGCCTTCGAAGTTTTGTCGCCGGACCACGCGAAGTTCATCAGCCTGGATCGCGCCGAGGGGTCCAGCGGCGAGATGGAGAAACAGGACAGCTCCGCCTTCTCCACGGCTGCGATCACCGGCAACTTCTCCTTCGGCTTCGACGGCTTTGATGCTACAAATGCGAACCCCTCGGCCTTCGTGGGCAGGTTCACGACCGACGGGGCGGGGAACATCACCAACGGCGTGGAGGACATCAACGAAGCCACCGTCTACAGTCCCAGCGTGGCCTTTACGGGGACTTACACCGTCGACGGCACCGGCCGGGGCACGGCCACTTTCAAAACGGCGTCGGACACCAGGACATTTGCCTTCCAGGTGGTCTCCGCCGACACTTTGTTCTTTATGGAACTCGAATATACTCCCAATCTGGAGGGGACAGCGAAAAAGCAAACTGTCGCCTTCACCAATACATCATTCTCCGGCGACTACGCCTTCCTGATCGCCCTTCCCAACATCACAAACTTCGGGGAAACCGTCACGGCAGGGCGCTTAACTTCCGACGGCGCGGGCAACATCTCGGGCGGCGTTCTGGATGAGAACCACGCCGGAACCCTGGGCTCGAATGTCGCCTTTACCGGCACCTACACTGTCGCTGGTTCAGGCCGAGGTACCGCGACCCTTTCAAGCACCAGCCCGGCCCAGACTGTGGGAGCAGTCTTCTACATGGTCTCCCCAGGGGAAGCCTATCTCCTGTCCACCGACCCCGATATCGTCGAGAGCGGGCCGCTTCTGGCGCAGCAGGGAGGGCCGTTTGACAACACCACTCTCTCCGGTGCGTATGCCTATCGAACTCTGGACAGCGCGGATCGTTTCTGGACCCTAGCCGGCCTTTCCATCGATGGAGCCGGAAACATCACCGGTACAGACTACACTGACACTTTCGGCAATCTCGGTGGGGGTGCAGTGACCGGAACCTACTCCGTTGCTTCAAACGGACGCGTAACGGCCACGGTTATGGACAACGCCACAACTTCAAACCTGGTGTTCTACGTCGTGTCGGGCTCGCAGGCGCTGATCGTTGAGATGGATGCTACAACGGTCGCCGCCGGAACGCTCGACAAAAAGCAATAAGACTGACGGGCCGGCGCGCAGCGCAACGCCGGTCCGGCACATCCTGGCAGGGGCGGACTTCCAATCCGCCCCTGCATTTTTTTCTGGAAGCCTGCCTTTCTTTTCGCTCTTTCAATTTGCCCGACTGCTGAATGGCAGCGGCGTGCCGGTGCTGACGTACCATAGCGCCAGACACGAGCAGCGCGTCCAGTGCACGCCCGAATCGCGCACACTGACGCCGGCGCTGCCGCCCGATTCCAGCCCTTTACCGGCGTGGTGAAATGCGACCGGGGGATTGCCCATCGGCCGGGTTCTCAGAACATGGTGATTTGCCGTTGTCTTGTGTCTCGCCAGTCAGTAGGATTGGGTTGAGAATCGGCCGCAACGTGGCGGCCGAAGCATGGCCATTCCGATTGAAGGCGGTGAAATGACCGGACCGAATGCACCAAAAATAGGCAGAAGAGAATTCCTGGGCGAGGCCGCGCTCGCGGGCGGGCTGGGACTGGTGAAGGGCGTCATCCCGTCCTCCAACTTGAAAGTTGCGATTCTGGTTGACGGCGCGGACCAGGTTGCGGAATCTCCCACGGCGAAGTGGGCCACGGCGCAGCTTGAGAAATCGCTTTCCGGGCGCGGCGTTACGGTGAAGCGCCTGGCGCGATTCGACCGCCATGCGAAATTCGATTTGTGGGTCGTCGCGTCCGGCCCGGAGAATGCGCTGGCGCGGCGAGTGGCCGGGAAGGCCGGCGTCACGCTGCCGGAGCGCGATGAATCACTCGCGCTGGCTGTCGGCAAGTTGGACGGAAAAGAGGTTTTGCTTGCTGCGGGCCGGGACGCGCGAGGACTGAGTTACGCTTTGCTGGAACTTGCCGACCGCGTTCAATATTCGAACGAGGCCGCGGATGCATTGAAGCTTTCGCAGCCGGTAACAGAAGAGCCCGCCAATGCCGTGCGCGCCATCAATCGCTGCTTTGTGAGCAATGTGGAAGACAAGCCCTGGTATAACGACCGCCTTTTCTGGAAATCCTATTTCAGCATGCTGGCGGCGCAGCGATTCAACCGCTTCTGCCTGAGTTTCGGGCTGGCCTATGACTTTACTCGGGATATTACGGATTGCTACTTTCATTTCGCCTATCCGTTTCTTGTGGCGGTCGCGGGGTACAACGTGCGGGCCGTGGGACTGCCGGATGAAGAACGCGATCACAACCTTGAAATGCTGCGATTCATCAGCGAGACGGCCGTGGAGCGCGGGCTCGATTTCCAACTGGGCTTGTGGACTCACGCTTACCTGTGGCACGACAGTCCTCACGCCAACTACACGATCTCCGGTCTGACGCCTGCGACCCAGGCCGCATATTGCCGCGACGCGCTGCGCACCGTCCTGAAGGCGTGTCCTTCCATCGGCGGAGTCGTGATCCGGACGCACGGTGAAAGCGGCGTGCCGGAGGGAAGCTACGGCTTCTGGGCGAAGTTGTTTTCCGGAGCGGCCGATTGCGGGCGCAAGGTGGGAATCAATCTGCACGCCAAGGGAATCGACCAGCGCATGATTGACGTGGCGCTCGCGACGGGATTGCCGGTCAGCGTTTCACCCAAATACTGGGCCGAGCATCTGGGGCTTCCGTATCATCAGGCTTCCATCCGCGAGCTGGAAGAGCCGCCGCGCAATGGTCCGACAAGCAAATTCTTCTCGCTCAGCTCGGGCTCGCGAAGCTTCATGCGTTACAGCTACGGCGATCTGCATCAGGCCGGGCGGCGCTACGAGCTTTACACGCGAATCTGGCCGGGAACACAGCGCATGCTGCTTTGGGGCGATCCGGTGACGTCCCCGGTTTACGCGCGCGACATGCAATTCTGCGGCGAGACGGGCGTGGACCTTTTTGAGCCGCTGAATTTCAAGGGAAGGCGAGGCTCGGGACTGCCCGGCGGACGATGCGCTTACGCCGAAGCGGCGCTCAAGCCGAAGTACGGCTGGCAGAAATTTCTTTATACGTACCGCATGTGGGGCCGGCGGCTCTACAAGCCCGACCTGGACCCGGAAGTCTATCGCAGGTTCCTGCGCAAGCGGTTTGGGGCGGCCACGCCGGCGGTGGAATCCGCGTTGTCATTCGCCTCGCGAATTCTTCCGCTGATCACCAGCGCGTACGGCCCTTCGGCGGCGAACAACATTTACTGGCCGGAAATGTACGCCAACATGCGGATTGTCGAGACGGGAGCGAAAACGATTTACTTTGATACCCGCAATCCCAAAACTTTCGGCAACGCCAGCTCGTTCGACCCCGCGATGTTTTCGTGCGCCGATGAATTCGCGACGGAAATGCTGAAGGGGCCGGCGAGTGGAAGATTTTCGCCCATTGAAGTGGCGCAGTGGCTTGAACACATGGCCGGGGGAGCGGAAAAATCCCTGAGAGAAGCGAATTCGCGGGCCGCGGACCGGACCAGCCCGGAGTTTCGCCGCTTCCTGGCCGACGTTGAAATCCAGATCGGATTGGGACGATTTTTCGCGGCGAAGTTTCGAGCCGCCGTGCTTTACGCCATCTACGCGCAAACGGGAAACGCCGGCGCGCTGGACGAAGCGCTCGTCGCCTATCACCGGGCAAGGAACGTCTGGGCCGCTTTCGCCGAGCGGGCCAAGAACGTTTACGTGGCCGACATCACTTACGGTCCGGAGCCGAATCTGCGCGGAAACTGGATGGACCGGCTCGCCGCCATTGACGACGACATCGCCGAAATGGAAAAGCTGCGGCAAAAGCCGGGCGCTGGAACCGATTCAGGCAGCAAATACGGAGTAGAGCAGGTGAAGCGAGCCATCCGGTCAGCGCTGGGAAAACCGGTGCGCCCGCATTTGAAATGGATACACGTTCCGGCACCGCACTTCCAGCCGAACGCGGCGCTCGCGATTGAACTGGAAATGGATTCCGCGGCAGGGACGGAGAAAATTTCAGCGGTCCGTCTGCACTACCGGCATGTGAATCAGGCGGAAGAATATGTTTCCGAAAAGATGGAGCGCTCCGGCGGCCGCTACCACGCTTCCATTCCGGCAACCTATACGCAATCTCCTTTTCACCTGCAATATTTCTTTGAAGTGACGGCCGGCAACGGCATGGCCTGGCTTCTGCCCGGCTATGATCCCAATCAGCCGCGCCAGCCTTATTTTGTGGTTCAGCAGCACGCGGCCGGCGGCTCTTCACGGCTTGACGGTCACGATGACGCGCTGATAGCGGGATAGCGGCGGGCTGCCTTTGTCGGTGACCCTCAGGATGAAGTGAACGGTTTGCGGCTGACTGACTTTCGGCGCGGTCAAAGTGATGCCGGACGTATCCTCGGCGGGCATCTGGACCGAGCCCTTGAAAGTTCCTGCCTCGGGATATTGGAACCAGTAGTAAGTCAGGCTGTCGCCGTCCGGGTCGGTGGCGTGAGCGCCGAGTTCGAACTGCTTTCCGGACTGAACGGTGATGGCGGCGGGATGATCGAGGACAACGACGGGAGGATGATTGGCTTCCCGATAGGATTTCGTCGTCCAGTCCATGCGCGCCGCGAAATCGTTCTGGAAATCGTCCCTCCAGCGCCAGATCGTGACTTTGTCACCTTTGAATGATTCCTTGCCCGGATGAATGGCGCGTCCGTATTCGCCCCTGACCGGCGGCGTGTAATTGTCATCCGCATTGGTCCAGATGGGCCGCGTCTCCTGCGGAATTGGAACACCGGCGAGGAAAGTTTTGGGATCCGTGACGGGAATATCAGGCCGGTAAAGTTCGTAGCGCCCGCCCCATCCGCCCCAGTCGGGATGCTCGGGATCGCTCAGGCCGTTGGGAATCAGGCCGAGCCAGGAAGGAGTGTCGCCCTCCATGCCGTAGGCGATGTCCGGATAGGCGGCGCCAAGCGGTCCGTGCCCCTGCTGAATGTTTTCCGCCAGCCACTTGTTGCTGATGGTGGTGTTGTCGATGCCGTGGACGACGGTCGTGATTCCCAACCACGTCGCGGCTCTGTAATCGCCGCCGGGACTGACAATGTAAAAAAGTTTGGGAAAGGTTTTGCGAATCCACGGGCCGCTGTCATCCTGATCGGAAATCGTATAAACACGCAGCCTGGCGACGAGGCGGCGCAGTTCCGCGGCGGGCCGGGTGGCGCGCAGCTTGTAAAGCGCCTGCGCGAGCGTGTTCGCTCCTCCCCAAACTGAAATCCAGAGAGGGCGATCGTCGATCTGTTCCAGGGCGCGAATGATCCAGTTCGAGCCTTCGGAATCCTTGCCGGCGCCGACGCCTTTCATCCCGTATTCAGCCAGGCCGTGCTTGACCAGCGCCTGGAGAGTTTCCGCCGGCAGGAAGCCCGACTCGTGCTTCAGCAGATTGCCGTGCACTTTGGCGTAAGCGCGGATGACCTGTCGAATCAATTCCGGCTCGGGCCGCGGCCGCCAGACGGAAGTGACGGCAATCAGGCCCTGAATGTCGATGACATTGGAATAGAGAAGCAGGCGGCACATGCTTTCCGTGTCGTCGGGATCGGCGCCGATGTCCGTGAGCACGATGAGGCGCTGCTTTTGAATACTCTGTTCTTCAGGCGCAGGTTGAGAGTTGTTTCCCTGGGAGTTTTCGCGTCCGGGTAATCCCGCGCTTTCTCCCAATGCGGGGGCCAGGCTGGACGCCGTCATCAGCTTCATGAAGTCGCGCCGGTTGCTGCGGATTTTCATTTCGCACATCCTTGCGCTGCAAAATAGCCTTCGCGATTATTTTTGCGCGCGGGCAACAATCTGCGCGACGCGCGTGAACCAGTTGAGTACGACGGTGGGCGGAGCCTCGGCGGTTTCCTTGCTACCTGCCTGTTCGAACATGACAAAATGATTGCCGTCCGGCGCGGCGTCGTAGGTGCGATAGGGGGAGCGAATCGGGAAATCGCCGCTGAACAGAACGCGGGGCGTGCCGGGTTCAAAGGTATGTCCGCTCACCTGATACGAAACACCATAGAGCGTGATCGAGTCGCCGATGGCGGGAAAGAAGAGTTCGTGCCCGGTCCGGGACCAGACGGGGAACTCTCCGCCGGAAACCGACACCTGCCACTTGCCGCCCGAGCCGGGGTAGGGGACAACGAAGACCTGCTGCAGGCCTGACACATACTCGGAAAACGCCAGCCAATGGCCATCAGGCGAAAAGGCAGGGGCATAGTACCCGCCGGTCAGGCTTCCCGGCTGAAGTTTGAAAAGTGTTCGAGGGTCGCCGGCTTTGCCGTCGGGACTGACCGGCAGCAGACTGATGCTGCAGCAGCCGCCGGAGGCCGAATAATCGGCGAAGGCGAGAGTCTTTCCGTCAGGTGAGAAGGAAAAGGGAAGCTGGCGGGCGCTGACGCTCTTCGTCAGGGTCTCGATGCTGCCGGTTCCGTCAGAAGCGAGCCAACTGAGCCCCGTGCCGATGCCGCCGGAACTGGGGCGCTCGCAGACGATGTGCTTGCCGTCCGGAGTCCAGACGGGAAAAATGCACTGCGGATTGGAATAAGTGAGCGGCGTCAGAGTCTTGCGCGCCAGGTCGTAAACTTCGACGTTGCCGACGCCCGCCTGCAGCAGCAGCCGCTTGCCGTCGGGAGAGAATTCGGGGGAGAAGTAATCGCCCGGCTGTTTGAGCAGCGGCGTCGCATTGCCTTTGCGGTCCACCAGCGCCACCATGACTTGCGAAGCGAGCCCCTGACCTGTCAGATAAACCGCCGTGCCGTTTTGGGAAAAGCTGAGTTGCGCGCTGCCGTTGGTGAGGTCGGACTGGATGTTCCGGACCACCGGCATGGGCGGTCCGGTCAGCTTTAATTCTTTGGCGTCAAAGGGCTCCGCGAAAAGCGTGCCGCCGGAAATGTACGTCAGGTAGCCGGAAGGAATGTAGCGGCCGAAAAAGGCGTTCTGAACCAGCACCGTGGCTTTGCCGGCGGCAACCGAGGCGGCTTCGACGTCCGCCTGCCCGAAATTATTGTTGTCGGTGGAGGCGGTGAACAGCACGTCCTTGTCGCCGGGCAGAATCTGCGGCCAACGGTTGGTGATCTGATTCTTGGCCCTATCCAGGTGGGTGACAGGAACCGGCTCGCCACCCTTCACAGCCACGCGGGAGAGTCCCGAAATAACGGCTTCCGGGAAAACAATCCCGTTTTTTCCCCAGGATGCGCCACGGCGGCTGTTCGCATTGGCCACGACGAACGGGGCGCCGCCGAAGACGGAAATGATTTCGAGTTTGCCGTCGTCGGAAAAAAATCCCAGCCACCGGCTGTCAGGCGAAAAGAACGGGACCGTACCGTTTGCGCCTTCCAGGCGTACCGCCTCGGATTTGTCCAGGTCGCGGATGTAAATTTGATCCTGCGGAGGGTTCCCTACCACGTACGCGATACGCGAACCGTCGGGCGAGATGACGATGGCCGGACCGTCGGACGTGTGAAGCTGCTGGCCGGGCGGAATCGTCAGGCTCAGTTCCATCGGTTCGGAAGGCGCGGGTTTTGGACTTCGCAAGAGAAGGCTCAGCGCAACCAGCAGGCCCACAACAGCCAGAGCGGCAATGGCCCAGGGGAGGATGCTTCGCGGCGCGGCGGGTTGCGGCTCCGCACCCGCGGATTCTCCGTAGGGGCGGGTTTCCAAACCCGCCCCTACACCGGAAATTGTTTCCTCAATCGTGATGCGGGCTTCGCCGATAGCTTGAAGACGCTGTTTGGGATCTTTGTTCAAACAGCGGCGAATCAAACGTTGAATACTTGGCGGTGTTGTCTCCGGCAGCGCCGACCAGTCCGGCTCTCTCATGATGACCGCAGCAAGAACGTCGGAAATCGTTTCGCCGTCAAAAGCCTTCTTGCCGGAAAACATTTCAAACAGAACGACTCCGAAGGCCCAGATATCACAGCGGCGATCCGCCGGCTTGGCCTTCGCCTGCTCCGGAGCCATGTAAGCAGCAGTTCCGAGAATGAATCCCGCCTGTGTGGCGGCGAGGCTGAGCGTCGGTGAGTTCGAAGCGTCGCGCGAGATTTCATCCGGGCCCATGGCTTTGGCGAGGCCGAAATCCAGAACCTTGACCGCGCCGTCAGGTGTGATTTTGATGTTGGCGGGTTTCAAGTCGCGATGCACCACGCCGCGGTCGTTCGCGTATTCGAGAGCTTCGGCAACCTGCTTTGCTAACTGCAGCGATTCCCGGAGGGACAATTCATGAATTGCCCCTACGCTGCCGGATCGCGTGCTGGGCGCGGCCTGCGCAGTCCCAATTCGTTCCGCCAGCGTCTGGCCTTCGACCAGTTCCATGACCAGCGCGCGCGTGGAACCGGATTCTTCCAGCCCATAAATCGCTGCGATGTTGGGGTGATTGAGCGAAGCAAGGACTTGCGCTTCGCGTTCGAAGCGCGCCATGCGCTGAGGATCAGCGGCAAAAGCTTCCGGCAGAACCTTGATCGCGACGTCGCGATTCAGCTTGGTATCGCGGGCGCGATACACTTCTCCCATTCCGCCCGCGCCGAGCGCGCCGGTGATTTCATACGGGCCGATTTTTGCACCGGGACTCAGCAACCGATCCCTCGCAGCGTCCTCCTCGAAAACGATCGGGGCGGACGGGATTTCGCCTGCGAGCTCGCGCGGAGTTCATCCTGAGCGAAGCGGAAGGGCTCACGCCCGCGAAGCGGTGCAACTTCTCCTATTCCCCCTGCGACGATGGCGGCAATTATCCGGTAGCGCGGGAAGGAGCAGCCGATCTGAATTCCTCCTGAGGACTGAGACTTTGCCATTGATGCTTTTATTCTTCCTCCCGGCTGCGCCTATTCTACACTAAGCCTTTCCGGGAACTTCACCATAATCCCGGTTACTCTGGGTCCGCTTCCGCGGCCGTCTTGACTGGCGGTTTGTCTTGAGAAGTTGGTACGCCCGGGGTGATTCGAACACCCGACCCCTTGCTTCGTAGGCAAGTGCTCTATCCAGCTGAGCTACGGGCGCATGATTCGTGGCTTCTGCTTCACGGTTTCAAATGCAACCGTGCATTTTATTTTGCACGGTGTCGAATCTTCTGTCAATTCGGCTCTTGCTCAGCTCGCTGCAGACGGCCGGGGGAAGAAACTATCGAATCTCCGTGTTTTGCCGGCGGCAAAGTCGTATAATCGGCGCGGCCTATGACCTCCGAACGCTGGTTTCGAATCATTCCCGTTGCCTTCATCATGTACACGATCGCGTTCGTGGACCGCACGAACATTTCCCTGGCGCTGCCTTCGATGAGCCACGACCTGCACATGAACCCGGCGCAGGCCGGAAACGTGGCGGGAATTTTCTTTTGGGGATATCTGGTTTTGCAGATTCCAGGCGGCTACCTGGCCGAGCACTGGAGCGCCAAGCGGTTCATCAGCATTCTGCTGGTTCTCTGGGGAATGGGCGCGGTGGCCTGCGGGCTGGTTCACAGCTACAGGGCGCTCTGGATCACGCGGCTTCTGCTGGGTGTTGCCGAAGGCGGCGTCTGGCCCGCCGTCCTGGTGCTGCTGGCGCACTGGTTTCCGCGGGCGGAACGCGCGCGCGCCAACGCTTACTGGATGCTCTGCCTGCCCGCCGCCGTCGTTTTTTCCTCGCCCATTTCCGGATGGATTCTGGGCCGCTGGGGATGGCGCGTCATGCTGATTTCGGAAGGCGCTTTGCCCTTCATCTGGCTGATCCTCTGGAACGTCTTTATCAGCGACCATCCCCACCAGGCCGGCTGGATTTCTCAGGAAGAGCAGAATCATCTTGAGACCACGCTGAAGGAGGAAGCCGCCGGCTTCACGTCCGCGCCTCATCCCCCGCTGCTGGATACGCTGCTGCATCCGCAGGTTTTCCTGATGATTGGAATTTATTTCCTGCTGAACTGCGGCAATTACGGTTACCTTTTCTGGCTGCCCAGCGCGCTGGACGCGGCCAAACATTTGAGCAGCCTTGCCATCGGCATCCTGAATGCCGTGCCGTATTTGATCACGGCCGTTGGAATGGTGGTGCTTTCGAAACATTCCGACCGCAAGCGCGAGCGGCGCGGCCACGTGGCGGCAGGACTCGGCTGGGGCGGAGTATTTCTGCTGGCCAGCATTCTGCTGAGCGGCGCATCGCCGCTTGTTTCTTTCCTCGCCATCGCCGTGGTCGGCGCAGGTTCCTACGGAGCGCTGGGGCCGTTCTGGGCGATTCCCACGGAAACGCTTCCCGCATCCGTCAGCGGGTCCGCCATGGGAATGATCAACGCCATCGGAAACCTGGGCGGATACTTTGGTCCGCTGGCCGTGGGATATCTCGATAAAGTCACCGGAAAATTTCAGTATGGATTCGGCGCGCTGGGCGTGGCGTTTCTCGCCGGTTCTGCGCTCGCTTTGTTTGCTCCTCGAACGGCATCGAAGAAAGAAGGGAATTAGGTTTTCCCGTTCGATGACGCTACGGCGCGGAGCGTGCCGTGGCTGCGATTTCTTCAGGCGCGGTCAGTTGGTGGGGGTGGCGAAGTAGCCGGGCTTGTAATGCAGGGTGACGTCCCGGCGGTGGACGACGACCTTGATGGTGCGGTAGGTGTTATCGAGAGCGGAATTGGAGGGCCGGTAGCCCAGAATATACTGATTGTTCAACTGGCGCTGAATTGAATCGAGCGAGTTGGCCAGTTTGATCATCCGCTGGGCGGTATACATTCCGGTTTCCGCGCCCAGCCCTTTGTTGGTTTCCATGGAATCAATCTGGCCGTGGGAAAGGTAACCCGTGAGCAGGTCGCTGCCCACTCCCTGGCGGAGGGGGAAAAAGGCTTCGCCGCCGGTCGCGTCGGCCATCTCTTCCAGGTACTTGTCGCCGGGGTTGTTAAATCCGTAGGGCATGTTCCCGATGGTGTAAATGGAAGTTTCGGCGCGATGCGCCATGGAAATGGCTTCATCGAGCGTGTGCTTGCTTTGAACGTCGAGGCCGTCGCTGATCAGAACCAGCACGTTCCGGGTTCGCTCGCCCGGGCCGGCCTTCATCATCTCATCCTTGCAGGCGGAGTAGATGGCGTCGTAAACGGCTTTACCTCCGCCCGCTTTCAGGCCGCGAATCTTATCATTCAGCTTGTCCGGGTCGCTGGTGAAGCCCTGGACGACGGAACTGGAGGAGTCGAAGGTCTCCAGAAAAATTTTGTTGTCGCTGCTCATGTTCTGAAGGATGTTGAAGACGAATTCGCTGGCGGCATCCTGCTCAAACTTGAGGCCGGGGCGCGCGCTGTTGCTGGTGTCGAGAATCATCCCGATGCGCAACGGCGGCGGCGTCTCCCGGTTGAAGTAAGTGATGGCCTGCCGCTTGCCGTCCTCGTACACGCGGAAGTCGTTCCGGTTGAGGTCAATGACGGGCATCCCGCGCTTGTCCAGGACTGTGACGGGAACGTCCACGACGGTGGTTCGAGTCCGGATTATCGTGCGGCTGTTTTGCGGCTGGCCCTTCGTGGCGGCTTTGGCCGGAGGGTCGGCGGGAGATGGAGAGGAATTCTGGGCGGCCCAGAGGCTCGGTTGAAACAAGCCCGCCGCCGTTCCCAGAGCCGAAAGCAGAATCAGCAGCAGGAGAGACTGAATTGCGCTGCTTGCTCCGCGGCGGTTCAACTTGCAGCCGCGCCGATCCGCAAAAATCTTCCTTGCCGGGACGTTCGTCCTCACCCACACCTCGCTTCCATGGACTAAAACCATTCTACCCCGCGCGAGCTTTGCTGAAAAGGCGAGCGTGAGCAGCTTCCCGCGGAATCGGCCGAAACCCGGGCCGAACTCGATCGTTAGATGCATTGAATTGATAATGTGGTATTATCGCGTTTGTTTCACCGGCTCGGAGATGTCATCCAGGGGACGAGCCGCCGGGTCATGGAGAAGTCCAACAGAAAAAAGGGGCCGTTGCGGCGGCGGAGCAGCCGCATTCTTTTGCGCCTGCCCCTGCTGGTCGGTGCGGCCGACGTCGGCAGCGATCAGGACTGGGAACAGGTGGAGACCATCATGGTCAGCCTTCACGGCGGCCTGATCCGGACTCGCCGCAAGTTCGCGGTGGGGACCACTCTCGATATTCGCATGCAGAACGGCGAGGGCAAAAGCGCCCACGCGCGCGTCGTTTGGCAATCGGCGGAGGCCACGCCGCGAGGCATCGATCTGGGCTTCGAACTGATTGACGAAGCCGGTTTCTGGGGAATCAGTTTTCCTCCTGACTTCTGGGAAGACCGCCGTGGCAAGAAGTAGCGCGGGGCCGTCCGCAGGATCGAATCGGACGGATTGGAAGGGGATGGCGCGATGCAGGTCCGGGAATATATGAGCACCGAGCTGACCACTTTGCAGGAGTCAGACACGCTGCTCGATGCCACTTTGACCTTCATGAAGACACGCTTTCGTCATCTGCCCGTTCTTTCAGAAAACAAGCTGGTCGGAATCGTTACCACGCACGACGTGCGGGAATTCGTGCCCTCGCTGATGACTCGCGGCGGAGCCGAGGAATACAACAGCATCCTGGAATCCACGCCCGTCTCCCGCGTCATGACCCGCGAGGTGATTACCGCCAAGCCCGATCAGGCGGTCTCGGAAGCCGCGGACCTGCTTTATTCCAGGGGCATCGGATGCCTGCCTGTGGTTGAGGGCGAACAACTGGTCGGAGTCATTACCACCAGCGATATGCTGAAAATCCTGGTTCACATTTCGCGGGGCGGGGAAGAACTTCAGTGAAGGCACGGGCACATCCGCGCCGCGCGCCAAGATATCATCATCCTCTCCAATGAACTGGCTGCTGCTGCCGCGCAAGCCCGAGCCGGAAGTCATGGATGATTCCGAGGAGGCGGAAGTTTATGCTTCCGCCGCCGCGCAGAAACATTTGGATTCCATTGACGATTCGCTGGTGCGGCAGTTTCTGCAAATCTGGCGGGCGGTTGGCTCGCCTTCGGGCCGATTGATTGATATCGGCTGCGGGCCGGGAGCCATCGCCTTGAAAATTGCGCGCCACGCGCCGAAGCTTTCCGTTGCGGGCGCGGATCGCTCCGCCGCCATGATTCGCCTGGCGCATCAGGCGCTGGAGCAGCTCGCGCCGCCGCGAACGGCGTTCTTCCTTCAGGCGGACGGCAATCGGCTTCCGTTTGCCGATGCGAGTTTCGACTTTGTGCTGTCCAATTCCGTGCTCCACCATCTGGCCGAGCCGGACGCGTTTTTCCGCGAGATGGCGAGAATCACAAAGCCGGGCGGAGCGATTCTGCTGCGCGACCTGCGCCGCCCGTGGCGTTTTGTTTTTCCCTTGCACGTCCGATGGTTTGGGCGGTATTACTCAGGACTGATGAAAAAGCTGTTTTGCGCCTCGGTTGCGGCGGCTTACACTGCGGGAGAGCTTGCCGGAATGCTCGAAAAATCTCCGCTTCGCGGGTCGCAGATTTTCCGCCGCGGGCGGACGCATCTGGGTTTCATCTATCGCGGAAAAGCGGCTGCCGGTCCGGCCGAGGAGGCTCGATGAAATCGGTTTGCCTGGCGCTGCTGCTCGCATGTCCGCTGGCGCTCTTCGCCAAACAAAAAGGTCCGGCGCAGTATAAGATTCCGATTCCGCCGGCGCCGGATTTTTCGCAGGTCGCGTGGATCCTCGGCAATTGGAGCGGAAAGACAACGGCCAAAAGCCCGCGGGGCGATCTGCAGTTTTCCGCCGCCTACGACGTTCAAAAGCGAGTGATGGTTCTGCGGGAAAGTATTTCGCTCGACGCCACCACGACGACTTCCGTGCAGGATGAATCCTGGATGGGCATTCTTTCGCCCGGCCGTTCAGCCTCAAACTTCAATCTGCAGGTTTATACCTCCACGGGCTTTGTCTTGCGCTACCGGGTGACCGTGGACGGCGACACCATCAACGTCGAACCCGCAGGCGGCTTGTCGCCGCCGCCCGGAATGCTGTTCCGGCGGACGCTGCAGCAGACCGCCGACGGCGGCTTCACTGAGACCGTCGAAGTGGCGCCGGCCACGCGCCCTTTCTTCAATTTCTATACCGCCAAATTTTCGCGCGCCGCTCCCGCGCAGATGGCTGCGCCTGCGGCCAAAACCCCGGCGGCTCCGGCCGAGCCCGCCGCCAATCCTGCTGAAGCTCCCGCCAATCCTCAGTAAAGCGGCCCATTTTCGCGCGGCTTGTGTATAATCTTTTTCTCCTATGCCATTGCCATCCGGGACGAAACTCGGCGCGTATGAGACTCTTTCGCCGCTCGGTGCGGGCGGAATGGGCGAAGTCTATCGCGCGCGCGATACGAAGCTGAATCGCGAGGTGGCGATCAAGGTTCTGCCGGAAGCTTTTTCCGCCGACCCGCAACGCATGGCGCGATTCGAGCGCGAAGCGCAGGCCCTGGCCTCGCTGAATCATCCCAACATCTGCACGATTTTCGGACTGGGCGAACACGACGGCCGGCCGTTTATCGCCATGGAATTGCTCGAAGGCGAGACGCTGAAAGAGCGCCTGGCCGCGGCGGCGCAGCGCGGCGCGCCCCTGCAACCGGACACGCTGCTCGACCTTGCCATCCAGATTTGCGACGCGCTGGAAGCCGCGCATCAGAAGGGCATCACGCACCGCGACATCAAGCCGGCAAACATTTTTATAACCTCACGAAGCCAGGCGAAGGTTCTGGATTTCGGACTGGCGAAGGTCGCGCAGGCGGGCGGCGCCTCACACCAGTCGTCGCTGCCGACATCGGTCGAGCCGCCGGAAGAAGCGCTGACCAGCCCGGGCACGGCGATGGGCACGATGGCCTATATGTCTCCCGAGCAGGCGCTGGGACAGGAACTCGACGCGCGCACGGATTTGTTCAGCCTGGGCGTGGTGCTTTATGAAATGGCGAGCGGGCGGCAGGCGTTTGCCGGCTCGACTTCGGCCGCCATCTTTGACGGCATTCTCCACAAATCTCCAGCGCCGCTCAGCCAGTTCAATTCCGCGCTGCCGCCCAAGCTGGAAGAGATTATCAGCCGGGCGCTGGAAAAAGACCGCCAGCTTCGCTATCAGACGGCGGGCGGCATGCTGGCCGATTTGAAGCGCCTGAAGCGCGATCTGGATACGGGAAGCAAAGCCGTGGCGGCAGCAAAGAAAGAAACCAAAACCGGCGGCGAGCCGGACGCCATCGCCGTTCTGCCTTTTGAAAATTCGAGCGGCGATCCCGATGCAGAATATCTGAGCGACGGAATCGCCGAAACCCTGATCAACAGCCTCTCGCAACTCGGCAAGCTGCGGGTGCTGGCGCGGAGCACGGTATTCCGCTACAAGGGAAGGAAGGACGATCCCATCGCACTGGGACGTGAACTGAACGTCCGCGCCGTGCTGACGGGCCGCGTGCTGCAGCGCGGCGAAGCGCTGCTCATCAGCGCCGAACTGATGGACGTTCAAAACGGCTGGCAGCTTTGGGGCGAGCGCTATAAGCGCAAAGTGGACGACATCTTCGATGTGCAGGAAGAAATCGCCAAGGTCATCTTTGAAAAATTGAAAGTCAAGCTGAGCCCGACGGAAGAGAAGAAACTTGTCAGGCGCGTTACACAAAACCCGGAAGCCTACGAGCTTTATCTGCGGGCTCGCCACGCGGGCGACAAGATGACTCGCCAGGGACTCCTCAAGGCCCTGGAGTACTTCCGTCATGCAATCGAGATTGACCCGGCTTTCGCCCCCGCCCATGCGGGGATTGCCTGGATGTATGTCGTGATGGGAGTGTTCGGATTCCTGCCCGTGAGTGAAGCGAAGTACAATGCCAAAGCTGCGGCCATGAAAGCGCTTGAGATCAACCCTGATTTGGTGGACGGCCATGCGGCGCTTGCGCAGGTAAACACTTTTGATTGGGATTGGGAGGGAGCCCGTCGGGAAACTCGCCGGGCGATGGAGCTTGACCCCAACTCCGAAGTTGCTCTCCTGGCATCGTTGAATTTGGCGCTGTACTCCGGCGACCGGGAAGGCGCACTTCGGCATGCGGAACGCGCGCTCGAGTTGAACCCTCTAAACATTTCGTTTGTTTACTTCCGGGCGCTCACCCAATACTACAGCTCCCGCTTCGATGAGGCCATCCAGGGGTTCCAAAGGTGCTTGGAATTGGATGCGGATTTTGCCTTAGCTCATCTCATCCTCAGTTTTTGCTTTGCGATGAAGCAGATTCCCGAAAGAGCTTTCGAGGAACTGGAGAAAGCTTCTGGGTTTGCGGTTCCCAACGAGGTCGGGCGGGGCCTCGTTCTGGCCATGCTGGGCAAAGCCGACGAAGCCCGCATTGTGCTGGGGCAATTCAAAGGTGAATCGGCCACGGGATTCACAGCGCTCTTCCTCGGCTGGGCGTATGCCCATCTGGGAGACAAGGATCAGGCCATGCGCTGGCTGGAAGAATCGTACACTCAGCGCATGGGTGTGCTCGCCACCATCGCCTTTCGGCCGGGATTGGAAGCGCTGCACCCTGACACGCGCTTTCAGGATCTTCTGCGGCGCATCGGGGTGTCTCGGCCGAAAGAATAAGCCCGCGCCTGTCTCATTCAATTGCCAACCACGATTGCGGCGTTTGACCCGTGCCGCATTCCCGATACCTCTGCACAGCGCCGCCGATTGTTGTAAAATTCCCCCGTACCCCGTCTTTGACTGGAGGGAATTGATTATGAGCGCGCGCGGAAAAAAGATCGCTCTGATTCTCGGTGTTATTGTCGTTGTCATCATCCTCGCCGTCGTGATTGCCGTGCCCATGCTGGTGAACGTCAACCGCTACCGCCCGCAGGTGGTGGCGGAAATCGAATCGCAAACCGGAATGCCGGCCAGCATCGGACGGTTGACTCTGACGTTGTTTCCCCGGGTTTCGATTCAGGTGGACAATTTCGAACTCGATAACCCGAAGAATTTTCCGTCCGGCTACCTGGTGAAAGCCAAGCGGATTTACGCCATCGTGGATGCCGGTGAACTGCTGCATCGCCAGGCGAAGATCACTTCGCTCGAACTCGACAATCCGCAAATCGCGCTGATTTCCGACGGCCGCGGCCAGTGGAATTACGATATGCCGCGGCACGCTTCGCAGGCTTCCGACTCGCCGTCCTCATCGGGCGCGCCGGCATTCAGACTGGGCGTGATTTCCAAAGTGACGATCAAAGACGGGCAGTTGACGATGAGCAATGTCCTGCCTTCGGGAAAAGTGAGTGCTCCCAACGTCGATGCGAAGGATATTTCATCCGAACTGAACGATGTTGACTTATCGGCTTTCAGCGGGACGGCTTCCGCCAAGCTGAAAAGATTCCTGGTTCCCGCTGGCGCCGATTCCGGAGGCTGGCTTGAATCCACCGCTTACGCCGCCGATGCCGGCGAGCCGCTGGCCGCGCACGGCCTGCTGAACGCGCGATCACTGCAGTTCGGAACCGTTCAGGCAACGGCGGTGAAAACAAAAGTGAAAGTTTATCCGCACCGAATTCTTTGTGACGACGTGACGTTCGGCATTGACGGCGGCGATGCCGCGGGCGCGCTGGCGCTCGATTTTTCCGGCGCCAACCTGCGTTACAACTCGACGCTGAAAGTTCACGGTGTGGATATGGCCCGGCTGCTCGAATCCTTTCCGCAATCGCGCGGCAAGATGACCGGAACGCTGGAAGGGAACGTCAAGCTCAACGGCGAAATCACGCAATTGTCGGACCCGCTGGCGCTGATGACCGGAACCGGCCGGGCTTCGGTGACCAACGGAAAACTGCCCAGCCTGCAACTGAACCGGAACCTGATGCTGCTGGCGCGGCTTACCAGCCTGGGACCGGCGCAGGGCGATCCGTCGTCGTTTTCCTCCATCACCGCCGACTTCCAGATTGCGCGCAGTCTGCTGCACAGCAAGAGCATCAAGATCGTCGGCAACGGCGTGAACGTGGACGGCGCCGGAACCATGAACCTTGCCGGCGCGGGCGGTCTGGATTACACGGGCACCGCGCAACTGGCCGCGGGCCAGGCGGGAATCAGCAACATCGTGGCGGCGATTTCCGGCGCTACCATGTCCAACGGCCACCTTTCGTTTCCATTCGACCTGAAAGGGACGCTGGAAAATCCCAGGTTCATTCTGAAATCCCTGAGCGGTTCGAGAGCCCTGGGCGGCGTGCAGCAGTTGCTGGGCGGTTCCAAATCGGGAACTTCAAATCAAAGTCCCAGCAACCTGCTTCAGGGAATCACCGGCCTGTTCGGCAAAAAGAAGCAATCGAATCCTCCGAGATAGCGGACGGGTCCGTCACCACGACGCGGAACGAAGGAAATCAGCTTGCCCAATGATGCGGCTCGCAAGGGCTGGAAATTTTTTCTCGGCGACTGGAAGATTTCCGTTTTTCTGCTGGTGCCGGCGAGCGCCGTTTTCCATTACGCCGGATTTTCTCCCGTGCTTGCGTTTGCGGTTTCAGCCCTTGCTCTGGTGCCGCTGGCGGCTCTGCTGGGCAGCGCCACGGAGGAACTGGCCGGGCGGTTCGGTCCCGCGGCGGGCGGACTGATCAACGCCACGTTCGGCAACGCCACGGAAATCATTCTGGGATTCGTTCTGCTCTGGCGCGGCCACCCGGAAGTCGTCAAGGCCACTCTGACCGGCAGCATTATCGGAAACCTGCTGCTGGTTTTCGGACTTTCCATCATCGTCGGCGGATGGGGCAGGGAAAAGCAGACGTTCAGCCGCATCAGCGCCGGCGCCAGCACGGCGATGCTTTTTCTGGCGGTGGTCGGGCTGGTGATGCCCGCCGTTTACGATCTTTCGGTTTTCCAGTCGCTCGAGCCCAGCGGCAAAACCATTGAGACGCTCAGCCTGTGGACGGCGGCCATCCTGCTGATCAGCTACGCCGGAGGCATGCTGTTCACTTTCCGCACTCACCGCAATCTTTTCGGGCGCGCCGATTCCGAGCCGCCTCGCGTCAGCGCCGCCGCCGCCGGCATCGCCGTCGCCGCGGTCAGCATTCTGATTGCATTTGAAAGCGAACTGCTGGCGGGACAGATCCGCGCGGCCACTCACGCCCTGGGCTGGACGGAAAGTTTTATCGGCCTGGTGATTCTGGCCACGGTCGGGAACGCCGCCGAGCACTCTTCGGCGGTGATGGCGGCGAGGAAAAACAAGATGGACCTGGCGCTCTCCATCGCCATGGGCAGCAGCACGCAGATTGCCCTGCTGGTTGCGCCGCTGCTGGTGCTCGTCTCGCAGTTCCTGGCGCGGCCCATGTCGCTGGTGTTTGCGCCGCTGGAAATTGTGGCTGTGGTTTTCTCGGTGGCCGTGGTGACGCTGGTTTCGTTCGACGGAGAGACGAACTGGTTCGAAGGACTGCAGCTCCTCAGCGTCTATGCCATTCTGGCGGTGTTTTTCTTCTTCATGCCCGCCGCGTAGGTTTGCGCGTCACGGGCGGCGGCGGCCGAATCTCAAACTCCAACGTGCTGGGCGATGAAGCGCCGGATTTGCTGCTGGTGGGCGGGTGCAAGACCCGTAAACCTCACCGCCATGCGGCCCGTCGCCTCCCATCGCACCACTTCGGCCTGCGCCACGATTTCCTCCTGCTCGTGCGGCAGGGAGAATTCCAGGCTGACGTTGCGTCCCACTTCCAGCGCGTTCACATGCGATAGCGACAATCCGCTCTCGCTGATGTCGCAGGTGGAGGAGAAGAACAATCGCTCCTCCAGTTTGCACACCACCAGCGCTTTCAGTTCGATGCGCGCCGACCGCCGCCGTTCTTCCCGCATGGCGCCCAGCATGGCCTTCTGCGGAATGGAAAGAAAAGCTTCCACGGCTTCAGGATCGAACTGGCGCCCCGCTTCGTGCTCGATTTCATCGCAGGCCGCGGTGAAGGAACGCGCCGGACGGTAAGGCCGGTCGGATGTGATGGCGTCCAGCGTGTCGGCGATGCTAAAAATGCGCGAGCCGCCCGGAATCGCCTTGCCCTTCAGGCCGCGCGGGTAGCCGCTGCCGTCAAAGAATTCATGATGGCCCAGGATGATTTCCGCGGCGGGAGCGAGAAATCCGATGTGGCTGACCAGGTTGTAGCCGATGCGGACGTGGGTCCGCATGATTTCCATTTCGTTCGTTTCCAGCTTGCCTTCCTTCAGCAGGATGGAATCCGGAATTCCGATTTTGCCGATGTCGTGCAGATAAGCGCCGCGCGTGATCTGAACCACTTCCTCGTCGGAGCGCTTCATCTGCACGGCGATCTGGCGGGCGTAGCGGGTGACGCGCTCGCAGTGGCCGGCGGTTTCCGCGTCGCGCAAATCGAGCGCCGCGCCCAGGGCCCGCAGAGTTTCATCGTAAGTCAGTTCGATGCGCTTGAGCGCCGCTTCCGTCTCACGAGTGTCGCGGCTGTGGCGCCGGTGGCGAGTGGCGGGAGGGACGGATCGGACCGTGGGTTCTGACGTGACTGTTGCTCCCGCTGAGGGAGAAAGGTGGAATGAGTAAGGATAATAATCTCTGTCCAAAAGGGTCGCCTGACTCCGCGGAATGAAGTGCTTTTGCTTTCAACACGCCGCGGACCGACCGACCGGCAGGTAAGAACGGGAAACGCGAGCCCCTCAGCTCACTCAGTTTATTAACATAATGATAAAGGGCAATGCAAGTCTTTTTATTAGAATATTCTAATGTTGGCGGATCGCCCCGGGAACCGGGAAATGAGCTTCAGCGTCGCCTGCCCCGGCCTGTGTTATAGTGTGTCCCCTGCAACAGGCCCGGGCAGCGTCCGACAAGGCGCAGGCCGTACTGTCTGCCTCCCGATTGCCCCGCCGCCGAGCCTGACCCCGGAAAGGGAAGGACTCAAAAAATGGATAAGAAAAGCCGACGCGAGTTTTTGAAAAATTCCGCCGCGGGTGCGCTTGCGGCAGGTTTGGGGGCAAAAGCGGCAGCCGCGGCTCCGGCCTGGGCCGCGACTCCCGCCGCAGCCGCCGCGCTTCCCGCCCGGCGCTACAAGCCGTTTGCGCTGGGATGGATCGTGGGAATTGGAAACGATCCTGACGCCGCCATCGCACGCGTGAAAAGTCTGGGATTCCCCACCTGCCAGCTTCAGATTGATGATCTCGATGACGAGCTGGTCCGCCGGCTGGGCGAAGGGCTTGAAAAACACAATGTGGTTTGCACGGCGCTCGGAACTTCGGGGCCTGGTCCCGACATTTACAATTTTTACGACGGCCCGCTGACGCTCGGCATCATTCCGCGCACCTATCGCGCTCAGCGAATCGAAAAAATCATGAAGTTTTCCGATTACGGCAAGCAGCTTGGGATCGAGGCCATTCGCATTCACGTGGGATTTATTCCCGAGGACCCGAATGACGAGCTTTATCGCGAGGCCATTGAGGCGCTCAAACAGGTGGTCGGCCATTGCCGCGAGAACGGCCAGGATTTTCTCTATGAGACTGGAACGGAAACTCCGGTCACGCTGCTGCGGACGTTCGAGGACGTGGGATTCGACAATCAGGGTGCGAATCTCGACACCGCCAATCTGATTCTCTACGGCAAGGCGAATCCGCTCGACTCGCTCGATACCATCGGCAAATACGTGAAGAACATGCACGCCAAGGACGGACTCTACCCGACGAATCCGCGCGACCTGGGCGAGGAAGTTCAGATTCCGCACGGCAAAGTGGATTTCCCCAAAATCTTCGCGCGGCTCAAGGCGCTCGGTTACCGGGGTCCGGTGACGATCGAGCGCGAAATCTCCGGCCCCAAACAGATTGAAGACATTAAGCAGGAGCGGGATTATCTGGCCAAAGTGCTGGCGGAAGTTTGACAAACGCATCTGCTGTGGCCTGCCGGACGGGGTCGCGGTGATCTCGCGGCGGACACATCCGCGCTGGCGGTGCCTGTGTCGATCGTAAGGATTAAAGCCTGTGAGAAGGACTCGCTTCCGAGCTTCCCGGAAGAGCGCGTGTTGAAGTTGCTCACTGCAGGCGGGGGAATGGATGTGGCTGAGGCTGAAGCTGCCGTTCAGCGGCTCAGCAAGGGCAAATTCACTGATGTTTCCTTTGACACCGGGGAGGATAAGTCAGCGAAGGATTTTGCCAGGAAAATGGCTGGCTGTGGCCTTATAGCTGATTGCCATGGCGATGAGCGGCTTACGTGGTTTGGTTCCAGGCCCCGCCGCTTGTTTTTGGGGCTTTCTCTGGCGGTCCTTGCCGGTCTTGGCCTCTGTCTTTGGCTTTATTTAGAATGGCCACGCGCACAAATCACCAGGTTTTCCGGACTTTTAGAGTTCGCGCTCATCATTCTCTGGTTGTGGTCGCGCTCGGGCGGCCCCCTTGACCGGCGGCCCAGGAGCAACGCCCAAAAGAATTGGGATCAGACGCTGGATTTCCGATGGGCCGTCGGCATGTTTGTGGTCCTTATTCTGGCCGCAACCGCCATTACCGCTCCTGTGGTCGGCCTTGCCCTGCTCATGATCGCGGTAGTGGGGATCGGTTGCGCGTTCCTTATCAGGAGAATGAATCGGACGTAGCCATTAGCCGCGGCACACAATTTGTGTTATGGGTTTTTGAAAATCCCAAACGGGACTTGGGAGGAGAATTCATATGAGCAATGAAACTAACAACGAAAAGAAAATTTCACGGCGGAACTTTATGGCCTCGACAGCGGCGACGGCGGCGGGCCTGATGATTCTGAAGCCGCAGCAGATTCGCGGCTCCGGGGCGAACTCTGCGCTGCGCGTGGGACTGCTGGGCTGCGGAGGCCGCGGCCACGCGGACACGCAATACCTGGTGGGGACCGGCGAATGCCGCGTCACGGCGCTGGCCGACATTTTTCAGGATCAGCTCGACCAGGCAAAGCACGATTTTGACAAGCTGAACGCCTCGAAGGGTTACGCGGCGATTGACCGGTCGCAGATGTTTCGCGGGCCGCACGCCTTCCATGAAATCGCGAATTCGAAGGAAGTGGACATCGTGGTCGTCACCACGCCGCCGTTTTTCCATCCCGAGCACCTGATGGCCGTGGTGCTGGCGGGGAAGCACGTTTACTGCGAAAAGCCCGTGGCCGTGGATCCCGCCGGAACCCAGCGCGTGCTGGACGCCGGACGCCGCGCCGAAGGACGTCTGAGCCTGGAAGTCGGTTTCCAGTTGCGCAACGCGCCGCCTTACGTCGAGCAGGTGAAGCGCATTCATGCGGGCGCGCTGGGCCAAATCGCGAGCGGCGAAGGCCATTATTTTTCCAGTTACATTGACCGGCCCAACTGGCCCGGCGCATCGGCCGATGAATGGATGCTGCGCAACTGGGTTTACTATCGCGTGCTTTCGGGCGACATCATCGTGGAGCAGAACATCCACGTCATCGACATGTGCAACTGGATCCTCCAGGGCCGGCCGGTTCGCGCCACGGCCACCGGCGGCCGGCAGCTTCGGCCGGATCGCGGCGACGCTTACGGACATTACAGCGTGGTGTTTGAATATCCCGACGGCGTCAGCATGACGTTCGGCTCAACCCAGACGAACAAAGGCTGGTGGGATGTGGGATGGAAAATGTTCGGGAGCAAAGGTGTTTCCGAGACGCACTATTCCGGCCCTGTGGCGATTTACGGCGAGCAGGCGCGGAAATGGAACACCGGCGCTTCGCCGCTCTCGCCGGAATCGAAAAAGTTTTCCGTCACCGGTGAATTCCACGACAACCTGGCCGACGCCGACCCGGAAAAAAAGAAGTCGTTCGTGGAAAGCATTCGCAGCGGGAAATTCCACAATCAGGCCGCGCAGGGAGTGGAATCCGCGCTGAGCTGCATGATGGCTCGCCACGCCGCTTACACCGGCGAAGACGTCACCTGGCAGGGCATCGCCAACTCCGGCGAGCAGTGGGAATTGCCGTTTGATCTGAAACAGTTTGCGTAATGGCCGCCTCCGAACGGGAAGCGCCGGGCCTGACATGGCGCTGAGATGCGATGCTCCGAAGGTCATTGCATGAGCACATCGAAAAGTGCCGGCCGCAACGGATGCTTGCACTACCTGCTCGGCGCGCTTGCCCTGCTTAGCTTCGGCTCTGCGGGCTTCGCCGCCGGACCCAAATTGCCCTATTCTGACCCCGGCGCCTGTCCTTTTGAGTGTTGTCAGTACGCTGAGTGGACGGCTACGACGCGCCAGAAGGCGTACACGAAGCCGAGCGCGGCGGCGAGCCAGGCTTTCACGGTGCGCGCCGGCGAGAAAGTTCAGGCGCTTACCGGCGTGGTGATCACGCGCAAGACCGGCCTCGTGGTCGTGCGACGGCAGACAACGTTCAGAGACGTCACCGTGCCGGCCGGAGCCAGGCTCTATGTCCTTCACCTCATGGGCGAAGGCGATGCACTGTTCTGGTACAAGGGAGCGGCCCACACCGGCGAGCTTTATGCGAGTTCCGTTCACAAAGGCAATTCGCATCACCCTTGGGACGTTCTATCTGTGCCGCAAACCCAATGGTGGGTGAAGGTCATGACCCGCAAGGGCGCCTTCGGCTGGATTCTCAACCAAGGGAATTTTCGCGGAATGGACGCGTGCGGCAGTCCGTAGGCTGTTCTTCCGCTCTCACTCCTTATTTCCTGGCCGCCACGCCCTGCCCGAGGGCAGAGAAGCGCTCATGTCCGTTGCGCGAATCTCAGCGCGCCGCTACGGCAAGTTCAACGCGGCCACCCAATCAGCGCAGCATCTCGATTTCAATTCCAACGTCAAGACCGCGCCAGGCCCGGTCGGCGGTCAGGGCGGTGATGCGACGCTCGCGCGCCAGCGCCAGGCAGGCGCGAACTCCGAGCGACAATCCTCGAGCTCTGGTGACGGGCGCAAGCGCTGCCGCAATCATCGCCTGCCGGGTTGAAAACTCGGCCAGCTCGATGGGCGACTCCAGAAGTTTCCTCGCAATCGGCACCGGGTCCTGTCCGGCGCGCGCAAAACGGCCCAGAACTTCAGAAAAATTGACGGTGGAAATGCACGTTTCAGCCAGGACCTGACTGACGCGCTCATGTCCGCGCTCGCGCAGCAGAAAAACCAGCAGCGCGGAGGCGTCGAGCGCGATCACAAGCGCCCTTCTTTGCGGGCCTCGCGGCGGCGCTCTCGAGCAAGCTGGTCGGCGAGCCGGGGCGGTTTGCCTTTAAACAGTCCCAGGACGAAATCCTGCAGCGAGGCCGGATCAAAAGGCTTTCCGGTTTCGCCCTGGACCGCGTCGGCAAGGATGGCGCGCGCTTCGGACTCCATGCTACGCCCTTTGCGCGCCGCGCGCAGACGCAGACGCTTGTGGACCGTTTCAGGCACGTTGCGGATATTCAGGTTCGCCATGCTTGCAATGATAGCACTGCCAGCAGCAGATCGCAAATGCGCCAAGCGATCCAAATCACACTATCTCGACGCGCGCCCGGGTCGCGGCTGTTTTCAAAGCTTTGTCGCGGGTCAGCAGCGGGGCGTCCATGGCTTCAGCCAGAGCCAGGTAAGCGGCGTCGTAGGCCGTCACGTTGTGCCACAATTCCCAGATGCGCGGCAAAAGCACGGCGTGGGGATAGCGGCGGATGGGGAAATCCGCCAGGTCCTCGATGGCTTCCGCGCCGCGCTCGGGCGAGATCTGGCCCGACCGCACGTACCGGCGCAGCACCTGGGCAATTTCGATGTCGAGCAGGTGAGGGGCATGGAGCGTCCCGCCCGCGGCGGAAATTCGCCGGCTCACGGCCGGGGCGGCAGGCGTTCCGAGCAGGAGCTCGAGCAGGGCGGAAGCGTCAAGGACGATCAACGCCGGGACCTTTCAGCCCTGATCACCGAGGCGGGCGACGACCCCAGTCGGGTGCGAGCACGGCGGGAGAGGCGCTGTTTCATTTCCTCCCAGGTCGGCCGCTCGACCGCCCGGCGCGCTTCCCGAAGCAGATAATCCGATAGCGTCATCCCTTCGAGCGCCGCGCGGGCCTTGAGCTGGCGGTGCAAATCCGCCGGCACGTTCCGAATCTGAATCATCGTTGGCATGTGATTAGTATAGTTTCATCACAATCGCATGTCAACCGGGCGTGACCGCTCGGAACGACGGGGAAGGCAGGTTTTCCAGTGACCCACTAAGGGCTTCGCTAATTCACCCAGCCGCCGCCGGGTTTGTCGTCGTCCTCGTGCTTGCGCTTATAGACTTCAAACTGGCGCTGCAGGCTGCGGCGGCGCCACTCGTTGTAATCGAGCCGCAGGCGCTTCGACCATTTTCCGCCGCGCAGATAGAGAAACGCCACCAGCATTCCGCCCAGGTGGGCCAGGTGAGCGATGCCCGAGCCGGGTCCGCAGAGCTCGCTGATGAATTCGATGATGCCGATGCCCAGCACGAACCATTTGGTTTTGACGGGAATGATGAACCACAGAAAGATGGGCCGGTTGGGCCAGTAAAGAGCGTAGGCCAGCAGGATGCCGTAGATCGCGCCCGAGCAGCCGATGGTGAGCGTGGGGACGGCGGGCGGAAAAATCGTGTTCAGCGCCACGTCAAATGCGCCCGCGCCCACTCCGCAGAGGAAATAGAAATAAAGAAACTCGCGCCCGCCCCACAGCCGTTCCAGGTCCGACCCGAACATCCACAGCGCGAACATGTTGAAAAAAATGTGGAAGAAACCGCCGTGCAGAAAGAGGTAGGTGAAGAGCTGCCAGAGAAACAACTTGTGAATCACAAGATAGGGTTGCAGGCCGAGGAAGACAAAAGGCGCCTGCCAGCCGAAAAGCCGGAGAGGCAGATAGGTCACCACGAACGCCGCCGAGGTCACAATGATCAGCCATTTCAGCATCGGCGTGAGCGGCGGGAAGAAAGACATGTAAATGTCACGCGAACGGGCCATCTTTGAAGCGTAGCACAAGAACAGTGACAAGTGAGGAGAGACAAGTGGCGAGCGGCGGCGCGGACCGCCCTTCTATCCGGCGGCTGCATCGAAGGAAGGATTGCACGCTACTGCGGTTTGGCTTCCTGCGACTGATAGAAGCCGATTCTGGCGCGCAGAGTGTCTGCGAGAGATGAATCGCCGCTTTGAGTGGCAAGCGACAAAGCCTGCTGAGCAGTGCTGACGGCCTGCTGGAATTGTCCCACCCGGGAGTAAACATCCGCCAGCATTTGCAGGCTGTCCAGATGCTGCTCGGGATTGCCGGCTGATAATTCGACCGCCTTCTCGAAGTGAGGAAGCGCGTCGGGGAAGCGGCCTTGCGATGCCAGCACCCGGCCCAGCACGGACTGGTATCCGAAAGTCTGCGGCTTCAGCTCCACGGCCTGCTGCAACTGCGCGATGGCGGCGTCCGCCCGGCCCGATTTTGCCTCAAGAACGCCCAGCATGTAGTGCGCTTCGTCGAGCTTCGGGTTGAGCTGGATGGCCTTCTGAAGCGCGGCGGCGGCCTCGTCGTTCCGTCCCGCTTCAACCAGCAGGACCCCGAGATCGTTCTGGCCCACGGCATTGGCCGGACTGATTTCGAGGGCCCTCTGGTACGCCGCGATCGCCTCAGGAACCCGGCCGGCATTCGACAGCGAGACGGCGTAATAGTAATAATCCATCGCGTCATTGGGATCGAGCTTGACAGCCGTCTGGAACTGCTCCAGCGCCTGCGCAGATTGGCCGTGTTTCTGGAGCGCCTGGCCCATATAGTAATGCGCGCGGCCCTGGTCCGGTTCAGCGTTGACTGCCTTCTGGAATTCCACCAAAGCCTCCTGGAAATGGCCCTGCTGGTCCAGTTCGTTGGCCTGGCTGATGATTTTGTAGTAGTTCGTGGCGGGCGCTTTCATCGCCAGAAGGCCGTCCTTGGGCACATTCACGAATTCGGGAATGTTCACGATGCGGTTGGAGGCGGTGGCGTTTTCAACCAGAACCGGCGGGCTGGCGTCGCCATGCGAATCGAGATGAGTCAGAAACAGTTCGGTGTAATAGGAAAGGCCCTTGGAGGAAAATGCCAGCCAGTGGCCGTTGGGAGAAAAGGTGTGCCACGAATTCATCACGGAGAGGTTGCTGGCCAGGCGCCGCGCCTTGCCGCCGTCGAACGGAACAATGTAGAGCTTGCTGTCGGGCCGCATCAGGAGGGCGTTGCTGTTCTCGACGAAAACGATCCAGCGCCCGTCCGGCGAAACCTTGGGAAAATCGTTGCTCATCCCGTCCTGTGAAGCGCCCACAATGCGCTGCGGTGTGCCGCCTTCGCCGTTGTTGAAGGGAATGCGATACAGGTCGTACTTGATTTGGGTTTCGTTGGGAGAATCCGCGAAAGCCGGCATGATCTGGCCCGGGCTGTATGGGTCCCTGGCAAGCGCGCGCGAATAGACCAGCCACTTGCCGTCCGGACTCCAGAAAGCGCTGGTCTGCACGTATTTCGGATCGTCGGCGCCGGGAAGCGGCTTCATCTTGTGCGTCACACTGTCATACCACGCCAGGACGCCGCGCGTCGGGTAGAACACCTGGCCGAAGCCGTAAAACGGATAAGAGGCGTTGAAGAACCGGGAAGGGAAACCGCCTTTCAATCCGGGCGGCCCGATGGAGGTGATGATGTATCGTCCGTCAGGCGAAATCTGCGACATGAACCCGAAGCGCATGATCGCCTTGCTGCCGAAGGAACTCCACTCGATCACATTTTTATCCTGAATGGAGGTGTCGGCTTCGACCGGCACTCTGGCGAACAGGCCTTTGTCGTTGGTCGGGCCGTCCACATCAATCCCCATCCATTTTCCGTTGGTCGCAAACGAGTGGCAGTTGACGCAGGTGGGCAGGCCGGTCATCATCAGTCGGCTTTTCGGCTCGGAAATATAGCGCAGCCGCCAGGCAATCGAGGGCAGCAGGACCGCCGGGACCGGTGCAATCACGCCCTTGCCGGCCTCGTGCGAAACCACCAGCGGAACGTCACGAAAGAAAATCGACGCGCCCACCGGATCGCTCGAAGTTTCAATGCTGACTACGCCGCGCGAGACGGCCTCGGTTGAATCCTTGTCCGCAAAGCCCGTGATCGTCACCAGCGCCGGCCGGTTGACGGAGTCGCGCTTGATGGCCGCCCACGTCGCTGCGTCCGGCCTCCAGGAGTGTCCGCCGCGCCAGGCCTCGGGAAGCTGCGGCGGAACCGAGCCGTACTTCGTCAGGGATTCATCAATCGGACCGATTGCCGGCAGCGGGCCGGGCGATTCCGCGTTAATGGCGGACGCGTGCTGACTGAACGTGATCCTGATTTTCCAGAATTTGGCGGAAGGGCTCGGGTCGGTCCAGACAAACAGCGGCGGAATGATCTCGGGCGGAAAGACCGATCCTTCAAAAGGATATTCGACGGTCAGGCGCGCCAGGTTCCCACTGTGATTCTGCGAAGCTGCGGGAGAAGCAGCCAGGCTGCCTGAAGAACTTGCAAGAAGCCCGGAAGGAACTTTGGGAAAGGGAGGCTGTGCAGCAGTCTTTTGGCGCTGTGCCGCGAACTGGTCGCCGACCGTCAGGACCGCCAGAATGCCTGCACAAATGATGAGTCCGCGAAAAGCTCTTCTCATCGGAGTCCGCCTCCGTTTGCTCGTATGGTTCGCCTGTTTGCAGCCAGGGACCAGCACGCCGGCCACCCTGCCGGGGAGCAATCGTAGTAGCTCCCAGGGTTCACTCCCGTGATGGCGGTCACACAGTTCAGTGACCGGGCTCACAATCAGACGGAAATCCCAGTTCGCAAAAAATATTTGAAGGGTGGAATGCCTGAAGCCCGATTAACTGTTGCCTTCGGTGCCGGTCACGTGTATTTTTCTTGTCCGGCCGGGGCTCGCCATGGTGAGTTCGGCACGGGAATTCCTGTTTGAAGAGGCGGACGAGGCGATGCTAGCCCTCAAAGAAAATCAGAACCCGGCTTCGGTCGGCCGGGCTGAGACACGGCCCATCGCTGCGCGTGGATTGCGCGTTGCAGCCTGCCTGCTGCTTGCCGCGTTCATCGCGATTCTGCCGGGATGCGGAGGCGGAAGCGGCGGTGGGAACAAAGGCGGAGGAGGTGCGCAGCCGCCCTCCGCACCATCGGGCCTGACTGCGACCGCCGGAAACACAAAGATCACTCTCGCCTGGAACGCCGCCTCAGGCGCCGCCTCGTATAACATCAAGCGGTCAACCACTTCAGGCGGCCCTTACGCCACCATTGGCTCATCCGCGACCACCAGTTACACGGACTCCGGCCTGACCAACGGCACAACTTATTACTATGTCGTTTCGGCGGTGAATTCCGCCGGCGAAAGCGCCAATTCCTCTGAAGCAAGTGCGAGGCCCGCCGCTCCGCCCGCCGCGCCCACCGGCCTGAAGGCGACAGCCGGAAATGCGCAGGTGAGCCTCACGTGGAATGCCAGCGCGGGCGCCACGTCCTACAACGTGAAGCGTTCAACCACTTCCGGCGGGCCGTACACGACCGTCAACTCGCCGGCCGTCACTAGTTACGCGGACTCGAGCGTGACCAACGGTACTGCTTATTACTACGTGGTTTCCGGTGTGAGTTCGGCAGGCGAAAGCGCCAACTCCCCCGAGGTTTCGGCCACTCCATCCGCCGCAGCAACTTCCGTGCAGGTGACTATCGATGCGCTGAGCGACCGCCATCCCATCAGCCCGTATATTTACGGCGGCGCCTATCCGAAAGACGCGCAGACCATCACGGACAGCGGCCTTACCGTGGTGCGCTGGGGCGGCAACGCCACCTCCACCTACAACTGGCAACTGCACACCTACAATGCGGACAATGATTATTACTTCGAAGACTACAATTACTCGGAAATCGGCGACGGCGATTCGGCGAAGTTCATTCAGGATGTGAAAACGGCGGGCAGCGATCCGCTGATGACCATGGTCATGCTCCCCTGGGTGGCCAAAAGCGCGGAAACGCCCGGCGCTCCGCCCGCCGGCAACGGACACTGGAGCTATTCCGTCGCCAAATTCGGCGCGCAGTGCAAATCCGACCAGTACAACAGCGACGCCGGCAACGGCCTGAAGATCGATTGCCAGACCCGATTGCTGGCCGATCCCAATGACGCCTACGTTCCGCTGCTCGATGATTCCAGTGACACCTGTCCCAGCGGCGCAAGTTGTCTCTATCGCAAGGACTGGGCCACGGCGCTGGCGGCGGCGTTCGGCAGCGCGCCGCATTTTTACGACATGGACAATGAGGTTGACATCTGGGGCGGCACGCACATGGACATCCATCCCAATCCTGCCGGCTACGATGAGTTGCGCGACGTCTATCTCAAGGAAGCGCGCAATCTGAAGTCCTGGGACCCGCAGGCCATCCGGCTGGGCCCGGTCAGCTGTTGCTGGTGGTTCTATTGGAACGGCGCGAACGGCAGCGACAAGGCAGCGCACGGCGGCAATGATTTTCTGCCCTGGTGGCTGAATCAGGTTTACTGGCAGGATCAGATTGCCGGCACACGCTCGCTCGATGTTTTCGACATTCACGCTTATCCCGACGGCCCGGACACTTCCAGTTGGACCCAGGCGCAGAAGCAGGCGCTCGCCTCTCGCATCTATCGCGATTACTGGGATCCCGCGTACGTCAGCGAATCAACTACCATCAATCAGCCCTACACCACGCAGATCGAGCCCGACAAAACGATTCCGTTCCGCATCCCGCGCATGCGGGCGCTGGTGAACATGATTTATCCCGGAACGCCACTCGCCATCACCGAGTGGAGCGCGGCCTTCGCCGGCGAATCGGATTTCTCAACCGCCCTGGGCGATGCCGACGCTTACGGAATTCTGGGCCGCGAGCGCGTCTATCTGGCCACGCGATGGGGCGCGCCCGATCCCGCCAATCCCAATTACCAGGCGCTGAAGCTCTATACCAACTATGACGGCGCGCATCACGGTTTCGGAACCATTTCCGTTGAAGCCGCCAACACAGGCGATCCCAATCTGTTCAGCAGTTACGCCGCGCTCGATTCCTCGGGAACCCTGATGACTCTGATGGTCATCAACAAGGATCCCGCGAACAACGTTCAGGTGCAGTTTGCGCTGGATCATTTTTCGGCCACGCAGTCTACGTCTTACACGCTTTCGCAGTCGTCGCCCAACGCAATTGTCGCCGCCGGCCCGCAGCCGTGGTCTTCCACTCAGACCTTTGCGCCCTACACGGTCACGCTGCTGGTCATCACCGGGACAAGCACAACGCCCGCGGCAGAATGGGATCTGAATCCCGACACGATCATGGTTCCGGCGGGCGGCACGGTCACGCTCGCGCCCCGGATGACCTCCGGCAGCGGCACGGTCACGCTCAGCGCGCCTGCTTTCGATTCCGGCATCAGCTCGATTGATATCACGACGGCGGCGGTGACCTCGTCGCAAAACGGCTCCATCACCATCACCGCCGGCGCGACGCCGGGCTTCAATCATTTCACGATTACCGGAACGGACGGCTCAGGAGTGGTGCAGACCGAGGGCGGCTGGATTGTAATCGGCAATCGGCCCGCGACGCTCACCAAGCAGGGCGACGCGCAAAGTGGCGCTCACGGCACCACGCTGAATCTTTCCGTGGTTCTCGCGCCCGGCCAATCGGGCGGCGATGCGGCGGGCGCTTCCATTTTCTTCAGCACGGATGCCGGGTCGCTTGCGGGCAATGGAACGTCCGGCGCAAAAATAGTCGTGCCCACGGACAATTCCGGAACCGCCGCCGTCACGCTCACGCTACCTGCCACGGCCGGCGCGGTCCACGTCACCGCCGAAGGCCCCTACGGCCTCGGCCATCCCGTCGTTTCGTTTACTGAAACTTCTCAATAGCCGCGGAGCGCACCTGGCGGCTCGTGGTCCTGAGCGTTTCCCGCCAAGCGGGACGGGTGAGGGGGCGGGACTGCCTCGTTCTATTCAAACTGCTTGCGGAAATCCGCGAACTCGCGGTGAATTTCTTCGACTTCCTTCTGCAGGGCGGCGATTTTTTCCTCCAGCAGCGCAATGCGATCAGCGCCGGAAACGGCTGCGGCGTCGGCGCCCGCCGCAGGCTCCGCCTCCCAGGTTTCCACTTCACCCGAAAGCAGATGGGCGTAGCGCGCCTCTTTCGTACCGGGCCGTCTGGGAAGCATCTTGGCCAGCGGAGGCTCGCGCTTCATCAGGTGCTGCAGGGCGGATTGCACTTCGCCCAGGTCGCTGAACGGATGCAGGCGCTCCGTCCGTCCGCGCAGGTCGCCGGGGGTTTGCGGGCCGCGCAATAACAGCACGCAGAGAATGGCGCTTTCCGCCCGGGTGAAATTGAAAACTTCCTGCAGGCGGTGCTCATATTTGGTGACGCGGCTTTCCGCCGTGCTGGCGGTTCCGGCCAGGCCCTTCGCGTTCAGGCCGTCCAGCGCCTCGCGCACCGCCTGTTCGTCCAGGTTCATCACGGGATCGCGATTGGATTTCTGGTTGCAGGCGTTGACGAGCGCGTTCAGGGAAAGTGGATAGTAGTCCGGCGTGGTCGTCTCTTTTTCCACCAGCGAGCCTAATACCCGCGCTTCAATACTGTTCAGGATAATGGTCATGATTTCAAATCATACCCTAAACAGACCGCCCCACGCGCCCGCCGGTTTTGTGATTTGTAGGGGCGAAGCGCGCTGCGCCCTTTTGGGCAGGAGATTTTTGACGGGTCTGGACGCCCGGTCCTGCGCGTCATTCCGAGGCCGAACCTTCTTCATCTGTCATCCGGCCGCCAGCTTTTCAAGTCTTTCCAGCGTGTCGGGGTATCTGCGAACCAGCAGTACGAGCGCCGCAGCCTGATCGTTAGGCCGTCCGCGCCCTTGCTCCCACTTCTCCAGAGTCCGCTCATTGATGCGCAGAGTTCGCGCGAACACCGCTCGGGAACAGCGGAGCTTCTCTCGCGTTTCCTTAATGAGCCTGGAATCCACCTTGGGCAGCGGCCTGGGCTCGATCTTGAAGGTGCGGAGCGTGATCTTGCCCTCGCGATGGCCCTTCATCGCCGCCACGCCTTCCATCAGCTCGTCAAAAATATTTCTCTTTGCCATTCCTCTTACCTCCTTGGCCTTCGAAGCGACCCGCGCTTTTGAGTGCGGACCTTCAGATCCGCGTCCACAGCGGCCTTCAACGCCTTCTTCTCGCTTGGGGTCAAATCGGCGGCTTCATTTTTCCCGTAGAGCGTCATCATCCAAATTTGCTGTTCTGACTCGAAATGGAAATAAATGATTCGAAGCCCGCCCCTTCGGCCTTTGCCACGGCGCGGATCGGCCCAGCGCATTTTGCGAAATCCGCCCGTCCCCGGCATCACTTCGCCGGCGCTCGGATCTGCTGCCAGCCGCTCCTGAAGCTTCCGGTACGCCTCGTCATCCAGGTATTCGTGGACGTGCCGGGTAAAAGCCGGCGCCTCAATAAATTCCATTGGCGGTAATATACCCCAATGGCGTACAATTCACATAGTACGCCAAAAGCGTATGATAGTCAATCCTTGAGGTGACAAGCCCGCCGCAGTCAAATCATCCTCCATGCCGGCGATAAAATTTCTGAGGCCGTAGCGCGACCGCGCCGCCCTGAAGGGGCGACTCACCCCAGCCCAGGCCACGGGTCTGGGTCAGAGTCAGCGATACAATTTGAAATTCAAGCCCTGCGGGGGCGAACCCATGCGCCCGCCGGGCGTGACATTCATGATTGAAACGACGGATTTATTGTAGGGGCGTACGGCCGTGCGCCCCTACGCGGGCCATTCGCGGAGCACACCCTCACCCGTCAAGCGCTGCGGGACACATTCTTTTTGCAAGGCCGAGGGCTCAGATAAAAAGCAGAGCAAATCCCCACGACACAAAAAGCGTGTTGAGGCTACCATCTGACGCTTGACCTCAATAGATTCCCATTGACGCCGGCTTCATTGCAATGCAGAATAGCCCACCTTTTCGTGGTGGGGTGCGGCGTGGCAGCGACTTCTCCTGTCGCCGGGGTTGCGGCGGAACTGGCTCCTGTTCCTCCACAGGAACGCGTGGCGCTCTACGATGTGCTGCGCGGCTTCTGCCTGTTCGGCGTTCTCTGGTCAAACCTCAACGATTGGTATGTGGTCGCTCAAGCGTCCAGCCCGATGGACCACGCCCTGTGGTGGACCCAGAATTGGCTGTTGGAGGAGCGGTTTTACAGCATGCTGGGCTTCCTTTTCGGCATTGGCTTCGCCATCCAACTTACGCGGGCGGAGCAGCGCGGGCAGGATGTCCGCAACCTGTTTCTTCGCCGCATGGCGGTCCTGCTGGGGTTTGGGCTGCTTCATGCAACGGTAATCTGGAGCGGCGACATTCTGACGGAATACGCTCTGGTCGGATTCGCGCTGGTGCCATTCCGGCGTTTTTCCCCGCGCAAGCTGCTGATGGCCGCACTCGCCTTATGGCTGGTCCTTCCTTACGTCCTCAATCACGTTTCAGCCATCCTCAATCTGCCGGCGTATGGAGACGACTGGCGCCAACTGACCGCGAGCGGCCTGCAGGTCGAAGCTCATGGAACCTGGGCCCAGTCCATCGTGATGGGCAACAGACAATTCTTCGATTGGCTGGTTCTCACTTTGCTGCACGGCGGCGCCTGTAGCTTTCTGGCGCTTTTCATACTGGGGCTGTGCGCGCTGCGCGTGGACCTGATCGGGCGCCTGACCCGCCGCAGGGCGCACATCGTGTGGGCGTTGCTGGGCGCGCTGGCTTGCTGGGCAGGCCTGCAGTACGCGCAGTCCAGAATAGGCCAGCCGTGGCCGCCCGCCTGGGCAAGCCCGGCTGGGTCGTGGCGTGGACTGGCCTTTTGGTGGCCGCCGCACGGGATCGTTTTGAAATTTCTGGATAATTCCACCACCTGGGCTAACTCCGCCGTCTATGCGCTGCTGTTGGCGCTGGCCATGTCGTTCCCCGCCGCTGCCAGGCAATTGAAGCCGCTCGCGGCGCTCGGCCGGATGACGCTGACGACATACCTGACTCAGTCGGTGGTTTGCACAGCGCTGTTCTATCACTGGGGATTTGGCCTGATGAACAGGACGGACATGTCCGGCGTTCTGGCGTTTACCGCAGCGTTGTTCTCCTTGCAGATTGTTTTCAGCGTGTGGTGGTTGAACCGATATCGCTTTGGTCCGGCGGAGTGGCTGTGGCGACGGCTCTCCTACGGACGGAAACTCCCCATCCGGATTGCCCCAAAGCCGCCGGCAGCAGCCGTGGCGGGAGCGGGAGCATGCGCCGAAGGATTGTAAGCGCAATGCATGAATTGCCCCTACAATTGCCCGAGGCCGCCTCTACTTTTCGTTTGAGGTTGGGGCTTTGGAGCGCGCCACCCAATAGAGCAGCGAGCACAAGCCGAGGAAGATGATGAACGCGACCAGGTCGCTGGAAGCGAAGTGGGGAAACCATTTCTGGCCATAGGCGAATTCGGAAACGTCCTTGTGGCGTTTGGCCATGATGCCGACGACCACGGCGAGCGCCAGACCGCCCAGCGATCCGCCGGCAATCAGTCCGGAACTGAACAGCGCGCCGCTGCCGGTTTCGGATTCTTCTTCCGTCTGTTTTGTGGTGCGCTGGATCAGCCACTTCACCACGCCGCCCGCGAAAATGGGCGCAGTGGTGGATATGGGCAGATAGGAGCCGACGGCGAAGGCGAGCGAGCGCACTCCGAGCAGTTCGAGCGCCGTCACCAGGAACGCTCCGAATAAAAGCAAAGTCCACGGCAGGCGGCGATTGAGAATGCCTTTGATGACCACGCTCATCAGAATCGCTTGCGGCGCGGAATAATCCTTGGAGCCGATGCCCCACACCTGCTGATAATCAATCGCGTGGTTCGCGGAATCGTAGTAGTACCAGCCGTCGGGAATGGTCTTGGAGCCGTTGACGCTGACCAGTTCGTACTGCTGGCCCTTGTACTTGATGGCGCCGTGATCCTTCATCTGCGGATTCATTTCCACCTGCGCGAACTGCGCGGGGTGGACCGTGGTGGCGCTCGAGTTGAGCAGCTTCAGCGTCAACCCGACGGCCACGACGGAAGTCAGAACGCCGACGGCAAGTCCGATTTCCTGCCAGCGCGGAGTCGCGCCCACAAGGAATCCGGTTTTCAAATCCTGCGTGGTTGCGCCGCCCGAAGCAGCGGCGATGCAAACCACGGCGCCGATGCTCAGCGCCGCTACGGCGTAAGTTCCGCCCGTCCAGCCGACGATCACGAAGATCAGGCAGACGCCGACCAGCGTGGCAATCGTCATGCCGGAAATGGGATTGGAAGAATTGCCCAGCAGGCCGACGATGCGCGCTGAAACCGTGGCGAAGAAAAATCCGAACACAACAATCATGATCGAGGAGATGAAATTGCCGCTGGCGCCGGGATTGATGCGGAACGCCAGCAGCGCCCAGATAGCCATCACCATCACCACGCTGCCGCCGATGACCAGCGAAAGCGGAAGATCTCGCGATGTGCGCTCGGCCACCACCGCTTGCGCAAGACGGCTCTTCTTGAGCTGGCGGAAAGCGTCGCGGAAAGAATCGATGATGGTCGGCATCGTCCGGCCGAGAGTGATCAGGCCGGCCATGGTCACGGCGCCCGCGCCGATGTAGCGGATGTAGCTGTCCCAGATCTGCGAGGGAGTCATGTCGGCGATGCGCATGGTGGCGGGGTAGATGGCATTGGGCGCCACGCTGCCGAAAAATTTGATGGCCGGAATCAACACCAGCCAGGAAATCACGCCGCCCGCGAACATTGTTCCGGCCACGCGAGTGCCAATAATGTAACCAACTCCGAGGTACTCGGGCGTGATTTCGCCCGCGATGGTCGAGCCGGGATACCAGCTTGGATGCCAGGTGGGAACGGCTTTCCAGAATCCGAGCCCGCCCGTTTCGCCCATCAAAAACTTGTAAACCATGCCCAGGCCGGCGCCGCCAAAAACCTTGCCCGCCTGGATGCCGCCCTTTTCGCCCGTCACCAGAACGTCCGCGCAGGCCTTGCCTTCGGGATAAATCAGGTTGCCGTGCTCCTTGACGACCAGCGCCATGCGAATCGGAATGACGAACAGGATGCCGAGCAAACCGCCGGCAAGCGCCAGCAGAAAGATGCGCGAGTAATCGAGCGTATAGCCCAAAAATAAAAGCGCAGGAAGAGTGAAGACGACGCCGGCCGCAATGGATTCGCCCGCCGAGCCCGTGGTCTGGACAATGTTGTTTTCCAGAATCGTGGATTTGCCCAGCCACTTGAAAATGCTGATTGAGAGAACGGCGATGGGAATCGAGGCGCTGACTGTCAGTCCGGCTTTGAGGGCGAGATAAACGCTCACCGCTCCGAAAACAACCCCCAGCAGGGCGCCTACGATGACCGCGCGGAAGGTAAATTCGGGGATGATGACGTTCGCGGGGGTGAAAGGCTTGAAGATTTGCCACGCGGGCTTTGTTTCCGCCGGCCCTTTTTGTTCAGTCGCCATTGCGCCCCTTTCCTTGCGAACAATTTCGCGGCTGATTCGACCTGCGCGCGGCGCGCTGCCGAGGCTTCCTATGCGCCGAGTTTGGCCCGCACCTTCTGATTCACCGTTTTGCCGTCGGCGTTTTTGCCGGCGAGTTTGGCCATCGCCGCTTTCATCACCTTGCCCAGGTCCTGGGCGCCGCTCGCGCCGGTCTCGGCAATCGCGGCGGTGACGGCCGCTTCAATTTCCTCTTCGCCGGCGCCGGCGGGAAGATAGGCTTCAAGAATTTTGATTTCCGCTTCTTCCTTGCTCGCCAGATCCTCGCGGCCGCCCTTGCGGAACTGCTCCACGGAATCGTGGCGCTGCTTGACGAGCGTGCGCAGCACGGCCGTGGTTTGGGCATCGTCGAGCGGTTTGCCGGCCTCGACCTGTTTGAGCTGGAGCGCGGTTTTCGCCATGCGGAGAACGGAAAGCTTCAGTTCCTCGCGTGCCTTCATGGCCGCAACCATGTCCTGTCCGATTTTCTCCGCCAGTGTCATCAGAAATCCCTCAAGAAATTTCCCGGCGAATATACCACAACCGTGCCTTCCGCGCGAAGAGGCATTCGACGGAGCGGGGACGGGCGAAGCTCGATGGGAGCAGAAAGAATTTTCGCGGCAATCTTAGCGGGCGTGGCTGGATGGCCGCAAGCGGCGAAGGAACTTACCGCTGGGCGATGGGAACGTACTTCAGGTCGCGCGGGCCGTCGTACTCGGCGAGCGGGCGAATCAGCTTGTTGCTTTCGTACTGTTCGAGCACGTGGGCGCTCCAGCCGGAAATTCGGCTCACGGCGAACACCAGCGGATAGAGATCGACGGGAATGCCCAGAACGTAATAAGAGGAAGCGGAATAGAAATCCACGTTGGCGTTGATCTTCTTCTCGCGAATCATGGTTTCTTCGATCTTGCGCGACATCTGGAACCATTTCGGCTGGCGGCTGCGATTGCAAAGCTCTTCCGACATTTTGCGCAGAACTGTGGCGCGCGGATCCTCGGTGTGATAAACGCGATGGCCGAAGCCCATGATCTTCTTGTGTTCGGCAAGAAGTTTCTTCACGAAGGCTTCGCAGCGATCCAGGGATTCGATTTCAAGCAGCATCCGCATCACCTGCTCGTTGGCGCCGCCGTGCAACGGTCCTTTGAGCGCGCCGATGGCGGAGGTGACGGCGGAATGCATGTCGGAAAGCGTTGAAGCGGTGACGCGGGCGGCGAAAGTGGAAGCGTTGAAGCTGTGGTCGGCATGAAGGATGAGCGCGATATCGAACCAGCGGCTGGTCACTTCATCGGGCCGCTCGCCGTTCAGCATGTAAAGGAAATTTCCGGCGTGATTGAGCTTGGGATCGGGAGCGATGGGCTGCCGGCCCTGTCGCAATCGGCCGTAAGCGGCGACGATGGTTCCCATCTGCGCGGTCAGGCGAAGCGCCTTGCGACGATTCGCTTCCTCCGACATGTCCTCGGCCTCAGGGTCGTAGAGAGAAAGCGCGGAAACGACGGTGCGCAGAGTTTCCATCGGATGCTGCGCGGGCGGAAGGCGGCGCATCAGATCGGTGACTTCAGGCGCGACCCATCGGTGCTCGGCGAATTGCGCGTTCAGGTCATCGAGCTCGGATTGTTTGGGGAGACGGCCGTACCAGAGCAGATAGACGACTTCTTCGAACGTCGAATGCTCAGCGAGGTCGTGGATGTCGTAACCACGATACATCAATTTGCCCCGCTCGCCGTCGATGGAACAGATTTTCGACGTCGCAATCACGACGCCCTGCAAGCCCGTCTTCACTTCCGCCATGAAGACTCTCCTCTCTTCATCCGCCTGTTAAGTTTTCCTCACAACTTAGAAGCCGAATAATACACCCTGCGGGCAGGGGACAGCAATCGGCTTTCGATTTGGGACGCGGGCCCTCTGCCGTCCACGGGTGCGGCCGGACGGCCGCCGTTTTAAGGTTTGCGTCGCTCCCTGGCGTTCGATATTCTGAGGTTTCAGGCCCATTTATGTTCGGCATCCATATGATGAGCGGAATCTTCGTCCTGGGAGTGGTGCTCGGTTTTCTGTCCTCCCGCTACATGCGCACGCCCGCCGCGGGCCGGTTTGCGGCTTACGGTTGGGTGGGCATGTTCGTGATTCTCGCCGCCGAAATCTGCCTGTTTGCGCGAGTCGGGTGGATCGCGACCTACTTTACGCCCATCGCCTGGACAGGATATTTGCTGCTGGCGGACGCCGCCGTCAAACGGCTTCGAGGCTCGTCGCGGCTGAGTTCCTCGCCCGGCGGGTTCTTCGCCCTCGCGCTCTGGTCTATTCCGCTGTGGCTGGTCTTTGAGGCTTATAACCTTCGACTGAGAAATTGGGCCTACGTCGGAGTTCCCACGAATCCGATTCTGGCCACCATCGGCTACGGCTGGTCCTTCGCCACCATCTGGCCGGCGATTTTTGAAACCGCGGATCTGTTCCAGGCGATGGGATTCTTTCAAGGTGAGTCGGGCGAGCAGACTCAAGTGCCGCGAGGGACGAGAATTGCTCTGGTGGTGGCAGGGGCGATCTTTACCGGCCTTCCCGTTCTGCTGCCGGCTTCGGCGGGGCGATACCTTTTTGCGCTCGTCTGGGTGGGATTTGTGTTCCTGCTCGATCCGCTGAACTACGCCTGGGGCGGCCGTTCGCTGCTTCGCGACTGGGAGGCGGGGAAGTCCGCGGCGTTCGGATGCTTTTTGGTTTCGGGCTTGTTTTGCGGCCTTCTCTGGGAATTCTGGAATTACTGGGCGGGAGCTCGCTGGGAATACATTTTCCCGATTGCCCAGGGCTGGAAAATGTTCGCCATGCCCTTGCCCGGTTATCTGGGGTTCGCCCCGTTTGGTCTTGAATGCCTGGTGATGTATGAATTCCTCCGCACGGTCGGCGAACGGATTCGCCGGGATCGAAGCAAAGCGGCGGATGTTCCCGGCCGGGCGGCCGCTGATCGAAATTGAAAATGGCTTCAGGCTGCAACAGTGCCCGTGCCGGCGCATCCAACCTGTCCGGGATGATTTGGCGCGACATTTTCAGGCGAGATGATACTGTAGAGATGATGACGAAACGCCCGGCATTCATGAAAATTGGAGTTTTCGTGTTCGTCGCCGTGGGACTGGCATTTCCCGCGTTTGCCGCTCAGACTGCTTATCAGGCTGAGCCTTCCCAGGAACTTCAAACCGCCGAGCGCGGCGTGAATCTCCTGATGAACGCCGATATCGAAGGCGCGATTGCGGTGTTTCGCCGGATTCAGGATTCCGATCCTTCCTCGCCGCTGGGTTACGTTCTGGAAGCCGATGCCGACTGGTGGAAAATCTATTATTCAACCGGCAATCTGATCGATCCGGACGTGTTCGACGTCGTGTCTTCCGAATCCACGCCGTACGACTCCGATTTTGACAGACTGGTGAGCGTGTCCATTTCCAAGGCGGAGGAGAATATCCGGGCTGGGCATGACGTGGCGCGCAATCAGTTGTACGAGGGTCTCGCGTACGCCTTGCGCGGGCGCCTGATGGGCCTGCGCGGCAAGGATATGCCGACAGCAAAAGCCGGGAAGAAGATGCGCTCTCTGCTGATGGAGGCGGTCGCCAAAGATCCCAGCCTGACGGATGCTTATCTGGGCATCGGAATTTACAATTATTTTGTGGATACCCTGCCGGGCATCGTCAAGCTGCTTCGCTGGCTGGTCGGCCTGCCCGGCGGCAGTCGCACCGTGGGATTGCAGCAACTCGAGGACGCCGCGGAGCACGGACGGTTGACTTCCGGCGAAGCTCTTTTTTATCTGGGCAAGGATTATTCGCTGTCGAGCGAAGGCCAGTATGAGAAGTCGCTTCAGCGTTTTCAGGAGCTCGTGCGCCGCTACCCGGACAACGGTCTGTGGAAACTTTTAAGCGGCAGCGTTGAAATCAGGCTCGGCCGCCGCGAACAGGGCGAACAGCTTTACAAAGAAGTCTTCCGTGAGACGCAGGCTCGCGACACGATTGCAGCCCGCGCGCTTCATCGCGCCTCACGGCTGGCTATCAAAAGGATGGATCCTGGAGCCCGTCTCGGCGGGTTGCGGAAGAAGGCATCGCCTTCATCTCGCCAGTGAGCCCGCCTGCTCGTGGGCGTGGTAGGAACTGCGCACCAGCGGGCCTGATTCCACGTGCCGGATTCCCAGGCGCTCGCCTTCCTGCTTGAGTTCGGCAAATTCCTCGGGAGAATAAAAGCGCGCCACGGGAAGCTGTTCGACCGAGGGCCGCAGATACTGCCCGATGGTCGCGATTTCGATGCCTGCCTGTGCCAGGTCGCGCAGAACGCCCAGCAATTCCTCCCAGGTCTCGCCCAGCCCGGTCATCAACCCGGACTTCGTGGGAATAGCGGGGTTCAATTCACGCGAGTGGCGGAGCAGCCGCAGCGATCTCTCATAATGCGAGCCGCGCCGCGCCACGCGATAAAGCCGGGGAACGGTTTCGATGTTGTGGTTCAAAACGTCGGGCCGCGCCTCGACCACAATTCGAAGCGCTTCATCCGAGCCGTGGAAATCCGGAATCAGAACCTCCACGCGGCAGCCGGGAATGCGGTCGTGCAGAGCGGAGATCGTGCGCGCGAAAATTTCCGCGCCGCCGTCCTTTAGATCGTCCCGGTCAACCGAAGTCACAACGATATATTTCAGCCCCATGCGCTCGGCCGCGTCCGCCACGCGCTCCGGCTCCTGCCAATCCACTTCGCCGTGCGGCATTCCTTTGGGCACGGCGCAGAAGGCGCAGCGGCGCGTGCATTGGTCGCCCAGAATCATGAAGGTCGCCGTGCGGTGCGCCCAGCACTCGGCGACGTTCGGGCAGTGCGCGCTTTCGCAGACCGTGTGCAGCTCGAGCCCGCGCACGATGCCTTTCAGGTCAAAGTAATTCTTGCCCGAAGGCACCCGCACCTTCAGCCACGAGGGCCGCGGCACGCGCGCCGCATTGGGTGCGATCTGGATCAGATCAGCCATGCCAGAATTTCATTTTACAGTGTGATCTTGCCTGCGGCAAATTGCCGCCACTGCCGAGCGCGATGCGGGCTGCCGCTGCTATTTCGCGATTCGGAAGAGCGCGCCGCCGCCGGGAGCGAGCCAGTCCGATCCCGGCTTTATCTTTTCCTCTTTTCCGGTAAAAGGAGAGATGGCAACCAGCTTCTCATCTTTATTCTTCAGTTCAATGTGATATTGCAGGGAGTATTCGAGATCGCGATTGACGATCATCAGAAAAGGCGCGCCCGCGGCATCCTTGAATTCGCCAATCAGGAGTTCACCGGGCTTGGGCGGATTCTCGCTGTCCTTTGAAATCACCTGACTGACCAGCGCGCTCTTCGCGATGGGGTCAAGTCCCGAGGGAACAGGAGAGGAATAATAGACTCCCGTGCTCTTCAGTTTAATCAGCCAGGGTGCGAGCGCGTTCACTTCTTCATCAATGTGGCGCAGCATGTTCCACGTGGGCGTGCGGTGGCCGAACTGGTCCACAGCCGCCATGCGAAAATTTCCTTTGGGAGGCGCGAAGTATGTGAAATAGGCGATGCCGTGCGTTCCGTACGCAAGCGAGGCAAAGACCTGAAGCCGCAAAGTCGCTTCCGAGGGCGCCATGTAGCCGAAGTGCGTGTTCGCCAGGACGACGTTCCAAAAGGGAACGTTCGCACCCAGGGCGCGAGTGCGAATCGTGTCCAGATTAGTGTAAAAGCGGTCCATCATTTTGCCGTCGAACAGCGAGTAGTTGTCGTAGCTGAGCAGGGGAGGATGAACCTGATCGAGATATTCCAGAAGGTAGGCGCGATAGTCCGTGGTCTGGAGGTAGTCGGCGGAAGAATAGTTGGGAAGCAGATTGACGTAAGCCAGCTTGTCCGGACTTTCTTTCGCCAGAATTGAAACCACCTGGCCCAGGCCGTGGAACGCGTCAGGCCGGGGCTCATCGGAGAGGAAAAAACCCAGCGCGGCGGGATTGTTGCCGATTTCCTTGACGGCTGCCTCGATGCTTTTGCTGAGCGTTTTCTCCGGCGGCATATGCGCCCAATCGTAATCATTGATCCGCGGATCGGTGACGAAGCAGGCAAGGCCGGCGGCATGGACTTTGGTCAGGTCCTCGATTTTGCAGAAGCCGGAAACGTTGAGTCCGGCCTGCTTCATCCGGTAGAGCTGCGCGGGCTCGGAGGGCGAATCGCCCCAGGCCATGATGGCAAAATCCTGCGCCGCCACGGGCGAGGGCTCCGCGACCTGCGCTTGCGCCTTAGCCGAGCATGCCAGCAAAAGCGCCATCAAGACCGTGTAAAACCGTTTCATGCCACATTCCCCCCGGAGCAACAAAGAATCACTTCGGCGCCGGGCCTTCCACCACTTGAATCAAGCCGTCGGGCCGCAGCCATTTTGCAAACGCCGCCTGCACCTGGGCTGCGGTGAGCGCGACGTAATGATGCGCGGCGACCGTCGGCTCATCCAGCGGCAAGCCGATTTCCGCGCGCGACAGCAGGCCGGAAGCGATGCTGCCCAGACTGGATTCGCCGAGCGGAATTTCGCGGAGCAGCAGCGCCTTGGCCTGGCGCAGTTCGTGCGGAGTAACCGGTTCCGACTGCATGGCTTTCAGGTCCCGGATAATGACTGCGCGCGCTTTGGTGACCTTATCGGGGTCGCAGCCATAAACCGCTTCGTAAATCGAGCGCGTCTTGCCCATATTGAAGCTCGAATTCACAAAATAGACCAGCCCCTGGTTGGCGCGCAGATCACGATAAAGGCGCGTGGCGTAAAATCCGCCGCCGAGGACGTGGTTGCCCAGTTCCAGAGCGTAATAGTCGGGGTCGAAGCGGTTCAGACCCAGCGTTTCCGCCAGCACAACGAAATCCTGCACGCGGCTCCTGTCCGGCACATTGGATGTGTAAGGGCCGTTGGCGGGAACCTCGGGAAGAAACGTTTCCGGCTTCGGACCTTCCGCTTTCCAGCCGCCGAAATATTTTTCGATCACCTCGCGTGCTTCGGCCGGCTTGACGTCGCCGATGACCACGATCGTCGTCAGGTCCGGACGGTAAACATGGTCGAGGTACTGGTGCACGTCGGCGAGAGTCAGGCTCTTGACCGTCTCCGGGGTGGCGTGCCGCTGCATCGGATCGCCTTTGGGATAAATCCCTTCGTGGAAAGAGAGGCGCGTCAGGAAATCCGGACTTTGCAGTTGCCCGGCCACGGCCTGGACAAACTGCGGCTGAATAATCTTGAACGCATGCTCGGGCAGCGCAGGATGGAGTTCGTTATCGGCCAGCAACTGGGCCGCGCGGTCAAAGTTCCTGGCGTCCACGCGGACGGAAAAATCCGTGCCCGCTGATTCCTCCGCGCCGATGTCATCCAGCGCTTTCTGAAAGGCAATCCGGTCGAGCGTCGTGGTTCCGTAAGAAAGCAGCCGGCCGAGCAAGCTCGACACGCCCTCCTGACCTTTGGGCGTTTCCATTTCCGCATTGTTGCGGACGCGGCCGTAGATGCTGATGGTATGGCTGATGGTTTCCGGCTGCACGATCAGGCGCAGGCCGTTCGGCAGCATGCTGACCACCGGATGAATCGTGGATTCGGGAATCTCCAGCCGTCCCAGGGCGGTCTTCGCCCAGTCCGGCAACTCGACGGCCTTGACGTGCGCCGGCGTGAAGGATTCCTGTCCGCCAAAGGATTTTGAGGAGATTGGTTTCCCGGAAGCTTGCGGCGTCAGGATGGCGGTAATGGATTCGTCTTCCTTCAGATACTTCCTCGCCACGCGGTCCACGTCCTCAGGCGTCACGCGCTGGATGGCTTTGATGTCATCCTCGGGAGACGTCCGTCCCTCGATCGCGACCGCCAACGACCAGGCGTTGGCCAGCCCGGAAATCGAATTCTTCTGGAATTCCGCGTCCGTCACCTCATGACGCTTGGCTGCTTCCACCAGATCAGGGGAAAAGCCCTTCTTCAGGTCCTGGCTAAGAACGTCGCGCATCTGCTGCAGCAGCGCCGCCCCGTCCGCGCCTTTGGGAAACACGCCATAAGTAAAACCGAGACCGGACTTCGTGCGAGGGTCGGTTTCAAAGCCGGTCTCGAGAGCCTTGCCTGCCGGAACCAGGGCGTACAAATCGCCGCGCTGGCTGCTGAGCACGTCCGCAAGCACGACCGAGGCCGCATAATCCGGGCTGTCGGTTCCCGGCATTCGGAAGGAAATGTAAACCAGGCCGTAAGGATAATCGGTCGGCAGATTCATGGCCTGGGCCTTGACCGGCTGCAAATCCACGGGCAGGCGCTCCGGAAGTTTTTTTTGCGGAATCGCGCCCATCAGCTTTTTGACTTCCGCCAGCGCGGCCTGCGGCTCGACGTCGCCGACGATGACGAGGATGGCGTTATTGGGGGCGTACCACTTGTCATAAAAATCCTTGAGCATGGCGGCGGTGGTTTTCTGGAATGAAGGCCGCGTGCCCAGCCCGTCGTGAGCGTAGGGCGTGCCGTGGTACATCGCCTTGAGCAGCTTGCGGTAGAAGACGTATTGCGGGTCCGACAAATCCTGCGAAACTTCCTGCTCGATGGCGCCGCGCTCCTTATCCCAGAGTTTCTCGCTGTCCAGAACGCCGCTCATGCGGATGGCTTCGATATGCAGGGCCACGTCCATATCCTGCGCGGGGACATTGAAGAAATATTGGGTGACGTTCTGCATCGTGTCGGCGTTGGAATCGCCGCCCATTGAGGCGGAAATCGCCGCCAGTTGGTCGGCGGAAAGTCCCGGGTTGCCGCGGAACATCATGTGCTCCTGCGCGTGCGCCGTGCCGGGGAATCCTTCCGGCGTTTCATTGGCGCCCGCGAGATAGTTCACCACCGTGCTCACCACCGGCGCGAGCCTGTTTCGCACAATGATCACGCGCAGGCCGTTCGGGAGCGTGGCGCGCAGAATATCTTTCTGCGGGGTCTCCGGCGCCTTGGCGGCGCGCGCGGTCATGACGCCCGGCAACAGTAACAGCAGGCAAACCACCGCGCCCGTCCAGGAATAATTCCGTCGTTCAATACGCATTTGCCATCCCTCCAATTTCTTCAGATCCCTTGCGGTTCAGCGATTGTACTTGGGCGTGACGCCCCGCAATCGCCGCCAGATTTCATCGCAGCGCGCCAGAACTTCCGGCGCAAGACGCCCGCCCGCGGCCGCCTTCAAATTTTCTTCCAGCTGCTCCATGCGCGAAGCTCCAAGAATCACGGAATCAACCAGCGGCCGGCTCAGGAGCCATCCGATGGCCAGTTCCACCATCGTCTTCCCGGCGTCGCTTGCGATTCCATTCAATTCCTCGACGGCTGCAAAGTCGTCCTCGTGCCAGTAGCGGTCCAGGTACATCTGGTTGCCGTCAAAGCGCGTGCCGGCGGCGGCCTTCGCCTGGGCGCGATGTTTTCCCGTCAGCAGTCCGCCCGCCAGAGGATTGTAAGGAACAATCGCCACGCCGTAGCGCTCGGCGAACGGCAGATACTCATCTTCGATGGCGCGCGCCAGCAGGTTGTACATCGGCTGGGAAACGTAAGGCGCGGCGAATCCGTTTTTGGCGGCGAGGCAATGAATCTCCGCCACCTGCCAGGCGGCGAAGTTCGAAACCGCGGGATAGCGAACCTTGCCCGCCGCCACCAGTTCCTGCATCGTCTCCAGCGTTTCCTCGATGGCGACGTTGTAATCCGGCTGGTGCAGATAATAAAGATCGACGTAATCGGTTCCCAGGCGCTTCAGGCTTCCGTCAATGGCTTTCAGGATGGCGGCGCGCGAGAGGCCGCTTTCGTCCGCGCCTTCGCCCATCTTGCCGCGGACCTTGGTGGCCAGAATCACTTTGTCGCGCCGGCCGGCCAGCGCCTTGCCCGTGATCGTTTCCGACAGACCTTTGTTATAGACGTTCGCGGTGTCGAAAAAATTCACGCCCGCGTCCAGGCAGCAATCAATCATGCGACGGGCAGTGGCCTCGTCCGTCTGCGAGCCGAAGGTCATCGTCCCGAACGAGACGCGGGAAACCCTCAGCCCCGTGCGGCGCAGAGTCCGATATTCCATAATCTTTCATCTTAGCAAAAACAAGGCTGACTTGGGACGCTGCCTGTTCCGCCGCGGTTCCCGCGCCTCGTTGGGCGGCTATTCGCTGCTGTGATAAGCTGTTAGTTGGAACCGTTCAATTTCCGCAATTGCCTGCGGCGCTAATCGCTCCTGGAGGGGCGCGGCAGACCTCAACGGCAGCAAACCGGGAATATTCAATGCGCAAAGAAGGCGAAAGCCAAATTTTGCTCGACACCGTCCTTTTGGGGATTGTGGGCGGCCTCGCCGCCGTCGCGTTTGACGCTTCGCTGCGATTCTGTTCCTGGCTGTTCCTTTGGAAGCTTGCGGCGTTTCGTGCGCCCGGCCTGCCCAGCGAAGGCGGCATTCTGAAGCAGGTCACCGGCCCGCACGGTCTGTGGCTCGTCCCGGTGGCCATCACGCTGGGAGGAGTGATTTCCGGAATTCTGATTTACACCTGGGCGCCGGAAGCCGAAGGCCACGGCACGGACAGCGCCGTCCGCGCCTATCACCGCGCCGGAGGTTTTCTGCGCAAGCGGGTTGCGCCGCTCAAGATGCTGGCTTCGGCCATCACCATCGGCTCGGGTGGTTCAGCCGGCCGCGAAGGTCCGACGGCGCTGATCGGCGCGGGCGTCGGCTCGATTTACGCGACCATGCGCCATCGCACCGACGAAGAGCGCCGACTGCTGGTTTTGATCGGCATGGGCGCTGGCCTCTCGGCGATTTTCCGCTCGCCCATCGGCACGGCCTTGTTCGCAACGGAAGTTCTTTACGGCAATCTGGAATTTGAGGGCAACGCCTTACTTTATACTCTTTTGGGTTCGCTGATTGCCTATTCGGTTAATGGAGTCTTCGTCGGCTGGAAGCCCCTTTTTCAGATTCCGGCCAATCTGCCCACGCCCACGCCCTCGGATTATATCTGGTACGCCCTGCTGGGCATCGCCGCCGGCGTCGTGGGCACGATTCTGCCCGAGGCTTTCTACAAGATTCGCGATGCTTTTCACGCTCTGCCCATTCCCAACTGGATCAAGCCGGCCATCGGCGCATTGGGTGTGGGCCTGATGGGAGTGGCGCTGCCCCAGGTTCTGGGCGGCGGCTACGGGTGGATTCAGCTTGCTATTGACGGCAAGCTGGTGCTGGGTTTGATGCTGGTCCTGCTGTTCGGCAAGATGATCGCCTTTGCGCTGACGGTATCTTCCGGCGGGTCGGGCGGAGTTTTTGCGCCCAGTCTTTTTGTCGGAGCCATGCTGGGCGGAGTGTTCAGCCTGCTCTTCCACCAGTCCGCTCCCGCCTTCGCGGTGGTCGGCATGGCGGCGACTTTTGGCGCGGCGGCCAGCGTGCCCATCGCCACGCTGGTCATGGTTCTGGAAATGACGCGGGCCTATCCGCTGCTGGGTGCGGCGGCGCTGGCCGTCCTCACGGCTTACATCGTGCAGCGGCGCCTCTCGCGGCCGTTCAAATATCGAAGCCTTTATGAAGCCCAGGTTCCCGGCCGCGCGGCCTCGCCTGCTCATTACACCGAGCAAATCCGCATCGCTATGAATCTTCTCGGCCGTCGCAGCAAACCTCCCGGCGGCGAGCTGGGCCATCTCAGCCTGATGAATCTGCTTCGCTCGGGCATGGCGCTCGATCTGCCGGGCGGGAAGCGGATCGAAGCCTGGGTCCTCAGAAAACAAAGCGCGCTCGCCGACAAACGGATCCGCGAGTGGCTTGCCGGACTTGAAGACAACGATGTCGAGGTTCTCGCCGTCATGCGCGGCCAGGATTTGCTCCTGCCGCTTCCTGAAAGCATTCTGCAGCCGGGAGACCGCATCCTGGCCGTTACCTCCGCGCGCGGCAGGAAGGTCTTGGAGGTGGATTTTTCCTCCTGGCCGGCTTCTTCCGGGCAGTGACTTTCGGCGTGGCGCGGGTTGCAAACCAACCGCCGCCGCCACAGGTTGCTATCTTCCGTCAGCATCCGCCGGTCGCGGTTTCGCCGGCGCGAATTTCGCCCGGCGACGGTCTCGCGCGAAGGCGAACCGTCAAAATCGCTCTCGAATATGCTAACCTTAAGAGATACGGCAAGGGCGACCGTGGGAACTATTTGTCTGCGGAATGAAATCTGGAAAGCCGCCGGCGCTGCTCGGCGCAAAGTTTCCCGTCAGACCAGCCTCATGCACGCCGCGGGCGGCTCGGGATTATCCCGCATCGCCGCGCCAAGCGAGGTGTCAGCAAGGTGAATGCACAAGGCCTACAAGGTGATCGAATCTGCCCGAAATGCGGGCAGGCGATTCCCTTTGGGCAAACCACCTGTCCTTCTTGCGGAGCGGAACGTGGTTGGATGTGGACGCTCGAGCGTGAAACGCTCTTGCTGGGCAGTTTCGCTCTTCTCGCCATTCTCTTTGTGGTGACCGGATTCGCAGCGCGCAGTTTCCATGCCCGTGAAAAGGAGCTGGCTCTGCAGTGGTATCAGAAAGGTGAGAGCGCGCTCAAGGCCGGCTTGCCCAAGCGCGCCGTGGAAGATTTCCGGACGGCGCTGAATTATTCCGGCGCCAACACGCTTTATCAATTGAGCCTGGCCCAGGCTTTGATCAGGGTCGGCAACCAGGACCAGGCCGAAAGCTACCTTCGCACCCTGTGGGAGAGTGAGCCGGGCGACGGCACCGTCAATCTGGAGCTGGCCCGCCTGGCTGCCGGCCGCAATGACATTCAAAATGCCCGCCGCTACTATCACAATGCGATTTTCGGTTCCTTTGCGAACGATGCCATTCGCCGGCGCCGAGACGCGCATCTCGATCTGGTCCGTTTTCTCCTTCGCCGCGGCCTGAACACGGAAGCTGACGCCGAGTTGATTGCCATCCAGGCCAACCTTCCGGAAGATGCTTCCCTCTACACTTCGGTGGGCCAGCTTTTTATGCAAGCTCAGGATTATACTCACGCGCTGGAAGTCTTTCGCCAGGCCACGGACCTGAATCGAAAGGACAAGACAGCTTATCTCGGCGCGGGGGAAGCGGCTTTTCGCTCCGGCCGTTATCTGGACGCGCGATCCTATCTTCTGCGAGGCCTGGTGGGAGAAAAGCCCAGCCAGCAGGTCGCAATGGAACTGGCCGTCAGTGAATCCGTGGTTGCGCTCGATCCTTTCGAGGCGAGGTTGGCGCAGCGTGAGCGGATCCGCCGCGTCATCGAGGCCTTCAAACGTTCGATGGCCCGCATCCAGAACTGCGCCCAGTCGCGTGGCGTCAAGCTGCCCGGAAATCCAGTGGCCGGCAATCTGCAGGCGGCTTACGCGGAGGCCATGAAGCTGAAGCCGACCGTAAAAGAATCGAAGCTCCTGGCGACGCCGGACCTTACCAGCACCGTTATGGATCAGGTTTCTTCCATGCAGGAATCTTCCAACGCTGTTTGCGGCGAAGGCACTGCGGAGGATCAGGCGCTGCTGCTGATCAGCCGCCAGAGGGGAGCGAGCCAGCCATGAGCGAGCCGCCCGTCTCGTCACCGCCCTCCAAGCCGCAGACGCCTCCTGTGGCCGGCCTCACCCGCCGATGGGCCGCCTTCCGCCGGCGCTTTGCGCAGCTTCGCCGTCCACGCCTTTTTCTCAAAGAGGAAGGCCTGTTTCTTCTGCTCGCCGTGATCATCGGATTGTTCTCCGGCGCGGGCGTCGTCTGCTTTGAAATAACGATCGACTGGACCCAGTTGCATCTCCTCGGGTCGTCGCTTTCTCCTCCTGTCCACAGGCTGCTTCTCGCGCCCATGATTGCCGGGCTCGTGGTTTCGCTGCTGGTGATGTTCCTTTTCCCGCGCGTCCGCGGCAGCGGCGTCAACCAGACTAAAGCCGCGGTCTATATCTATGACGGCTACATTCCGTTCAGCACCGTGATCGGCAAATTCATCACCTGCGCGCTGGCAATCGGCAGCGGCCAGTCGCTGGGTCCTGAAGATCCTTCACTCCAGATCGGCGCGGGACTTGCCTCGGCGCTGGGCCGCCGGCTGCGCCTCTCGCGCGAAAAAGTGCGCCTGATTGCTCCGGTCGGCGCGGCGGCCGGTCTGGCGGCGGCCTTCAACGCGCCCATTTCAGCCGTTCTGTTCGTCATCGAGGAAGTCATCGGTCAGTGGAGCGCCGGAGTCCTGGGCGCCATCGTCCTCGCCGCCGTCTCCAGCGTCACCGTTCTTCGTCTTTCTCTGAATGAAAACCCGTTCTTCAGCGCGCCTTCCTATCACCTGGCGCATTGGGGAGAACTATTCGCGTACGCGATTTTGGGCGTGTTCGGCGGCCTGGCCTCGCTGATGTTTATCAAGCTGGTGGCTTATCTGCGTCCGCGCCTGAAGCGCCTTCCGCGCTGGACCTTTTACTTCCAGCCGGCGGCGGCGGGATTGCTGATCGGCATCATCGGCATCTGGTTCCCGCAGGTTCTGGGCGCGGGCTACAATTTCATTGACCAGGCTCTGCACGACCAGTTCACCTGGCAGGTTCTCGCGCTGCTCGCCCTTTTCAAGATTCTCGCCACCAGTTGCTGCTTCTCCAGCGGAACGCCGGGCGGCATGTTCGCCCCCGCGCTCTTTATCGGCGCCATGGTGGGAGGAACCGTGGGCGGGCTGGAACACATGTTCTTTCCCGGGCTGGGGGCGACCGTGGGCGGATTCGCTCTGGTCGGCATGGGCACGCTATTCGCGGGATTCCTGCGCGTTCCCATGACCTCCGTCTTCATGGTGCTCGAACTCAGCGGCAATTACTCGATCATCGTTCCGGTCATGATCTCGAATACCATCGCTTACCTGATTACGCGGCGTTACGCGCCCGTGCCGCTGTTCGACATGCTCTCGCGGCAGGACGGCGTTGACCTGCCCTCAATGGAAGAGGAGCGCGAGGCGGCGGTCCTGCACGTCGAGGACGCCATGCGCCCGCCCACCGAACTTGTTCTCCGCGATGATGAGACGGCGGCCGACGTCCTGCCGCGCGCCGAAGCCCTCAACCAGCAGTTCTTCCTCGTCTGCCACCGCACGGGCGACTGGAGCGGGATCAGCCGCGACACTCTCCGCCACCTGCTGCTGGAAGGCAAGGGCGCCGTGCCGCTCGGCCAGCTTTTCCACAACGATCGCATGCCGTTTCTTCATCCCGACCAGCCGCTCGATTCCGCCTTGCAGGAAATCGGCGACTGGCCCGTCCTGCCCGTCATCCATCGCGCCGACTTCCACAATCTTCAGGGCCTGCTTTCGCTCGCCGACATTCTGGAAGCTTACCGCTCCACATCGAAAGAACTGTCATTCGCGTCCATGTCCGGCCTGTCGCCGCACTAATAGACCTGCCGGCAGAGAAGAGTTTGTAATCGCCTGTCCACTCTCGCCAGCGCCTTCATGATTTTCTTTTTTTATTTTCTTTTAAGCAGGATTGCCCAGTCGCCGTCATCGGCGGCTTGCGGAGAAGTCCACTCCGGCCCGTGCGCGTCCGGAAGCGCCGTCTTCCCGCCCGTGCGCGGATTGAACCATTCGGCGCGGTAATCCCCCGGCGCGAGCTTCACCGTCACCGAGCCTCCCATGGGCAGATAGGCCACATAGATTTGGCCGGGTTCGGCCAGGCAATCATCGCCGGGCGAAACCAGCGAATCATCGGGATTGGTTTTCCACCAATCGAAGCTGGTAAAGAAATCCACCATGTGCGCATAACCCTCGAGCATGGTCATGCTGCTGTCGCCGCGGCCGTTCACCCATCCGCCGCCCGTGTCGGGCCAGACGCCGGTACCGCGCTTCGCCGTTTCGCCCGTGGTCTGGTAAGTGCCGGCCATGGAAAACTCCCAGGCTGCGCGCCGGTCAGCCTCCGCCGATTGCCCGTCGGGAAAGTTCGGGCTCCAGATCGGATAGTGGTCTTCGTAACCGTATTCCTCATCGGTCTGCGGAATAATGCGGCCTGTCGCGGCCTGCAGTTTGCGCTGGTGCAGCATCCAGGCGTGATGCGGACGGTGCCATTCCTGAAACGACGTAAACCCGAACCATTTTGCCGTGCGATCCTGCTCGGCATTATTGACCGGATGATCCGTGGCGAGGTGGTGATAAGCGTCCCACTTTTCCACCAGCGCCGTTCCCATTTCGTGCGACCACTCGAGGCTGCGGAAGGAACTGATGTCGTCGCCCAGATCCCACGTGATGTTCGAGAAAGCGCCGAAGCGCGCCGCCGTGTATTCAAAGTAGCGTTTTTCGTCCGGGCTCGCCGCCGCCGGATGCACTTTGGAGTCATTCCATTCCATGATGATGGAAATAATCATGTCCTTCGAGCGCGCATAGGCCAGCATGCGATCCCACTTCCGGTAATATTTCACATTCATGCGCGAGTAATCGAATCCGGGGTCATCAATGCTCGTCGGCCGTTTGGCCATCCAGACGTTCAAATAAGGCTGGAATTCCCGAGTGGGAATGATAGGTTCGCCCCAGAAGCTGTAGGCGGGCCTGCCGGAAAGCAGCACTCGAATCCGATTCACTTCAAGCGATGACAGCCGGTCGATGATGCCGCGAATCGTCGCGTCGTCCTGCCACCCCATCATCAGAAAGGCCGTGGTGCCGTTCCAGAAGTAGTGCTGCCCCGTCCCTTCCCAGATAAAATGCCACGGATATTTCGGGTCCACGCGCAGGATTCCTTTTCGTCCGCCGTCCACGGCGCGAAAAGTCCCATTGTAGTTTTTGGTCAATCCATTTTCTTTGTAGGCGACCGAATATTGATATTCGCCGACGCGGCTGGGCATGAAGCGGATTCGAAAAACGCTGCCGTCTTCCGAATCGCAAAAGCCGTTCACGTGGACGGGCACTTCTCCCTTCATTCCAAACTCGCCCGTGACATTCGCATCCGTAAAAGGATTCTTCACGTCCGGCGAAGCCACATGGACCGTCACTTCCACAAAGTCCCAGGCTGCAACGGATTGCGCCGATTGCGAGAAGGACACGTTGCCCGGCGCCGCCAGCGCCCGCGCTCCTGTCATCGCGGTCATCAGTGCTGCCACCGCCGCGGCGGTTCGCAGCATGTTCGAATCATGTTTCATGGCGAGATCCTTTTCTGGTATTCAACGCCGCGCGAGGACGCGGCCGCGCAAGCGCAGATGTGCTTTGCCTTAAATCAATGGATGCAAGAGCGCGGAAACTTTCAACCGCCCGGCCCGTCGGCGGAAAGATAAAGGTCCAGCGAGTGCAGTTCGCGCTGCAGGTCTTCGACCATGTGCTCCAGCAGGTTGCGGACCGACAGCATTCCCAGGACCTGGCCGTCCCCGGAGATAACAGGCAGATGCCGCATGTGTTTTCCCATCATCGTGCCGAACGCTTCTTCCGCCGTCACCTCTTCGGAAATGGTTTCCGCCGGCGAAGTCATCACGTCTCGCACTTTGGTTCGCGCCGGATGAAGCTGGCGCAGGACCACGCGCAGCATCAAATCCCGCTCGGTAAAAATGCCCTTCACCGCGGAGCCGTGCGCCGGGTCCACCACGGCGACCGCGCCCACGGCATGCTCGGACATCATTTCAACCGCTTCCAGAACCGTCTGGTCCAGTCCCACCGTGGCCGGAGGAACTTGTGCAATCTTCAGCAGACTCATGGCTGCCTCCAAAGGGAATCTTTCCCCCACTGACCGCCAAAACCAATATTAAATGAACGAATCCTATGCCCGGCTGATGGCGAAGTCAAGACGCGCAAAAGACGCCCGGCTTCCTTTGTTTTCCCCACTCAAGGTATGATTCAAGGACAACTATGGAGAAAGAAACTGTGAAGCCTGTCATGGAGAATACCGTTACCCGCGCCGGACGGGTTGAAGGCGCAGTCCGATTTCCCGGCGACAAATCCATTTCCCACCGCTACGCCATGCTGGCCGCGATTGCGGAGGGCACAAGCGAAATTCAGAATTATTCCACGGCGGCCGATTGCGGGTCCACGCTCGATTGCCTTTCCCGGCTGGGCGTGCTGGTGGAGGGCCGCGCTGACGGCGCGGTCACGATCCACGGAAAAGGACTGAACGGTCTGCAGGCTCCCGCGCGCGAGCTTGACGCCGGCAATTCCGGCTCGACCATTCGAATGCTTTCCGGCATTCTGGCCGGCCAGCCATTCCGCTCGGTCGTGGTCGGCGACGCCTCGCTTTCCCGCCGTCCCATGCAGCGCATCGTGGAGCCGCTCACGCGCATGGGCGCGCGCATCCAGTCGGCCGCAGGCCGGCCGCCGCTTGAAATCGAAGGCGGCAATCTGCATGCGATTCATTACGACCTTCCGGTCGCGAGCGCCCAGGTCAAGACCTCGGTTTTGTTTGCCGGTCTCTTCGCGGAAGGTGAAACGGAAGTTGTGGAGCCGCTGACCACGCGCAATCATTCGGAAATCGCGCTGCGGGCCATGGGCGCGAAAATTTCGCGCGAGGGCGGCCTGGTGCGCATTCAGGGCAGGCATCCGTTGCAGGCTCGAAATTTCGAAGTCCCGGGCGATATTTCCGGCGCGGCGTTCTTTATTGTTGCGGCCTTGATGATTCCCGGTTCGGACCTTTTGCTGGAAGGCATCGGGCTCAATCCCACTCGGACCGCCATTCTCGATGTCCTCGAATCCATGGGCGCGAAGCTGGAAATTTCCGGGCAACGGACCGTGAATGGCGAGCCGATAGGAGATGTTCGCGTGAAGGCGGCAAAAATTCAGGGCGGTGAAATTCCGCACTCCCTGGTTCCGGGCCTGATAGATGAATTGCCGGTTCTCGCCGTCCTGGGCGCGCAGGCGGAGCAGGGAATCAGCTTCCATGGAGCGCAGGAGCTTCGCGTCAAGGAAAGCGACCGCATTGCAGCCGTGGCCGCGAACCTGAAAAGAATGGGCGTGAACGTCGAGGAGTTTCCTGACGGTTTGCGCGTGCCGGGCCGGCAAAGGCTCGCGGGAGGCGACATTCCCAGCTTCGGCGATCATCGCATCGCCATGGCCTTCGCCGTGGCGGGTCTCGTGGCGGACGGCAATACCACGATTCAGGACAGCGGCTGCGTGGATATCTCTTTCCCCGGCTTCTTCGACACGCTGCGAAAAGTAGTGAGATTGTAGCGGCCATACGCCATCACCCTCTGCATGCGCCCAACCTGTGCTGGTGGTATCATCTCGCAGGTGAGGAGGATGAGCAAAAAACGCGGGCCACCCGCCCAGTCCAACGGCAAAGAAGCCGCGATTCGAGCGAAGCAAGTAGCGCGCTCTTGCGGTCCGCGGTTCTTTCCTGCTTGACTTTATTAACCAATGTGATAACATATTCGATAAGGCCACAGGCTGCGACTTGCCCGGCCCTACGAGGCCGCTGGCTGCGGAAAGCAAATGAAGAAATTGCAGCAACGTTTGCAGCAACAGCCGGACTGCACGGAAGCCGCGCCAAATGCGGCTCCGAGGCATGTCGCGGGGCGCAAAAGGGCGCGAATTATGTCACTTTGCGCATCAGCGAAAGTGCTTGAAACCCGCTCCAGCAGCGGCCGCGAAGCCTGTGGTGGGGCAAAAACACGCAAAAACAAAACAATCTTTTTTTACGAACGAAGCCGTTAAGTTATTGAAAACAAAGCATCGGCCCTCCAAACGAACCCGAACGAAGCCGAACGAACCCGATTGCCTGAAAGTCAGATCGGCCACGCCGCGTGGCTTGCGGCTGCCCTTAGCTTTTGCGAGCTTGCTTAGACGGCAGGCTGAGTGGCCGCGCTCTCTGTAGCGTGACGCGGAACCAGGTGTGTTTCCGTTCCGGGCGCCGCGGGAGGTTTGGGCGGCTCGGGCGGTTCAGGCGTTCCTCGCACCACGCGGATCGTTCCGTAGGTGGTGGAAAGGTTGATGGGCGGGCCGCCTTTTCCGGCGGCTCCGGTGATGGAAGGATTGTCGCCCGATTTCTTCACGGTGAGTCCGGGGAACTGGCTCTCGACTTCGCCATGGTCGGAGTGAGCGTCCATCTGGAACGCGCTCGAAGGCGGCAGGGCAAGTTCGATGCTGCCGCGCTTCAGGTTGACTTCGATCGGATGCCGGAGCGGCGCCGCGGGGCGCAAGCGCACGTCGCCATTCACGTCCGACACTTTGACGCCATACTGGAAATCCGCAATCGTAATGTCCTTCTGCCGGGTCGTGACCTCAAGCGGTCCGCCCAGGCCGCGGGCGTCGAGCGAACCCAGGTCCATGGTCAGCTTTCCGCTCAGCTTTTGCGCCGTCAGATTCGTGCGGGAAGAGGAATAGCGCACCAGTTGCGCGACATTCCGGAATTGCACGGCGCCGGAAAATTCGCCGTTCACGGTCAGCGTTCCCGTTACGTCGGAGACTTCCACGTCGCCGCCGCGCCCGTCCAGTTCAACGCTTCCTTTCACGTTGTGAACGCCCGTTGACCCGCCGTTCTTCGTAATTCGAACCAGCCCTTGAACGTCGCTCACGTGGACGTCACCGTGCTTGTCCGTAAAGGTCTGGTCGCCCTCGAGCGATTCGGCGATCAGGTCGCCATGCTCGGTGGTGATTTGCGCCGTGGTGCCGCGCGGCAAACGGAGTGTGATGTCCAGCCGGACGTTCCGCCCGCTGTGGGGAAGCGAGTCCCGATTCGACTGAAAGACGTACTGTCCGTCCTGTTCTACAAGGTTGACTTTAATCTGATCGGCGATCTTTTTTGCGGCGTCCTCATTTTCTTCCCGAACCGTTTCTTTGACGGTCGCGTCAATCGTGTTCTGGTCGGAGCCGTGGATTTCCACATCGCCCTGGCGGTTGACGATCAGCAGGCGGTCGGTCGGCTTGGCGGGAAGCGAAAAGTTCTTCGTGTACGTGTAGGAATTCATGAAGAGACCGGCGAATTGATCGTTGTTCATTCCGAAATCGTTGGACCAGTCCTGCCAGGGGTGGAGAACGATTTTGGAAATGAGGGTGCCGAAGATCAGGATCAGAATCAGAAGCACGACCTCGCCTCCGGAAAAGAGGGAAGGCGCAACCCCGTCCGGGTGGCTTCGGTAGCGGAAGTAATCAACCAGTTTCGATAAGCCCCAGAAAATGATCAGCACGGGCCAGAATTTGGCAATGATCCGCCACGGATGAACGTCCTGATTGAAATTCTGATAGAGAAAAAGGACGCCGATGGCAATCAGGGTCAGCGCCCAGAAAATTGAACCTCGACGATAAGCATATGCGCTCATAAGTTCCGCCTTGCGCCGCCCCCAGGCGGCGGCTGATCGATCCTTTGCCGTTACCTTCCGGTCCGGCCGGCCCGGCCGCTACACGCGCGGCCCTTGCGGGGGACGTGGAGCTTGAGTCGCTTCGAACAGCTTGACCACTCCCACCACAATCAGCAGCGCCGGCCACGTTTTGCCAAAGCCCCATCCGGGAACGAACTGTCCCAGCAGGAACATCACTCCCAGAAGAATCAGGATGAGCGGCCACATCAGCCCTCTGGGACCGCGATGCCGGCTTTGGCCGATATCCGAAGAAGTGTTTGTCGAACTCGTTCCTGTTTCCATGTTCGCCAGCCGTCCTTTTCTCGTCCCTCGCTCCTGCGCCGTCGCCGCCCCGGCTTATCCCTTCTTGACGCGGTCGAGCTGCTGCTGCAGTTCGGCCATGCGGCGCTGGTGGTCAAGCTCCTCGACTCTCAAAGAGTTCGCGATCTCGTGCTCCTTGTCGTTGACTCGCGCCAAAGTGGTCAGCGCAACAATCACGCAAACCCCGGCAAAAATCGCCAGCGGAATCAGGAATGGACCATCCATGGTTTTCGCTCCTTCGCCGGACTCCGGCCGGATGGCGGCGGAAGTCCTGGCCCGTCCAGCCCCCGTGCCCAATCACGATGCCTTCGACATGGGAGGCAGGTTCATCCGGGTCTTTTCAATCTCCAGCTCGATTTCCTTCATCCGCCGCTGGTGTTCCAATTCCATCACGCGCAGTTCGCGGTGCATCTGCAGTTCGCGCTCGCGCGTCTTAAACCAGAACGTAATTCCCACGATGGCGACAATCATCGAGCATCCGAATACCACCCCGACCAGCGGAATCAAAAGGGGGTTATTGAAGTCCATTTTTGCTGCCTCCTCATCGCCTGGCTGGGAAGAATTCGCCGCGCCAGCTTGAATTCGAATCACTACTGCGTCTTCGGTTTTTCCGCCTCGAGCTTTGCCTTTTCGATTTCCATTTCTTTCATTCTTCGCTCGTGCTCCATTTCGCGCATCCGCAGTTCGCGATGAGCTTCGAGCTCTCTCTCCCGCATCTTGCGATGTGTCCCGATCGCCACGATGACGACGACCATCGCAAACGCGCCCAGCGGAACGATAAATGGTCCAAGATGACTGAGCCAATCCATGACCGGTGCCTCCTCGCGAAATTAATGCGCCCTTCCGTCATGCGGCGCGATTTGCTGCGAACGGTACTCCGATGATGCTTTGGGGCGATGATTGTCCCGGACCACAAACCAAATAACCAGGCCCACCAGCAGAATTGGACCCAAATGAATTAGAAGCGCCAGACCGATTCCCAGAAACGCTCCCAGTACTCCGAAGAGCGTTCCAAATACAGCTGCGAACAGACCCACAAAAAGTCCAATCATAGTTGCCTCCTCAAGGTTTCGGCGGGTTGGGACCTTTCGGGCCGCCATTCTGCCCGGACGAACCGGAACCGCCGCCGCCCATCCGCCGCTGGAACATCCAAATGCCGAACACAATCAGGAGGACCGGCCAGAACTTGCCAATCGAGTTGAAAACCGGAACTCCGAAGTTGTCGAGCAGAAAGAGCACGCCCAGGCCGATCAGCAGGGTCGCGCCCACCGGAGCGTTCAGCTTGGCGTCGCCCAGCCCGAACCATTCTTCCACCGGCCTTCCCAGAGCCTTGGCGCGCGCCGTCTGGTAAGAGTCGATCACCATATAGCAGTACCAGGCAAAGGCTCCGAGACCGAAGATCGGGCCGACAGGATTGCCGACGCGGTTGCTGATTCCGATGAGCGATCCGAAGACCAGCACCTGGACCATCGCCTTCATGACCTGGCCGTTGTAAATGGCTCCGACGCCGGGAATGAATCCCAGCGCCAGCGCCACGCCGGGGCTCGATCCCAGTTCGTGCGAGGGCAGCGGTGAGTTCAATCGGGCGGACAGGCAGGACTCGCAATACGTCGTTCCCGTCACTTCCCGTTTGCATTCAGCGCAGAGCGCCTTGCCGCACTGCGCGCAATACGCGAGAGAATCGGTTTCTGGATGGTTAGCGCATTTCACGGCAGCGGCCTCCTTCCCGCACCGGCCTGCCCGGCGAGGTTCATCGCCGGCGCCTGCACGAGGGCAAGTCCGACGCCTTCAGGCGGTTCCGCAGTCGTTGTCCCGCCCGGATGCTCCGAGGGCTGGGCAGGCTGCGTTCCCGGCTGACGGCTTTTGGACCCCGGCTGGCCGAAGCGGGATTGAATTTCATAGACCACGCGAAGGTCGTAATAGAATTTCTCCACGCGCCCGTAAAGCACGTGGCCGGCGGCGTTGGCCCTGGAAACCCAGGTGATGGGGTTTAGGTCCCTCAACTTCAGGCTTCTCAAGTTCAGGCCCGCGGCATTGACAATGATGGAGAATGAAAACACCGCCATCGCCACGGCATAGGCAAAGCGCGGCTGCAGCACCGGACGAACATACGCCCGAGCCTGCTCGATCCAGGTCGGTTTGCGTTCACCCACGGTGGCCAGAAGAATCTTCCGGACCAGCCAGGGAGGAGTAGGCAGGACCTCGGCCGAGCGGCAGGCTTCCATGGCTGTTCGCAGATCGCCGACCATTTCGCGGCAGGCGTCACAATCAGCCAGATGCGCCTCAACCTTTCGCAGGCTGAAGGCTTCAAGCCGCCCTTCCAGGTAATCGCTGGCCAGATTTTCAATTTCCAGGTGCGTCATGGCCGGGGTCCTTTCCCCTTCACTTGACTATACGTTTTAGCACCCGTCCCAGTTCCAATCGTCCGCGGTTGATTCGGGACTTTACAGTTCCCTCCGGAACGCCAAGAACCTGGGCGATTTCCGCGTAATCGAGGTCGTGCAGGTCGCGCAGGATGACGGCCTCGCGCAGGTCCGGTGAGAGCCGGTTCAGGCCGTCCTGAAGCCGTTCGCGTTGCTCCCGGGCTTCAACTAGAGTGTCGGGGTGGTCGCCCGCGGCGGCCGGTTCATCCAGCGGCCGATTCTCTTCGTCGAGCGAGGAGGTCTGCCGGTCCTTCCTCGTCCGGCGGTAATGATCTACAAGATGATTTCGCGCTACCCGGTTCAGCCAGGTGGAAAACGCCCCCTGCGCTGCGTCGTAGCTTTTCAGAGTTTGGAAGATCTTGATAAAGATTTCCTGCGTCAGGTCTTCCGCCTCTTCGCTGCGACCCGTAAAACGGTAACACAAGTTATAGACTTTGCGCGTATGAATGCCAAGGAGCGATTCCCAGGCGGAATTCTCTCCGGAGAGACATCTTCCGATCAGTTCCAGGTCCTGATCCCGCTCCAAAAGAAAACTCCTCTGCCCGGTCCCGGCTCGAAACCCGGCTGCTCCGACCTGACCTTTCGCCGGACAATCAATTCTCGCCGCATTGTAGCAGAAGGGTGGGGCCGCGCCAGTGACCTATCGCACGAATGCCGGCTTGCCGTTTTTTTTGATCCGGCTTGGGCCGGTGACCGGCAATTCGGTTACAATCGGCCCTGGTAAAGAACGCCCCACGCGGTCCGGTCTGCTGTCCGCCCCGCCTGGGCGCTGACGGAGATTCGCATGCGCATTGTGGATACGCATCAGCATCTTTGGGACCTTGAAAAGTTCTCCTATTCCTGGCTCGAGAAGAATCCGCCGCTCAATCGAACATTTTGTATGGAGGATTATCTTGAGGCGACGCGCGGCCTGGGTGTTGAAAAGTCCGTTCACGTCGAAGCCGACGTGGACGAGCGCTTCATGCTGGATGAAACGCTGTACGTTGCGAAGCTCGCCGAAGATCCCGGCAACCCGCTTGCCGGCGTGGTCGCGACGGCGCGGCCGGAGCGGCCCGATTTTGCGGAGTTCGTGGAGCGGCTGGCTCGAATCCCCCAGGTTAAAGGCGTTCGCCGCGTGCTGCACGTCCAGCCGGACAGAGTGGGTGAATCGCCGCTATTTGCGCAGAACGTGGCCCTGCTTGCAGCTTATGGCCTGACTTTTGATTTTTGCGTTCAGGAGCGGCAGTTGCCCATCGCCAAGCGCATCGTCCAAGCCTGCCCCAAGGTCAATTTTGTTTTGGATCATTGCGGCTCGCCGCGCGTGAAAGAGAAAATCCTCGATCCCTGGCGGCAAAATATCAGGGAGATCGCCGGGTTCCCCAATGTCGTCTGCAAGGTTTCCGGCCTGGTCGCCTATGCAGACCACGAAAATTGGACGCCGGAGGACCTGCGGCCTTACGTCGAACATGTCATCGAATCGTTCGGCTGGGACCGCGTGATGTTCGGCAGCGACTGGCCGGTGTGTACGCTCGCCGCCAGCTTCCAGCGATGGGTTGAGACTTTGAACATTTTGGTCCTCCGCGCAAGCGAAGAGGAGCGCGACAAACTCTTCGCCAAAAACGCCGAGCGGGTTTACCGGCTGGCGTAGGATCGACCCTTGCGCAGACGATCTTTTGCGGCCGCTTGGTTTCGAAAATGACTTCCTCATCCCGAAAGATATACGACGCGATTATCATTGGCTCCGGCGCGAGCGGCGGCTGGGTGGCCAAGGAACTGACGGAACGCGGCATCGAAGTCCTGATGCTGGAGGCCGGTCCGCCGCGAATTCCTTCCCGCGATTTCACCGAGCATGTCTGGCCATATCAGCTCAAATTTCGCGGCTTCGGGGACAGAAAGCAACAGCTCCAAAAGCAGCCCGTCCAGCGGCTTTGCTATGCCTGCGATGAATACAGCCACCAGTTTTTCGTGAACGATCACGAAAATCCGTACACCACTCCGGCCGGCAAACCCTTTATGTGGATTCGCGGCCGGCAGGTGGGCGGCAAGACGTTCTGCTGGGCAAGGGAGAGCTACCGCTTCTCGGACAATGAATTCAAGGCCGCGAGCCGCGACGGTTTCGGCGAGGACTGGCCGTTCAGCTACCGGGAACTCGAGCCTTATTACGACAAGGTCGAAAGCTTCATCGGCGTCAGCGGCTCGCGCGAAGGGCTCGAGCAGATGCCGGACGGCAAATTTCTTCCGCCCATGAATCTTTCCTGCGGCAGCTTGCTGGCGAAGAAAATCATCGAAGACAATTTCGGATGGCGCGTGATGCCGGACCGCGTGGCCAATCTGACCGTTCCTCACAACGGCCGCCCGGCCTGCCACTATTGCGACGAATGCCAGCGCGGGTGCTTCACGGCCTCTTATTTCAATAGTCCTTCCGTAACATTGCCTGCGGCGTGGCGAACCGGCCGCTTCACGCTCCAGAGCAATGCCGTTGTCAGTCACGTGGTAATGGACAAAGATGAAGCCCGCGCGCGCGGCGTGCACTATATCGAGCGCGAGTCCGGCGCGCATCGCGAGGTTTTCGGCCGGGCCGTCGTCGTGGCTGCGGGCGCGCTTGAATCAACCCGGATTCTTTTGAATTCCCGCACTCACCGTTTCCCGAACGGCGTCGGCAATTCCCGCGGTGTACTCGGCCATTATCTGATGGACCATTTCACCGTTGAAGGCGCGGGCGGCGAGATGAATTCTCTCCGCTCCTCGAAGCGCGAGCCGGTCGGTAATCCCGCCGGTTTCCTGATACCAAAATACGCAAACACGGATGCCCATCGCGGCAGGAGGTTTCTGCGGGGTTATCGCTTCGACGGCGGAGCCGGACAGGACCTTTACGGCCAAGCCTATTCCATTCCGGGTTTCGGCGCAGAGTGGCGGCGGCGCGTGCGCAGCGAAATTCCTTACGGCTTCGGCATCGAATCGCAGGGAGAATGTCTGCCGCGCTTTGAGAATTTCGTTGAACTCGATCCTGTGGTCAAAGACGCCTGGGGCATTCCTGCGCTGCGGATTCACGCCAGCTACGGCGAGAACGAAGGCGCGATGGCGGTGGCGATGCGCGAAGACATCTCCAGGATTCTTGACGCGATGAAGCTCGATTCAGTTCAGGAGCCCAAGAAGGATCTGAGCATTTTCGGAAAAAACATTCACGAGTGTGGAACGGCGCGCATGGGCGTGGATCCGAAGAAAAGTGTCGTGGACGGCTCGAACCGTCTTCACGACGTGAAAAACGTTTTTGTCACCGACGGCGCAGCTTTTGTTACGCAGGGATGCTACGAGCCTACGCTCACGATCATGGCGATTTCCTGCCGCGCCGGAGAAAAGATCGCGGAAATGTCACGCCGGGGAGAAGTTTGATGGATTCATCAGACGAACGAAAGCCCGTTGATGGCGCGCAATCGGGACCTGATGCGGGTTCGAATGACGAGAAGCAAAAACTTTCCCGCCGGGAATGGTTTGTCGAATTGGGAGGAACAGCCGCGGCACTTGGACTGAGCGGTCCCGCGCTGGAAAAGGTCCGGGCGTTGGCTGACGCAGGCGCGGCAGCGTCATCTCAGCCGCTTCCGTCGGGGCTCTACGAGCCTTCGTATGACTTGCTGACCCAGGCGATGAGAAGCGACTCGCGTTTTCACGCAATTCCGGCGGGGACGCAAACCGATTATGCTCGGCCTTCTCACGGCCCATACTCGCCGCAGTTCTTTTCGCATGAGGAGTTCGAGACGGTTCGCAAGCTCGTGCGTGTAATGCTGGATGCCGGTTCTTCCGCGGGCGAGGCCGCGCAGTCCGAACAGCGTCGCCGGGTCAGCGAGGACATATGCGAATGGATTGATCTTGTTCTTTTCCGCGAACCCGAGGTTCGGGACGCAGCGAAGAAGATTTCAGCGCAGCATCGGGAACTGGCCGTTCACTATTACGGCGACGAACTGGCCCGGCGGATCGAAACTGAGAATCATCAAAAGGATTGGCGCGAGGGAATGGAATGGCTCGCCGCCGAGTCTCACCACAGGTATGGGAAGCCGCCATCAGCCCTTGAAGACGGAGAACTCGCAGCCATCCTGGAGCAGATTGAAAGCAAGGGCACGGAAGCTGCACCCGCCGGGGCTGGCTCGCATTTCTTCCAGCTCCTGAAGGGTAGTGTCATCGAAGCTTACTACACTTCGAAGGCGGGCTTGGCCGAGCTTGATGCGAACCGCCACAGTTTTCACGCCGAGTCGCCCGGTTGCAATAAAAAGAATTTTCCGGCGTAAGTGTTCCGCCGGCGATGCTGATTCCTGCGTTGGAGAAACCGTGAAGGATTCGAATCGAAGACAATTTCTAAAGCGCGGCGTTTTGGGAGCGGCAGCGGCGGGAGTTGCCGGGGCCATCGGAAAAGCATTCGCCTCTTCCGAGCTTGGCGCCGGCCAAGTTAAGGTAGCTCGCCCCGCTTTGCCGCATCCGGAGCGCAATGCGGAGAAGCTTTACGGCCTGATGGTTGATGCTGCGCGTGTGCCCGAAGATATTTCCTATTACCGCCGTTTGATTAATTTCTGCCATGACTGGAAATTGAATGCATTGCTTTTCTCGCTGACCGATGATCAGGGCTCGGCGCTGCGCTTTCGGAGCCATCCCGAGTTGATCACCCATGCTCACGCGTTGACGCCGCAGGAAGCTCACGCGCTCGCCGAATACGCGAAGGATCATGGCGTGGAAATCATTCCCATCGTCGAATCCTTCGGCCACACGCGATACATCACCGGCGTTCCGCAGTATGCGCACCTTGCGGACCGCGGCGCGGAGGGCGAAGGTGGATTCAACGGCGTCATTCCCGTTGCGCCGGAAACTTTGCGATTGATGACGGATCTCTATCGCGAAACGGCGGAGGTTTTCCCTTCGCGTTACCTGCACGGTGGCTCCGACGAAGTGAATTGGGGTGGCTCTGAGCAATCACAGCGGGCGTTGAGGACGCATACGCGCGCGCAGATCTGGGCGGATTACCTGAATTCGCTTGATCGCGCGGCGCGCGGCTTCGGCAAGGAGCTGATTGTCTGGGGCGATTATGTTCTGCACAAGGAGCCGGAAATTCTGCCTTTGCTCGACAAGGACATCATCATTATGGACTGGCAGTACTATGTGACCGATCCAAGCCCGCTCGAGCAGATCGCCCGCAAGGCAATCGAGGCCGGGCATCGAGTGATCGGCGCGCCGGCCATCATTTCCTGCCGGTGGGGACCGCGCGCGGGGAAGTCGCAACTGGAGAACATTGAGGCGTATTCAGAAGCCTATCGCGGAATCAATGATCCCAAAGCGCTTGGCGTGATTGTCACCAACTGGGTTCCGTGCCGGTACATTCAGAGTTCCTTGTGGGACACTTTTGCTTACGCGGCCGTGGCCGTGAAAGAAGGTGGAGCGGTTGCGCGCGAGCAAGCCTTGCGGCGATTTGTGCGCGATTATTACGGCGCGGAATGGAATCAGACCTGGGCTGACATGTTCACCGTTCTTTATGACACAACGCCCAATCGAAAATCCTGTTCGCCCGCGTGGATGCGGCCGTTTCTTCCTGTTCCGTGGAGCAGTGACGGCACTCTGAAGGCCGCGATCGCAAGCGACACGAGCGAGGTTCCTCCATTCGCGCAACTTGTGAGCCAGCTTGTTTATTGCGAAGCGACCGTGCGCAGGAACTTCGATGACTTTCTCGCTTTTCGACTTTCGCTTGAATACATCGAATATGTTTTCTGGCGCAATCGCGTGATTGCCGCGGAGAGTGCGAGCGCAACAAGAAGCAAATCCTCCGCAACAGAACTGATCAATCTCATTGCGGAGCGCGATTATCTTTTGCTTAACAGGCTTGATGCGGAGTGGAATAAGGGCAGGCCTCATGATGCAAAAAGTAAGCTGGAACCGGTTTACAATCTGCGATTGGGCGATCAGCTTCTTTATTCAATGAGGCTTGCCGCAAAATATTCGAAACAAATTTCGCAATCGCCGGATGAATTTCTGCGTCTCATTACACCAAATTAGAAATCGCCGATTCGAAATTACAGACAAGTCACTTAGTATGAGTCAGATGCGAGCCTGATGGCGTACCGGATTGGCATGCCCGCCGTGCCAATTTTGCTTGACAATTCGCCTTTTATTCGCCTAGAATCCCCCCGGCTGGGTTAGCGGCCAGAACAAACAGCCGGAGACCAGGCCGCAGCGGCCGTGATTGATCGATTGTTCGCCGGCGGTCCGGCGCAGCGCGACAAGTTCCTGCAACTCGCGCATCGCAACGCGCGCGAGTTTCGCGCGACGCGCATCGGGCATCGCAAATCGCAAACCACGCAACCCGCCACGGGAGGCAGACACGATGGCATTGACTCGCCGTCAGAAGCAGGTTCTGGATTTTCTTGTCGGATTCATCAACCGGCAGGGTTACTCGCCGAGCTTTGAAGAAATCGCCGAAGGGCTGAAGCTTTCCTCGCTCGCCACGGTGCACAAGCACTTGGAGACGCTGGAGAAGAAGGGATTCATCCGCCGGCGTTACAACCGCAGCCGCTCGGTGGACGTGGTGGCCGTGCCGGGCTCGGTGCCTTTTGCCAAAACGGCCGTGCGCTCGATGGATCGCGAATCGCCCGGGCGGCGTCCGCGGCGCGCTGCGGCCCTCGACACCTCGGCGCTCGCGGCCACGCTCACTTCCTTCGAACTTCCCCTGCTGGGACGCATCGCCGCCGGCCGTCCCGTGGAAGCCATCGCCCAGCCGGAAACCATTTCCCTCACGGACTTCGCCGGCCGCCAGGGCAACACCTTCGTCCTGCGCGTCAAAGGCGATTCCATGATCGAGGATCACATCTGCGACGGCGATTACATTCTGGTCGAGGGTTCCAGCACCGCGTCGAACGGCGAAATCGTGGTGGCGCTGATCGGCGGCACGGACGCCACGCTCAAGCGGCTCTACCGCGAGGCGGAAGGCAAAGTGCGCCTGCAGCCCGCCAACGTTGAGATGGATCCCATCGTCGTCAATGCCAGCGATTTGCAGATTCAGGGCCGCGTGATCGGCGTGCTGAGGAAATTCTGAAGAACTAGGGAATAGGGAATAGAAGTCAGGAGTCAGGAGTCAGGAGTCAGAAGTCAGGAGTCAGGAGTCAGAAGCAAGAAGGTGCGGCGTGCTGAGGCCCGAAGGGTCGTGCCAGCATAGCCTAGGCCATCGGCCTGGGTTGACAGCGCCCAAAAACTATTCCCAAGCCCTGAAGGGGCGGCACGTAGAGAAGACCGTAGCGCAGACCGCCGTGGTTGCGGTCTGCGGCATTTTCGCGCGAGTCGGCATCGCCGTGCGTTGACGGTATTCGCGGGATGCGGGAGGAAGAACCGCGGACCACAGGGACGGTGGTCCGCGCTACGCCGCTGCGCCGGAGGCGACGGATGTGAAAACTATTCCGGCCGCCATTGCCGTGATTTTGATTGCGGCGGTTGCTCAGGCCGCGCCGCAGGCGGGGACGCCGGTCACGGATCAGTCGCTCATTGAACTGGCGCGGCGGACGCGCGCCGCTCATAAAGCCCAAAGCGCCAAACCCGTAAAGATCTTCACCAACGACAACGTTCCTCATCATGGCGGAATCAGCGTGATCGGCCGGATGCACGCCGAGTCCCGGTCGCGCTTTGAGAGTTCAGGCGGCACCGCGGAAGAGCGGGACATTCCGTGCATGGAAACCGCGCTGGAACAGCAGACGCCGGAAAAGTTCTACAGAATGAGAGCCCCGCTTGAACGCGTGCGCGACACGCGCGAAGAGAGGAGCACGGCCGCCAAAGACGCATTCAAGCGCGAGTGTCCCTGTCCCGCGACGGGAAAAGCGCGCGGCGCGTGTCCCGGCTATGTGATTGACCACATCCGGCCGCTCGCCTGCGGCGGGGCCGACGCTCCGGCCAACATGGCCTGGCAAACCACGGCCGATGCCAAAGCCAAGGACAAATGGGAACGCAAAGGCTGCGAGTGAGTAGGGAATAGGGAACAGGGAATAGGGAACAGGAAAAGCGCCAGCCCACGCTGAAGTTGGAAAGTTTGCGACGGTACGAGTCGAAAAGCGTTAAACTGCCCGAGTGCCACGCGCCGCCGTACGTGGCTTTCTGACGGCAGCTAACAATGGGGCAACAAGTTTTCATTTCGTACGCCCGCGAGGACCTCCCTCAAGCCAGACGGCTTTACGACGACCTTTCCTCCATGGGAGTTTCGGTTTGGTTCGACAGGGAGGACCTCAAGCCGGGGGAGCGATGGAAGTCCGCAGTTATTCGTGCCATCCGGCAATGCAGCTATTTCCTAGTGATTTTGTCGAAGACCTCAATCGACAAGCGGGGCTACGTTCAACGGGAGCTAAAGGAAGCACTGGAGGTTTTGGATGAGATACCCGAGCATCAAACGTTCATCATCCCGGTCCGCATGGAGGAATGCGAACCCACCAATCCGCAGTTGCGCGAACTGCAGTACCTAGACCTCTTTCCGTCGTACGATGATGGCCTTGGAAGGCTAAAATCACTCCTTGCAGGCAGCACGACCGCGTCCCCCACGGTCGCTAGACCGGTCCAGCTCGGCCGTGGATTCAGGCTTCGGTATTGCCAAAGGTTCGGGGATGAATCTCGGCAGCTTCTCCACGGGGTCGCAGCCGACTGCGAAGGCAATGTCATCATTGTGGGCGACTTTTGGGGCAGCGTTGACTTCGGCGGGGGAAATCTCGTGAGTGCGGGGGACCGCGACGTGTTTGTGGCTAAGTTCGGTCGCGGGGGCGAGCATATTTGGAGCAGGAGGTTTGGGGACGAGGCGGAACAGGTGGGAGTCGGCGTCGCCGCCGACGACAATGGGGGGATTTTTCTGGCCAGCGCCTTCGCAGGAGGATTGGACGTCGGCAGCAAAAAGCTGGTATCTAGGGGGCGGTACAACGTAGGCCTTGTAAAGCTCGACAAGCATGGCGAGCACCTTTGGAGCCAGTCCTTTGGCGATCAGAACTATCACGTCCCTGAGTGCACGGCCGTTTCGCCCTCGGGTGCCATCATCATCGCGGGCCGGTTCAAGGGGACTATTGATTTCGGCGGCGGCGACATTATCAGTGCGAGCAAACAGACGGATATCTTTCTCGCCAAGTTCTCCCCGGATGGGGATTACATGTGGGCTAGACGCGTTGGCGGCCCCTTCGAACAGCAAACGCGCTCTCTGGCCGTTGACGCGCGCGGGAACATCTGCCTCGCTGGTGTCTTCAAGGGAGAGTTGACGCTTGACGGCCACATTCTCCGCGAACCACGGGAAACCGATTACTGCGGCTTTCTTGCGAGGTTTGACGAGGCTGGCAATGTGGTCTGGCTCCAGCGGTCAGGGGAGCCCAGCGTCGAGCAAGCCAGCGTCGTCGCCTTCGATAAGGCGGACGGAGGCATGCTCATGGCTGGATTCATAAGAAACAGGCTCCCAGACGAACGGCAGAGGCAGGCAGGCTCGTTCAGTCTGCTGGTCCGCTACGATGAGAACGGTCTTCCTCAGTGGTCCCGGACGTTTGGACCTCGGGCCTTCACCGATACAATTTCGGTGGCCCCGGACGGCGCAATACTTCTGACTGGGCATTTTGAGGGGAGCCTCGATTTGGGCCTTGGGGCGATGGTGAGCGAAGGTGGGTATGATGTGTTCGCGGCCTTGCTAGCCCGGGACGGAAGACCTCTTTGGTGCAGTCGCTTCGGGGACCGTCGGCACCAGTTCCTGATTGGCGGCGCACTGCTCGATGGCGAATCCATGGCCCTCGCAGGATCCTTCCACGGCACAATAGATTTTGGGTCGGGTCCGCTGGTCGCAGCGGGATACGACGAGACCGGAGAGGGGACGGAGGACGTGTTTTTCGCTATTTTCGACCGCTGGTAGCCAGGACACGCCTCTTGTGTCGGGGGGTCTTTGCGGGTGAAATATACGAACCCGCGGGGCTGTGGCAGAACCTGTGGGTCTGCGCCAGCCGTTCGTGTAGAGACGTTCCGGTGGAACGTCTCGCCCGGAGGAGTCGCCCCAGCGGGGCGTCTCTACGTCCGACGGTCTGCGCCAGCCGGCGGGATTTGCAGGGGCAATTCATGAATTGCCCCTACGACCTGGAACGGTAGGGGCGGACCCATGCGTCCGCCCGATCAGGCATCGAAAAACAAAATGGGCGCACACGCGGGTGCGCCCCTACAGACGCGAACCTTGGGATTCCGACCCTCACCCGTCCCGCCGGGCGGGACACCCTCTCCCCGCGTTGCGGGACGAGGGCTGAGGGATTTTTGTTTTGAGTAAGAACCGCGGACCACAAAGCCGGTGGTCCGCGCTTCCCGGGCGGCGGCACATTTCTTTTGCCGGATAGCAGAAAAGGTATATCGTGTGTTCGCTGGGTGCCGACGCCGGAAATTCCTGTTCAGCGGGTCTTCATAGAATCCAGCCGATTTGGACACATTCCATCCACTAATAACTTCGCACTCGAAAGGAAGACAATCATGGCAACGCAAGGCTCGGGAACGACGGGGGCCGGTGCGCCCGTCGCGTACAGCAGAGGACGGCAGTCGCTGGAGCATTCGGTCTGGTACACGGGCTGGCTGCTGACTTTTCTGGCGACAGGGAAAGACACGCAGGGGCAATTCGCACTGACGGAGCAGACGGCTCGAAGAGGAAATGTTCCGCCGCGGCACATCCATCATCGGGAAGATGAAACTTTTTACATTCTGGAAGGCGAGATGACGTTTTCCATCGGCGACAAGACGATCAAGGCCGTCGCGGGCTCGAGCGTTTTCGCGCCGCGCGATATCCCGCACTCGTTTACGATCGATTCGGACGAGGTGCGGATTCTGGTGCTGAATGTGCCGGCGGGAATTGAAGAATTTTTCAGAGAATGCAGCGAGCCCGCGCCTTCCATGACGCTGCCGCCGCCGGCCGAGGTTCCGTACGCCATCATCCAGAAGATGATGTCCCTGGCGCCGAAGTATGGCTTTGAAATTCTCATGCCCAAGCACTGAGAAAACGCCGCGCTGTGCCCCTGCGGTTGTGAGCCATGCGCTTGCGCCGGGGGCGCGGCGGGTGTATAAGGTGCGAAGAATGAGACCCCGGTGAACGTTGCCGCGACAGTCGCTCGATTTTGCGGCCTGATCGCCGGCCGGGAGGAATCGATGGGAAGCATTGGACTGCTGATTTTCGCGCTGGGCGCCGCGCTTTATTTTCTGCCGGCCATCATCGGCAGGAACAAGCGCAACCACACTTCGATTCTCCTGTTCAACCTGTTCCTGGGCTGGACGCTGGTGGGCTGGGTGATCGCGCTCGTCTGGGCCGTCACTCAGGACGCGCCCGCGACGGTTTATGTCGCGCCCGCCGCTCCGGTGGCCGCGCTGCCCGCCGTGCTCTATTGCTCGGGCTGCGGCTCGGGCGTCGGCGTGCAGGACGTCTTCTGCCGAAGCTGCGGACGAAGAGTCAAAACCTCCGCCGCCTGACGGTCCATGAAATCCACCCTTACCCGTCCCGCCTGGCGAAGGGAACAGGGAATAGGGAACAGTAAGAACCGCGGACCACAAAGCCGGTGGTCCGCGCTACTCGGCCCGCTGAAAGTACCCCTCCCCTGGCTTGAAGTTTTAAGGTAAAATGTCTGCAGGGCTCCTAAATCAAGACATATGCTCGAAGTTCTGATTGGAGCGTTCCTGGTCAAATCGCTGGTGGCGATCCTGGTCTGGAGCGGCCGGCTGACGGAAGTGTCCTATCAGGCGGTGCTGCATGTGCGGCGGCTCGAGGGCAAACCGTTTACGTCGGGCGAAGACGCTCTGGAAAAGCAGGCGCTGAAGTCGTCGTCGATTTTCGCGCTGGGCTTGCCGGTGCTGGGATGCCTGGCGGTGACGATGTGGCCGAACGCCGCGCTGCCGCTGAAAGGGCGGTTTGAGGGCGCGGAGAATTTCCGGCGGCAGGTGCGCGAAATCTGCTGGCGGGCGTTCATACCGGACGTGGCCATCGCGGTCGGCGGCTTTGTTTACTGGACGTTTATCTGACCGCTCCGGCCCCGGCGATGGCGGGCAACCTTTCGCCCGCGGCAGGAACCCAACGAATAACGATGCCCGTACTGGAATCTGTGCTCGAGCCCGAAGTGCGCCCCAAGGCGGAGGCGCTTTCGCCGATTACTCTGAAGGCGGGACGCGACGGCGCCGTGGACGTGATCAAGGGCGCAGCCTGCCTGCTGATGGTGGCGGCGCATTCGCCATACTCGAAAGCTCCGTGGCTGGACGACGTGACGATGGGCGCCGTGCTGTTCTTCGCCTCGACGGGAATGAACCTGGCGGGCATCGTGGAGCGGCGGGTGGATCAGGCGAAGCGGCTGGCCGGAAATGCGCTGTTCCTCATTTTTGCCGGCTTTGCCGATAATTACGTCCAGGGGACGATGGGCGATAGCGACGTCTTCCAACTGGCCGGATTGGCCATCCTGGCCATGCTGCTGCTCCGCTGGATTCTGCCACGCTACTGGACGCTGCTCTTTCCGCTTCCGTTCCTGATTCACTGGGCGAATCAGCACTGGCTATGGAAAAGCGCCGCGGGCGGACTGGGATCATTTTTCCTCGCGCCCGGATTGTTTCCGCTGCTGCCCTGGTTGAGCTTCTTCATCCTCGGCGCGCACCTGAAACGCCACGGCGAAAAACACGCGTGGATAATCGGCGCGGGCTCGCTGGTTGGAGTCGGCACGCTGTGGCTTTTTGAGCCTTTCCATTTTGAAAAATGGTGGATGAGCCCGGATTACTTTCTGTTGGGCTGCGTGATGGCCTCGGTGTGGTTTGCGGTGCTGCGGTGCCGGCTCACCGGGCCGGGCGAAAAACGGCTGACGGAAATCCGGCGCTGGGGCGCGAATTCGCTGGTGTTCTATATCATGAGCAACTTCGTGATTCGCGTGGTGGAAATGTTCGGGATTAAAGGGATACCGCTTTTTGTGCTGAGCCTGGGGCTGACCGCGGCTCTGCTGCGGCCGGCGCTGCATTTGCAGAAGTGGACGGCTGCGGCGCGAAAGCCGTTTGCCGTGCTGGGCGCGGGAATCGTGGTCTCGGCCGCGGTTCTGGCCGCGAACGGCTGGCTGTGGCCCAGCCATTTCTATCTGCGCACGCTCTCAAGCTTCGGGCTGACCTTCGCATTCGTCGCCTGCTACCCGGCATGGAAAAATGTGAGCAAGGCGATGGCCGGGCCGCGCGTCCCGGCGGCGGCAAGGAACGAATCACGCTATCGCCGTTCTTCCCATCCATACCGGATTTTTGCGCTGGAATAAATTCAGGAACCTTTGGGAACAGCGCCGCTCTCAGCGATGCGCCGCGCGGCGTTTCGTGGATTCGGGGCGGCGGCGTGACCTGCGGGGCCGCGCCTGGCGGGCGCCATCATCCGGCCCCGATTCGTAAAGAAGCGCGATACGTCCTCGCCCCTGTCGGCGCGGCGGGCGATGGCCTCCGCCGTCACGGCTCTCCCGCGCTTACTCGCATTCCTCACAGATTCCCCTTTTTCATTTCTCCCAGCAGGTAATCGCAGGAGCGGACGCAGAGCGCCATGATGGTGAGCGTGACGTTCTGGCAGCCGGTGGAGACGAACGCGGAGCCGTCCATGACGAAGAGGTTTTTGACGTCGTGCGACTGCTCGAACTGGTTGAGGACGGAAGTCTTGGGATTATCGCCCATGCGCGCCACGCCCACTTCATGAATGGCCCAGCCGGGCCGCGGGGCGTGATACTGGCGCTGAACGTTCTTGCCGCCGGCGGCTTCAATCATCTCCGCGGCGGAGTCGGCCATGTCCTTGACCATGGCGATTTCGTTGTCGCTGTACTTCATGTGGAAGCGCGGCACGGGAATGCCGAAAGTGTCCACGACGGAGGGATCGATTTCCACGTAATTGTCCCAGCGCGCCAGGCATTCGCCGAAACCGCCGACGCTGAGTCCGGTGATGGGCCGCAGGATCGCTTTCTTGTAAGCCAGGCCGTAACCGCTCGCGCCCCAACTGAGTTGCGCTCCGCCGCCGCCCTGATAGCCGTAGCCGCGCAGGAATTTTTTCGAGCGCGGACCGTTGTGCGTGTTGCGGAAACGAATCACGTAAATACCGTCGGGACGGTTGGGTCCGTTGACATTGGCCTTGCCGTGAAAATCCGGAAACTCGCCCCAGGCGTCGCCGCCCGTGCAGTGGTCCATCAGATAATGGCCGACCGCGCCGGAGGAATTGGCAAGGCCGTTCGGATAGCGGCGGTCTTTGGAATTCAGAAGAATGCGCACCGACTCGAGCGACTGCGCGCAGAGCGAAACCACGCGGCCGCGAACCTCGTGCAACTGGTGCGTGTTGCGGTCAATGTAACTGACGCCGCGGGCGCGCTTGCCGTCCTGATCCATCAGCACCTGATAGACCATGGCGTTGGGAATGTGCGTGCAGTTGCCGCTCTTCATGGCGTCGGCGACGGTGGTGAAATAGGAATTGAAATAGGAATGCGTGACGCAGCCGCGCTCGCACGGGCCGCAATAGTGGCAGGGCGCGCGGCCGTTGGTGGGCACGGTGATGTTGGCGGAACGGCCGAGGGTGACGGTGCGTCCCATTTTGGATTTCATCTGCCGGCGGAAAGAAGTTTCGACGCAGGTCAGGCCCATGGGCGGCTGAAATTTGCCGTCGGGCAGCTCGTAAACGCCTTCCGGCATGCCGGTGATGCCGACGTATTCCTCGACGATATCGTAATAGGGCGCCATGTCCTTGTAGCTGAGCGGCCAGTCGTCGCCGAAGCCGTCAAAGGAAGCGGCCTTGAAATCGAGATCGCTCATGCGGTAGCTCTGCCGGCCCCAGACGTTGGTGCGGCCGCCGGTGACGCGCATGCGGCCCTGCCAACTGAACGTGGTGCCCTCGGCCACGGTGTAAGGTTCGTCGAGATCGTTGCAGAACCAGTCGTAGTTGTACTCCATGCAGGCATAGCAGTCTTTCTGCACGGGGCGCGTTTTGCGAATCACTTCCGGCGCCATGTCGCGATACTTCAAATCGAAGTCCGGCTCGTGCTCGGTAAAATTCTTGTCCGATTGCTGGAAGCCCGCGTCCACCAGCGCCACTTTCAGTCCCGCTTCCGACAGGCGCTTCGCCGCCCAGCCTCCGGATGCGCCCGAGCCCACAATGATTGCGTCATAAATTGTCTTGGATTGGTCCGCCACGATGATTTCCTCCTTATTTGTACAAGCGCGCAGAGACGCCCCGCCGCGGCACCCACGGCAAAGGTGTCGCCTCGAAATCCGCCCTGGATTCCAACCGGCTTTCTACGGTGGAACAGAAGCCGGACATCCCGCGCTACCCGACGCTGCGGGAAGGACAGGGAGTGACCCCGTCCTTGAGCCGGCTTCCTCGGTCATCAAATGTTTCCGTGCTTCATTTCACCCAACAAATAATCACAGGAGCGCACGCAGAGCGCCATGATCGTGAGCGCGACGTTCTGGCAACCGGTGGAGAGGAACGAGGCTCCATCCAGTTCGAAGAGATTCCTGACGTCGTGGCATTGCTGGAACGGGTTCAGTACGGAAGTTTTGGGATTCGAACCCATGCGCGCGATGCCGACTTCGTGAATGGCCCAGCCCGGCTTGGGGCGCTCTGCCCGATTCTGAATGTTTTTGGCGCCGGAGGCTTCCAGCATCTCCGCGGCGGAGTCCGCCATGTCGTCGATCATGGCGAATTCGTTGTCGCCATAACTCATGTGAAAGCGAAGCACGGGAATGCCGTAAACGTCCGCCACGTCAGGGTCGATTTCGATGTAATTGTCCCAGCGCGGCAGGCATTCGCCAAAACCGCCCAGGGTGAGGCTGGTGTTCGCGCCGTGGACGGCCGCCTTGTACGCCGTGCCAAAGCCCGGCGCGCCCATACGGAAGTGCGGCCCGCCCCAGGCCTGAAAACCGTAGCCGCGCAGGAATTTTTTCGAGCGCGGACCGTTGTGCGTGTTGCGGAAGCGGATGATGTAAATACCGTCGGGACGGTTGGGGCCGTCAAGGGTTGCTTTTTCAGTGAAGCTGGGAAACTCACCGTAAGCGCCTCCGCCGGAGGCGTGGTCCATCAGGTAATGGCCCAGCACGCCGGAAGAGTTGGCCAACCCGTTCGGGTACTGGCGGTTTTTGGAATTGAAAAGAATACGCACCGATTCCAGCGACTGCGCGCAAAGCGCCACAACGCGGCCACGGACTTCATGCAGCTCGTGCGTGTTGCGGTCAATGTAATTGACGCCACGGGCGCGCTTGCCGTCCTCGTCCATGAGCACCTGATAGACCATGGCGTTCGGAATGTGCGTGCAGTTGCCGCTCTTCAGAGCGTCCGCCACGGTGGTGAAATAGGAATTGAAATAGGAGTGAGTGACGCAGCCGCGCTCGCACGGTCCGCAATAGTGGCAGGGCGCGCGGCCGTTGGTCGCCTCGGTCAGGACGGCAGCGCGGCCCAAAGTGACCGTGCGGCCGAGCTTCTGCTTCACTTTGTCGCGGAAAAGAGTTTCCACGCAGGTCATGCCCATGGGCTTCTGGAACTTGCCGTCGGGCAGCTCGTAAACGCCCTCCGGCATGCCGGTGACGCCGATATACTCCTCCACGACGTCATAGTAAGGAGCAAGGTCTTTGTAGCTGATCGGCCAGTCGTCGCCGTAGCCGTCGAAAGAGGCGGCCTTGAAATCCAGATCGCTCATGCGGTAGCTCTGCCGGCCCCAGACATTGGTGCGGCCGCCGGTGACGCGCAGGCGGCCCTGCCAACTGAAAGTGGTGCCCTCGGCCACGGTGTACGGCTCTTCCAGGTCATTGCAGAACCAGTCGTAGTTGCCCTCTTCGCAGGCGTAACAATCTTTCTGGATGGGCCGGGTCTTGCGAATCACTTCCGGGGCCATGTCGCGGTATTTCAGATTGAAGGGCGGTTCATGTTCGGTGAAATTCCTGTCTGATTGCTGCCGGCCCGCTTCGAGCAGCGCGACTTTGAGTCCCGCTTCCGACAGCCGTTTGGCCGCCCAGCCTCCGGATGCGCCGGAGCCCACAACGATCGCGTCATAAACTGTCCTTGATTGAGCCTCCATGATTTTCCTCCCTTGCGCCCCACCCGCACCGCCTTGCCTTGTTGCGCCAGGAAGTGTTCAACTTGCGCTACCCGTCCGGCGGGGCCTGACCCCCGCCCTTCCGCTTTGTCGAAACAGGTGATGCTAACAAGGGAAGGGAAGTGAGTCAATCGGCGTCAGCGCCAGTTTCGATAATAATTTTCGAGACGGGCGGTGAAGTCGGCGGCGGTTTCGCCGGGCTCGAGCCGGAAAGTTTCGCCGACCGTGACCCTGGCGCGGCCGTGATGCGGCCAGAAGCGGCTGCTGGGCCATGCTTCAAACAATCCGTCGAGGCGAAGCGTGACGACGGGAAGCTGCAGCCGCTCGGCCAGCACGCCCACGCCGGGGCGGAAGCGCTTCAACTTGCCGTCCGCCGTGCGCTCGCCTTCGGGAAAAATCAGAGTGGAAAATCCGCGCTCCGCCAACCAGCCGGCGTGGCGCAATGCTTCCTGGGCGCGCGCCGGATTGCCGCTGATCAGATAGCCGTTGAAATAAATGCGCGTCAGAAAAAGCCAGAAAGGATTGTGGCGGCGAAAAACTTCCTCGCTCATGGCGGGGGCGAGACGGCAGCGGAATCTTGAAGGAAGCGCGCGGAAAATTACCGGCGCATCAAAGAAACTCTGATGATTGCAGACGAAGATGACGGGCCCGCGAACCGGCGCAAGATTTTCAAGGCCGACGCGCTCGAGGCGAACGTAATAACGCAAAAGCGGAAAAGCCACGCACCACTGCTTGAGGACTCGCCCGGCACGCACCGGCCAGGCGGTGGGCCATCGAGGCTCGGCATGGGCGCGGCGGTTCGGGGAAGCGCTTGCGGCTTGCGCAACGACCGCCGGCTGGGTAGAAGCGCCTGGAAGTTGCGATCCAGTCGCCGCTTTAGGATGCGCCGGCGGCGAAGTCCCGCGACTCGTTGCCGCTTCGATGTCAGCAATGGTCTGCGCGCGCGCGATGGTTTCCTCATCAATCGCGATTCCCTGCGATTCGATCCAGGTCATCAATTCGACGCGGTCGAGAGAGGAAAGTCCGAGATCCTCGGTGAGGCGCGCTTCGGGACGCATGCGATCCGCGGCGACGCCGAGACTTTCGAGAAAGCTGCGCCAATCCTGCTTTGTGGTTCGCGGCGCGGTGGAAGCGGGCCTGGCGGAGTTGACCCAGGCGGCGATGGCGGTGCGCTGAATTTTGCCGGTCGAGGCGGTGCGCGGCAATTCCGAACCCGGCCAGAGAGAAAATCCGCGGATTCGCTGGTGAGGTTCGAGTGAGCGATTGGCGCGCTCGACGCTTGATTCGATTTCCGCGGCGCCCGCGCCCGCGGCGGGAACGACGACGGCATGAACCAGCGTGCGCGAGGCGGTGGCGGCGTCGCCCGATTCCTTGCCGACCACGGCTGCTTCGCGGACGGAGGCCTCGACGGCAAGCGCCTGCTCCACGTCCTCAGGAAAAACATTGAGTCCTTCCGCAGTGACAATCATTTCCTTTTTGCGGCCGAGATAAACCAGATTGCCATCGTCATCGAAGCGGCCCAGGTCGCCGGTGTGCAGCCAGCCGTCGGCAAAAAGCGCGCGTGTGGCGTCAGGGTTGCCGTAATATCCGGGCGAAACGTTGGCGCCACGCACCAGAATTTCACCATCGTCGGCAATGCGGGTTTCCGTGCCCGGCAGCGGCTTGCCGACCGCCCCGCGCCGCGATTTGAAAGGATGAGTGATGGTGATGGCGGGCGCGGTTTCAGTCAGACCGTAACCCTGAATCACCGCGTAGCCCAGCGCGTTCCAGAGCGATTCCACGCGCGCCGGAAGCCGCGCTCCGCCCACCACGAACGCCCACATCTTCCAGCCCAGCGCGCGATGCACGCGGCGGAATCGCCACCAGCGCTTGCGGAGGGACCACGATTCCGCAATCGCGCGGTCGCATTCGGCCTGCGCGTCGGATGGCGAACTTCCATTCAATTGCGCGAGCGCCCAACTGCCCAGCGCTTCAAGCTGCTGCGGGACGGAGACCATCACGGAAATGCGGCGCTCTTTAATGATGCGCGCCAGTTGCGCCGGGCCCTGGCCGGCGGGAAAAACGACTTCGCCGTGCAAAAGCTGCGGCATGAAAAGTCCCATGACCTGGCCGAAGAGATGGCTGAGTGGAATCAGATTGAGGAATCGAATGGGGCGAAAGGGAAGGCTGAGCCGCCAGTAACGCCGGATTTCGCGCTCCACGGGTTCGATGTTGGCGAGCAGATTTCCGTGCGTGATCATGACGCCGCGCGGCTCGGAAGTGGTGCCGGAGGTATAGACGATTTCCGCTAGAAGATCGCGGCCGGCGGCGGGCGGAAATTCGAAGCCGGCGGAGGCGGCGGGCAAAGATTCGATTTTCTCGAGAGGAAAAATCTGCGGCGGAAATGTTGATGGAGCGGGCGCACGAACGCGCTCTTCATCGGCAATCAGGAGCGATGCATTCGTTTGCGCGGCGATGCGGCCCAGGAAGTCGGCGGAAAATCCGGCGTCCACCGGAACGGGCACGCTCCCGGCGAGAACGCATCCGTAAAAAGCCATCGCCCAGCGCGCACCCGGCGCGGCCCAGATGAGAACGCGGGGCGGATCGGCGACATTTCGGCGCGAGAGATTTTTTGCATCGAGCCATGCAGCGAAGGCGCGGGCGCGCTCCACCACCTGCGCATACGTAAATGCACGGGAACGGTAAAGGCCCTGCTCGATGAAAGCGGTCTTGCCGCCGTATTGGGACATGCGCAGGATGTATTCGGAAAGCATGGGCACTTGAATTCCCGTGAGTCCGCGGCGGACGAATCAACCGCCGTTGGGGACGACGCCAGATTTCATTATGCCTTGACTGAAGCTGGATGTCGCCGGGGCCGGGAAACGCGCGGCCGGCGCGGCCGGCGTTTCAATTCTTCTGTTCCTCGCCGGAGCCGTCGCCGGCGGGCGCCGCGGATTCGGCGGGCGGAGCATGGGGCGGAGATTCTTCCTGATGCTCGTCGGTCAATTGATCGAGCTGCTGGTCGGCTTCCTCGATCATCTTGTCGGCGGTTTTCTGAGAGATCAGGCCGTCGTGGACCGCGCCTTCGATGGAGCTTTTGCGCGCGGCGAGCAGGCGGATGCGGGCGGCGCGAAGCTCGGATTCGACGCGGGTCTTGTCCTTTTCAAAAATCTCGTCCATCTTGCGCCGCGAAGCTTCGACGCCGGCTTCGATGTCGCGCTGCAGGCGCTCGTAAACCGGAAGGGAAATCATATTGTCGCGCAGCATGGAATCGAGTTCGGCGCCCGCCGCCGACAGGCTCATGCGCTCGACGCGAACGTGCTCGTATTCATCCTCCCCGCTGCGCACGATTCCGAGACGGCGAAGCAGCGTCTTGACGGTGAGTCCCTGAAAAACGATGGTGAAGGCGACAACGCCGAAAGTCATGGCCAGAATCTGGTTGCGATGCGGGAATGACGGGTCGAGGCTGAGGGCGAGAGCGAGCGAGAGCGCTCCGTGCATTCCACCCCAGCCGAGCACGTGCTGCCAGCGGAGAGGAATTTTGTCCGTGACCAGATTGCTGATGGGCGTCAGTCCGTAAACCGTGAAGGCGCGGCCCAGGGCGACGGCGACGATGGCGAGCGCGATGACCCTCCAGACCGAGATCAGCGCGCTGAGACGCACCTGCATGCCGATGGTGAGAAAGACCAGCGAGTTGATGACGAAGGAAGCGTATTCCCAGAAAGACCAGAGGGCGACGCGCGTGCGGGCGCTCATGCCGACGCGGACGCCGAAGTTGCCGAGCGTGACGCCGGCGGCGACGGTGGCGATCACACCCGAAACGTGGAGCGATTCGGCGGCCAGATAGGAACTGTAGGCGAGGACGGTGGTGAGGGTGATTTCAACGCTGGGCTCGTCAATGCGCTGGGTGATTTTGCTGAAGACGTAACCGAGCAGAATGCCCACCGTGGCGCCGCCCAGGACGACGACGAAGAATTCGCGAACCGCGCCGAGAACGTGAAACTCGCCGTGGCCGGCGCCGGCCAGCAGAATGCCGTAAAGCACCGCGGCGGTGCCGTCATTGAGCAGGCTTTCGCCTTCAACGATGACGGAAAGGCGGCGGGCCACGGGAATTTCCTTGAAGATCGCGAGGACGGAAACGGGATCGGTGGCGGAAATGATGGCTCCGAAAACCAGCGCGGCGAGAATCGGAATGCCTTCGAACCAGTGGACGGCATAGCCGGTGATGAGCGTGGCGACGAGGACGCCGACGGTGGCCAGCAGCAGAATGGGCGTGGCGTTTTCGCGAAGCTGGCGCAGGCGGATTTTCAGGCTGCCTTCGAAAAGCAAAGGCGGAAGAAAGAGAATCAGGCCGATGTTGGGCGTGACCCAGTCGGGCTTCTGGCTGACGAGTTCCTGAAGAAGAGGAAAATGAAGAGTGCTGAGGCCCAGGCCGCCCAGCACCAGCGCCACCGTATAAGGAATGCGCAGGCGGGCGGCGAGCACCGCGATGAATGAGGCGGCGATGAGCAGCCAGATGAGGAATTCGACTTGGGCGTTGAGCGTCATAACGAAAAGCCCGATGGAAGACGGCGCGCTTTTTTGGGACTGCCCCGGTTGGCTCGGAAATTCAATCTTAGCGTCTTCCGGCCCGGAGCGGTATGATTAAGAGCGATATGAAGAAAGAATTATTGCGGAGCCGTTCGCGGATTCTGGTCTGGATGCTGGCGGGCATTGTTGCGCTGGGCGCTTCATGGGCGCTGGGACAGATGTTCATGGGGCCGGCGGTGACGGCGATGCGCGAAAAGGCGCCGGATTTTCCGCCGCCGGGAATTAAGGTTTCCGGAACCCAGTGGTTCAATTCCATGCCGCTGACGATGCGCGAACTGCGCGGCAAAGTGGTGATGATTGATTTCTGGGAATACACCTGCATCAATTGCATCCGCACGTTTCCCGTCAACAAGGAATGGTACAAGCGCTACCACAAGGACGGATTTGAAATCATCGGCGTTCACGACCCCGAATTCGACATCGCCTATCCGCCCGCAAACGTGGAGACAGCGGTCAGGCGCTTCAAGCTGCCGTATCCCATCGTGGTGGACGACTGGTTCAAAATCTGGACGTCTTATCACAGCAATTCCTGGCCGAATCGTTTTCTGATTGATGCCAAAGGCGACATTCGTTACAACCGGGTCGGCGAAGGAGCGGACAATGAGCTCGAGCGTGACATCCGCAAGCTGCTGGTGGAAGCGCATCCGGGACTGAAATTTCCGGCGGATGAGAAGATTCCGCCCGAGCGCAATGACTTTGCGGAATCGTGCGGAGTTTCGACCGAGGAAATGTACGTGGGCTACTGGCACGGGCGCGGCATTCTGGAAAACCGGCAGGGATATCACAAAGGCAAAACGCTGGATTACCGGCTTCCGAAAAGCGTCGGCGACGGCCATGCCGCCGTCGAGGGCCGCTGGGAAACCGACGACGGCCACAGCCCCGACCAGAGCAACGGCATGATTTATCGCGGCAAGAACAAGACCGGCGAGCCCGGGTCGGACCAACTGGAAATGCGCTACCATGCGCGGGAAGTTTATTCCGTGCTGAACGTCGAGCACGGCAAGCCTGAACGGCTTTATCTGAAGCAGGACGGAAAATATCTGACGGCAAAAGACAAAGGCGTGGACGTGCAGATTGACGGCCAGGGCCGCTCCTACATTGAAGTCCGCGAGCCGCGAATGTACTACCTGATTTCCAATCCTTCCTTCGGCGAGCACAAGCTGGAACTTTTCCCCACGCGCGCCGGATTGACCGTGAATTCGTTTACCTTCGGCAACAATTGCCAGGTTGATTTCGCCCACCTGTAAGCGGTATTGCAATGATCCTTTGAGCGTCGCAGCGGAAATTGGGGCTGCGGCGCTTTGCGCGTGCGCCTGGGTGTAGAATGTTCCCCGCGCGAGCGCCGGGCCGGAAAAGGATGGGCGAACCAGGCGCGAAGGGGGAAGTTATGAGCAATGAAAAATCACGCCGCGATTTTCTGAAGATGGCAACGGCCGGAACGGCACTGGCTTCGATGCCACTGTCACTGAGCGCATCGGAGGAGCCCGCGGGCGGAAAGCTGCAGCTTCAAAAAGGACTCGTTTACGACATGCTTCCGGCGAAGCTGAGCGTGGCGGATCGGTTCAAGCTGGCGCGGCAGACGGGATTCCAGGTGGTGCAGGCGCCGACCACGCCCGACCCGCGCGCGGCGGAGGAAATCAAGAAGGCGGCGGACGCGGCGGGCATCCGAGTCGATTCCGTGATGAACATGGCGCACTGGAAATATCCGCTTTCATCTTCCGACCCCGCCGTGGTGGCGAAAAGCATTGAGGGCATGCGGACGTCGTTGCGGAACGCCAAGCTTTGGGGTTCGGAAGCGGTGCTGCTGGTGCCGGCGGTGGTGAATCCGGAGACCAGCTATCAGCAGGCGTGGACGCGCTCGCAGATTCAGATTCGCAAATTGCTGCCCATGGCGGAAGAAATGAAAGTGGCCATCGCCATCGAAGAAGTGTGGAACAAATTCCTGCTCAGCCCGCTGGAGATGCGCCGTTACATTGACGAGTTCCACAGCCCTTGGGTGCGGTCGTGGTTCGACGTGGGCAACGTGGTTTTTTACGGCTATCCGCAGGATTGGATTCACACGCTCGGCAAGCGCATCGCGAAATTGCACCTGAAAGATTTTAAGGTGAAGGGCGATTGCTACGAATGGGTGAACCTGGGCGACGGGCAGGTGATGTGGCCGGCGGTGCGCCAGGCGCTGATTGACATTCACTATTCCGGCTCGGCGATCTGCGAACTCAAAGGCGGGGATGAAGCTTATCTGCGCGACCTTTCAGGCCGGATTGATAAACTTCTGCTGGAAGGCTGACGGCCAACGCGCGGCGCGAAAAGAATCAGCTAAGCGGCTGCGATTCCGGCCGGGCGCGACGTTCGCGACTTCCGCATAAAATAAATCTTCATTGAATTAGCTGAACCGAACTCCTATCCTAGAATATATGGAGCGTCGGGCAGTTCGGATTCTTCTGCTTCTCTGGCTCGGGTGGTATATTTCAGGCCCGGTGGCGGAGATGGTTGACGTCTGGGACACGCCGCCGCAGGAAATGCACGACATCGCGCGAGGAACAGGAGGCATGGTGGCGCTGATCGGCACCACGCTCGCCATCGCACTCAGCCAGTTTCGCGAACTTCGCAAGCGTCTCCGGCAAAAAGTGAGCGCCCGCTTACGCCCGATCGCAATCGTCGTTGAAAAAGTGCTGCCCGCGACTGCATCATCTCCAATTCTCCTTACGCACTCACCTCCGATTCAAATTCGCATTTAGATCACCTTCCAAAAACTTCGGTCCATGGACCGCTGCGGGCGGAGATGTGTTCTTCCGCCGCTTTGCGGCTTCTGTCACCCCGACAACGTTTGCCTGTGTGCGGTTGGGAAGGGAATTCGAACCATGAAATTGCGAATGATGATTGCCATTGCGGCAGCGGCGATGTTTGCGGCCTGCGCGCCCACGGTGCGTTACCACCCGGAGCCGATCGTTCCCGCCCTGGCGGCGGCACGGTTTGAAGGCCGTACGCTGGCGGATCCGGGGCTGCGGAAATTCATGGAAAAGAATCTGAAACATCCGCTCCGCAAGTGGCCGCTCGAAAAATGGAATCTGAACGACCTCGTGCTGGCGGGCTATTACTTTAATCCGCAAATGAAAGTGACCCGCGCTCAGGTGCAGGCTGCCAAAGCCGCAATCGTCACGGCGGGCGAGCGGCCAAATCCCACGCTCACGCTCGCGCCCGGAATTCCCAGTCCGTATCTTTTCGACCTGGCGCTGAACTTTCCAATCGTGCGGGCGGGCCGGCGGAAGATCAAAATCGAGCAGGCGAGGGCCATGAGCCGCGCGTCCCGTTACACGCTTGGCGAGGCGGCGTGGAAAGTGCGCAGCGCCGTGCGGGCGGCGGCGCTCGATTATGCGGTCAGCGTGCGAAGGTCGGAACTGAACGAGCGCGAAGTCACATTGCGCTCGCGGCAAGCCACGTTGCTTGCGGCCCGGCTGGCAGCGGGAGAAGCCGCGCGTCCCGAAGTTGCTTCCGCGCGGCTGCAATTGTTGAATGCGCGCGTGGCGCTGAGCGCCGCCCGGGGCCGCGTGCCGCAGGCCAAAGCAGCGCTCGCGGCGGCCATCGGAGTGCCCGTTTCGGCGCTCAAAGGAATTAGATTCTCGCTTGCGGCATTCGATCATCCGCCGGATATCGCCACGCTATCGCCCAAGACTATCCGGCGGGCCGCTGTTCTGAACCGCCTCGACGTGCGCCAGGCGCTGGCGCAATACCAGGCTTCGCAGGCGGCGCTGCAGCTTGAAATCGCGCGCCAGTACCCGAATTTTTCGCTGGGGCCGGGGTATCAGTTCGAGGAAGGCCACAGTTACTTCAAGCTTGCTCTTTCCACGGTGCTGCCCATTTTCAATCGCAATCAGGGGCCGATCGCGCAGGCCGAAGCCCGGCGCAAGCAGGCCGCGGCACAATTTGTTGAGACGCAGGCCGGCGCCGGCGCGCAATGCGAAGAAGCGCTGGCAAGATATCGCGCGTCATTCGAAACGCTGCAAGAAGCAAGAAAATCCGCGATCCAGATTCAGCGCGTGCAGGAGCCAATGGCCGTCCGCTCGGTGAGTCTGGGCGAGGCGGACAAGCTCTTTTTGAACAATATCCGCCTGGAAGGAGCCGTCGCGGTGGCGACCCGGATTACGGCGCTCTACAGCGCCGAGCAGGCGCTGGGCAAGCTGGAAGACGCCGTTGAGAAACCGCTTGGCGCAGAGCAGGGAAGAGGAGATCAATCGCGTGACAAAGCACGGGCGACAGGGATGTTGCGAGCCGACTTTGGACGTTGAGGAGGAATGATGAGGGACAGGAAATGGATCTATACGGCGGCATTCGCTCTGATTGCCGGGCTGTCGTTCATTCGCCTGTATGGCCAGGCGAAAAAAGATCCGCCGGACAAGGACGATCAGGAACAGCAAACTTCCGCGCGAGTGATCGTGAAAAACGGCCGGACCGTGATTCGCCTGACGGACGCCGGGCAGGCCCGCGCCGGAATCAAAACAATCAGCCTGAAGCCGGAGCGCGAGCGGAAAGAAATTGCGGCGCCCGCCGTCGTGCTGGACGCGACGAGTCTGTTGAATCTTGCTTCGAGTTATGCCGCGGCGCAGGGGAATCTGCGCAAAGCCAGGAACGATGTCACCGTTTCGCGGGCCGAGTACAAGCGGCTGAAGGCGCTCTATGCGAACCAGGAAAACGTTTCCGCGAAAGTTCTTGAGGCGGCGGAAGGGAAGTTCAACAACGATCAGGAGAGCGTGGCGATGGCGCGCCGGAATCTGAATTTCCAGTCGGCTGCACTGCGGCAAAGCTGGGGAAATGCGGTTGCGAAATGGGTCGAGCAAGGCTCAAAGCAACTCGACCGCGTGTTCAGCCGCAAGGACGCGCTGGCTCAAATCACGCTGCCGTCGGACGGACCGCAGGCTGCACCGGCGCGCGTGCTGCTGAATCTTCCCGGCGGGCGCTCTGTTTACGCGCAATTCGTTTCACCTTTTCCGCGCGTGGACCCGCGCATTCAGGGAACAAGTTTTCTTTATGTTGCGCAAAGCACGGAAGGCCTGGCGCCGGGGCTCGATCTGACGGCGAGGATTCCTGTGGGGCAGCGGCTTTCCGGCGTGGTGATTCCGGCCTCGGCAGTGGTGTGGCTGAGCGGCGAGCGGTGGGTCTATGTCGAAACCGCCGCCAACGAATTCACGCGGCGAGTGCTCACGGCAGGTTTCCCCGTGGCGGGCGGAAGGTTCGAGTCCCGGGGATTTGCTCCCGGCGAGCGCATTGTGACCGCGGGCGCGCAGATGCTGCTTTCAGAGGAATTCCGCTCCCAGAGCGGCGGCGCCGAGGAGGACGACGACTGAACGTCAGGGACAATCCATGCTGAAAGCCATCGTTCATTTCTCACTTCGATACCGGGGAATCGTGATTGCGCTGGCCGTGGCGCTGCTCGGGTACGGAATCTTTTCAATTACCCGCGCGAACTACGACGTGTTTCCCGAATTCGCTCCGCCGCAGGTTTCCATTCAGACCGAGGCACCGGGCCTCGCGCCGGAACAGGTTGAAGTGCTCGTGACCCAGCCGATCGAAAACGCCATCAACGGCGTGAAGGGGATTGACGCGCTGCGCTCACAATCGATTCAGGGCCTCTCGGTGATTACTGCGGTTTTCCATTCGGGCGGCGACATCTACCTTGACCGGCAACTGGTTGCCGAGCGGCTGGCGACCGTCGCGGGACAACTGCCGGCGGGAGTGAAGCCTCCGGTGATAACGCCGCTGACCGCCTCGACCAGCCTTGTGGCTGTGATTGGCCTTACTTCGAAAACCGTTCCGCTGATGCAGGAGACGACGACGGCGCTGTGGACGGTGCGACAGCGGCTGCTGGCCGTGCGCGGCGTGGCCGACGTGGTGGTGTTCGGAGGTGCAGTTCGGCAAATCCAGATTCAATTCGATCCGAAAAAACTGATCCACTACAACCTCACGCTCAATGACGTGATCGCGGCGGCACGTCGCGCGACCGCCGTGCGGGGCGCGGGATTCATTACCACTCCGAACCAGAGAATCGTCTTGACCACTCGCGGGCAGTCGCTAACGCCGGGCGAGATTGCAGACATCGTTCTGGCGCATAGCCACGGAGCGAACGTGCGGCTGGGGGATGTGGCGAAAGTCGTGAACGCTCCCGCTCCGCTGGTGGGCGGCGCTTCCATTATGGGGCGGCGCGGGCTGGTGCTGATGGTCTGGAGCCAGTACGGAGCCAACACCTTGCGGGTGACGGCCGGACTCGACCGGGCGCTTGCGCCGCTGCGCCCGGCGCTTAAGCGGCAGGGAATCAAGCTGTACAGCGACATTTTCAGGCCGGCGACCTTTATTGAGACGGCGCTGCGGAACCTGCGCAGTTCGCTCGTAATCGGCGGCGTGTTGATTGTGATCGTGCTGTTTCTGTTCCTCTTCAATATGCGAACAGCGGCGATTTCCTGCGCCGCCATTCCGCTTTCACTCCTGGCCGCCGTGGTGATCATGGAAAAGCTGGGCGCGAGCATCAACACGATGACTTTGGGCGGGCTGGCGATTGCGATCGGCGAAGTGGTGGACGACGCGGTGATCGACGTGGAAAACATTTACCGCCGCCTGCGCGAAAACCGCCACGCCGCCGCTCCGCGGCCGGATTTTCGGGTGATGCTGGACTCGTCGCTCGAAGTGCGGGGCGCGGTGGTTTATGCCACGTTCGCCGTGGTGATGGTTTTCTTTCCCGTGCTCACCATGTCGGGACTGGCGGGAAGGCTTTTCAGCCCGCTGGGCGAGGCCTACATCTGGTCCATTCTGGCGTCACTGGCAGTGGCGCTGACGGTCACGCCGGCGATGTGCTCGCTGCTGCTGGCCGGGCGCGATTTGCCGCCGCAGGAGCCGCTGCTGGTACGCGGGCTCAAGTCGGTCTATGCGCGTTTGCTGGCGCGAGTGGAAAAAGCGCCGGGTGTGACGATGGCGGGCGTTCTGGCAATCGTTATTGCCGGAGCGGTGATCCTGCCGTCGCTCAGCACTTCATTCCTGCCGGAGTTTCGGGAAAACCACTTTATTCTTCACGTGTGGACCATGCCGGGGACCTCGGTCGGGCAATCGTTGAGTTTGGGAAAAAGAATCACGCGCGCCCTTTTGAAGATTCCCCACGTGCGCATCGTGGCGCAGCGCGTGGGAAGAGCCGTGCTTTCCCATGATACTTACGGAACTTATTACAGCGAGTGGGAATTGGATCTGCGGCCCTCCTCGACGAGCGGCGCGCAGGAGCAGGAGGAGATTCGCAAGGTGCTGGCCGGATTTCCCGGAGTGCGATCCGAGGTGGAAAGCTTTTTCCGTGAGCGCATGGAGGAAACACTGACCGGATTCACCGGGGAAGTGGTGGTCAATATTTTTGGAAACAACCTGAATACGCTCGACGAGGAGGGCCGGCGGGTGGCCGCGATTCTGAACAAGGTTCCGGGCGCGGCGGACGTTCACCTGCAGTCTCCGCCGGGAATGCCGGAAGTTACGATCAGGTTAAATAAGAGCGCGCTGGCGCGCTGGGGATTCGAGCCGGTGGATGTGCTGGACGCCGTCCGAACGGCCTACGGCGGCGACAAGGCCGGCCAAATCTATCAGGGCAGCCGCGTGTTTGACGTTTCAGTGATTCTGCCTTCCGCCGATCGCAGCAGCGTGGAAGAAATCGGAAACCTGCCGTTGCGCAGCCCGCAAGGGAACTACGTCCGGTTACGCGACCTTGCCGACATTCAGGAAAGTTCAGGCCGCTACGTGATCCTGCACCAGGGCGCGCAGCGCGTTCAGACGATCACGTGCAACGTGACCGGGCGTCCGGTGACGGCGTTCGTCAGGCAGGCTCAAAGCGAAGTTGACCGGCTGTCCCTGCCTCGCGGGACGGTGGTGGATTTTGGCGGCACGGCCGAGGAGCAGGCACGGGCGCGGCGCGAACTTCTGGTGCACTCGGGGCTGGCGGTGCTGGGAATCGTGCTGCTGCTCTCCGTAGTGATGGGAAATTATCGCAACCTTTTTCTGGTTCTGCTGAACCTGCCCTTTGCGCTGGTGGGCGGAGTTCTGGCGGCGCGATTCACGGGCGGCAATCTGTCACTCGGTTCGCTGGTGGGTTTTGTGACGCTGTTCGGCATTACGGTGCGGAATTCGATCATGATGATTTCGCATTTTCAATATCTGGTGAACACGGAAGGCATGGAATGGGGGCTGGAAACGGCGATGAAAGGAGCGTCGGAACGGCTGGCTCCGATTCTGATGACCGCGCTCGTCACCGGCCTCGGCCTGTTGCCGCTCGCTCTTGCCAGCGGCACGGCGGGCCGGGAAATCGAAGGACCGATGGCCATTGTTATTCTGGGCGGACTGGTTACTTCGACGGCGCTGAACCTGCTTGTGCTGCCGGCGCTGGCGCTTCGATTTGGAAGATTCAAGAAAGTCGAGATCGCCGCGGACGCAGGTTAGGACGCTCTGTTGCAAAGTTCGCTCTTTTCAGCTATAGCTTGGATTTCCGCCGTGAGGTGTGCATTGAGCAGGCGGCCCTCGACAGATGTGACCGTCGTCACATCCCGATTGAGGCGATGCGTGCTTAAATGCAGATTCACAATTCGAACGGCCATGAAGTTGAATGCAACAAATCCGGGCACACGCAGAATGAGACGATGGGTCGCTCTGACGATTCTTGCCTTTGAAGTGCTGGCGGGAGCGGGCGCGCTGAAAGCCGTCGCTCCGCCGCCGATGGCGTGCTGCGTGGAGCATGAGATGCTGCCCGTGGCCTGGCAGAATCCATGCTGCTGTTGCGCTTCGGCGCCCGGTTTGCCGGCTGAGGCTGCAACCACTCCGGCTGCGGTTGTTCAACCCGTTTTCAATGCTGCGCGCGGCCTGAATGAAATCGTTGCGCCGCGAGACGCTCGACTGAGCGCCGCCTGGCGCGCAGTTTTCACGGCCACGGTTTCTCAACGCGATATTCTGCTGCTCGATTCGACTCTCCGAGTTTAGTTTCCCACCCAAAGTGTCTTCAGTTACGTTCCAGCGCCTGTAGGCCTGCGTCATTCCAGGCTGCGGAGCGCTTTCACAGGATTGCACTTTCCAGGCACAGGCAAGGTTCGTCCCGGGGAATTGATGGAGGAAAAATGTTTTATACCATTCATTACAACTTAATCCGGCGGGTGGCCGGAAGAATGGCGGCGATAGCGCCGGCACTGGCCTTGACCGCCACGTTGGCGGCGGGCCAGCAACCTGCGCCTGCGCATTCGACAGCCGCGCCCACGGCGACGGCAGAATCCGCGACCACAGCCACGCCGCTCGCCAGGCTGGTTGAGGAGGCGGCGAAAAATAATCCGCAAGTTCTTGCCGCGCAACGTTCATGGCAGGCGGCGACGAAGGTGCCGTCGCAGGTGGCGACGCCGCCCGATCCGCAGTTTATGGTGCAGAACGTTTCAGCGGGCACGCCGATTCCGGGCTGGGATTTCAGCACCGTTGAAATGACTTCGCTCAGCTTCGGTGTTTCGCAATCACTGCCCTATCCCGGGAAGCTGCGGCTGCGCGGAGAAATGGCCCGCCGTGAAGCCGCTTCGCAGGGTGAACGCGTCGAGGTGGTGCGCCGCGCGGTCATTGAAGAAGTCAAGGCCGCTTACTTCCGGCTTTCTTATATCCAGAAAACCCTGGCGATTCTCGACCAGGACCAGACGCTCATCGAGCAGGTCGAGAAGATCGCGGAAGCGCGTTATCGCGTCGGGCAGGGCAATCAGCAGGACATTCTGAAAGCGCAACTTGAGCGAACCAAACTTTTGCGGGACGCCGCGGACCTGCGGCAGCAGCAGGGCAGCCTGGAGGCGCAACTCAAGCAGCTTCTAAACCGCCCGCCCGACTCCGCGGATATCACGGCCTCGACGCTTTCGGAAACTCCGCTCCCATACAAGTCGGACCAACTGCTGGCAATGGTGCAGACGGGCAATCCGCAAGTCAGCACCCGGCGGGAGATGGTGCGGAGCCGCAGCGTGGGCGTGGAAATCGCGCGAAAGGATTACTATCCCGATTTCAACGTGCAATATATGTGGGAACACACTGCCGCGCCTTTCCCGGACCGGTATTCGATCAGCTTCGGTATCAAGATTCCCATCTATCATTCGCGGCGGCAGGATCCGGAACTCGCCCAGGCCGCGGAAGAGCTCAACGCCTCGCGCCGCCAGTACGACGCGGAGGTCCAGAAGGCGAATTTCGAAATCAAAGATCAATACCTTGCCGCCGACACCAGCGCCAAGGTCCTGAAGATTTACCGACAGGGCCTGATTCCGCAGGCCACGGCAACGTTTCAGGCGGGGATGGCGGCTTATGAGTCCGGCAAGGAGGATTTTGAAACGCTGCTCAGTTCGTTTCTCGATGTGCTCAATCTCGACACGGAATACTGGCGCACGCTGGCCGGGCATGAGGCCGCGCTGGCGCGGCTCGAACAACTGACGGGAGTTACACTGCCATGAAAAACTATCGTACAGCTTTTATCGTTACTGCAGTGATTGCGGTGCTGCTTGCGGCCGCGCTGACGCTGGTGGGATGGCGTCTGGGATTGCATCGCGGCGTTTCGCGCGCGGCGATGCTGCCGGCGGCCGCAGCTGCTTCAGCCGGCGAGTCCTCCACGCCCGAACCTGAATCCGCCGCGCCCGAGCAAGCGCAGCTCTCGCCGATTCAACTGAGCCCACGACGGCTGCAGAACATCGGCGTGACCAGCGCGCCCGTGGAAATCAAAAGACTGACCGATGAAATTCGGGCGGTCGGCAACGTGGCCGTGGATGAACAGCTCCAGGCCTACGTGCAGACGCGGTTCTCGGGATGGATTCAGAAGGTCGATGCGGACACCACCTACCAGTACGTCCGCAAAGGGCAGCGGCTGTTCACGATTTACAGCCCCGACGTGGTGACCACGGAGCAGGAATATCTGCTGGCGAAACAAAACCGGAACCTGGTCGCCGAAAGCACGGTGCCGGGCGTGGCCTCCGGGGCGAATTCGTTGCTCACGGCGGCGGCGGAACGCCTTCGCCAGTGGCAAATCCCTGCTCGCGAAATCGAACGGCTGGAAGCGACCGGCCAGGTCCGGCACGACATTGAAATTGATTCTCCCGTGGCCGGCTATATCACGGAGCGCAACGCCCTGCCCAACCTCTTCGTTCAGCCTTCCACCAGGCTTTATACGATTGCGGGCCTCGGCACGGTTTGGGTCTTCGCCCAGGTTTTCCAATCGGACTTGGCCCAGATCAAAGCCGGCGATCCCGCCACCGTCACGACGGACGCTTATCCGGGCCGGACGTTCCAAGGCCGCGTGGACTTCATCTATCCCGACGTGGATTTATCCACGCGAACGGCGAAGGTGCGGCTGGTGTTCAGGAATCCCGGCCTCAAACTGACGCCCGGGATGTTCGTGAACGTCGATTTCAAAATTCCGCTGGGAAATCATCTTGCGATTCCCGCGAGCGGCATTTTCCAGACCGGCGCCCGCAGCATTGCGTTTGTGGATCACGGCGGAGGCTATCTTGAACCGCGCGACGTTACGCTCGGCCCGAGCACCGGCGACGAATACGTTGTGCTGAAGGGGCTGAAGCCCGGCGAGCGCGTGGTGACTTCAGCGAATTTCCTGATTGATTCGGAGAGCCAGCTTCAGGCCGCGCTGGGCTCGTTCGTTCCTCCGCCGCCGGGCGCGGGCGAAGCAGCGGCTGTGAACGGCCAGGCCGCGCCTCAGGCGAATGTGGAGTTTTCAACTTCTCCTTCGCCGCCCGCAAAGGGTTCAAACACGTTTCGCGTCAAGCTGACCGAAAAGGGCTCGCCGGTTGCGGGAGCCACAATCACCGTGACGTTCTTCATGCCCGCGATGCCGGCCATGGGCATGGCGGCGATGCGCACCGTCGTCAAGCTGGCGGATCAGGGCGGCGGCTTTTATCAGGGCAGCGGCGTGCTCCAGTCGGGAGGAACATGGCAGGTGACCGTGGTTGCGCAAAAGGACGGCCACGCGCTCGCCAGAAAGCAATTCACCGTGAACGCGGAAGGAGGGATGTAGCGTGATAGCCCGATTGATTGACGCCTGCGCGCGCAACCGCTTTCTGGTATTTACCGGAGTGTTTCTGCTGGTGCTTGCCGGCATCAGCTCCATGCGGAACATTCCGCTTGATGCTCTGCCCGACATTTCCGACGTGCAGGTGATCATTCACACGCGATGGCCGGGCGAGCCGCCGGACCTGATCGAAGACCAGGTGACTTATCCCATCGTGACGACGATGCTGGCGGCGCCCAAAGTGAAGAACGTCCGCGCCCAGACCATGTTCGGCGATTCCTACGTGTACGTGATTTTCCAGGACGGCACGGATCTTTACTGGGCGCGGTCACGGGTTCTGGAATACCTGCAACAGCTTCAGGGAAAACTTCCCGCCGGCGTGAATCCGGTTCTCGGCCCCGACGCCACCGGAGCCGGCTGGGTTTACGAATATGTTCTGGTTGACCACAGCCACAAGCAGAATCTGGCAGACTTGCGCAGCCTGCAGGACTGGTACATCCGCTATCAACTGGAAACCGTCCCGGGTGTTGCCGAAGTTGCGACGATCGGCGGCTTCGTCCGCCAGTACCAGGTGAATCTCGATCCCAATAAGCTTCAGTCGTTCAATATTCCGCTTTCAACCGCTATCCAGCGGGTCCGCGAAAGCACGAATGAAGTCGGCGGGCGGCTGCTCGAACTGGGCGGCGCAGAGTACATGGTTCGCGGGCTGGGATACTTCAAGTCGCTTCAGGACCTGGCGGATATTCCCGTCGGCGTGCACAACGGCGTGCCCGTGCTGGTGAGCGATCTGGGCACAGTCTCCTTCGGTCCTGACATCCGCCGCGGCGTGGCGGATTGGAACGGCCAGGGGGAGACCGTGGGCGGCATCGTCGTGATGAGATTCGGACAGAACGCGCTCAACGTCATCAACGGAATCAAAAAGAAGATTGCGATGGTTCAGCGTTCTCTGCCGCCGGGAGTGGAGATTGTTTCCGCCTACGACCGTTCCGGGCTGATTCACAGGTCCATTAATACGCTGCAACGCGATCTGCTTGAGGAAGCGATTATCGTCAGCCTGGTGATTATTATTTTTCTGTTCCATTTCCGCTCGGCGCTGATCCCGATCATTACGCTCCCCATCGCCGTCATCGCGTCCTTCGTTCCCATGTACTACTTCCACGTGACGGCCAATGTGATGTCGCTGGGCGGAATCGCGCTGGCCATCGGCGTGCTGGTGGATGCCGGCATCGTCATGGTCGAAAACGGCTATCGGCATCTTTCGGAAAGGCAGGCGCACCTTGCTGCTGCGCCCGGAGGCGATGCGCCGCCGTCTGCAGAAGCTGATCTGTCCAAGCCTGCCCGCCTGAGCCCGCGAGAGCGGGGGAAAATTCTCCTTGATGCGGCGAAGCAGGTGGGCCCGGCGATTTTTTTCTCGCTCATTATCATCGTGGTTTCATTCCTCCCTGTGTTTCTGCTGGAAGCGCAGGAAGGCCGGATGTTCCGGCCGCTGGCCTGGACCAAGACGCTGGCGGTGGGATTTTCCTCGCTTCTTGCCATCAGTCTGGTTCCTGTTCTGATGCTGATGTTCATCCGGGGACGATTGAAACCCGAATCAGCCAATCCGGTTTCGCGCTTCACGCAATTTCTTTATCTCCCGATCCTGCGGGTTTGCTTGCGCCATCGCGCGGTGACGGTTTTCCTGGGGCTGGTGTTTTTGGCGCTCACGGTTCCGCTGGCCACGAAAATTGGAAGCCAGTTCATGCCGCCTTTCTATGAAGGCTCGGCCTTGTACATGCCGACTGCCTATCCCGGCATTTCCATCACTCAGGCATCTGATCTGATGCAGGAGCAGGACCGGATCATCAAATCGTTTCCGGAAGTGGTCAGCGTTTTCGGCACGGTCGGCCGATCGGATTCCGCCACCGATAACGCGCCGCTTTCGATGTTTGACACTACCATCATGCTGAAGCCGCGCGCCCAGTGGCGGCCGGGCATGACCTACGCCAAGCTGGTGCAGGAAATGGACCAGAAGCTCCAATTTCCCGGCATTACCAACACCTGGACCATGCCCATCCAGAATCGTCTGGACATGGAGCTGACGGGCATCAAAACGCCCGTGGGCCTGAAAATCCAAGGGCCGAATCTGGCGGGGATTCAGCAGCTCGGCGAGCGGGTTGAAAAAATTCTTTCCGGGCTTTCCGGCGTGCGGTCGATTTTTGCGGAGCGCGTGTCGCAGGGCTTTTACGTCAACGTGAATGTGAATCGCGCCATCGCGGCGCGATACGGCCTGACCGTCGCGGACGTGCAGCGCGCTGTTTCCTCCGGCATCGGCGGGCAGGACGTTGCCGAGAACGTCGAAGGGCGCGAGCGCTATCCCGTGAACGTTCGCTACAACCGTGATTTCCGCAATGACCTGGACGCGCTGGGCCGCGTTCTGCTCGCCACGCCAACCGGCGCGCAGGTCCCCATCAATGAAGTGGCCAGAATTTCCTTTTCGCGCGGGCCGGCGATGATTCGTGATGAGGATGCGGCCCTGACCGGATACGTGTTTGTTGACCTGAACACAAACGACTACGGCGATTTCGTTCACAAAGCGGACGCGACTTTGCGGGAAAAACTGAAACTGCCGTCGGGATATTCCTATCAGTGGTCGGGCGAATACGAATTCGAATTGAGAGCAAAGAAACGGCTGGAACTGATCATGCCGATTGTCTTCTTCGTGATCTTCCTGCTGCTCTATATGGTTTTTCGCTCGGTGGCTGAGGCCGCCATCCTTATTTTCCCCACGGTCTTCGCTCTGACGGGCGGGCTGATTCTGCAATGGCTGCTGCATTACAACTTCAGCGTGGCGGTCTGGGTGGGCTACATCGCCTTGTTCGGCATCGCGGTGGAGACGGGAGTGGTGATGGTGGTCTATCTGCATGAAGCGCTCGACGAGCGCCTGGCGCGCGGCGACCCGCTTGAGCCGCAGGATGTTTTTCAAGCCACCATTGACGGCGCCGTGCTGCGTTTGCGGCCCAAACTGATGACGGTGTTTGCGGTGCTGGCAAGCCTGATTCCGATCCTTTGGGAAAGCGGGACGGGCTCGGATGTGATGAAGCCCATCGCCACGCCGATTGTGGGAGGGATGATTACTTCAAGCATCGCCGTGCTGATTCTGCTGCCGGTGCTGTTCCTGATGCTCAAACAGGGCCAGCTCCGCCGGGGAACGCTGCGAGGGCAGCGGGATGAATCGGAAGCGGGTTCGGCCTGAGCGACCACCGGGAGTGGTGGTAGAATTGACAGTGAAAGCAAGAGGAGTGGCACTGTGCGGGTTAAGCGTATCCTGATTATTGCCGCGGCATTTGCGGTGATTGTGGGCGTGAGCTTTACGGCTTATCACTGGGAATCCCGTGCTGCCGCTATCTGCCAGGTGTGCGGGCGCATCATCCCCAGGGAAACGGCTTTTCAAATGGATACGCCGAACGGCACCATCGAAGCCTGCTGCCCGAGCTGCGCCATGCACTTCATGCTGAGCCATCCCGATTTTGTCCGCAAGGCTGTGGCGACGGATTTTACTTCCGGCAGGAAGATTCCCGCCACGTCGGCTTACTATGATGAAGGCGGGGACGTCCAATATTGCACTCGCAACAGCCCGGCGATGGAGCGTGAGGCGCAGGGTGTGAGCGACCGTGTTTACGATCGCTGCCTGCCTGTTCTGGTCGCCTTTGCCAGTCACGACTCAGCCGAGGCTTACCGCCGCCAGCACGGCGGCCACGTGGTGACCTACGAAGAAGCGCTGGCCTCGCTCCGCAAGCAATAGCTTGAGTTCGATTCCTCCGGACTTTCTTCCATTGAAAAATCAGACGCTCGCAGGGAGAGTTCCCGACTTATCGCCCGCAGCACTTCTTGAATTTGAGCCCGCTGCCGCAGGGGCAAAGATCGTTGCGGCCGGGCGGCTCGCTCGATGAAGTTTTCGTTTCGCGCTGCCGCACCCATTCCATCACGTTGGCAGGCGGCCGCTGATGCCGCAGTTCGCCCGCCATGAAGCGCATATAGGGATCAATGTGATGGAAGAAAAGTTTGTACCCGGCGCAAAGATAATTCAAGCCCGGATCGCCCGAGGGTGTGGAAATGAAGCGATGCTTGGGACATTCGCCGTTGCAGGCAAAGCGCACGTCGCAATCCAGGCAGTATTGCGGCAGCGTGCTGCGCTTGTCGGTTCCGAACTTTTTTTGCGCGGCGGAGCCGGCGAGGGCGCGCAGCGGCTGCTCCATGATATTGCCCAGCCGGTTTTCCGGATAAACGAAGTGGTCGCAGGAGTAAAGGTCGCCGTTGTGTTCGATGGCCAAGGCGGCGCCGCAGGCTTCGCGGAAGACGCACAGGCCCTGGTCCATGCCCATCCAGCTTTCAAGCGCTACGTCGAAGACCTGGACAAAAGTTTGACCGACGTCCTTGCGAATCCACTCATCGAAGACGGCGCAGAGAAACTTGCCGAACTGGCGTGATTCGACGGACCACGCGGACACGCGCGCGGGTTCGGTTTGGCCGGGAGCGATCAGAACCAGACCGCTCGAATCGGGCGTGGCGGCAATGCGCTCCACGATGGGAATGAACTGAATGTAGCGGCTGCCGATTTCCTTCAGAAAGCGATAGACCTTCAGCGGATGCTGAGAGTTTTTGCGATGAAGAACGGTGAGCGTGTTGAAATCCACGCCGTGCTTTTTGAGAAAGCCGAGGCCGCGCAGAACGCGGTCGAAAGTGGGCTGGCCGCCTTTATCCACGCGATAGCAATCGTGCAGTTCGCGTGGGCCGTCAATCGAGAGGCCGACGAGAAAATGATTTTCAGCCAGGAATTCACCCCAGGCATCGTCGAGAAGGACTCCGTTCGTCTGCAGGGCATTTTCAATGTGCTTGCCGTTCGCGTGCTGCTTCTGCAGGGCGACAATCTTGCGGAAATAATCGACGCCGAGAATGGTGGGCTCGCCGCCCTGCCAGGCGAAGCTGACGGCGGGAACATCCTGGGCTTCGATGTATTGCCGGATATAGTTTTCCAGAATGTCGTCCGGCATCGCCCAGTCGGATTGTCCCGGATAAAGATTTTCCTTCTCGAGATAGAAACAGTATTTGCAATCCAGGTTGCAGATCGGCCCCGACGGCTTGGTCATGATATGGAAGGCCACAGGCGGGTCTGAATGAAGGTCTGCGCCGATGCCGTTATTTTCCACGATGGGTGCAGTATATCAACATGACGGAGGTTCGTTCGAAGAGTATTCTGGAAAGCTTGACGGACCAGGATATTTTTATTTGAATGTGACGTTACATATGTTCGTCGCGGCAGCTATTGTGGCGATTGCGGCCATGGCCGTTAACGGGAGGGACCAATGGACGAAAAAAGCGACGCGGTTGGAACGAGTCGAAGGAATTTTCTGAAGGCGGGCGCGGGCGCGCTGGGCGGCTTGACGGCCCCCGCCTGTTTTTATCTGAATGTGACGTTCACCTGTTTCGAAATCATTCCCGCTCTGATAGTCTG
>JBJKPU010000053.1:0-18582 GCA_046706005.1 Terriglobia bacterium | reverse complement strand
CTGGGCTGGCTGGGCGTGACCTTTGCGCCGGAGTACGGCGGCGCCGGCCTGGGCTATCTGGAGTACACGCTGCTCCTTGAGCAACTGGCGAGCGTGGATGCCTCAGTCGCGCTGATCGTGGCCGCTCACACGTCGCTCTGCTCGAACCACATTTCCCTTGCTGGAACCGAGCAGCAGAAGCAGCGCTTTCTGATTCCTCTCGCGCAGGGGAAAAAGCTGGGCTGCTGGAGCTTGACTGAGCCGGAGGCGGGTTCCGACGCGGGCGGCACTCGCACGACCGCAAAACAGGACGGAGACGGATGGGTTCTGAACGGCTCAAAGACTTTCACGACGAACAGCCACTACGCGGATGTTTGCGTGGCCATGGCCGTGACTGATCCCGATAAAGGGAAGCACGGAATTTCCGCTTTTATCGTCGAAAAGGGAACCTCGGGATTTCGGCTTGGCAAAAAAGAGTCCAAGCTGGGGCTGAGAGCGAGTGATACGGGAGAAGTGATATTTGAAGATTGCCGCGTTCCGCGCGAAAATTGCCTGGGCGAGCGCGGCCACGGGTTCATTGACAGTCTGAAGGTGCTTGACAAAGGCCGCATTTCGATTGCCGCGCTTGCCCTGGGAATCGCTCAGGGCGCTTTTGCGGCTGCTCGCAAGTACGCTCAACAGCGGCGGCAATTCGGAAAGCCAATCGCCGAATTTCAGGCGATTCGATTTAAACTGGCGGACATGGCGACGGAAATTGAAGCAGGGCGCCTGCTGACCCGCCGCGCGGCGACCTTGGCAGACCGCAACATGCCCGTTACCAAGGCCAGCGCCATTGCCAAGCTTTACGCGGGCGAAGCTGCCGTGCGCGCTGCCAATGAAGCAGTTCAGATTTTCGGCGGCTATGGATTCATCAAAGACTACCCGGTGGAAAAATTCTACCGTGACGTCAAGCTCTGCACCATTGGTGAAGGAACCAGCGAAATTCAGCGCCTGGTGATTGCGCGCGAGCTTCTTGGGCAGAGGGGATGACGGAAGCCGATTCCGCCGCCTTGCCTCGTCCATAAGGCGCAGCGCGCCGGGAAGCGGCCAAGAGAGTGCCTGAGTCACTCGAACAACTGGCGGAAAGAATCTTGGCAGGTGATCGCCGTGCCGTGGCGCGGGCCATCTCCCTGGTGGAGAACGCCGCGCCGGATGCCGTTCCTCTGCTCAAGCTGCTTTACCCGAAGACGGGCAAGGCGGATGTCATCGGCGTGACCGGTTCTCCAGGAGCAGGGAAGAGCACGCTGCTTGAAAAGCTGGCGGGCGAGTATCGCCGTAGCGGAGCGCGGGTGGGGATCATCGCGGTCGATCCGACCAGCCCCTTCACCGGTGGCGCAATCCTCGGCGACCGGATTCGAATGCAGGCGCTTTCGATCGATGAGGGCGTTTACATTCGCAGCATGGCGACACGCGGTCAATTGGGGGGCTTGTCGCCGGCGGCTTATGATGTTGCGGCCATCCTTGCAGCGGCAGGCTGCTCGGCGGTTTTCGTGGAAACCGTCGGTGTGGGGCAGGATGAAGTTGAAGTAGCCGGCCTTGCCGCGGCCACGCTTGTGCTGCTGACGCCAGGAACCGGCGATGATATTCAAACTTTCAAAGCAGGAGTGATGGAAATCGCCGACCTGTTTGTCATCAACAAGGCGGATCACCCGGGAGCGGAGCGCGTGGAACAGGAATTGTCCGCTATGCTCTCCATTGCCATTCCGCACGGCGCGCCGAGGCCGCCGATTTTGAAAACGATTGCCACCACAGGCGAGGGCGCGGCCGAACTCAGAACGGCGATTGAGGATTTTCTGCATGGGACGCGAGAGGCTGCAGGGATGGACCGAAAAAGGCTGCAAGTGCGCGCCCGTGTGCTGAATTTGTTGCGGCAGAGGCTGTTTGAGAGAATTACCGGCTCTCAACTCCAAAAAGGGCTAGTGGATCGGCTGGTGGATGACGTTCTGGAGCGGCGCGCCGATCCTTATTCTGTGGTGGAGCAAATCATTCGGGACTCCGGCCTTCGACCGCAGTGATGACAAGGTTTGAGGCCAAGAGGGTTTGATGAAGATTCATCATTTGGGAATCGCTGTCGAATCGTTGGCCGAGTCGCGGGCGGTTTTTGAGCGGCTGCTGGGCCGCGCGCCGACATCTGAGGAATCGGTTGCGGACCAGGGTGTGCGCGTGGCCGTGTTCCAGGTAGGGGAAAGCCGAATCGAATTGCTTGAGGCGACGGCAGCGGATTCTCCCATCGGGCGCTTTATTGAGAAGCGAGGACAAGGATTGCATCACTTGACGCTTACCGTGGAAAACCTGGTCCAATCGCTGGGAGAACTGGAACGGGATGGCGTGCGCCTGATCGACCGCGAGCCTCGAACTGGGGCGGGCGGCGAACGGATAGCATTCCTGCACCCGTCGAGCACGGCGGGAGTGCTGATTGAACTTTTAGAGGAAAGGAAAAGGGAAGAGCCGCAAGGCTCCGACGGAGGGCGCTTATGAAACTGGGCTCTTATGAAATCCAGGCATTGTCAGATGGAACTTTCATGCTCGACGGCGGGCAGATGTTCGGCGTCGTGCCCAAGGTGCTGTGGGAAAAGCAAATTCCCTCCGATTCGCGTAACCGCATCCGGTTGGCCCTCACCTGCCTGCTGGTGCGCGCCGGGAAGAATAACGTGCTCATCGAAACTGGAATCGGCGACAAGTTTGACGCGAAATTTGCTGATATCTACGGCGTGGATCACTCTACCAATCTTCTGACTGAGCTTTCCCGTCACCGGCTCAAGCCCGAGGAGATCGACATTGTCATCAATACGCATCTCCACTTTGATCATTGCGGCTGGAACACACGGCGGGTAGGCGAAGAGATTGTGCCTACGTTTCCGCGCGCCCGCTATTTTATCCAGCGCGGCGAGTGGGAACATGCCCTTCATCCCAGCGACCGCGATCGCGCCAGCTATATCGAGGAATTCTTCCGCGCGGCGGAGCCGCAAACCGTCTTCCTGGAAGGTCCCGACGAAATCGTGCCCGGCATAAGGGTGGACTTGGTTCCAGGGCACGTTCCCGAGCAGCAGTGCGTGTGGGTGGAGTCGAACGGAGAGCGAGCGTGTTTTATCGCCGACCTGGTTCCGAGCGCCGCGCACCTGGCCTACCCCTGGATCATGGCGTTTGACCTTTTTCCTCTGGACACGCTTGCAACGAAGAAGCAACTGCTTCCGGAGCTGGCTAGGGACAATGTGCTGGTCGTGTTCCCTCACGATACAGAGCGCGCCTGGGCTCGATTGAAGGATGAAGGCGGACGAATCAGCATCCAAAGCGAGACACGCGCGACGGGCAAATCTTAACGACAAGGAGAAAATTACAGTGGCGCAAGCAGAGATTGGAATTATCGGCGGAAGCGGACTCTACCAGATGCCCGGACTGGAGCGGGTGCGCGAGGTCAGGGTGGCGACGCCGTTCGGCAAACCCTCCGACGCTTTGCGCATTGGAACGCTGGAAGGACGCAAAGTTGCTTTCCTCGCCCGGCATGGACGAGGCCATGTGATTTCGCCATCCGAAATCAATTTCCGCGCCAACATTTACGCCATGAAGAAGCTCGGCGTGGGGAGCATTCTTTCCGTCAGCGCGGTCGGATCGCTGCGCGAGGATTTTCGGCCCATGGACATGGTTCTGCCCGATCAGTTTTTTGACCGGACGCGCGGCCGTATTTCAACATTTTTCACCGGTGGCGTGGTGGCGCACATTGGTTTTTCCGATCCCATGTGCCCGGCGGTTCTGAACACCTTGGCAAAAGCCTGCCGGGAAGCCAAGGCGAAGTTTCACCGCGGCGGGACCTATGTCTGCATGGAAGGGCCGGCGTTTTCGACCAAAGCCGAGTCCAACACCTACCGGGCCTGGGGTATGGACATCATCGGCATGACGAATCTTCAGGAAGCGAAGCTGGCGCGGGAAGCGGAAATCTGCTATGCCACGCTCGCCATGGTCACGGATTACGACTGTTGGCATCCCGGCCACGATGCAGTGACGGTGGCCCAGATTATCGAGTACCTCACGCGCAATGTTGAAAACGCCCACCAAATCCTGCGGGCCGCCGTGCGCCTGCTTCCCAAGGAGCGAAGTTGCCATTGCGGGAGCGCGCTCTCTCACGCGATCCTGACGGACCGCAAGAAAATTTCCGCCGCCACCAGGAAACGGCTACAATTGCTAATAGGAAAATACGTTCGATGACTGCTTTCTGATTGATTCAATTCTCGACGGAGGTTGAGAGATTTCGATGTCGTTACTGGTTGTGGGGTCTGTGGCATTTGATTCCATTCGCACGCCGTATGGCGAGGTCAATGAAATTCTGGGAGGTTCGGCGACGTTCTTTTCAGTGGCCGCGAGCTGGTTTACGCCGGTCCGGGTCGTGGCCGTGGTGGGCGAGGATTTCGCCGACCATCACCTGGAGGTTTTCCGCCGCAGATCCATTGAAACTTCGGGTCTCGAGCGCGCCTCCGGCCGCACCTTTCGATGGCGGGGCGAGTATATTCTGGACATGAATGAAGCCCGCACGCTTGAGACGCAGCTCAACGTCTTTGAGAGCTTCAATCCCAAAATTCCGGCAGGCCACACCGAAAGCGAGATGCTGTTTCTCGGTAACATTCACCCTTCGCTGCAGCTCCACGTCCGCCGGCAACTTCCGAAGGCAAAGCTGGTGGCCTGCGATTCGATGAACTTCTGGATCGAGAAAACCGGCGAGGAATTGCGACAGACACTTCGCGAAGTGGATATGCTGGTGATTAACGAAGGTGAAGCGCGAATGCTCTCCGGCATTCAGAACCTTCGCAAAGCCGCCTCTGCTATTCAGGCCCTGGGGCCGAAAATTGTCGTCATCAAACGCGGCGAGCACGGTGTTACGCTTTTCAACAACGGCTCGGTTTTTTCAGCGCCGGCTTTCATGCTGGAGGAATACAAGGATCCTACGGGCGCCGGCGACACCTTCGCGGGCGGCATGATGGGCCATCTGGCCAAGACACTCGATTACTCGGAGGCGAATCTTCGGCGCGCCGTGGTTTATGGCTCCGTCATGGCGAGCTTTGCCGTGGAGGAATTCGGGCTTTCACGTCTTTTGAACCTCACCCACGCGGAAATCGAACAACGGGTGCGCGCATTCAGCCGCCTTACCGATGTTGACGTCTGAGCCTTCCAACGCTTCCACCCTCGTACCGGAAAAACGCCTCGCCTGGCGGCAGACGGCAGCAGTTTGGGCGCTGATTGTGGGCGTTGCGGGCGCGGGCCTTTGCACCTTCTATCGCCTGGGCGTCACGGATATTCTGGGCGACGCGCTCGCCCACATGGAAGGCGCACGACGCCTCATTGATTCCCTCACGCCGGGCTACGCCGAAATCGGCAGCGTCTGGCTTCCGCTTTATCACATCATCGTCTCTCCGCTTGCTCAGAATAATTTCCTGTGGCGAACCGGACTCGCCGGCAGCCTTGTCTCCATTGCCTGCTTTGTTGTGACCTGCTGGCTGCTGTTCCGCATGGCGATGGAGATGAACTCCAACATTTCCGCCGGGCTCGTGGCTCTGGCCGGAATTCTTCTCTGCCCCAGCATGATTTACCTTGCCAGCGAGCCGATGACGGAGGCGATGGCCCAGCTCTGGGCGGTCCTTGCTGTTTACGGGCTTTTTCGGTATCAATGGAGCGGCAGCACGCGAACGCTGGTCCTGGCAGCGCTGGCCGCCTTTGGCGGAACGCTCACTCGCTATGGCGAATGGTACGTGCTGCCTTTCGCCGCCCTCTTTGTTTTCCTTTCACGCCGGGAAAACTGGAAGGACAGGTTTCGTCACACAATCCTTTTTTCTCTGATCGCCGGCGCCGGGCCGGTGTTGTGGTTTCTTCACAATGCCTACCGCTTCGGCAACCCACTGGAATTCTATAACGGACCTTATTCCGCCCTCGCCATTTACGCTCATCAGGTGGCGACGACCGGCTTCCGATATCCGACCGACGGGAGCGTGCTTATATCCGCGCGCTACTACCTGGAGGACCTGACCCTCGTCATCGGAGCGTGGTCGTTGGAACTTGCGGCCTTTGGTTTGCTTGCCTGGCTTGCCGGCAAGGGACGCCGCGCCCGAGGCTCCGCAGCACTGTTGCTGCTCGTGCCGCTGCCGTTCTATATCCAGGCCATGGCGCACGCAGCGGTGGGGCTCTATGTCCCGACTTATTTTCCCTATACCTATTACAACCTGCGGTATGGACTGGAAATGCTCCCGGCCATCGCGTTGCTTCCGTCGTTTGCCGTTTCGGCGCGCCTGTCCCGGCATTCGCGATGGCTCTGTGCGGGCGCCATGATCGCCGCGTTTACGATCCAAAGCGCACTGCAGATCAGAAGCGGCCTGCGGAACCTTCCCATTGTCCGTGAGAGCATTCTGAACACGCCGTGCGGTCAAAAGCCGGAGGAAGCGGCAGTCCGATTCCTCAAGGGGCATTACGACGGCCAGCGAGTTCTGATGGCGGCGGGAATGTGGCCGTGTGTCGCGCCCCGGGTCGGAATTGACTACAGGAATATTTTGACCCAATACAATCGCAGATACTGGAATCAGCTTCCGTCGGGCGCCGGTAAGTGGGTTGAATGGATCATCCGCGGCGATGGCGATGAAGTAGACCAACTCATGCGCGCTTATCCTTCCGCTTTCCAGGAGTTCGTCTGTGTGAAGTCGATTCCCGGGCCGGAAGAAGGTTCGGTGTCCATTTACCGGCGAGCCGGACCATAGATTCTTCTTGCGCGCCGGGCCGCCCTGCGCGAAATTATTGGTTTTGCATCGGAGATACGATCTGCATGCCAAAAGTCATAAAAGTTGACTTCGCTAAATTTCATGGCCTTCACAACGACTTTATCGTAGCCCGCAGCTGGGGACTTCCACGGGCGTTTCCGGCTCTTGCCAAGGCCATCACGGATCGCCATACCGGGGTTGGAGCGGACGGCTTGCTGATCCTTTCGCCTCCTCGCGGATCGCGGAATCACGCCTGCCTGCGCTTTTTCAATTCCGACGGCAGTGAGGCGGAAATGTCCGGTAACGGCATCCGCTGCGCCGCGGCTTTTCTTGCGGGCGAGAAGAGCACTGCGCGCGAACTCCGAATTGAAACTCTCGCCGGCGTCAAAGTGGTCGAGCAAACAGGCCGGAAAGGTTCGCCGGGACGCTGGATGTTCCGGGTTGCGATGGGCGCTCCCATTTTCGAGCCGGACAAGATTCCGTTCAGAACTGCGAGACATTTTTACCCGTTGATCGCATACCCTCTTCGGACGAGCCAGGGCCAAGTGCTGGCGACAATCACCTCGATGGGCAATCCTCACTGCTCGATTTTTGTTCCCGGATTTGCACGCATAGACTGGAGAGCTCTGGGACGGGAGATCGAGCGGCTCAGCGTTTTCCCTCATCGCACGAACGTCGAATTTGTGCGCGTCGTCTCGTGGCATGAGATTGAGGTCCGTTACTGGGAGCGTGGTGCGGGCGAAACCGTATCTTCCGGCACCGGCTCTTGCGCCGCGGCGATAGCTTCCATTTTGAACGGGAAGGCAGCGCGAAACGTCCGGGTGCGAACGACGGCGGGCTTTCTGCAGGTATTTTGGGACACAAGCGATCAAGTCTACCTGACCGGCCCGGCGGAGTTGGTCGCGCGCGGGAGCTATCTTTACCAATCGAAACGTCCTCTCTGAAGGGAACCGGCCAGCGTCCCGGACCGCCCGGCGGTTTGGCGTATTGAAGCAAATGCTATAGTTGAAAGTTGCGCATGAGGCACAAGACACTGCTCATCTTGATTTCTGCCGTCCTTCTGATTGCGGGGTCATGCCCGCTTTGGGCGCAGAGCACGGAAGCTCCGGTTCAATACCGGCTCGATTTGCGCGATCCGGGGACTCACCTTGTTCACGTGACCATGGAAATCCCGCAAGCGCCCCAAGGTCTGGAAATCCAATTTCCGGCCTGGAACAACCTCTATCAGATTCGAGATTTTGTCCACGACGTTCAGGATTTGACGGCAACCTGCCACGGCCGGCCGGTTGCGCTCAGGTCCGTGGATATCGAGACCTGGGCGGCGCCTACACCTTGCGACGATCTGATGTTTCATTACGCGGTCTATGCCGACCAGCCGGGACCCTTTTCCGCCCAACTCGACTCGCAGCACGCGTTTCTCAATTTCGCGCTGCTGCTGTTTTATCTTCCCAAGGATCGCAGCCGTGCCGTGCGGGTTCGTGTTGACCTGCCCGATGGGTGGCAATTGGCAACGATGCTCGATTCGGGGCCTCAGCCGGGAGAATATCAGGCGCAGAACTACGATAGGCTTGGCGACAGTCCCGCCCTGGCCGGACAGTTTGCCGAGTACGATTACCGGCAGCGAGACGCGGAGTATCGAGTGATTGTCAATGCCGATACTTCCGATTATTATCCGAAAAAGCTTGTCGGCGCTCTCAAGAAGATTACGGCGACGGAAACGGCAATGATGCGCGACGTGCCCTTCAATCGCTACACTTTCATGTTTCAATTTCTGGATTCGCGGGTCGGCGGCGGGATGGAGCATGCTTTCGGAACGGCAATATCGATTCCTGCGAACGAAGTGCGTTCGGATCCCTCCGTGGTTGACGGGATTGCGGCGCACGAATTTTTTCATCTGTGGAACGTCAAGAGAATCCGTCCCCAGGCTCTTGAACCGATAGACTATGTTCACGGCAACGACACTCGTGACCTGTGGTTTTCGGAAGGAGTGACCAGCACCTACGGTGAGCTGACCCTCCTGCGGTCAAGGCTGATTGGACGGAAGGATTTTTACCGGCACGTCGCGGGAGAGATTCTCCAGCTACGCTCGCGGCCGGCGCGCTTCTATCAGAGCGCGATCGAGTCGGGGCGCGACGCATGGCTCGAAAAGTATCCGGACTATTTCCGCCCGGAACGCAGCATTTCTTACTACAACAAGGGTGAATTGCTGGGGGACCTGCTCGATCTCGGAATTCTTCACGGCAGCGGCGCGCGCCACAGCCTGGACGATTTGATGCGCCGCCTGAATGTGGATTTCGCCCAGCGCGGCCGCTATTTTACTGAACAGGATCTTCTCACGATTGTGGAACAGCTTGCTCCCGGCTTCGACGCCGCAAAGTTCTTCCGCGACGACGTCGACGGCACGAAACCGCTCGACTTCGCCCGCTTTTTTTCTTACGCGGGTCTGCAGCTTGAAACCAGGCAGGTTCAGGCGCCGGACCTCGGATTCAAGTCGCTGAAGAGCTTTGTTGGTCCTGTGCGCGTGGAATCGGTTGAGCCGCAGAGTCCCGCTGCGCGGGCAGGCATCGAGCCCGGAGACGTTCTGACGAAAATGAATGGTTCATATCTGGTCCAACCGCCCGAGCAGGAGATCGAAGGAATGAAACCCGGCGACCAGGTGGTCTTCACGGTGGAACGCAACGGGAAGACGTTGGATGTGACCTTCCCGCTGGGATCAAAGCCCGCCGAAGTTTACGGCATCAGGGAGATGAAGGACATTACGCCCGAGCAGCGCGCCGTGCGGCGCGGCTGGCTTGAAGGGAAGACCCAAGGTTCCACCTCAATGGAGAATTGATGCTGCGGACGTTCTTTGTCTGCGCCGTAATCCTGACCTACATTTTTGTTGTCGGCGGTCCGTTTCTGCTGGTTTCCTTCGTTACCCGCCGCACCGATACGCTCTACAAGGTTGGACTTCTCGGAGCTCGCCTTGCTTTATGGCTTGGTGGGGTGAAGGTGGAAGCGCGCGGCACTGAAAATATTCCGCGGGACACCGCGGCCATCTTCATGCCCAACCATCAAAGTAATTGTGATCCGCCTGCCATCATCACGCTCCTGCCGCCCGTTCTCACGATTGCCAAGCAGGAATTCTTCAAGGTGCCGATTCTGGGCGCAGGAATGAAATTGCGCGGCTTCGTTCCTGTAGACCGCAGAAACCGTGACCGCGCTATCGCTGCAGTTCGAGAAGCCACAGCCAAACTCAAAGCCGGCCATTCTTTTCTGGCATATCCCGAAGGCACGCGCAGTCCCGACGGGCGCTTGCAACAGTTCAAAAAGGGTGTTTTTGTGATGGCGATTGAATCCGGTGCGCCGATCGTCCCGATTTCGGTTTCAGGGGGCGCTCGGATTATGCCCAAAGGGGACCTGCGGCTTCATCTCGGTCGACTGCGCATTGCCTTCCACGATTGCATTCCGACTGCAGACATGACGATGGCCGACCGCGACCGCCTGATGAGCCAGGTACGCCAGGCCATTCTTTCCGGCCTCGCGGAGGACGAGCGGCCGCTCGATCCCGGTCCCAAGAGGGCCCGGCATTAGAGGCGCCCGGCGTCCCGCCCCCTCACAGTTTCTCACCTGTGACCCGTGAGACAAAAGCATTCCGCCCCTTTTTGGTGAAGGCGGAGCAATGGACGCTCAAGGATTTCCCGAGAGGCGGTTATAGGTGAGGGATTCGGCGCGACCGGATTTCGTCCAGGTGGCGTTTGAGGCGTTCCACCACGTCATGTTCCTGGTCTTCTTCAATTTCCCGGCGCACCTCATTCAGGGCGAAGTGGATGATGTCGTGGTGATGGAGTTCCTCTTCGCCGAGCTTGCCGCTGAATTCCAGCCACAAGTGGTGAAGCAGGTCGATTTCATTGGCAGTCAGGCGCGGCGCATGAGGGCCGAGGTAAAAAATCTCTTCCTGGCCGCCCGGTGTGTGAATTTCAAGCGAGAGTCTTGGCTTGGGTTCCGGCAGACGTTCCCAGGCGAGGCCGACGCGGCGGGCCTCCTCCGTCAGCGCCATCTTCGAAGAAAGTCCGAGCACCATCGTTGAAGCCTGAAGAGTTTGAGCCGCTCGGACCATACCGTCCCAGACATCGTTCGCGGCTACGACCGCCAGTTTGACGGGCTTGCCGTATTTTTCAGAAATCGCCAGCGTTCTCGTGAACAGTTCCTGCTCATTCACGGTAAAGAGCTGTTCGGGGGAGAGAGGATGTTCTCCCGAGCCGGCTCTCATCAACACGCGGATGTGAAGCGCCACCACATCACGCCGCTCAGTGCTCACCCGTTCCAGGACTCGGGCCAGATGATAAAGCTTGTGGTAATCGGGAAGCAGGACCAGGATGCTGTCGGGGCGGCAGCCACAGGAGTCGGGTGTGATTTCCTCGCTGGGTTCCAGGTTGAACTGGTCGAGGTCGGCGCCTTCGCCTCCACGCCGGTGCGAGGCTCGTTCGGAAATGGTCAGCACGACGAAAAAGATGAAGGTGAACGCCACGCCCGTCATCGTGGCAATTTCCTTGGTCAGCAGGTTGATGCTGGCGGTGGCAAACAAGGTCAGAGTAATCAATCCCAGGCCGGCGGGGATCTCCAACTTGCCGATTTTGAAATTCAGGGGGACTTCGAATCCTCGGAGGGCGCCCTGCCGATATCGGAGGACCAGGACTCCCATCCCCTTCATCGCGAAGCTCCAAATCACGCCGAACGCATAGGCTTCACCCAACAGAATCACATTGCCGCGGCTCAGCAGGATGGTCAGGATCTGCAGTGCAGCGACCAGATTCACAAGCCGATAGGAAGTGCCATATTTCGGATGAGGCCTGCGAAACCAATCGGCCAGAACACGATCTTCCGACAGGCGATTCAGAACTCCGTTGGCGCCCACGATCGCGGTGTTGATGGCGCCGGAAAGCATCATGATGCCGACCACGACGACGAAGCCGTGGAAGAGCAGACGCAGGAAGAACGGCCCGACAACGTTCATGGCCAGACCGGCAATCAGGTTGTCTTTGTATCCCAGTCGCGTGTGCGCGTTGGGAATGATCATAAAAGCGAAAAACGAGACCAGCGAAGTAAAAAGCATGCTGTATATGAAGACGACGAAGGCCGTCTTCTTGAGGTTGGGAAGCTTGGGGTGCTCGATTTCGCGATAGACCTGGGCCAGGGTTTCGAGTCCGCTCATCGCAAGAACCGAATGGCCGAAGGCCACCATGATTCCGATCACGCCCACGATTTCCGGCAGCCGGCTCTTGAGCAGCCAGCCCTCGGCGTCCGGGGAGAAGTGAAGATTTTTCGGAATCGGAAGCGGGGGCAGATGGCCGCCGCGAACCCAGAGCGTGTAGCCGCACCATCCGATCATCAAAACGACCATCACCGTGGTGAACTGCATGATGACTACGGCCTTGTCGCTCGATTCCTCGATCCCTTTGACGTTCTGCCACCAGAAGTAGAGCGTGACCATGGATGCAAAAATGGCGGCGCCGGAGTTCGCCGGCAGGACCATCTGCATGTGCGCGTATCGAAACAGTTCGTTCAGGAAGGCCACAAGATACTGGCCGGCTGACACGCCACTGATTGGCCCCGTCAGGATGTAATCGAAGAGCAGCGCGGAAACGGAAATCTTGGCCAGGTTTCCGCCCATCGCTTCTTTGACGACTCGGTACACGCCGCCGCGTACGAACATGCTGCAGCTTTCCACGTACATCTGCGCCACGGCATAGGCGAAGAGCATGACGGCCAGAATGAACCAGGGGGCCGAGGGACCGACCGCCTGTTCCGCAATGCCGCCGGCGTAAAAAGCCGAGGAGCCGAGATCGTTCAGAACAACCGCCGCCGCCCGCCAGAACGAAATGTAAGTGAGCATGGCGGTCGTCGCCACCATCACTCGAGGCAGGGCGATGCGGGGTCTGGATGAATGCTTATCGGTGGGATTTGTACCCATGAGCGGAAAGCTTGAACTTCGGAATCTGCCACCCCCAACAGTGCAGAACCAAACCAAGACCTAGCAGATTCGCTTCAGCAAAACCTGAATATTCTCTCATAAGTGCCGAAAAATGCGAAGTGGGGATTAGAGCCAAGTCTATCTTATTGATATATAATGAGTTATTCAAATCGTCGAGCCCCCTCACCTGTCATGAGAAGGCTCGAAGCGAGTCCCGATCCGGCTCATTCAGACAGGTGCTTAGACTCATCAGATTGTCCCTTTGCGTCCCCCGACGGGGAGCGGGGAGGAGCCGCTCAGGTGAAGCGCGACATTCCAGGGATGCGGGGCAAAACGAAGAAAACGACAACAAAAACCACGGCAACAATCACGAAGTCGGTCATAGATTATTCTTTCCTCGATTCATTAGACGTGCCGTCGGCCAATCGGGTTCGTTCGGCTTCGTTTGGGGGGCTGATCTAATGTTTTCAATAGCATAACGGCTTCGTTCGTCAAAAAAAGATTGTTTAATTGCGCGCATTTTTCCGCTTTCGATGGGCATTGGAAAAGCGCCGCACAATTTAAGGCCGAACGACTGTGCGAGATCTCTCATCGTTTGCGATGCGCTCCATTCGTCATCACCTTAAGCCTAGCACAACGCCGTGAGACGATTGGGACGTTTGGGACGAATGGGACACATTTTTTTCGGGCCGGGCCGCGCCCTTTTTTGAGCAGAACGAGCTAGAGCGTCGGCCACAGCGACTCCCAGATTTTGAATTCATTGTGGAAGCCGCTCTCCTCCGCTTTGGGAATCGATCGTCCCGAGGCCACGGCGAGCGTCTCTTCAAAAATCGTCCGGCCAACGTCATCGATGCTTTTCTCGCGATCCAGAATGACGCCGGCATTCACATCAATGTCCGCATAATTCTGCGCGAGCCGGCTGTTCGAGCCGATCTTGATCACGGGTCCCAGCGCGCAGCCGGTTCCGGTGCCGCGGCCGGTTGTGAAAAGCGCGACCTGCGCTCCGCTCAAAAACAGAGCAGAAGTTGAAATCTGATCGTATCCGGGCGTGTAAAGAACGTAGAGGCCTTTGCGTTCGCCCAGCCATTCTCCGTATTCGACAAGATCCTCCACAATGGAAGTGCCGCCCTTGGCTTTGACGCCGCTGGATTTCAGAAAAATATTGTACAGTCCGCCCTTGATGTTGCCGGGCGAAGGATTGTCGCGAAAATCGTCGCCGAATTTCCTGACATACGCTTCATAACGTTTGAGCGCGTTGACGAGCTTTCTGCCGACTTCGCGCGTCCGGGCACGCCGGGCCAGATCGGCCATGGCCGCGCCCTGAAGTTCCGGGATTTCCGGCAGCAGGACGGCGCTGCCGGCTTTGACGAACATATCCGCCGCCACGCCCACGGCGGGATTCGCCGTAACTCCCGACCAGCGGTCCGACCCGCCGCATTTTGTGCCGATGGTGAGTTTGGAAACCGGCTGAGGAGTTCGCCGAAACTGGTTCGCGTAATCGAGAAGCCCGCGGACGATTTCCAGCCCTTTTTCGACGGTCTGCCTGCTTCCGCCCAACCGCTGAATCGTCATGTTGACGACGCGCTGATGGTAATCGGCAACCTGGTTCTGGAAAATCGGCCCCGAGCACTCCACGCAGGTCTTCCCGCATCCGAGATCAATATAAATGGCTGCGCCGAGGTTGGGATGGCGAAGCGTATCGGCCAGCAGGAGATTCAGAATGGAAACCGCGCGGCCGTCGGGCATGCCGCAGCCTGATTCCTGAACGATCGGCACCACGCCATCCACGTTCGGATAGCGGTCGCGCGAGTAAACCTCACGCATGGCGCGGAAGGCAATTTCGCGGGCTTCCGTGGAGGAGCACATGCCGGAGGTTACGACGCCCACGTAATTGCGCGCTCCGACGCTGCCGTCCGGGCGGGCGAATCCGTCAAACGTCAGGCGCGACAATTCCGGATCGGCCGGGACAGGGGCGAGATTGTCGCGATAGCGAATCCTGAGCTTCGGCAGACGGTCTTCTAGATTGGTTTCGTTGATGGGGTCGCCAGGATTGACATCCCGCGAAGCCAGGCCGATGGGATCGCCCAGCGTGACGTAGGCCTGGCCTTTGAGAATCGGGTGGAGCGCAAAACTCTGCCCGCGCAACACGCGTCCGGAAATCGTGATGACCCTTCCGTCGTGCCCCAGCTTGTCATCCTTTTCGAGAAAATCCTCCGTCACCACGGCCACGTTGTCCCTGGCCGGGCGGATGACGATGGCGACGTCTTCAAGATTTCTGATGGGTTCCATGCAGTGTAAAGGACCGTCGGAACGAGGATACTTCCACCTCGCTCACGCTTTATTGTACCTGAGCGGCGGAACGGCAACAATCGTATTGCAGGTGGGCCGGCTGGTTCGGCGGGGAAACGTTCAATGCCGGCCGGGAGGGAGAATCTTCACGGTTCCGGAGCCGCGGATGGGCGTGCCGGAATAAGTCTTGCCGTAGAGCACGGCTTCCACCGAACTGCCCGCGCTCGCCCCGGCCAGCGCCGTCATGTCCTGCGTGCGGAAGAAAAGCACCAGGTCGGGATAGCTGTCGTGATTCACGTCCGCGAGCGTGGTCATGGCAACGCCCCGGCCGCGCGTGGCCACCGGCGCGCCCGCAAAAGTCACCGTCGAGGGCTCAACCGTCCTGGGATCGAACGTCGCCGAGCCCAGAATTGCCACCGGCACCACTCCTCCGGATTCCAGGTTGATGGTGTCGTTGGGATCCCCCGCCCGAATATCAATTCCCACCTTCTCAAACGGACTGAAGGCTTCGTTCGTGTCGAGGTACACAATCGCCTTCGTGACCGGGTCGCTAGCGAGACCTCCCACCACATAGATCGTGTCCCCAACCGTCCCGGAGGCTGGAAGCTCTCGCGGCGTGGGCATGGGGGCCTCGCTGCTCCATGAGTTGGTTGATGGGTCATACGCCTCCACCGTGCCAACATAGCCGTCCTGGTCCTGCCCGCCGGCGGCGTAAACTATCCCCCCTGCTACCGCGAGCGTAAGGCCGAGGCGCGGCGTGGGTACGGGCGCTCTGGTGCTCCAGGTGTCGGTGCCTGGGTCGTAGGCGAAAACGGTTGGCGGCATCCCGTACGGCGGCGTATTGTCTTCTCCCCCGGCGACGTAGATGACGCCGCCCACTGACGCCACAGCGAATGCCTGCCGCGGTGCGGGCATTGGCGCCTTCTTCGACCAAGTGTTCGTCGCCGGATCGTACGCCTCAACTGTGGCAAGCAATCCAGCGCCGGCGTCGCCTCCCATAGCGTAAAGTTTCCCACCTAATGCCGCGAGGGCCAGCTCGCCGCGCGCCGTCGGCATCGGGGCCTTGGTCGTCCAGGTGTCGGTTTTCGGATCGTAGGCCTCCAGCGTCCCTAGGTACGCGTGGCCCTCGCCGCCCGCGACGTAGAGGATTCCGCCCAGTGCGGCCGCGCCGAAGTAAACCCGCGGGGTGGGCATTGGAGATTTGGCTGTCCAGGTATTGGTCTTGGGATCGTAGGACTGGACACTCGCCCACGTTGCCGCGCCGGCATCGGGGTTAATGCCGCCGACAACATAGAGCTTACCTCCAATGGCAACTGCTCCGGCGCAACACCTGCCGGTGGGGATCGGAGCTTTCTCGGTCCAGATGTTGTCCTGGGCGTGCACACTGGCTGCGAGGATTGTGGCCAGGAGGGCCGCGCACAAAGGAGCTAAAGAAAGGGTACGTTGCTGCGTCACAGCTTCCCGCCTCCTGCGGGGCGTGGGCTTTCGGGCGCCAGCGACGATCCGTCAAGAGTTGGCGCTCAGAGACTGATATTCAATGGTGGCGACCCAATACACGGTAGCCGAAGCGCCCCCTTGCACCTGGATATTGACATTGTTCCCAGACGTGTTAAGCGTAAGGGCCCAGGCCGACGCGCCGCTTGAGAGAATGGGACTCATAGCGTCTTCGAAGAGGCCGCCTTGGACGAAAGCCCCACTTCCTTCGTTGTAGAGAAGCGCTGTGCGAAAGAAGAGGGCGTGGTTGGTTCCGTCGGACTGTCGCGCAGCGACGCGGACCAAGATCTGGTACACGCGCGGCGAATCCAGTGTGATCGTTGCCAGCGTCGTTGCCGTGCTGTCCGTCGTCTCGATGGCGGCAGTGGCGTGAATCGCATCGGAGTCAGGCCAAGTGTTCGTCAGGTCGCCATGCGACTTGAGCCAAGTTGTCCGGTCCGCCTTGAGGGTCATAATCGGCAGATAGACCTCGGCCCCGCCGGTGCCGGATGTGTTTCCGTCGTACTGGTCAAAGACAGAATCATGGTATTGGGCATTCGTGTCGCCTGTGGGGTTCCGCTTCTGGATTCTGATGCCATACTGCGTCGAGGGCGGCGTTGAGTCGGGGTAATAATTATTATAGAGGTCGAGGAACTCGGAATGCCCGAGGTCGTCCGCGCGCTCCAGGGTGAGCGTGGCCTCGCGCTTCGGAGTGGGGAAAGTCTCCGTCTCCGGGGGCGCGAGAACGTTCAGTATCGTGTACTCGCCCTCGCTGTAGGCTGCGTTGCGGTAGGTGCGCAGGATGGTGACGTCCTGGTCCTCATCGCTTCCGCCAGCGCGGTAGAGGACGCTCGTCGTCTCGGTTGCGCCCGGCTTTATCATTGCGAAGCCACCGCCGTTGGTGGGATCGCCCTCCACAGCGATGTCTCCCCCCTTCACGTGCAGGGGCCGTATCGGGTTTGTGGTTCCGATGCCGACGTTGCCACCGTCGGATTGCAGGACCAGGTTTCCCCAGGCCACGCCCGGATGCAGCGCCTCCAGGTAGCCCACGTTATTCGTCTGGTCGTAGGAGATCCCGACTCCGCCCTGGGTTCCCCCTCCCTGGCCCGCCACCAGATGCCGCGTGTCCCACGCGGTGATGTTGGTGGGGTTGGTATCGCTCGCCGTGGCAATTTGCACCTTGGCGGCCGGTGCCGAGGCCCCAATGCCCAGCTTGCCCGCGGAGGTCAGAATCATCGAGAGCGTGCCGACGCCGAAATCTCCGCCGGTGAAGAAGTAGAAATGGCCGCCGTTCGCCACCAGGTTCAGGTCGCCGACGTAATCCGTCCGGACGCGCCCGCGCAGCGTTCCGTTGATTACAAAATCCAGCGGGCTCTGTCCCGACGACGCCGTGTTGGTGACCCGCAGCGCCGCGTTGCCCGTCGCGCTGTAGGTCGAGTTCGCGGTCGTCACGTCCAGCGGCGCCGCCGGAGAGGTTGTTCCGATGCCCACCTTGCCGCCGCCTGCGAAGGTGTAGTCTCCGGTGTCGGGGCCGCAACTCGCGCCGAAGTCGCCGTGGGAGATGTCGCTCGCGGAAGTGCACTGCCCGCCACGGATAGGCAGAATGGGCAGCGCCAGCCTCCGCGCCGCGGCGCGCGCCGTGGCGGGATCTTCCAGCGCTTCCATCAGCAGCTCGCGGAATTGCGCCGCGTGCTGCGCGTCATCGCGCCTCCGACTTTGCATCGCCAGGCCCACGGATTCCACCACCCTGCCCAATCTCGATAGAAACCCCATTGGACACCTCCCCGGTCGCCTTTCGCAATAGCACCAAAGTACCACCCCCGCCCCGCCCGCGCAATCCGCCCGCTTCCGGGCACGGAGACCTCCGTCGCTTGATGGGCGTGCACGAGCGTGATAGATTGCGAGCGGGTTTGAGAAAAATGATTTGAGGAGCGGCATGGATCCCTTCGCCAAAGTTCCAATTGGAAAAACAGCATTGGAAGTGACTCGGATGGGGCTGGGCGGAGCGCCGCTGGGAGGGCTTTTCCAGGACGTGCCGGAAGAACAGGCGCTGGGGACGATTCGCAGAGCGCTGGAATTGGGCGTCAATTTCTTTGACACCGCGCCGCTTTACGG
>JBJKPU010000052.1:0-14612 GCA_046706005.1 Terriglobia bacterium | reverse complement strand
AGCATTGCCGCCCCGGCGATGATGAAGGATTTCCGGCTCACGCCCGGCACGATGGGCGTGCTGCTCTCCGCCTTCTTCTGGACCTATGGTTTGTGCCAGATTCCGGCCGGCGCCGTGGTGGACCGCTACGGCATCCGCGGTACTTACGCGGGCGCATTTCTCGTCTGGTCGCTCGCCTCCGCCGCCATTGCCTTAAGCCGCGGGCCGGGCGACGTCATCGGACTGCGCGTGGTGCTTGGAATTGCGGAATCGATTGCGCCACTGGCGAGCCTTGCTTTTATTCGCGGCAATTTCCAGGGCAAGGACCAGGGCCTGCCGACGGCGATTTATATTGCCGGCCAAAACTTCGGGCCTGCGCTGGGTGTGCTCGTGGGCGCCGCACTGCTCTCCAGCTTCGGCTGGCGGGCCATGTTTGCCATCACCGGATTGGGCGCGCTCATCTGGGTGCCGTGCTGGCTCGTGGCATCGCGCTCAAAAGGGGTCCAGCCTGCGCCTGAGCCGCCAAAGGCCGTCGAAACGCCGCCTGCGGCGCGCGCATGGAACTGGCATGCGCTTCTTTCCAACCGGACCTTTTGGGCTATGGCGTTGTCCATCCTGCTTTCGTCCTACTACTGGTATTTCGTCCTGACCTGGGTGCCGAGCTATCTGGTTCTATCCCGCCACTTCTCGACGATGGGCATGGGCAAGGTGCTGTCCACGGCGCTCTTCACCATGGCCATCGTGAATATTCTCGCGGGGGCGGTGTCGGACAGGTTTGCGGCGCGCGTCGGCGTGTTTCAGGCGCGATTGTGGTTTGCCGTCCTTGGCTATGGGGGCACGGCGGCCATTCTGCTGGTGCTCGTCACCGGCCGCGCCTGGTCTCTGCCGATTCTGACGTTGTCGCTGTGCGCCACGGGAGTCGGGAATTCAAATTACTGGACCATCGTACAGCACGCCTCGCCCAAAAATCTGGTCGGGCGAAGTGTCGGTTTTCTGAACACCGTCTCCGTCGTCGCCGGCGCCGCTGCCCCGCTGGTTACCGGATGGATTCTCGGCCCGCAAAAAAATTTCGGCCCGGCAATATTGATCGCCGGCATTTGCCCCGTTCTCGCCGCAGTCTGCCTGCTCGTCGCCGGAACGAAAGGCCTGACTCGAATCAAGACCTTGCTCGCCGGGGAAGTTTATTCCGGTGGGTAGTCGCGGCTCGTCACTGCCAACGGCGCGACGTGGGAGTGAGAGCCTGGCGGCGCGGCCGACGGGCTTCAAGAAGGCCTGACGGCAGAGCAGCCGGAATCGGGTTCGTTCGGGTTCGTTCGGGTTCGTTTTGGGGCGCAATCCTTTGTTGTCAATAACTTAGCGGCTTCGTTCGTCAAAAAAAGATTGTTTAGTTACCATGCTTTCGAGCACTGTCACATGCATTCAAGCCGCTGTTCATGAGGGTTTGCCGCACTTTTGGGGGGCGCGCAAACGGCATATTGACTGCATCAATCATCCGTGCCGACCTCGATCCCGGCCGCATCCAGAGCGGCGTCCACACGTTTCCATTGCAACCGGCACGGCATGCAAAAAGCAACGAACTGGAAGCTGGCAGGAACCTTCCACCCCTCCGCCGTTCCCGGGTCCGCGCTGGCCGCTACCCACCATTTGATGTCCACAGTTCCCGCCAATCCGACACATGTCACGCCTGAGTATATTACCATATAAGTTAATAAAGTCAAGAAAAATCAGTGGGATGCGCCGGTGCGAGCCGCAGTCTGCCTGGTCGTCGCCGGCCCCGGAGGGCTAACGCGAATCAAATCATTACTCGCCGGCGAAGCATATTCCGGCGCATAAAGAAGTTCCTCCTACAGCTCAGTTATGGAGGGCAGGGTCGGGACTTTACGGAAATGCCGTGAGACAATCGTTGCGGCATGGAAAGCAAAGTTACAAGCTTCGTGAGCCGGACAGGCTGCCTTCTGTCGATAGTTGGCCTGGTTGGCGCTCTACTGATGTACCCGCGTGCCAAATGGCTCTTCTTGCTTCCTCTGGCTGTAGTTGTCCTAGTAGTACTGGGCGCCTGTTTCAAAAGGCAGCCTGATCCGCGCGCTGTCGGTGACTTCGTTGAACGCCTGTTAAACGGGGATATCGGCGGCTATGACGTTGACGACTATGAGATCCTGAAACCTCGAGACGCTGCCCTGCGGGATCTGTGGCGTAAAACCATGGAAGTTGGTGGATCGCCGGAAGGGTGGGTGCGGCTTGACGATGAGAGGAAAAATGAGTTGCGAGACCTAGCCCAGCAAATGAAACGTTTGGATGAAGAAAAAGAATAGTAGCGGTGAAAGTTTCCTGAGCAGTCATGTTGCTTGGACTTGAAGAGAGAACATGAACAGCGAGGTAAGGAATGGAACACAAATTTGAAACCTTAGCCGTGCATGCGGGTGAGGCGCCGGACGCCTTGACGGGCGCGCTGGACACGCCGATTTATCAGGCGACGACGTTCGCTTCTCCGAATTCCGAAGAGATGGCGGCGCTGTTCGACGAGCGGAAGCCGGGCTACATGTACACGCGCTACGGCAATCCGACGATCCGCGCGTTTGAAGAAAAGATCGCGGCGCTCGAAGCGGGCGAGGACGCGCTGGCCGCTGCTTCCGGCATGGCGGCGATCTCGACCGCCATCATGGGTTACATCAAGGCCGGGGATCACGCCGTGGCGTCGCGTTCAATTTACGGCGCGGCTTATAATTTTCTCGCCAAAAAACTGCCGCGCATGGGAGCGGAGGCGACTTTTGTCGATTCCACGCACCCGGAGGATTTTGAAAAAGCGCTGCGCCCGAACACTCGCCTGATTTATTTTGAAACGCCCTCGAATCCCGTGCTCGACATTATTGATATTGAAGCGCTGGCCGCCGTCGGCAAGCGCCACGGCGTTCCCACCATGATCGACAACACGTTCGCTTCACCCGCGCTCCAGCAACCGCTGAAGATGGGCGTGACGGTTGTGGTTCACTCCGCCACAAAATATCTTTGCGGGCACGGCGACGCGCTGGGCGGTGTGATCGTCGGGCCAAAGGACTACATTCGGCTGGTCTCGCACGAAATCATTCGCGATTACGGCGGGGTCATCAGCCCGTTCAATGCCTGGCTGATTCTGCGCGGCACGCGAACGCTTCACGTTCGCATGCCGGTGCACTGTGCGAACGCGCAGCGCATCGCGGAATTTCTGGCCGCGCATCCCAAAGTGGAGCGCGTCAATTATCCCGGCTTGCCTCAGCATTCAAATCATGAGATCGCGAAGAAGCAGATGAAAGCTTTTGGAGCCATGATCAGCTTTGAAGTGAAGGGTGGCTACGAAGCGGGCGCCAAAGTGATGGACGGCGTCCAAATCTTCGCGCGCGCCCCCAGCTTGGGCGATACGCGCTCGCTGATTGTCCACTCGGCTTCCACCAGCCATCGCGCCGTGCCGCGCGAGCAGCGCATCGCGATGGGCGTGACCGATGGCCTGGTGCGGCTATCCGTCGGTATCGAATCGGTTGAAGATTTGATCGCTGACCTCAAGAAGGCGCTCAATTCCTGAGTCGTGACGCGGGTCACAGATGGATTAAAGTTAAGAAGATATAACCTTCGAGCATCCAGTGAGTTTGCCCATGCGAACAAAAGCAGCATTTCTTCTCGCATTAGTCAGCCCAGCCATAGCATTTACCGTTTCTTGCGGCGGGAGCGGAAACTCCACGGTTCTCCCGCCTGCGCCTATCTCGCTTTCGCTTGCGGCCGGCACGCTCCAGGTTCTGCAGGACGGCTCGCCGGCCTCGGTCGATGCGACGATCATGCGGCCTTCCGGAAATACGAACAGCGTCACGCTGACCGTCACCGGGCTACCCGTTGGCCTCTCCGATCAAATTACCTCGCCCGGAACAGGCGACACAGGTTCGGTCACTTTCACTTCGCAGTCGGCCGCGGCAGGAGCTTATTCCGTCACCATCACGGCGAGCGATGGACAGACGACTTCCAGCGCGTCGCTTTCGGTTACGGTCGCGATTGTCGCGACCATCGGCATCAGTGTGAACACTTCGGTCGCCGAGAGCGGGCAGCTCGAGGATTTCATGACTACGTCGTTTCAGCCTGCCGATTGGGACTATCAATTCTTTACGAATAATCCCGGCGCTGTCACGACCCTGGGCAAGCTTGGAGCGCAGCACGTTCGATTGCAGCCGGTTTCCGCGGGCACGCCGCAGAAGGCCGACCAGACGTGGGACTTTTCCACACTCAACGCCATCCTTGATCCTGTCATCCGCGTGGGCGACAAGAGCCCTGAACTTCAGCTCGCCGTCGCTCCTGCCTGGATGGATGATTCCAGCGGCCATCTCCTGCCCGCGCACTTTCAGGATTTTGCGAATTACGCGGCGGAAATGGTGAAGTACTACAACACGACCACCGGCTTTACCGATACGAAGGGCGTGACGCATGTTCACTCGGCCACCAATCTGACGCCCATCACCTGGTGGGGGATTTTCAACGAGCCGAACATCAACGGCCTGACGGCCGCACAGTACGTTCAGCTTTACAACATGGTTGTTCCGGCGATGCAGGGGGCAGGCTCGCAGGTTCCGATCAAGTTCGCAGCCGTCGAGCTTGCCGATTTCGGCCAGGAACCGGAAAATTACATGCCCACCTTCGTCGCCAACGTCACGGCGCAGGTGGACGTGGTCGCGACGCATTTTTATTCCAGTTGCAACCAGACGGATACCGACCAGGCCCTCTTCAACACGATTCCGGGTTTTGTCAGCGACGTGAAATACATTTATTCCGAGCTGGCCACCAATCCGGCGCTCGCTGCGGTTCCCGTCTGGGTGACGGAGAACAATGTGAATGCAGATTTCCAGGGTGCCAACGGATTCAGCAATTGCAATCCATCTCAGAAGTTCGTTACCGACCAGCGCGGCACGAGCGCCTATTTCGCCGCCTGGCGCCCTTATGTTTTTTCGCAACTCAGCCAGGCCGGCGTCCAGGGCCTTTATCATTGGGATTTTGACGCGGATCAGCAGTACGGAGAAGTTGATTACAATACCGGCGCGACTTACCGAAGCTATTGGGTGGACTACTGGCTCGGGCGCTACTTTCCCGCGCCGCCCGGCGGCCCTTACCCTCAGATTCTCAATCTGAGCGTTACGGAAACCTCTACCGTTGAAACGCTGGCTGTCCAGGAACCTGACGGAAGCGTGGTGATCATGATCGCCGACCGCGCCGTCCATTCCTCCACTGATGACAACGGCACCGGTGATCCCCGCACCGTCGTCGTGGACCTTTCGGAGTGGCCCGCGTTCAGTTCCGCGTCCTTGCTTACCATTGACGCCAATACCGATCCCACAGCCGGCCCAACGGCCCAAAGCATCACGCCGGCGGAGCGAATCCCCGTCACGCTCGGCGGCTACGGCGTAGCTTTCCTCAGCTTGAAGCCCTAGCTTGCCTCGCTATGCGAGCTTTTCGATTACGGCGTCCGCAAATTCCTGAGTTGAGTTCTTCCCGCCCAAATCCGGCGTGCGAATCTTGCGCGCGCCGGTGACTGCCTTGAGCGCCGTCATGATGCGCGCGGCGGTCAGCGCTTCACTGAGGTGCTCCATCATCAGCGCTGCGGTCCAGATGGCAGCGATGGGATTGGCGATGCCGTGGCCCTCGATATCGGGTGCGCTGCCGTGCACCGGCTCGAACATCGGAGGGCCCAGGCGCTTGGTGGGATTGAGATTGGCGCTTGCGGCGAGCCCCAGGCTGCCCTGCAGCGCCGCGCCCAGGTCGGTAAGAATGTCGGCGAAAAGATTCGAACCCACCACCACGTCCAGACTTTCCGGATGCGTCACCATGCGCGCCGCAAGCGCGTCCACGTGATAGTTGGCGACCGCTACGTCAGGAAAATCGCGGGCGACTTCGCGCAGAATCTCATCCCACATCACCATGCTGTAATTGAGCGCGTTCGATTTGGTGGCGCTGGCAAGCCGGTGGCGAGGCCGGCGGCGCGCCTGCTCGAATGCGTAGCGCAGGATGCGCTCCACTCCCTTGCGCGTAAAGATCGCCTGCTGCATGGCAAATTCGTCCGGAGTGCCGCGCTTGAACCGTCCGCCCAGACCGCAATATTCGCCTTCGGAGTTCTCGCGCACAAAGAGCATGTCGATAGCATTCGAGGTCTTGCCTGTGAGCGGTGATTCCATGCCGGGCAGAATTTCCACCGGCCGCAAATTGACGTAGAGATCGAAACCGAAGCGGATGCGCAGCAGCAGCTCGCGCAGCGAAATGTGGTCCGGCACGGTGGGATGGCCGATCGCACCCAGAAGAATCGCATTGAACGGACGAAGTTGCTCAAGGCCGTCTTCGGGCATCATTCGGCCCGTGTGCAGGTAATATTCGCATCCCCATTCGAAGGACTGCAACTCGAACTTGAACCCGTCAGCCGCGGCTTCCAGTACGCGAACTGCCGAAGGAATCACTTCCTTGCCGATGCCGTCACCGGGCAGGAGCGCGATGTGATAGGTTTTCATCCCATTCGAGATTGTACACGCAAGTGTCGCCTGGCGCGGCGGCGCCTTGCTGCTGCAGGGGCGATTTAGTCCAGCACGCGGCAGGCGTTGGCTTTGATGAGGAGATAGACTTCGGCGCCGGGCGCAAGTTCCAGCGCCTCGACGGCCTGCGCCGTCACGCGAACCTTCAAGTCCACTCCACAGGCGACAATCAACTCCGCGCGGCCGTCTTCTTGAAGAACCTTTTTTACGTTGCCCGCCAGCAGATTGCGGGCGCTCGTGCGCCTGACGGGTTCGCGGGAAACGATGATGTCGTCGGCGGGAATCCCGAGCGTAACGCGCGCACCTTCCGCAAGCGCACGATACGGAATCACGATGCGGCAAGCGCCCGCGGCCACGGTTGAAACGCCTTCCGCGGCATCGCTCGTCGCAACGACGCCCGGCACGATGTTCACATCTCCCACAGCGCGGGCGGCGGCAAGCGATTGAGGTGCGTTGAAAACTTCCGCCGGATTGCCTTCCTGAACGATTTTTCCAGCATCGAGGATGAGCGCAGTTCCGGCGGCGCGGACGGCGTCGGCAGGACTGTGAGTGACGTAAAGAAAAGGAATGCGCGAGCGCCTTTGCGTCTCAACGATGTCATCAAGCAGGCGGGCGCGAGTCGTGGCGTCCACGGCGGAAAACGGCTCGTCGAGCAGAAGGAGTGATGGCTCGGACGCAAGAGCGCGGGCCAGTGCCACACGCTGCTGCTCGCCGCCGGACAATTCGCTCGGCCGCCGGTGTGCAGCGTGCGCAACGCCCGCCCAATCAAGCAATTCGAGCGCGCGCCGGCGGCGAGCTGGATCTGAGTGCGCGCGCAGGCCGTAACCGACATTGGCCGCGGCGGTCAAATGGGGAAACAGCAAATAATCCTGAAACACGAATCCCACGCGCCGTTCTTGAATCGAAAGGTTCACACCGGCTTCGGAATCAAAAAAGATCCGGCCGTCGAGTGCGATGCGGCCGCGGTCAGGCGCGACCATGCCGGCAATGGCACGCAACGTGGTCGTCTTGCCCGAACCCGACGGCCCGAACAGCACGGTCACGCCTTCGCCCAGCGCGAAGGCGACATCCAGCGCGAACTCCCGTTCGCCTGACGGCGCATAACGTTTCGTGATTTTAACTTCGAGCATCGTTGGCCTTCCGCCGTGTCAAAACATTGGTCAAATAAATCACTCCCACCGAGGCCAGGGTCAAGGCGACGGCCAGAAGCTGCGCATCGCGATCGTCGCCGGAGATGAACGCTTCGTAAATCGCGAGCGGCATGGTTTGTGTTTTTCCCTGGATGTTCCCAGCCAGCATCAGCGTGGCGCCGAACTCGCCCAGTGCCCGCGCGAAGCTCAGAACTACGCCGGCCACCAGACCCTTTGAAGCGAGTGGGAGCGTGACGCGAAAGAAAGTTTCCGTCCGCCCTTTACCGAGACTGTAGGAAACCAGCTCGTAGCGGGGGTCGATGGTTTCCAGCGCGGCGCGGGCCGATTTGACCATCAGCGGCAGCGCCATCGCGGCGGCGGCAATCGCCGCACCTTCCCAAGTGAAAGCTACTGTCCAGCCGGTAAGGTTGAACAGCCAGCCTCCGAGCAGGCCGCGCCGCCCGAGCAGAAGGATCAGGTAATAACCCGTGACGGTGGGCGGCAGAACCATGGGCAGCGTGACGACGGAATCCAGCAGTTCGCGGCCGCGAAAGCTGTGCCGCGCCAGCAGCCAGCCGATGGCCGTCCCGACGATCGCCACGAACAAAGTGGCGACTGCGACGACGACGGCGGAAATCCGGACGGCGGAAGCAATCATGATGGTTTCGCGGGTAGGAACCCGAACTTTTTAAGCGCCTGCTGCCCCGTGGGGCCGAGGACGAATTGCTCGAACGCGCGGGCTGCGGCGGCGTGGGAAGTTCCGCGCAGAACTGCGATTGGATAAAGAATCGGGCCGTAAGTTCCCTGCGGAGCGCGAACCGCCTCGATCACGCGGCCCCGGGCGATAGGAACGTCGGTCGAGTAAACCAGCCCGGCACCGGCCTCGCCGCGCGCCACGTATTCAAGCGCCTCGCGAACATTCTCAGCAAAAACCAGCCGCGGCTGAAGGCGCGACCACAAGCCGAGACTGCGCAGCATCTGCTCCGCGTACATTCCGGCGGGAACAGTCTTCGGGTCACCCATGGCGATTCGCCCGAATTCGGGCCGCAACAGGCAGTGAACATCCACACACTTATTGGCCGAGCCCGCGGGCAGGATGAGCGCCAGCGTGTTGCGCGCAAAGTCGGCACGGCTCGAACCGTCCAGCAGGTTTTGCCGCGCGAGCTCGTTCATTTCCGGCTGGCCCGCGCTGGCGAAGACGTCAACGGGCGCGCCGGCTTCAATCTGCTTCATCAACTCGCCTGAGGCGCCAAAGCTGAAGTCCACGCGCACGCCGGTGCGGGCCCGGTAGAGACTCGCGATGTTCTCGAACGCGTTCTTCAGGCTGATTGCAGCTGCGATTACGATCGGGGCGGTTGCCGATGGCTTCGGCGCGGGCGGTGAACAGGCCGCGCAAAGACTGAGGGACGCGAGCAGGGCGAACCGCAGCCAGGATGTCAGCAACTTGTTCATTAAAAAGTCGGCTGGAAGATTCGTGTCCTGTATTCGGGGGGACGGATAATCATCACTTCCGTAGCCTTGATGAGGGCGGCCGCCGTCTCCCCTTTCTTGAGCTTCAAGTCGCGCGCCGAGTCGCGGGTAATGATCGCGGTAACGGTCTGTCCACCGACGTCCAGTCTGACCTTGGCGAGCAGGCCCACGATTTTCAGTTCAACAATGCGGCCCACCAATTGATTCCGTCCGCTGATAATCTGCTCGAGCCCGGTCACATCGCGAGCCTCCGTGCGGGCAAGCATCTTCGCGCCGTCATTCGCCCGGCTGGCGGGTCTTCTTGGGGCCGATTGGAAAAGCAAACGGTCCACTTCCGGCCGGGGAATGCGGTGGTGCCCTCCCGCTGTGCGGATGGTCTTTATCTTTTTGCGGTAAATCCACTGTTTGAGGGTCGGAAAACTCACGCCCAACTGGCGGGCGGCATCGCGGATGCGCAGCAGTTCCATGGCTAAGCTCCTACATTTCTATACGAATATAAACAATTTATATATACTGATTGATGCGGTTTGTCAAGAGTCCGCCGATTGCCGGCCGGATAGAGCTGAAGCGGTGAGCCTTTTCAGGTTCTAGTTGATGGCGTCCTGTCGAGGGAAGCACGAAATCCGCTACAGGGATGCTTGCGACTCAAAATCTATTGAGCGGACGGCGGTTCGCTGGTAGAGTAGGCGTAATTTCGCACCCAGGGGCGGCCTCCATCTCGGGACGGCTGTCCATGCGCGACCAGGAGCGAGGGAGTTTAGGGAGGTCACGATGAGCACTGCCGAGCGGCGGACTTCGGAAAGGCTCGATATCGCGATTCCGATCCGCGTGATCGGGTTCGATGCTTTTAGCGGAGAATTTACGGAGGAGGCCGAGACGCGCGTCGTCAACCGCTCGGGCGCGCGCATCACACTGACACACCGGTTGCGGGCGGGCGACGCGATTCACATCATCAACCTGAAGAACCATAGTGAAGCGGATTTTCGCGTCGTCGGGCCCACGCAGGCGGGAGGAGAAAGTCCCGAATTGGGCGTGGAGTGTATAGACCCCGGCCGCAACATCTGGGGCATTGATTTTGCCGTGCTTCCGGAGGTGCCGAAGACTGATGCTGCCGCCGTTTTGGAATGCCGGAACTGCCTTCAGCACGCGAGTTGGGCCGTAACCCAGATGGAGGCGGAAGTGCTGGCCGCGACCGGACAGATCGTGCGCCCGTGTAACGAGTGCGGCAAGCCGACATACTGGACTTACGCCGATCCCTCGCGACGGCCGCGTGAGTTCGGACCGAATGAGCCGGCGGCGCCTCCGCCGCGCGTCGAGGAAGTGCTGAAGAAAACCGAAAAGCGCACCGAGAAACGCCTGGGTATGAGGCTCGCGGTGCGGGTGCGCAATCAGCAGGGCGAGGCGGAAATTTCAAAAACCGATGACGTCTCCAAAAAAGGATTTGCCACCACGCTGGTGATGGATCTGCAAGTCGGCGAAGTGGTGTACGCGATGTGCCCTTACACGGGCGGGCAGGACATCGAGCAGAAGGCTGAGGTCCGGCGCCGGGCGCAGTTTGAGTTCGGAGGCAAGCGGACTTACGGTTTCCGTTACATCCGGTGAGGGGCGGGCTCCGCTGCAGAAAGCGCGGGCTCAGGCGCCTTCCTCAGTTTCAGAGGAGTCATTCATGCGATCGATCTCGACTCGCCGGGATTTTCTGGCGGCGGCGCTGGTGGCTGGTCCGGCTCTCGGAACCTTGCGAGGCAGCATGACGGGCGGAGGCAACGGCTGGAAGCTGGGCATTATTACCGATGAGATTACGGAAGACCTTGGGCGGGGACTCGATTTCATCTCGCACTATTCGCTGGGGTGGTGCGAGCTGCGCGACATGTGGCAGATGAACCTGATGAACCTCACGCAGCCCGAGCTCGATCGCGCCAAGGGGCTGATTGAAAAACATCATCTGAAGGTTTCGCAGCTCGGATCGCCGATTTTCAAATACAATCTGCCGCAGATGCCGGCGCGCGCAGCCGAGAAGCGCGACACGTTCCGTGCCAACTTTACCGAGGACGATTCCGACAAGTTGCTCCACGAATCATTCCGGCTGGCGCGCTTTTTCGGAACCAATAAAGTGAGGATCTTCAGCTATTGGCGTGTGGATGATCCGGGAAAAGCCTATCCTTATGTGCGCGACCGTTTGGCTAAGGCCGCGGAGCTGGCGGGTCGGAACGATATAGTGCTGACGCTCGAAAACGAACATGAGTGTAACATCGGGACGGGCAGGGAACTGGGCCGAATCCTGCGCGATGTCAATTCTCCGCATTTGCGCGGCAACTGGGACGGCGGCAATGCGACGATGCTGGGAGAAATTCCCTACCCGAACGGCTACGAACACGTTCGCGGCTTGTTCGCGCACATGCACGTCAAAGACGTGCGCAAGAATCCGCGGACCGGAAAACTGGAATGGGCGCCCGTGGGCGGGGGCTTTATCGACTGGAAGGGACAGTTTGAGGCCTTGCGCCGCGACGGCTACGACAACACGATGTCGCTCGAATCGCATTACCGGCGCCCCGACGGCAACGCGATGGAGAGCACGCGCGAATCGCTAACGGGACTGTTGAAAGTGATTCGGGAAGCTGCCGGCCGCGCGTAGCGGCGCGATGGCGGCCCGGAAAATATTCTGCTAGGGCAAAATAGAATCCCGCGCCTGATTTCTCCATCTCTCCTGACTATGTTTGCGGCCCGCACGAACTGGCCTTTAGAACCCAATCGCCTGAGCAGGGAGCTCGCCGAGTGGCGCCGGCGGGGATTGCCCGTGCTGGACCTGACGGAATCGAACCCCACTCGCTGCGGACTGGGTCCCGATGAACAAGTGATCCGCGCGGCGTTTGACGAAGCACAAACCGCGGTTTACGAGCCCGATCCTCGCGGGCCGCTGGCTGCGCGCAAAGCCGTTGTAAACTACTACGTCGAGCGTGGAGCAGGTGTCAGCCCCGAGCAGATTTTCCTTACCAGCAGCACGAGTGAAGCTTACTCGTACATCTTCCGCTTGCTCGCCGATCCCGGTGATGAAATCCTCGTTCCCCGGCCAAGCTACCCATTGTTCGATTTCCTCGCGAGCCTCGGCGATGTAACCCCCGTCCCTTACGACCTTCGCTACGAGGCCGGCTGGCGGATCGATCTCGAATCCTTGATGGCGCGCGCGGGTCCGCGCAGCCGCGCCGTGCTGGTGGTTCATCCCAATAATCCCACGGGATCGTTTGTTTCGCGCGAGGAGCGCGAGTTTCTGGCGGAGTTTTGCCGCGAACGCAAAATGGCTCTCGTGGCGGACGAAGTTTTTGCGGATTTTGCCTGGAGCGATTCGAGCGGTGCGGCGGGCTCACACGCGGCGGAAACGTCCGCGCTGACGCTTACTTTGAGTGGACTATCCAAAATCTGCGCTCTGCCGCAAATGAAGCTCGCCTGGATTGTCGCCGGCGGCCCGCCGGATTTAGTGAAGTCCGCCCTCGAACGGCTCGAGGTGATTGCGGACACTTATCTTTCCGTCAGTCCGCCGCTTGCGCTTTGCCTGCCGCGATGGCTCGATCTGCGCCGTATGATTCAGGCGCGCATTCTCGAACGCGTAAAGAACAATCGCGATTCGTTGGACGCGAAAATCGCCGGCGCGGTCATCACACGGCTTCAGGCCACGGGCGGTTGGTATGCAGTTCTCAGATTGCCGGCGACGAAAAGCGATGAAGATTGGGCGGTGGAATTTCTCACAAAAGAGGGCGTTCTAACCCATCCCGGCCATTTTTATGATTTTCCTGCGGACGGCCATCTTGTTCTCAGCCTGCTGCCCGAGGCCGGTGTCTTTGAGGAAGGAATAACCCGGCTCGTGAAGACCGTGCAACCCCGCCTCTAGCCCCGCCAGGGAGGAAAACACTTAGCGCGGGTTTTCGATCATGCCGATGTTTGCCTGAAGGACTGCCTGCGCGTCGAACGTCACGTAGCGGCCATCCGGGGAGACGTCGATATGGTCCTGGGCATTTCTTCCCGGAGCCGCCCAATAAAAATAGATCATGGGGATGGTCACCGATGTCCGCTCAAGGCCTTTGCTGTCCCATCCAACCTTCCACAAGACGGCGCTCAAGTCCGGTTTGCCTTCGAGAACGTAGATTTCATTTCCCGGGCCGCGCGCGAACGTGCTAACCCAGCCGCGGAAGATCTGGCGCGGAGGATTTTTGAAGTCATCCACCCATAGTCCTGCCTTGGGATCATTTTCCCGGCTTGCGTGCACAATGTAAGCCACGGAGCGCTGGTCCGGCGACCAGAGCAGTAAGCTGTGACCTCCACTAAGCGGGAGAGTGCCCAATGTCCGCGTCGAGTTGTTTCGAGGGTCGTAGACTTTCACCTGGCCTTTGAGCCCGGCAAAGAGCAGCCTACCGTCGGCCCCGACATCAAAGTATAAAGCCGGTGTGCCCTTGATAATGGTTTCCGGGGCTCCGCCGGAGATGGCGACCCGCCGGTATTCGTCCTGGTTCACACCCGGATGGAGGTGGACTAGTTGAGATTCATAGAAGAGGTGCTGGCTGTCCGGCGCCCAGCGGGGAAAGACGTTGATCCGATTGTCCTTGACCAACTGCACCGAGTTTGAGCCGTCGGCATCGGCCACCCAGATGCTCTCTTTTTCAATACCCTTCAGATTGGAAAAGTAGGCAATGTGTTTTCCATCGGGTGAGTAAACGGGGGCGAGTTGATTGCGGGCGGGATCGGTGGTGAGCAATTTCACGCTCTGCTGCCCCGGTTTCGCAGCCAGGTCCAGCCGGCCAATGTTCATGTTCTCGCGCCAGGTGGAAAAAACAATCCGGTTCCCATCTGGGGAAACGCTGAGCTGGGCGTCGTCTCCCTGGCCGGAAGTAATTTGCTCCGGTTCACCGCCGGCGGACGAAATCTTCCAGATGTTCACGGTCCCGCCGCGGCTGGAAGCGAAATAAATGGACTTGCCATCCGGCGACCAGGCGGGCGAAAGCGCCAAAGCGTGGTCATGGGTGAGCAAGCGCGCCTTTCCCGAATCCAGATCGGCCACGGCCAGTTGGCCGTAGGGTCCGAGGGCGCGAGCAACAAGGGCCAGCCTGCGGCCGTCAGGCGAAAAGCGAGGCTCGGTGTCCATTAGCCAGTCGCCCAGCTTCGGCACGACCCGATGCGGGTTTTCTCCTGAAACGCCGGAAATCCAAATCGTGCCGTCGGCCATGTTCTCGTAAGCCAGAGAATGGCCGTCGGGCGACCATGCCGGATCCATGGCGTTCAAAATCAGCCGGCGGGGCGTTCCGCCCAGCGCCGGAACTTCCCAGATGTCCCACAGACCGGAATGATTCAGGCGCGCGTAAGCCAGCGTCGCGCCGTCCGGCGACCATTGGGGGGCCAGCTCGAGGTTTGAGTCGTGAGTGATTTGAACCAGATTTCCACCCAACACCAGGCCCACGTAAATGTTGTAATTGCCGTCACGGTTCGAAACAAACGCAACAGAACGGCCGTCGGGAGA
>JBJKPU010000051.1:0-17587 GCA_046706005.1 Terriglobia bacterium | reverse complement strand
CCGCCCCGCATTCGCGAACTCATCCGCCGTTGCCTTATCAAAGAACCGAAACAACGTTTGCAGGCCATCGGCGATGCGCGCATTACGATTGAGGAAGCGCTGAGTGGCACGGGCGTCTCGCCCGTGTCGGAACATGGGCCGGAGGCCCATGCCACGACGACCGCACGACGCCTGCTGCCCTGGGCGCTGGCGGGCGTGCTTGTGGGGGCGGTGATTACGGGCTTTTTGTTTTGGAAATTCGCCGTGCCTGCGCCAAAGCCGCAACACGTCGTGCGTTTTTCCGTCCCTGTCTCTATAAATGCGAGTTTTGATCCCTTCGGCAGCATGATGAGTCTTTCGCCTGACGGCCGGAAAGTAGCGTTCGTTGCTCTGTCCGCATCAGGCACCCAGGAGCTTTGGGTCCGTCCTCTTGACAGCCTCACGGCCATCCGGATTCCGGAAACCGACGGCGCCAACCTGCCTTTTTGGTCGCCGGACGGGCAATACATCGCTTTTTTCGCGGGCGGCAAACTGGAGAAGGTTGCTGTCTCAGGCGGATCGCCCCAAGCGGTTTGTGACGCACCAGGGCTTGCAAGCGGAACATGGAGCGTCGACGGCGTTATTCTCTTTTGGAACGGCAACGGTCTTGCCCGCGTGCCCGCGACGGGGGGTACACCGATGCTGGCCCTTGCTCCGGATAAAAAGAACAGTGGGGCAGCTTATCTCCTCCCCCAATTCCTGCCTGACGGGAAGCATTTCATTTTCCTGCTTGCCGATGCGGGAAAACTTTCCGTCGCCGCGGGCTCGCTCGGCTCCACGAAAATTACCCGGCTGATGGAAACTGACAGCAATGCCCTCTACGCTCCTCCCGGTGAACTTCTTTACTTGAGGGCGGGTACGCTGATGGCGCGGCCGTTTGACGCCAAATCGCTGCGCTTTGCGGGCGCAGCCGTGCCTGTCGTGGATGACGTGGGGTCGGACGCGGACCCGAACTATGGATTCTTTTCCGTCTCGTCGTCTGGCGTTCTGGCCTACCAGACCGGTCTGGTTTCCAGCCATAACCAGATGACCTGGGTCAATCGAGATGGCAAGGAATTGGGGAAGGTCGGCCCTCCCGGCATTTATGAATGTCCGGCGATTTCACATGACGGTTCAAAAATCGCCGTAGCGGTCGGCAGCCGAGGCAACGGCGACATCTGGGTGTATGACCTGAAGCGGGGCACGGGTTCCCGGCTGACCTTCGATCCCGCCGACGAATTCAACCCGGTCTGGTCGTCCGACGGCAAGCGAATGTTCTTCACCTCTAATCGCAAGGGTCAGCGCGATATCTTCGAGAAGGATTCGAACGGCTTGGGGACAACGCAACTGGTCTATGCCTCCACTCAGTCCAAATCGCTCGACGATGTTTCGCCGGATGGCCGCTACGCCATCTATGACACGGGAGGCACGAATGGCACAGAGGGGTTGTGGGTGTTGCCGCTCGCCGGCGGGGGTAAACCCTTCTCGTTCGTCGAGGGGAAATTTAACGTCGCCAACGCCCAGTTCTCGCCCAACGGACGATACGTTGCCTACACGTCGGATGAAACCGGAAGAAGTGACATTTACGTTCAAACTTTCCCGCAACACGTTGGCAAATGGCAGATCTCGACGGATGGCGGAGTTGACCCGGAGTGGGGCCACGACGGCAAAGAGTTGTATTTCCTTGACCCGAAGAACCAGATGATGGCGGCCGAGGTTGATACTCATTCAACAGCATTCCAGGCCGGCACTCCCAAACTGCTCTTTCAGGCACACATCATGCCGCCTATGTATTGGCGAAGCAATTTCGTGGTCTCACCTGGCGGGGAGCGGTTCCTGATGCTGGCGCCCGAGGGCGAATCGAATCAATCTCCCATTACCGTGGTTGTCAACTGGCCGGCGCTGCTCAACAAACAGTGAGGACGACGGGCCGCGTCGATCGCGTTCGACTCGACCATCCTGCCTATCCCTACCATTTCAAATTCAAAGCCCCAGCCCCTGTGAGTTCGGTCTCACTGTTGATGGCAAGCGTCTAAGTCCTTGAAGCAAAAGGGCAGGCCAAATCAAAAGACTGTCCTTAACCTTGACACCCGGACGAACCGTGTCGTAGGATGGGGGCAATTTCAAAAGGTACTGTGGCGGTCGGGGCGTTCATCATCTGAATGATTACGAAGCTCGGGAAATACACGGTAAAGTCCGAGCTCGGCAAGGGAGCGATGGGAGTCGTCTACCTGGGCGAAGATCCGCGCCTGGGTCGCCTGGTCGCTCTCAAGACGATGTCCCCTTCCATCGCCAACGACCCGGAGCTTTTGAAGCGCTTTTATCGCGAAGCGCAATCGGCCGGCAAGCTCCATCACCCCAACATTGTCACCATTTACGACATTGATGAGGCGGACGGCGTTCCCTTCATTGCCATGGAATTTCTGGAGGGGGAAAGCCTTGAGAAGATCGTTGCCGCCCGCAAAGAAATTCCTCTCGCCAAAAAGCTGGACATTGTCCTTCAGGTCTGCCGGGGACTTCATTACGCCCACCAGCACGAGATCGTCCATCGTGACATTAAATGCGGAAACATCATTGTCCAGAAGGATGGAATCGCCAAGATCGTGGATTTTGGCATTGCCAGGCTGATGTCCTCGGCAACTTTGACGCGCGCCGGAATGGTTATGGGCACGCCGATGTACATGGCTCCAGAGCAGGTCAAGGGCATGCCCACGGACCGTCGCGGAGATGTTTTCGCCGTTGGGGTCATCCTCTACGAAATCTTGACGTACAAGAATCCCTTCGCCGCTCCTGACACGGCGGCGGTGCTGTGGAAGATCGTTCAGACCGCGCCCGATCCGCTGCCGACCGTGCTTCCCGATTGTCCGCAGGGACTCCAGGAAGTGGTGCAGCGCGCCCTGGAAAAGGATCGGGACAAGCGTTACCAGTCGGCGGAGGAAATGGCATTTGACATCGAGCATGTGGCCAGCTCGGTCCAGCGTAATGCCGTGCAGAGTTTTCTGGATGAGGGCCGCCAGAAGTTCGAAGAGGGCAAGTTCGATCTTGCCAAAGAATCACTCCAGCGCGTGCTGGAAATTGACAGCCATCACAACATTGCTCGCGATCTTCTGTCCAAAGCCAAGCAGCAAATGCTTCTGGCGGAAAACCAGCAACGCGCCCAGGATCTGCTGGCCCAAGGACAAGGGCTGATGGAATCGGAAGACTACGAGGAAGCGCTCAAACTTTTTGAAGAAGCCCTCCGGCTGGATCCCCGCCAAGCCAAGGGCCAGGAGCTGAAGCAAGAAGCTCTCTCAAGGCGCGCGCAGAAATTGAAAGTCGCGCAGCACATGGAGAACGCCACAAGGCTTCTGGATACTGGAAAGCTTGGAGCGGCCGTCGCCCATCTTGAGGAAGCACTGGCCATTGATCCCACCCACACTTCGGCGCGGGGCATGCTGAGTTGGGTTCAGAAGGAAATCAGGGAGAAGGAACTTCAGAAAGAGGTACGAAAGTATCTTGCGGCGGCTCGCGAGCAGTCCAATCGGAAAGATTTCGACCAGGCCTTCAAGTTTCTGGCGAAGGCTCGCGAATTGGATGCGAAGAACGTCGAAGTTGAATCGCTGGCCCGAATTATCTCCGTTGAGCAGGAAAAGGAAGAGCGGCGCAAGCTTCTTGAGGATCGCCTGGCCAAGATTCAGCAGGCGCTCGATCAGGGACAGCTTGACGACGGCCTCTCGCTCGCCGGGAAGGCTTTGGAGGAATTTCCAGGCGATAAGCGCCTGAGTGAAATCCACGCTCAGGCGGCGCGAATGGCGGAGATCCAGAAGAAACGCCGCCTGGTCGAACAGCAACTCCAGAGCGCTCAGGCCTTCTTTTCGAAGAATCAATATTCCGAAGCGATCCTCGCGCTGCGTGCAGGGCTGGAAACCGCCCCCGAAGACGTTGGCCTTACTTCGTTTCTGAAAACTGTTGAAGAAGCTCAGGAAGTCGCCCGGGTCGATTCGCTCCGCCAGGATGCTGCGAAACAAGCGGAAGCATTCATTCGCGATAAGAAGTTCGCTCTGGCTATCGAGACGATTGAGAAAGTCATCGCTCAGGCTGGCGATTCTCCCCAGCTGCGGGACCTTCTGAAATCCGCACGATCCGCTCAAGAGGTCGCCCGGGTCGATTCGCTACGCCAGGATGCCGCGAAACAAGCGGACGCATTCATTCGCGATAAGAAGTTCGCTCTGGCTATCGAGACGATTGAGAAAGTCATCGCTCAGGCTGGCGATTCTCTCCAGCTGCGGGACCTTCTGAAATCCGTACGATCCGCCCAGGCGGAACACGAGCGACAGGAAAGGATTCGTGAGGCGGTCGGGCGGGCGAATGCCCTTCTGAATGCGAAGAAGGTGGACGAGGCTATCCGCTTTTTGGAGGAAGCCGGGACTCGAGAATCGTCGGAAGAGGTTTCAGCTCTTCTTGCTTCGACACGCGAGCAGCGCAAACTCGCTCTCGATCGGCGGGACAAGGCGGTTGAGCAGGCCAGAAAGTTACTGGCGGGCGGCGAGGCGTCCAAGGCGCTTGGGTTGCTAGACGCTGTGCCCAAGGAATATCGAGAAAATGGCGCCTTCAGCCAGGTTTACGAGCAATGCCGGGAAGGCGTGCGCCGAGCGGATCTTCTCCAGCGGGCGGTTGAAGACGTGTCGCGATGTCTCGACACTGGCGAGTTGCCTCGAGGGGAGATTTTGCTCGCTGAGGCGGTCAAGGCCTTGGGAGAAGACCAGGCGCTGGTGGATTTGGAGAAGCGCCTTCGGAAGGAACAGGAAAAGGCGCGGCAGGCGGAATGGCGGAAGGTGCTTGAAAGCGCCAAGCAAGCTGTGGAACGACAGGAGTACGCGAAGGGCCAGGAGCTTCTCAGGGGTCTCCCTCAGGACGCGGGGAAAATTCCAGATATTTCTTCTCAGATCAAATCGCTCAATAAGAGAATCGCCGAAGCAGAAACAGAACGGCAGCGATTACTGGCCGAGCAGGCGCGAGAAAACGCCATCCAGAAGGTTTGCGCTCAAGCCCAGGCTTTAGCGGATTCGCGGGACTTCGAGCGGAGCTTGAGCGTCATCGAGTCGGGCCTGAGCAATTACGCCGGCGAGACGAAGCTACTGAGTCTTAAGAAGACCGTGATGGCCGGCAAATCTGCTTTCGAGCGCGAACAGGCGATTGTGGGGGCCGCGCGGCAAATTGAAGAATTGATCCGGCAGGACCGTTTCGGCGAGGCTCGCCAGCAATTCCAGGACGCCGTGGGAAACTTCGGTCGCAATGACAGAATGGCGGACCTCGAAAAGCAATTGGCCAAGCTGAGGGCACGGGTCCTAAAACAGGCCGCGAGCAGGATGCGCAAGCTCGACCAGGAAATCAGATCCAGTGCCGACTCGGCAAAGGCCGAGGGCTTGTTCAAGGAAGCAAACCAGATTGCGGAAGAATGGTCCGATGATGAGCGGATTCAGGCTTTGGCAAAAGGGATTGTGAAATTGTGGGCAGACAGAGTCATTCCGCAAAGGCAAGGAGAGTCTGCGGAGGCGACCATCCCATTCGCTTCTCCCGCGTCTTCAAAGCAGGCGGAGCCGAGCACCCCGCCTGCGGCGGCGGAGACAATCCGAATGGCTCCGCCCGTTCCACAAGTTCAGCCTCCTTCTCCGGTTCCGAAGATGGCTAGTCCGGTTCCTCGGGCGCCAGTTCGGCCCAAGGAACGCCCAATCGCCGCGCCTCGTCGGCTGCAGCCTCCTATGATTGTGGGCGCCCTGGCTGTTGTGGCGGTGATTGCAGCGGCCGCGATCATTCTCCTGAGACACAAGAGTGTAAGTCCGCCTCCCGCGGCAGCGACCACGGAGGCCGTGGAAATCCTCACCGTTCCGGAAGGCGCTATGGTCACCGTTGACAACCAGTCGTGCACCACACCCGGCTGCCAACTCAACCTTGCACCCGGCAATCACCGGGTGGAGGCACAATTGAACGGCTACCAGACTTTGGTCAAATCCATAGACGTTGATGCGGCAAACCCCCAGGCGACTGCGAAGGTCCAGTTGACGCTGGAGCCCGTTCCTGTTCCCAAAGCAAGTTCTACAGGAGCGGCGTCGGCAGAAGCGAAAGCTCCAGCTCCAGGCATTCTGACAGTACATGCCGGACAGCCGGATGCCGAGGTATTTCTGAATGATAAGCGATACGGAGTGACTTCCAGCGACGGCACACTTCGCATTCCGCTGGAGGCCAACAATTTTTCGGTTCGCGTGGAAAAGAAGGGGTTTGAGACAGTACCTGCACACCACGTTCGGATCCTCGCGGGCCGTCAGGCCGATGTCCGATTTAATCTCAAGCAATTGCCCCAGATGGCCTCGCTCATGATCCGGAATGCAGTGGCCGGCGCTGATGTTCAGGTGGACGGCCAGGCCATGGGGTCAATCCAATCGGATGGGAGCTTTAGTGCGACTGTGAGCCCGGGTTCACATGCCATCGAACTGACCAAGAACCAATACAAACCCGTCCGGGTACGAAGTGATTTTGCTGCCGGCAAGACGGTTACTTTGAACGCAGGGCCTCTGGAGCAAGCCTTGACTCCGGCCCCGCCCTCGGCGAGTCCCAAGCCTGCGGCAACCGTGGCTGACACGCAATCGCAGGAATGGAAGCGAATCAGCAGCAGCACGAACCCAAGGGATTTCGAAGAATTTCGGAGGAAGTATCCCCAGGGGCAGTACGCTGAACTGGCGACCAGGAAGATTGAGCAGTTAGAGTGGGGCTCCGTCAAGAGCAGCAAGGATCCATCTGCCCTTCAGGCATACGTGGCGAAATATCCCGACAGCCCCTATTCGCAGGAGGCCCGGCAAAGGATTCAAGCGCTCCAATTGGCCCAGCAGTCTGCGGCTGAACGGCAGGGCGTGATGAATGCTCTCCGAGGTTACTCCAGCGCAGTTGCACGGGGGGATTTGAGCGGCGTTTTGGCGGTCTGGCCCGGGCTTGGGAAAAGGGAACAGAATAGTCTGAAAGAGGCATTTAAGCACTTCCAGTCAATCAAGATCGAATTCGTCCCGACAGGTGAGCCTCAGATTTCCGGTGACAACGCCAAAATCGCGTGCCGGCGCACTACCGAGAGTACCGATAGTCAAGGCACTCACTCCAAACAGGATAACGTGACGGTGGAACTGCGAAAGACTTCTGGAGGCTGGGCAATTGTTTCCATGGCCATGCAGTGAACGGTTCCTGCCAAAGTCAGTTAGTCCTTGACAAAAGGCCCTCCCTCGGGTAAATACCTGAATAGATATAGCTTGGGGACGAAAGCAAATTAAATTGCCCGGCAGACAGGGGCCTGATGTGCTCGTAGAGGCGTCGCCGGGGAGGGGTGGCTTGGATGATAGGGAAGAGAATTGTTCTGTTTGCTCTGGCGTTGGCTACCGTGGGGCTGGGTACCGGACGCGCGCAAACTGCGAGCAACAATCTTATTGATGTGATCCCCTATCTTTATGGTCCGAACGGTCTGACCCTGCCGAATCCCTTCCATCAGGCACACTTTCAGGGAAGTTCGCTTGAGAACTTTACTCCGCTGAACAGCGCCATTGCCACGCAGTTGATTCTGCTTCCCACCACTTCTCCCGCCTCCGGCTTTACTTACAGCTTTGATCAGTCCCTTGGAGTCTTTACGCTCTCCACGCAGAACTTCGGTCCGATCCTCACTGAACGCGCCGAGACCGTCGGCCGCCACAAGTTCGCTTTCGGGTTTTCGTACCAATATTATAATTTCGACAGCATTGACGGAATCAATCTTCATAACATTCCTTCCGTGTTTACGCATGAACCGGGTACGGGGCCCGGTGGAGCGGTTGAACCTTACGAGAGTGATTACATTTCCACTCAAAACTCGATCAGCTTGACCATGAACCAATACACTACGTTTTTCACCTTCGGGATTACGAAGAACCTGGATGTGTCTTTGGTAGTTCCGTTCGTGAACAATCGCCTTCGAGTTGATTCCTTTGCCACGATCAATCGGATCCAGCAGGAGTACTTGGGGTGTGGCGGTCCCGGAGTGCTCGGGTACTGTCACTATTTTGATCCCAACAACAAAGCGGGCAGCACTCAAAAGGACTTTGCAGGGTCATCGAGCGCCTCCGGGATCGGCGACGTGACCGTGCGAGTCAAGGCCACCGTGTGGAAAGGTGAACACTCAGCTCTTGCCGTGGCAGGTGACCTCCGAACGCCGACAGGGAACGAAACCAATTTTCTCGGTTCCGGAGCCGTCGGTTTCAAGCCATTTGTAGCCTACTCTTACCACTACAAACGGTTTTCGCCCGAGGTCAATGTGGGCTATCAATGGAATGGAAGCAGTATTCTTGCAGGCGACGTCAGAACCGGTGTGAAGAAGTCTCTTCCCAATCAGTTCTTTTATGCTGTGGGCGCCTCAGTTGGAGCGACAAAGCACCTTTCGTTTGCTTTTGATCTTTTGGGCCAGCGGGTGATTAACGGGCAACAGGTTGTCTTGGGTTCTTATACGGATGCGCTTGGTCGCAAAGTTCCTACCACTCAAGTGACCACTAATTCTTACAACATCACCAATGGCTCGTTCGGATTCAGAGTAAGCCCCCTCAACGGACTTCTGTTCACGGCGAACCTGCTGGTGAAGTTGGATAGCGGTGGACTGCGGGCTAAAACGGTTCCTCTGGTTGGGCTTTCCTACACCTTCTAGCGGCGAGCAGCCGCAGGCTGGGCTGTCTTGAGCTTTCTGGGTCCCATCGACGGCGCCTTCAACCAAACACGCTGATACCCCGCTGATTTTCCAAGATCCATAATCACGGTGAATCAAGAGTACGTTGGTAGGCCTGGAGGGATTCGAACCCCCGACCCGTGGTTTAGGAAAACTAACCCCTGTGTTGACTGTTTATGACGGAATATAAATCTTCTATATGCCTCAACGGGCTGGCGCCAAAGCAATTCCGGCGAGTGTTCTGGATTTGAATCGATTTGAACACACATTTCGACCATGCGCGCAACGCGGCACCTACGCGTGCAGGCCGTTTCGCGACAAGCTGGATTGATCTGGAGCGAATGGGGGCAGGATGCTGCGACACGAAGCTGCTCCGCCAAAACGAGGGCGGCATCGTGTGGGCCTGAATTCCGGCCGATTCAACGGGTATAAACCTCGGCGGCCATCAACTTCCGGATTCACGCCTCCGGGAGCAAAACAGTCTTGCCGCAGCGTGAGTTCAAGGGGAAATGTCTTCAGATGGCAACTCCGCTCGCAGTGGAGAGCCAGCCCAGGCTGGAGACTGGTGAATCGCCGCCACAGACGTCGTCGCCGGTTAGCCGTCTAAGACCTTTATCTTTTGACCGGCTGGTTAATAACTTCGTGTCATTGCTGTATTACCTTTCCTTATTGACATCTCTAGCAGGCAGCTAGTAGGATTGCAGCTACCAAGTTGAGTTAATGGTTGATCGGGTCAAGAAAGTTTCAACAAGCACGATCCGAAAAGTAGCGCTAATTTGTGCAAAACCCTTAGAGCTGTGGGGGCCAGTTTTTGGGTTGGACGATCAGACAGGTAGATGACAAGAGGTTACAGCGAGCGGTACGCAAGATCTTTACCGCTTTGATTGCCTCGCTGGTTTTTGGTGCTGCAGCTCTCGCCCAAACCACGATCACTCCCGACAACAACACCGCAACCACGGTTTCAACCACCGGCAACGTCACAGACATCAACACAACCACCGTAACCGGCGCTACCGCTTACAACTCCTTTAACGATTTCAACGTCGGCCAGGGAGACGTGGTTAATCTCTATCTTCCTTCGAATACAACCACACTTCTCAATCTCATCAACTCTTCTCAGATGACCGTGAATGGAATGCTGAACTCCATCGAAAACGGTCAGATCGGCGGCAATGTTTTCTTCGCCGATCCCTATGGAATGGTTGTCGGTTCAACCGGGGTGGTGAACGTGGGTTCGTTTACCGCGCTGACTCCAACCACGGCCTTCATGAATTCATTCTTCACCTCGGCGGACAATCCTGACGCGGCGGAAGCGAACGCGCTTCTGAACGGCACGGCTCCAAGCGCGGACGGACCCATTACCATCAATGGAACCATCAATGCCCTTACGGACATCAGTCTCGCCGGCGGCGCGGTGAGCAATTCCGGGATCATTCAATCGGGCGCGGTTTTCGCGTCGAGCTCGCCGGACTTCAGTGACGTGGTCAACGCGAATGGAATTCAGAACGGGAGTTTCATCACAGTTCAAAACGGCAACATCTCGATTCAGGCGTCAGGAGATTTTGAGAATGCGGGCACAATTGCAACCAACGGCAGTCCCCTGCTTAACGCCGGCAATGTGAACATTCAGGCGGGTGGACTTGTCGCTCTGGATTCGAACTCTTTAATTCTCGCCAATGGAGAAGGTCAAAGCTCGAACGGGGGCGACATTATTCTGTTGGGGTCGGGCGGGGGACAACTGGACAACGGCGCCGTGGTTTCGGCCACCGGCGGATACGCCAGCGGCGACGGCGGCACGATCAAGTTCACTGCCTTGGGGACGCTGGCTGAGGATGGCGGAGTGCTTCAGGCGGGAGCGCCGTCCGGCACGGCGGGTACGGCCACTCTGAGCACGACTGGGCCCAGCGGCAACCTTTTCATCGGGGGCAGTGACCTGCCGAATGACGGAACGAACCTTGTTTTGAAGGCGGAGAATTCAATTTCGGTAGTCCCGAACGTCACGATTTCCTCCCGGCAGATCGGGAATGGAACGGACGCGTTGAACAGCCCTTCGACGGGCGACTCCGGCAACATCACCTTTGACGCACCGTCAATTACGATTGGCAACGGCGCGTCGATCCTGGCCAACGTCGAGTCTGGGTCCTCTTTTAATGCCGGCGACATCTCCATAAAGGCCACGCAATCGGTAACTGACGGTATCATTCCCCCGCTTCCATCGATAAGCGCCAACGCCAAGATCAACATTGGGAATGCCACCATCGCCGGCGGGAACATTACGATCACTGCCGATGCGGAAGCGGACGCCAACAAGACACCCAACAAGATGGCTAATCAGGCTCTCGATGATACGTCCCTGGGTGATCTGATCGGCAGCTATGGACCTGTTTCCTATAAGGCTGCCAGCGCCACCAGCAACATCGCGATTGGCGATTCGAGCAATTCCGGAAAGGCGAACATCACAGGTTCGGGCGATGTGACCATCGGTTCCACGGCAAGCGCCACCTCCGTGAGCACTGTTATAGGAATCAGCGGTTTCGCATACGGCCATACGGATTCCTCGGCGACGACGAGCGTGGCCAGCAATGCCACCATTTCGGCTACGGGAAACCTTAGCATCAACAGCACCTCCAACAACAACCTGACCGTTAAGGAAAGCACGGCCACCTCCAGTCCCGCCGTCATTGCGGTTGCCTATGGCAATGCGGTTTCCTCCAGTAGAACTGAGATTGGCGGGACCGTTTCCGGCGACAGCGTGACGATCGGCGCCACCAACACTAACAACTTCGTCACCGAGGCCACCGACACACCGTTTTCAACAACTGAAAACGCGCCGAAAAACGGCACTGGAATAGGAATCGCGCTCGGCTTCTATAAGTCCACCGCCAAGACCAACGTTACGGGAAGCGTCACTTCCAACTCGGGCGATGCCATGATTTCCTCAAAGTCCACGAACTTGCAGGACGCCGTCTTTTCGTCCTCTTCTCTGAGTACGGACTCAGGCATGACTGCCACGGCCGCGAAATACCAGAGCATGGTGACGAACATGGGCGGGTTTTTAAGTCAGGGTTCGTTCTGGCCGAGCAAGGCAGCGGGTGAGGGTCAAACCGGCCAGTTAGGCCTCGGGGCTGCGGTTTCCTATGTCAAAGGTAGCAACGCGGCCACCACCACCGTGACGGGTAAGGTGGACGGGGCGAATAACGCCACCATCTCGAGCGATGCAACGGACGCTCCACAGGTCACTGCCGCCGGCTCGGTGAGCGGCCAATCGACTGGTATCGGTGGGGCCGTGGCCATCGGCGATTACAGCAACACGGCTGGCACTTCCGTGAAAGGCGGGGCACAAGTTATCAGTGTGCTGGGATCCGCATCCGTCACCTCAACCGCGACCATGGCTAACCCTGCCGTGAACCGGGCTGACCTGATCGCGGCGGACCAGAACTTTTCCGGCGGCCTGAGTGGTATTGCAACGGTTGTCGGCGATGCAGTTTTAGGTTTAGGGCTTATCGGGAACCCAGGGCAATTCGCGACGTCGTTCGTGAATGCGGGCATTTCGACACAGGCCAGCGAAGCGGGCGTCCAGGGCGACAATGTCGGTCTTGCAGCATCAGTGGCCGTCCTCACTTTGACCAACAAGTCGAATGCCTCGGTCACTGGCGACGGAACTTCAGTTCTGGCCGGCTACGATTCAGGCGGCAACCTCAGCGCCAGCGCAGACGGGAACGTGAACATTGAAGCCGACTCAAGTGTCACCAGCTTTAATGCGGCCGGAATGGGCTTCAGCGCCGGAAAAGTTGCTTCCCTGAATCCGGGCGTAAACTCCGGCAGCTCGCTCGGAGGCTCAGCCAACGCCGTCACTGTTACCAACAAATCGACTGCCGATGTCGGCGATAAAACCACAGTCAAAGCGGCGTCCACGGGGAGCGACAACGGTCAGGTCAACGTCAAATCCGATACCCAGATGTTTGAGGTTGCCCTCGTCCAGGCCGGGAACAAGGCCGAAAACTTTGGAATCACCGGCACGTTGAATTACATGGACCTGACCGATAGTTCCGTGGCGTTCATTCAGAGTAATGCTACGGTTGATTCGACCAATGACGTGAATGTGGACGCCACCAATAACCTGCTCGACATTGCGGTGGGTGGCGCGCTGGGCCTGGGTGGAAGTAAGCAAATGGACGTGGCGGTGAACTGGAACGACGTCCACCAGACCACCCTCGCTTACATCGGTGACCCGTCGAACGCGCGCACCAGCATCTGCACGGGTTGTGGTGTCAATGCGGGCGGAAATGTGAACGTGGGCGCGAATTCCACCGAGCACCTCTATGCTGTCACCTTCGCGGCGGCCTCCAGCGGCAACCCTCCGCCCTCGGCTAGCGACTCGAGTGAGTCTTCGGATGAGGCCCCCTCGGAGGAAAATGGTGCCGGCGGCGGCGGATACAGCTTCGGAGTTTCGGGCGAGATCGCGATCAACCAGGCCGGCTCATCGTCGACGGATCCCGGCATCACGACCAAGGCGTTCATTAATAACGGTGCGAGCGTCACGGCCACCGGGGACGTCAATGTGAAAGCCAAAGACTCCTCCCGGTTCGTGAACGCCGCTCTGGCTCTCAGCGTGGCGGGCGGTGAAGGAATGGACGGGGGAGTGGCTCTTGCGGGTGGGTACGATCAGAACACCGTCAGCAAGGATGTGGAAGCGTTCACCAAGAACAGCACGATCAACGCTGACGGTCTCAGCATCAATGCGACCGGTGTCGATAATCTTTACGCGGTTACGGTGGGTGGCGCAATCAACACCCTGGACAGTGGAGTGGCGATTGCCGGTGCGGTGAATAACGACGCCACTTACAACAACATTACCGCGGACCTCGGCGCCGGTACGTCCATTTTCGGCACCGATGGTACAAGCGTCATGGGTTCCGGCGGCATCACCGTCAATGCACAGGAAGGCGGCAGCAGCGCTGACCAGGTTGTCTCCGCGGTCGGCGGCTTCAGTGGCAGCGCCAGTGGAGGGGTCGGCGCGTCGGTGGACATCGGCAATTACAACAACACGGTCACGGCTTCCATCGATAACAGCAAGAGCAAAACGAAGGGCAATGTTCAGGTAACCGCAAACACCAACGTTGAATATACGCCGATCGCTATTTCCTTCGCAGCCGGCGCGGATTGGGGAGCAGCGGGTTCGGTGGCGGTTGAAAACATCACCGACGCGACCAAGAGTTCCGTCGGCGGCACGGTCACTTCCGGCCAGAACCTGCTGGTGGGCAGCATCGATTCCAGCAGCGCGACCATGGTGGCTGGCGCGGCGGGCCTCGGTGGGTCCTTGGGTGTAGGTTTTGCCGCTTTGGTGCCTGATTTCTCGCGTGATACTACCGCAACCATTGCGGATTACGCAGATGTCAGCGCCGCTGGTTCGAGTGCGGCGGCCATTAATTACGACAACGAATACGATGTCGGCATTCTTCTGGATGCCAGCACGTCGGGAGACCTGAAGGACTACGTTGTGGGTGGCGCCGGTTCGAAAACGGTTGCCCTGGGCGGATCACTCATCATTAACCAGGCGGGTTCCAACTCGCTCAAAGATTCCACTTCTGCAACCATCGGCAAACATGCGACCGTGAATGGAGATGACTCCAATGCGGCGACAGATCAATCCGTTGTGCTTGTTGCAAGCGATAACTCCGGTATTGTGGACGTCGCCGGCATGCTGGCGGTCGGCGGCGCGGCGGGGGTCGGCGTAGGTTATGACCAGATCACTCCGGAGTGGGATGTGTCCACCTCGATCGGATCGGACAGCACTGTCAATGCCGCCGCAGATGTCATTCTGCACAGCAAGCTGAAGAACTCCATCAAATCGTACGCCATCGTCGGTGCAGCTTCCGCCGGTGAAATTTCGGCATCGGTGACGGGCGCGACCTCCGTCATTGATGAGACCTCGAATGTTGATTCCACCGTGAACGGCAAGGTTAGCGCCGGCAGCAGCGTGGAGGTGGCTGCGGTCCGCAGCACAAGTTCGCTCGACGCCCTGGACGGTAACGCGGCCGTGGCAATCAGTTTGGGAGCGGGCGTCGGCGTTTCGCTGGCTGATATCACAACCAACGATACGGTGGATGCTTCGATCAGCGGCACGGGCGATGTCACGGCGCTTGGCAACAGCTCCCTCAATCTTCCCAACGGCGCGATTGACGACAGCGGAACCCTCGCGACTTCATCCTTCCGTGGCGTTTCCGTGACGGCGATGAGCTTCATGTCAAGCAATCCGATTACAGCCGGCGTGGCCGCATCGGGGGCCGTTGGAGGACAGGGCTCTGTTCTGAAGGACAGTTATACGGAAACCACCCAGGCTCATGTCGATTCCGGCGCCAAGGTGAATCAGACCAATGACACCAGTCCGAACGCGAGCCAGAGCGTGCAGGTGCTGGCGACCGACAAGACAAAAGTCGATAGCATCGCCGGAGGGCTGTCGCTGGGCGCTGTGGCGCTGACTGCTTCGTCGGATCAAGAAACCCTGAATCGAACAGTTAACGCGTTCATCACGGCCGCTAGCGTGGACGCAGCCGAAAATGTGCTCATCGAAGGCTCGGTGCTCGGCTCGATCAAATCAACGGCCGTGGCGGGCAGCCTTGGCGGCTTTGCGGGTGATGGCGCCGTCTCAACCATCAATGAAACTACGAATGCCAATGCCTATGTTGACGGCGGCTCGGTGGTGACCTCGAACGGCAATGTGGAGATTCTGGCGAACCGGAATACGTCCCTGACGACTGAAGATGGCAGCCTGGCAGTAGGAGGGGCGGGCACTAACGCTTCGGTGTCCACTGTCACGAAGAACGATACAGCGGCGGCTTACGTGGACGGCAGTGATACTAAAGTGACTGCGCTCGGCAACAGCAGTGGCCTCAGCGTTCCCATAGATAGCAGCGGCAGCCTGGGCACCGGGACGGTGAAGGGCTTGACGATCGCGGCCAAAGGCCAGGAAACCCTGGACACCAATGCCATCGGAGCATCGGCTACCATCGCCGGCGGCGCAACCGGGTCAGTAACAAAGAACAATATTACCGAGAATACGAGCGCGAAGGTGGAGGGCGGAGCGACAGTCAATAGCGACAACACCGGCGCCGATTCAAGCCAGGGCGTTAATGTGCTTGCTTACGATAAGACGAAGTTGACGAACCTGGACGGCGCCTACGGCATAGATTTTGTTGGGGCGGGTATTGGCGCGGGCGTGGACAACGGAAACATTCAAAAGACTACAGTGGCGGGCATTGATAAAGATACTACGGTCAATGCTCAGGGCGCGGTCAATGTGGACGCGCTTTCGCTTGAGAATATCAATTCCCATGTGGCGGCTGTGGGAGGCTCGCTGGTCGTTGGAGCCGCGGGCTCCAAGGTGGATTACTCCACGAATCCGATCAAGCCTACGACCACCGCTGGTGATGTCAAGCTGCTTGTGTAAAAAGTTGGAGGGTGCGGTTTTTCCATCGAGACTTCTCATTCATTCCATTAAAGATGGCATAGATGATCCGGTCGAGGCTGCTGACGTTGACGAAGCAGACCATGGGCCGGGTGCGGCGGCGCACTTCCACAAAGCAGCGCTCGATGGCGTTGGTCGTGCGCAGCTTTTTCCAGAGGTGCCGCGGGAAGCTGAAGAACGCGAGCAGTTCCGGCAAGTCTCGCTCCAGGCGCTTCACGATGGCCGGATAGTTGCTCCGCCAATGGGAACGGAACACCCGGAAAGCAGCCCGCGCCGCCTGGCGGCTCTCGGCTCGATAGATCGCCTGGGCGTCGGCCTTCAGCCGGTCGTGGTCGCGCCTGCGGACCTTCTCCAGGATGTTTCGCATCTTATGCACCCAACAGCGCTGATGCAACACCTGCGGATAGACGGTTTGCAAAGCGGCCGCCAGCCCCTCGCATCCGTCGGTAATGATCAGCTTCAGAGGGCGGCCTTCCAGCCCCCGGCGGTAAAGGTCCATCAGCAGGCCTTCCCAGGCCGCCTGGCTCTCGCCCCGGCTGCGCAGGAAGCCCAGCAACTGCCGGCTGCCGTCGGCCCGCACCCCGTAAGCGACCAGCATCTGCACCCGCTGCCGTCCCGCCGGTCGCCTGACCCGCAGGCTCACTCCGTCCAGGAACAGATATACCCATTCGTCCTTCAACCGCGCCTGTTGAAACGCCTTCACCATCCGGTCCAGGCTGCGAGCTACCTTCGAGACCGTCTGCGCGCTCACCACCTCGCCCGTCACGATCCCCACCACCCGTCCTACCTGCCGCGTTGAAATGCCCCGCAGAAAGGCTTCCCGGATCAGCATCATCACTTCCGGAGCCCGCCGCTGGAACCGCTCCAGCCCCGGCGGCCGGAAACTCTTCTCCCGGCTCCGCGCCACCCGCACCCGCAGCGTCCCCAGCCGCGTCACGAAATCCCGCACGTAATACCCGTTGCGATAGCCGCGCCGATGCTCGCCTGCCCGCTCGTAGCTGTCCGCCACCAGATAGCGGTCCCGCGCCCGTCCCGATTCTTCTTCCCAAAACCGCTCCCACGCCAGGCGCGTCTTCCCGTACAAGTCTCCCCAGAAACTCTCCTTCAAATCCCTCACAAAATGTTGGAACTGCTCCGTCATCGGTGTTACTTTTCCCATGGGGTGTAAGCTCCTTTTCGAGAATTCGGTTCCGCTTGCTAGGCGAAACCAACTTACACCCTCCTCCCTTTTACACACACAAATTTACGTCACCAGCCGGCAGGCTTGCATCAGAAACAGGTTCCCATCCCTCAAGGGTCCTCCAAAATGGGAGCTCTGTTTTACTGCGCCACCTTATCGTGCCGCTTCCTGCATGATGGCAACGATCGTCTCTTCAACTTTCTGGGCGACAGGCTCCAGCCCGGCTGTCTCAAAA
>JBJKPU010000050.1:0-5313 GCA_046706005.1 Terriglobia bacterium | reverse complement strand
CGCCAGCTTCTCACACAAATCCTCCTGCGTCGCCACGGCTCCGTGGCGGAGAAGATCCAGAATCTGGGTGCGCCGGTAAAGTTTGTCCATGCAAATTTATGCAGACTATTTATAAATACTCTATTCGGCGGGATTGCGCAAGAAGCCGGCAGGATTCGCTCTCTGAAATCCTGCGCCGGCTGGCGGGTGCCCCGCGCGGCTGGCGCAGACCTTCAGGTCTGCGGCCGCGCCCGGCTGATGCGTCTGACTCCCGCCGGTGGTATCATCGCGACGTGCGGAGAAAGGTTGCAAAGCGTGGGCCACCCGCCAAGTGGGACCCACGGTCCCCATCGCAAAGCGACATATTAAACAATGTGTGTCAATCGACGACCTGCAACTGAGGGAGCGACGTGTTGAAGAAGTTCCTTATCATCTTTCCTCTTCTGGCAGGAGTCCTTTACTTGCTCCTACTCCCTGCGGTCTACATCATCCGGGGATCCGCCAGCGGCGTGCTTTTCTGGGATACAAATGAGGCCCTACTGTTCATGACGGAGGGCAGGTTCGGCGTTCGGATGAGTTACCCGGGGTACGTTTTGGAGCAGATCCTCGAGGCTATGCGGTACGTTCGGTCCCCTGATGACGCGAGTTCAAGGACTGTCGTCATTCAAATAGCGGCCAACGAGGTCCACCTTTACAATGCGAACCTTTACCGGTACGCCGAGAGAGGCTCCACTGGCTTTAGCTTCGAACTTCACGACGGCGCCATTTACGCGTCCCAATGGCCGCGCCTTTGGAAATGGTCAGGGACCGGCTTCGAACGGCCGACCCCGGAAGAGTACAGCTCATTCGCTGCGGGCAATTTTCGTCAAAGGGCCGTTTTACACCCTTGGAAATTCGACAACGTGGGCGGATGGTCGATGCGATGGCTGGGCTACACCCCACCAAGGTACCAAATCACCCTCGGGGGTAAGCCGGTGACTATTGTATTTTCAGGGGAGACATGGCCTCAAAAGCCACTTGAAATCGATCTGATTCGTCCGGGTCAACATCCCCAGCAAATCTGGAGCTACGATGGGCGGCCTCGTCGGTTCACCAAGGCCGACTACGATAAGGTTTTTGACAAGTAGCGGGTAGATTCTCTCTTGAATGTAAAGCGAGTAGCAAGTAGCGCGGTCCGCCGATTTTGTGGTCCGCGGGTCTTTCCTTGACTTTATTAACTAATGTGATAACATATTAAACCAGGTCACAAGGACCGGCTTGCCGGTCCGGGAAAGCGGCCGATTGCGGAAAGCAAATGAAGGAATTGAAGCAACATATGATGCAACGGTCAGACCGTACGCAAGCCGCTATAAATGCGGAACTTACGCATATCGCGGGCCGCGAACAGGCGCTAGATATGTCACTTTGCGCATCAGCGAAATTGCTCGAAACCCGCTCCAGAAGCGGCTCCGGAGCATGTGGCGAGCCAAAAACACACAAAAACAAAACAATCTTTTTTTACGAACGAAGCCGTTAAGTCTTTTATTATCAACAAAAGTTAATAAAACGAAGCCGAACGAACCCGATTTCCTCGGCTGTGCCGTCAGGCCCTTTGGCCGCCAGCCACGAAGCCTGACTCTCTCTCGGATCGCCTCGCGACCGGGAAAAAATCAGGCCTTCTAATTCTTCAGGGAGATGACGACGATCCGGCCATCCGTTTTCCATGTGCCGCCGGTCGCCGTCATGCCGCCGCTGAGCGGATTCGGTGGCGTCAGCGCCTGCTCGGCAGCGACCAGTCCGGTTGCCGCGAGGTCGGCGGAAACCTTGGCGCGCTCCAGATCCAGATTGGGGTCGATGGCATGGGAAATCACGCCGGGGTGAATGTCAATGCCATCGTCGTGAGTTGATGCAGCCAGCCAAATGTCGCGGCCGTCCGGAGTCTTGCTGCCGCTCCGCCACAGCCGGATGTGATGGCGCTTGGCCATCGTGTTCAGCATTTTTTCAAACGCCAGATCTTCTTTGCGGCCGAAAAGATAAAGATCGGAAACCGGCGCCGAGCCGTAACCCTGATCCTTGATCATGGCCTGCACGGCGTTCCACAATGAGCCCCCGCCCATCCTGGCGGCCGGAGTCCAGCCTGCTTTCTGGAACGCCGTCTCGATTTCCTGCTCGCTTCCAATCACCACCAGATTCACGGGGTCGCCCGGCGTTCCCGTTTTGCTGGAGGCCCTTTTGGGCGCGTTCGCCAGCACGGAAAGGACTGCGCTCTGATCGCCGGCCGGAAGCTCCGCGGCGAAAGCAGGCGGGAACGCGCCTTCGACAACCATCTGCTTGTCGAGTGAAAAGTCCAGATCCGTTCCCGCGGGATAAGTGATGGTCGTGTCCGTCTGTCCGAACCACGCGGGCGGGGGATTCGATGAAGCCTGACCGGACTGGCCTTTCGGCTGTCCAATCTTTCCCAGCGCGCTGTTGATCAGCGACGCCGGGACTTCGCTCGCCAGCACGCCGATGATTTCGCCCGTGGATGAAACAGTTTCGCGAGCGTTCTCGACCGCGGTCACGTGTCCTGCCAAAATCAGCGGCGGCCGCCCGGGCAGAAGAAGGTGATCGAACCGCAGCAGCATTTTTGCGCGGTCCTTGGGATTGGAACTTGGAATCAGCCTGGCGACGATTCCCGTCACCTTCGCGCCCAGCGGAACGATCACGTTGCCGTTATCGGAAACTTCACGCACTACCGTTGCCGTGACGGGCCCATTCAGGTTTGAAGAAGTCGTGCTGACCGGCGTTTCAAGACGAAGGTAAAGAATGGTTCCGGCGGGAAGCGTGTGCGTCCGGGCAGGCGCGGGCGAAGAGGATGAACTTGTGGGAGGATTGACTGGCTGAGATTGCCGATAACTCCCGGCTCGCGATCCCAGGACCGCAACCGCCAGAGCTGCGGCAGGCAGGACCGGAAAGAGCCAATTAACCGGCCTTCGCACAGCCCATTTCGGGCGAATCCTGGAACTCATGTTAATGCGTCCGGATTACTCAAAGCCCTGCTTCACTCTGTAAAGGCCAAGCCGCCACTGACGGTTGCCCCGGCGCGAATGTCTTTCGCGGGCGTCCAACAAACCGATGCCCTTAGAGCTCGCCCAGAGGATTTTTCTCGACAAACTCTTTCACGGTGACCTGCGCATCCGGGTCCGCCAATCCGGCGCCGCTCAATTCCGCAAGAATCACGGTGATATTATCGGTTCCGCCGTGAGCGTTAGCTTCTTCAATCAGGCTCCGGCAAGGGCTGCTGAGATCTCCCGGCTGGACCCCATACTTTTCCAGTAGCGGATCGTTGACCATGTTGTAGAGGCCGTCGCTGCAAATCAGCAGACGATCTCCGCGCCGCGCTTCGGAGCGAGTCACTTTGATATCGAGCGAATCGGCCGAGCCAACCGCCTGCGTCAGGATATTCTTTCGGTGGTCATTCTCCGGGTCGGCCGGCAGCGGGGCGCCGATATCAGCCAGGTAATTCAAGAGAGTCTGATCCCGCGTCAATTGGACGGCCTTTCCGTTTCGAAGCAGGTAGGCGCGCGAATCTCCCACCTGACCGGTAAAAATGGTCGACCCGAGCAGACCCACTGCCGTCACCGTCGTTCCCATTCCTCCGTACTGAACATTTTGCCTGGCCATCGTTAGGATCGTCAGGTTGGCGAAAGAAATTGCTTCCTTGATCGCATGAACAAAGTCCGCCTCGCTAACCTGGGCGAGCGGCGCCAGGAGCTCCTGAAGCTTTTTTGGCAGAACCTCCACGCAAGTCGAGCTGGCGACCTCTCCACACGCCTCGCCGCCCATCCCGTCTGCCACCAGAAGGAGCACTCCTCGCGGCCCAACGTTGGGAATCGTACCAGCATGCGCCTGACGAACCTCTCCGGTCGTCAAGTCGCAAATCACATGATTGTCTTCATTGTTCTTGCGGACGCGGCCGACGTTCGTCGAACCGCAGTAATCCACGCTCAAGGCTGCGTCCGTAACGTGTTCGCGCACGCTCATACTTCGGCTTTCCACGTCCGGTTTCAAGCACCGGAGACCGCCATGATTCTCCCCGATCCGCCGCTGCTCCAAATCGCCTGCTTGCGATCGTTACCCTGGCGAACCTGTAAGGGAGTGACAGCCTACCGCATTCTTATCACACAGCCCCGTAGAGTTCAACGCAGCATGATGAGCGAGCCACTTCTCTCCAAAGGACGCAAATGAATTGCCGTCAGGAAAGAGTCGCACGAAGCTCTTGAACGATTTCGCCCGCCACCTCGTGACCGCGCTCCAGGTCTCCCGGGGGCAGGGAGATGGCAGCAACCTTGGCATGCCCGCCCCCGCCAAACCGCTCGCAAATCGAAGCCAGGTTGGCGGTCTTCGGCCTCGGACTCCACGGATTGCTTCCCACCGCTATTTTAATCCGCTCCTTCGACCGGCTCAGCGCCACGTTGTATACGGATTCCGGAAACAGGTAATAGGGTATGAATTTGTTGAAGCCATCGAAGTCCTGATCGGAGATGTCAAAGAACACAACCCCCTGGCGCAGCTCGACGCGCGTTCGGATGATCTCAATGGCCCTCAGATGCCGCGCATAAAGGCGCCGGAATGTTTCGTGGATGAAAGGCTGCGAGGCGATCTCCGCGAGCGTCTTTGACGCAAGGTCCGGAATCAACCGGGCCACAAAATCAGGTTCCGGAACGCCTTCGATCACCAGGGTGATCTGCATGGCCGGATCCCGCATTTCGACCGCCGTCCTGGCATCGGGATACTGCGCGCCGTCAATCAAGTCGGCCCAATTGATGAGATTCTCAAGGTCCGGAGCATGAAAATCGAATTTCGTCGCCCCGATGTGCGCGATGAACTTGGTGCAGGAAAGGAATTCCGGCCCGTAGAACTTTTTCCCGCTCTTGTCCTGCTGGAAGTGGAGCGCGTCGGCTTCCGTCAGAAAGGCGCTCTGGTGATGGTCGAACCACCACGTCAGGCGCGGCGAGCTGGAGTACTTGAAATCGACGATGACATTTTCGTCGCCGTCAAAGATGCTCTCATCAAAGAGCTGGCCGGCGCGATGCATCAGGCCGTGGTAGTGGAATTCGGCGGAGGGATCGATCTTCGCCCGGTAAAGCCGGGTGAAGACGGCCGCGGAGCACGCGCCATCAAAGCAGCGGTCATGGAAGCATAGACGGACGATCATAAAGTCTTTCGGTCCGCAAACGGCGGCGTTCGCTGCCAATCTCCCGCCGATGCAGGGGAAAACAGCTAACTTGCGACGCAAGACGCCGATTGTCAAGAAGGAAATGACGGCGGGTCCTGTCGGAAAAAGGCGAAAGCGGCGAGCCCACACCCGCCGCC
>JBJKPU010000049.1:0-19514 GCA_046706005.1 Terriglobia bacterium | reverse complement strand
TTGTCCTCCGAGCTGTGGGGTCTCATAAAGGACCGAATCCCCGACATATCGAAGCGAGCGGAGATCCAAGCTAAACTTGATACTGGCGCGACGGGAATCGAGCATGCCCTCGATCTGCTTGACGATGGCGGGGCTATGGACACACCCTACCGCCATCTCGTTACCGCGGCAATTGCGGACCTATTTCTCCCGAAGAACCCAAGTCTCGACCTACATATTGAGTTTATGCAGCGGTTGTCCCACCGCGCAGACCCGTGCGTAAAGCTATTTAACCTTAACTATGACCCCTTAATTGAGCGTGCAGCTGAGGCTGCAAGAATTCGGGTGATGGACGGATTTCTCGGAGTAGAACATGCCTTCTTCGAACCAGCAGTGTTCGAAGAACGTGTCGGTCGGATTCGCGGCACACACAAGGGGCGCCAGTTCGACGAGACTGTCAAGCCAATACATCTGTTCAAGCTTCATGGTTCGCTTGGCTGGTACGAGTCTCCAGAACGTGGAGTGCGGCGCTGTGCGTACGGCTCGGCACTGCCGAATGGCACAAAACGACTGATGGTACCACCCCAGCGCCGAAAGGCCACCGACACGATGCTCCCCCCATACGCCGCATTGTGGTCAGCCTTCCGGGGGAGCATGGGTCTCGACGCAAGACCACTCAACCGCCTCGCCTGCTTCGGCTACGGCTTCTCCGATGAACATGTAAACGCGGTCATCGAAGCCGCACTGGCGCGGACAGACTTCACCCTCCTCATATTCACGAAGGCGATGGCCGACGGTGCTTGGAATCGGTGGAGCGCTAAGGGGAACGCCATTATAGTTACAGAGATGCGATGCACGCTCAAAGGGACCATCGGTCCTGGCCATGAGGACCTTTGGAGATTCGACAGGATTTGTAAGGAGGTCTGATCCATGCCCGAGCCGCCCAATACCGTAATTGGCCATGTCGTCGATGTCCAAGGAAATCTCCTAATGGCAACGCTGGTCGAAGATGAACAGGGACAGACGCCGACCGTTACCATCGGCGATGAGGACGTGCTTGTTGGCCAGCTAGGATCGTACGTCGCGATCAAGCAGAACACCATCCACCTCATTGCCATCGTGACTCGGATGACCGAACAGGAGGCGCTTGCCGCCCCGACCATTGAGACACCTGGCGACGATGCTGCGAGATTGCCCTTCGCCAAACGCATTGCGCGACTCACGCCTGTGGGGTCAATTAATTCGAACGGCCAGTTCGAGCGCGGCGTTACACAATATCCCACGACCGGAGCAGAAGTTCATGCCATCGGGTCACCTGATGTGGCCAAGATGTTCGACCGCTTCCAGTCGAAAGGTCTCGCGGTCGGGACGCTGGCATCGCATCCCTCGTTAAAAGTTTGCCTAGACCCCACAAACCTGTTCGGCAGACACTCTGCTCTTTTGGGGCAAACCGGGTCGGGAAAATCTTGGACGGTAGCCTCTCTTGTACAAAAGACCGTATCGATAATGCCGAGGGCACATATTATCATCCTCGACTTGCATGGCGAGTATTGCTGGAAACGGTCAGATGGCACAAGGTCCTACGCATTTGGGGATGCCATTGTTCGACACCTTGATGCCCGCGAAATGGAAATGCCATACTGGCTGATGACTTACGCTGAACTCTGTGACCTTCTCATCGAACACAGTGAGCGGGAGGCCACAAACCAAACGGCATTCTTTCGGGACTGTTTGCTTGAAGGACGGCAATCGGAAAACACTGCTGCAACTCCTCCGCTGAATTTGCAAAGAGTTACCGTGGACACACCGATCTACTTTTCTCTTGAAAACATTCTGGATAAAGTGCGTGCCAAGAACGTGGAGCGGGTCGGTAATAGGCAGGGCCCAATGTTTGGCGATTTCGACCGGTTTCTTATGCGCATCGAGAGTAAACTCAACGACGTCCGGTATGACTTCTTGCTCAAACCGAAGAACCGCAACACATCGGCTTCACTCTCCGCCCTCCTCCGTGACTTTGTTGGGCTCGGCGTTAAGAAAGTAGCCGTTACGGTCATCGACCTTAGTTCAGTCCCTTTCGATGTACGCCCAACCGTTGCAGCTCAGGTAGGGCGACTAGCGTTTGAGTTCAATTACTGGAACCCGAAGTATCGAGAGTTTCCGATCTTACTAATTTGCGAGGAAGCACATGCTTATATCCCACGTGCTGCTGAGACGCAGTTCGCAGGGTCCAGGAAGTCGATGGAGCGGATTGCAAAAGAGGGGCGGAAATATGGGGTAGGGCTTGCCGTCGTCAGCCAGCGACCGCACGAGGTTTCCGAGACGGTGCTGGCCCAGTGCGGAACGTTCGTTTGTTTGCGGATTACCAACCCAGATGACCAAGCTTATGTTCGCAGCCTCGTCCCAGAGAGCGAAGGTGATTTAGTGAACGTACTGGCAGGGCTGGGCAGAGGTGAGGCGTTAGTACTTGGGGAGGCTGTCCCTTTGCCCACTCGCGTTCAGTTCGATATTCCGAACCCCGTGCCCAACAGTGATGATGTGGACTTCTACACAAAGTGGAAAGACGGCCCCACAGACTTGGACGTCGATGAAATCGTAAAGCGCTGGCGCAGTCAAGAACGGTAGCAGTGCCTTACGCATCCTTAATCGACCCGGTTAGCATTTCGCGAAGCCGCAAAGCGAGTATGAATTCCATCAGAAAGGGATTTCCTCTGCTGCCACTCCGTTTTCCGGCTCGTTGAACGGATTGTCGCTCTCATAAGCGGGCTCTGTGGCTTTCGGCGATTCAACCGACTTTGCGCCATTTCCGTTCTTTGCTGGCCCGAGAAATCGAACTGTGTTGACGACCACCTCGGTCACGTCGTGCTTATCGCCCTTGCGGTCCTCATAACTCCGCAACTGGAGCCTTCCTTCGACGAACAGGTATTTGCCCTTGGTAACATGCTCGCCGACAATCTCAGCCACGCGCCGCCATGCGACACAGCGAATCCAGAGAGTATTGGACTTCTTCTCTCCCTGGGCGTTCTTGAAGGTTTCGTTCACCGCCATCGAGAAATTGGCCACGGGCGTGCCGCCGGCAGTAAATTTCATTTCGCTGTCCCCACCCGCGTATCCGATCAACATCACTTTGTTTAACATGGGCATCTGAATCTGCGCGCAGGCCGGCAATTGCCAGCCTGGACGCCAGAACCTCCTTCTTTTTGTATGAATCCTTTCGAGGGGCGCAACGTTCATTCGAGGCTGAGCCGGATCGTGTCACCGAAAGGCCCAGTTCTCCGGGACTCGGTCACCCAGAGCACAGGATAATCCGGGACCTCCGGATAGGAATCGCAGCACAGATCGGTGAGATAGATCAGGCAGGCAGCCGCGATGACGTTTTCCGCGACCCACTCGAACGCCGGGCGAAAGTCTGTGCCGCCACCGCCTTTTGGTTCGAGCTTGACTGGTTCTGATGCTCGGAACTCTTGAACCGATTGAACCGCCGCGTCGCAATACACCACGTGGATGGCTTCCGGCTGCGCTTCCTCCGAGATTGCAGAGATTTCGGCGGCAAATTGTTCGAGCTCCCGCTTTCCGATTGAACCCGAAGTGTCCACCACGATCACAATCTCACCCAGGCCACGCCGCTCGACCGAGGGCAAGTACATGCCCGAAGCGATGTAACGCCGATTGGGCGGCGTCCAGCGATAATCAGAGGGAGCTGCGGCGGCGATGAAATCACGCAGAATCGCACGCCAGTCCTGGTGCGATTGGCGGCTTTCCGAAAGTGGCCTGTCAACTCCTCCCGGCTCATGCCCGCAGGCCTTGGCCGACCGAAGGGCCTGCTCCGCGGCAATGTTCCATTCGTGCTCCTGGCGACGCTTCTCGGCGGGCGAAGCCGGATGGCCCTGCTCGTCCGCCGCGTCCCAGACCTCCCCGAACCCTCCAGCCCGCATGGATCCTTCGTCCGGGGCTTCGCCCGTCGTCCGTCCGGTTTGGTTTGAACCTGGCTGATGAGAGGATTCAAGGTTCGAATCTGGCGTTCCAGCCCCTTGTGTTTCCTGTGGGCTGTTATTAGCCTTTCCCCCATCACCATTCCTCGGCTGCTTCGGCTGGTTCGGTGCTGCGCTCCGCTCGCTCCTTTTCCTTAGCAATCGGTCGTAGATTTCTTCTGCGCTCAAGTTCGCGAGCGCAGGATCAATCAGCGCTCCCGCCGGAAGCGTGAAGCCGTTCTTGATCAGAATCGGATTGATGGCCAAGTCCGCGGCTTCATTCCAGAGTCGAGGATCGCGGTTGCCTCGGCGACAATGATGTCCGAGCGCGCAGTGCAAGACCTCATGGGCGAGCGTTCCTTCGAGCTCCGTCGGCTTCAGTTGATTCACGAAGACGGGGTTGTAAACGATCCGCAAGCCGTCGGTCGCCATCGTTGGCAAACTCCCGGGCATAAGTTTCAGCCTCAAGCTGAGCGTGCCAAAGAATGGCTGGTCCAGAACAAGGCGAGTTCGTGCACGTGTCAGCTTTTCCGCCGTCGTCTGATGAGCAGGCTTCACGCCGCCCTCCCTTCGGTAGGCACGGGGACCGCATAACCAGCCATGTACCCGGACATGCGTTGTGCGATGGCAGCCGCAACCTTGGCAGTCTCAGTCCGAACCGACTCCGACTTCCGCAGTTCTTGTGGATCGACGAGCAGCGAGGCGCGCACCTCCGCGGCTAGGCGTTCGAGCTCTGCATCCCCAGTCACGTTCAGCTTGGGCAGGACATCAACGAGCTTGACCAAGTTGGTGACGACGGAATCGCGGAAGGGATGTTCCACGCTTTCCCCGGTCACCTTGTAGGCTTGGAGGCGTTCAGCCAGGTGGCTGACTGCCTCGTAGAGCCGTTGCCAGAGTTCGCGGCTCGCGACCTGAAGCGACGCCTCGACCGAGGCAGTGATCTGGCGCTTGATTCTCGCTTTCTCCTCGTCGCCAAGCGTGACTCGGAAATCGCCGGCGTCCGGCAGAGGCATAACTTTGGTCTCGAAGGAGAACTTGGAGCGGAGTTCCCCGGGTGATGGATAATCTTCAGAGCGGAACAGGCCGCCGAGCCGTACTTTGGCATTTTCCACGAGTTGACCGAACTGCTGGGCCAGTGCGTCAACCGCCGGCCAGAACCGGTTCGATAGCTTCCGCATCTTCTCGGTGTGATCCATGTAAGCAGCGGCCGGTAGCACGCGGTAGCCGTTGTCGTCCCAGGGCAGGGTCATGAAGTAGTGCTCCTGGCGGGCTTCGCTCACGATTTTCTGGATCTCGGAGAGCGCCGTTTTGGGAAGGAGTACCTTGTGATACCGACCGGCATCGGCTTGCGCCCCGTGCCGCTGGGCGATTTCCTCGGAGGCTTCAGGGTCGTGTTTCCGCGCCGACCACATGCTGATAGACAGGGAACACAGCATGGCCCGTGATGAGAGAGATGGTTCTAGATTAGCCGTGGAATTCATGCCGTCGTCTCCTGTATTTTCGGGGAAGGGTTTTCTAGGAGAGCTGGTACCTGGAGAACCGAATCCTCCCGATTTTCGCTAAGAGCAGGGCTCTAGATTGGAGCTAACGTATTCGGGCGAAGAGTTGACGGTCGCTGCAACCGTGTGTCGTGTCACAAAGCCGACGCGGCCAAAACGATGTGGGTCCTTGGAATGAAAACTTCTTTCTCTGTCCGCAACAACTCGGGGGTTGCAGGACCTCGATTCAGAATGCCACGATACAGAGGACTAATGGCTGGACATACACTCCCAATGCGGAACGCCTCTGACTGTTTGCCGGGCGGTTGCTTTCCAAAGTGTTTTTGGAATATCCTCGCGCTGGAGTGAAACTGCTTCCATGTTGGAGCTAGCGGACCGGTGAGCCTCAGAGTGCTAACCATTTCGAGTGTTGCAGGCTTGCTCGAAGTGTTGCCTGGGTTGTACAGGCGCGGAAAGACAATTTGGTTTCGCGGGCATGCTAATCACCGCTGGCATCTTGAGCCCTCTCTCGCACGCTTTAGGAAGCTGAATCACGAGATTCAGCTGATCAAGCGGTTCAAGCAAAACGCATTCCAGTTTCTCGATCTTGTGCCAAAGGACGAATGGGAGTGGATTTTCTTGATGCAGCATTATCGAGTACCGACGCGGCTGCTTGATTGGACTGAGAGCCCGCTAATTGGCCTCTACTTCGCAGTGTCGGACAAAGCGGTGAAACGGGTGCAGACTGCTGCGGCCCTATGGTGCTTGTACCCACAGAAGCTCAATGAGATCTCAGGATTGGCTCTTGACCCACCTGGAGATATACCTGCATTTGGTGACGAGAAGGAGCTGAACGATTACTTGCCAAGCAGCGTACACGCCCAGCAACCGACCAGCAAAAATCCGCTAGCAATCATCGCCCCGAGGCAGTTCGAGCGGATCTCGGCGCAACAAGGCGCGTTCACCATCCTTCATCGGAAGGCCATTCGGATCGACGAGCTTAGGGACGCGACCGGAAATCAGTCACACCTCGTAAAGATCAAAATACCTAAAGGTGCGGTTTTGAAGTTGAGGAAAGAATTGGGGTATCTGAGGATCAATAAACTCACTGTGTTTCCTCAATTGGAGCATGTCGCAGAAACTGCTATGGAGAGTATCCTCTAATGAAATTTGAATGTAATACTCTTAGCGATAGCACGGTGATGCTGATGTATCTCGAAAGGGAACGTATCTTCCTCGATCCTCCCTATCAACGTGCCAGCGAGGTCTGGGACCTTTACAAGAAGCAGCTGCTCATTGATTCGCTCTTGAATGGTTTCGACATACCGAAACTCTACTTTCATGAATACGAAAAGGCTGAGCTGCATGACGGACGACTCTGCAAATACGCGATCATCGACGGGAAGCAACGCTTGTCGGCGATCTGGGAGTTTATGAACGGTGACTTCGCTCTTAGCGGCGACATTGAGTACATGAGGGACAATAAAGTGAAATTGGCAGGATTAAAGTATGATGACCTATCCCGGGAGCACCCAACAATTCAGGCAAGATTGACGGGGCGTAGCCTGACGATTGTAACCATCAGGACAGACGATACAGACATCATCGATGACATGTTTTCGCGTCTTAACGAGGCGGTTCCTCTTAATGCCGCGGAGAAGCGCAATGCCTTCGGGGGACCATTGCCGCAGATTATTAGGCACGTCGCGAGCACCAAGTTCTTCAAGAAAGTGAGAATCCCGAAGAAAAGATACCGGCACTACGATCTTGCCTGCAAGTTCCTCTTTCTTGAGGATCAAGGGGGACCAGCGGAAACAAAAAAGGTGCGACTCGACAATTTCGTTAAGGAGTACAAGAAGAAAAGACTAAGCAAGAAAGCGGAACAATTAGAAACGAAAGTTCAAGTTACCCTTGACCGCATGTCGAAGGTATTCACAGATAAGGACCCGCTTCTCCAATCACCGGCTATGGCGGTGACTTACTTCCTCCTTTTTAGAGAGAAGGAGGTCAGCAGGAACGATTTGCTGAAGTTTGAGGAAGAGTTGAGTAATAACCAGAAATTGGCAAAGCAGAATCTGGCCAAGGCTGACGCGGATCTCGTGGAATTCGACCGCCTTAGCCAAGCTCCCAATGACAAATCTGCAATTGAGTACCGATTAAAGGTTCTCCGAAAGCATCTCGGCATCTAAGAATTAGCGGGGAGTGGTCGCGCCGCGTATCTTGCCAAAGAGCAAAGTTGACTCCGAGAGTACACAGCACCACCACCGCATGTGACAACTACGGATCAGCATCCGTCATTGGTAACTGAAGGCACCTCTCCGACGACAAGCTAAGCGATAGCGTGATGATTCTCGACGGCCCATTTGGTGTACCCCGCGGTGCACCGAATGCCTGGCTCGCGGAGAGTGGCGTCGCGCACACAAAGCACTCGAAACTCCGTCGGCAGGCGGTTCAAATACATGCAGATGCGGTCAAAGTTGGTATCGGATGCGCATCGCGCCAGCGCGGATGCAACCGCATACTGCGCCGCTGCATTTTCCGGGACGGGTTCCTGCGTTGGATTCAGCAATATTGCGTCAATGTTGGGCAGCTCTCGGAACATCCTCAAGAAAGCCGAGAATTCGGTAGCGGCGCCGGTGCCTACAGCTCCCGCTATAACTTCGTGTTCAATCGCCAGGCTCGACTTCGGGTCCAGAGAGTCGAGAATGCGAGACACAAATTCCCATGATCTCGGTGAGGGAAAAGCGTTGGCGTCGCGGTCGAAAGCGCTCAGCAGTTCCGGCCGGAAGCGAAGAAAGGCAATCACCTCGGGGCGAATAGCCGCCTGAATCGCCCACTCAGACCAGTCCTGCAAATCAACCTCAAAATCCAGATGCACAAAACGGTTTCGCAAAGGTGTGGGCATCCGAGTGGTAGCCCCGCGGTCCGAATCGCGGTTGCCGGCGCCGATGATGGCCCAACCCTCGGGCAATGTGTATTCGCCCAGCCTGCGATCCAGCACCAATTGATAGCAACTGGCTTGCACCATGGCTGGCGCGGCGTTCAGTTCGTCGAGGAAGAGGATGCCCGATCCATCCTGCGGGAGAAACTCCGGCGTTGCCCACTTCGACCGGCCGTCACTTCCTAAGAACGGCAGGCCGCGAAGGTCAACGGGATCGAGCAAGAGCGCCCTCACGTCTTGGAGAGTGATTTTTAACGCTTCGGCAAGCTGTTTGACCACCGCCGATTTCCCGATTCCTGGACCGCCCCAAACGAACACCGGCTGGTGGGCAGCGACGAGCACTCGCAATGCTGCTGCAATAGCAGAGGCTTTCATGACGATTTCCCTTCATGGTCCTGGGAAGTGGGAGTTGTTACTTCGAATTCTGTTCCTTTCGACGCGCATTCGACCAATTCTCGAAACTCGGGCTCGAAAGCGTAGAGCAAGCGGAGCGCGTACCCCAACCCTTCCGCCTTGAGCCAAAGCGCATGGGCGGTTTCGGGATTCGGGCTACGAACAGCGCTTCGATTCCAATATTCGACTTGCGTTTCCAGATTTGTTAGAAAATTGAGGTAAAGGTGGCGGTTGAATTTCGCAGGCTTACCCTCGCTGCCCTTGTGTCGCTCATCCGTGTAGGCCAAGTGCGACGTTCTTCCCATTACTTTGCCGTTCTCGATCTCTCGCGTCATCAACGTTGTCCTTTTCAAATTCCACTTCGGGATGAATAGCTCGCGCGAAGTATTGCAGCGGCCCTCAATGACTTGGTGCGGCGGCTTCCGCACCTTTCATCAGCACTAAGTCCAAGAACCACGTTTGATCAACGCGCGACAGCGAAATCTCTCCTGGGCACTTCTTGATAAACTCCAGGACATCTCGCTCACGGAAGCGGTGAATGTCGTGGCCGTTGCCGTCGTGGCGATTCGTGCCTTGAACACGGTCGCGGAGCAGGCCGTCATCAATCCACTGTTGAACCTTGTGATGATCTGCGCCCAAACAGAGCTCAAGGTCGCGCATGGTATAGCCTGACCTTACTCTTCGGCTAAACCCCATTGACTTGATTTTCATCACTACGGAACTTTCGGTGCGACGGAGACGTTTGGCCATCGTGGCCGCCGAAACCTTGCCAAGTAACTTGTCGAGTGTTTCAAGCTCCTCAGCCGTCCATGGTCGGCGGTCGGGGTGCATGGTCAATCCCAGGCGTTGCGCCTGACGTTTGACGTACCAACGCGGGAGTCCCGTCTGGCGGACCAATTCCTTGATGACGCGCCCGCGCTGATGAAGGCCGCCGTAGTAATGTGCGCGCATGTAGGCGTCGTGCTCAGGCAGCCAATTGTATTTGAGCTTCGTCCGCCGTCGCCGCCCGGCACGGCATTTGAGGCAGTATCTGGCTTCAACCGGCGCGCGGCCCTTCCTGCCTTCTTCGATTTCACTTCCACAATCCAGGCACAGCATAGTGGTTCTCTCCATTGGTGGATTTGAAATGCCCGGATGGGAAAGGGTTAAATTCGCATTGGCATGACAACGTTCCTATAACGGTAAACGCTCTGGTCCAGCGGCCGGAACTCCACTGCGCTTCCGGCATCCTTCAAAGCGATCTCGACCTCGCCGGTCTTGACGACGCCGAGCATGTCAAGGAGGAACGAGGCATTGAAGCCCACTCGTAAGGGTTCGCCGGTGTAGGCGGCGTCGAGCGACTCAGAGGCCTCGCCTGTATCGCCACCCGATGTCGTCAGCGTGAGCCGGCCTGAGTCCAGTGCGACGCAAACCGCGTGTGTCTGCTCTGAGGCGAGCAGCGCGACCCGCCGGAGCGACTCTCGCAACGCCGCTGCGTCAAGCGTCGCCGTGATCGTGTTGGACTTGGGCAGAACGGCTTCGAAGTTGGGAAACTGTCCGGTGAGCATTCGCGAGATGAGGATGGAATCCCCGGCCGAAAAGAAAAGATGGCTGTCATCCTTCGCGATCTGAACAGGACTGTCCGATTGCTGAGCGTTTGCCAGGTGACGCAGTCCGGCCAAGGCACGCTTGGGAACCAAAAGCCGCTCATCGCTCTTCAGCCCGGCGATTTCGGCATCCCGCGCGGCGAGCGGCAGGCGGTGCCCGTCTGTCGCAACCATCTCAACGCTGCCCGGCTTGAGCACGAGCAGTGCGCCATTCAGCGTGTAACGCGATTCCTCGTTTGAAATGGCGAACGCGGTGCGATCGATCAGTCCAGCCAGGACGCCGGCAGGAACCTCGGCCAGCGGCTTGGGAACATCAGGCAAAGCTGGAAAATTGTCTTTGGCCAGAGCCGCCAGTTTAAAGACGGACCGGCCGGCATTGACCTGGACCCAATGGTTTTCCAGAGCGCGGACACGGACGTCCGCTTCCGGCAGGGCCTTTACGATTTCAAGTAATCGGCGGGCGGGAATCGCTGCGCTCCCCGCTGCCTTCACCTGCGCGGGACAAAACGTTCGGATGCCCACTTCCAGGTCCGTGGCGGCGAGCCGAAGTCCGTTCGGGCAGGCTTCGACCAGGACGTGGGACAAAATCGGAATGGTACTCTTCTTTTCCACCGCCTCCTGAATTTGGTCGAGCGATTCAGCAAGCGACTTCGTATCCGCAGAAAACTCCATGGAAAGCCTCCTATTGGCAATAGCGGGGTTAAGAGACCCTTGACATCGGATTGCTCATCTGCCATAGTCCCCTAAAAGACTTATGGGTAAAGAACCCCAAAAGTCGGGCGATCTCCTTCAAGGCACACTCGACATGCTTGTCTTGAAGACCCTGGCGCGCGGGCCTCTGCACGGCTACGCGGTAGCCGAGGCGATTCATCAGCGTTCCGAGGACGTGCTACGCGTGGAAGAAGGCGCGCTCTACCCGGCGCTCCATCGGTTGGAGCTGCGAGGACTGCTCGCCTCCGAGTGGGGCGCGTCCGAAAACAACCGCCGCGCGAAGTTCTACCGGCTCACGGCGGCCGGACGGCGCACTTTGGAAGCGGAGAGTGCGCAATGGAACCGGCTGGCGGCAGCCATCACGCGGGTGATGAAAACGGCGTGAAGTTAATGGGCGATTGCGTAATCCGGACAATGTTTCTTGAGAGACCTTTCTGGTTTGGTGAGGGATAGATCAAGAAGGGAGCCATGATCCGAGAACGTCTTCACAATTTGTGGCTTCGCCTCAAGGCGCTCTTGAAGCGCCGGCAGCTCGACGAGGATCTGGCAGAGGAACTGGAATTCCATCTCGCCATGCGCGAGGAGAATCTTGTCAAGCAAGGCATGTCTCCCCGCGACGCGCACGATGCCGCCCGACGCGAGTTTGGCAACGTGGCGTCACTCAAAGAATCAAGTCGCAGCCTGTGGAGTTTCCCTTCGCTCGAATCGCTCGGCCAGGATCTGCGCTACGGCCTGCGCCAGCTTCGCCGCAATCCAGGCTTCACAACTGTGGCGGTCCTCACCCTCGCCCTCGGCATCGGAGCGACGACGGCGATGTTCAGTCTGATTTATTGCGTATTCCTCGTTCCATTTCCCTACGCCCATAGCCACCGGTTAGTAACACTGGTTTCCTGGAACAAGAAGGTGGAGGGGCAATTTGGCGCCGCCAATATTTCGGCCTCTGAACTCGAGGACTATGCGAAGCAAAACGACGTATTCGACGGTGTGGCCGGAGCGACTTACGAGCGCGTGCTGGTTACCGGGATCGACGTGCCGGAGAGCTGGATTGCATCTCGCGTGACGGGCAATTACTTCGGTTTATTGGGAGTCCCACCGCTGCTTGGCCGGGAGATCACGCCGCAGGACGACAAAGCTGGAGCGCCGGAAGTTGCCGTGCTGGGTTACGGGGTCTGGCAAAGCACGTTCGGCGGCGACCTGCATGTTCTCGGACGAACGATCATCCTGAACCAGCAGCCCGCGACCATCATTGGTGTGATGCCTTTGCGTTTCGGCGGAGCCAAGGTTTGGATGTCTACCGGCATTTCCGGGGCTCTTCTCGCAGGCGGCGGAATACCCTTCGAAATGACGGCGCGGCTGAAGTCGGGCGTCTCAATGGAGCAAGCGAAAGCGGAGGTCGCGGCCCTTTCCAGCCGCTTCGCGTCTCGCTTTCCGAACCAGCACCCTCCGGACATGGCCTTCGCCCTCCGCCGCCTCGACCAGGACATCCGCCAGTTTGATTCACCCTGGCTTGTCCTGTTTGGCGCGGTGGGCTTCCTTCTTTTGATTGCCTGCGTCAACATTGCGAATCTTCTGCTTGCACGGGCACGGGTTCGCGAACGGGAAATTGCCATTCGGGCGGCATTGGGGGCAAGCGGGATGCGGCTGGTCCGGCAGTTCCTGATGGAAAGCCTGCTGCTTTCTCTGACAGGCGGCACGCTCGGCTGCCTGCTCGCCTGGAACCTGATCGCAGTGCTGGCGCCCATCCTCCGTTCCGCTTTCGGATACTATATCCGGCCCGAAACGGTGATCCACATCAACGGGGCGGTGCTGCTTTTCACCTTGGCGATGGCGTTCCTCTGCACGCTGCTTTTCGGGCTGGCGCCGGCTATTCTCACAACGCGAAGACACGTCCGGGAACCGCTCGTGGCAAGAGGCGCCGGGGCCGGCGAAAGCCGCGGCCATGGCTTTCTGCGGGACGCGCTGGTGGTCAGTGAAATAGCCCTTTCGCTTGTGCTGCTGACCGGAGCAGCTCTCCAGATTCACAGCTTCGTCGCTCGCACGCAAGTCAGACTGGGATACAACCCAGACCACGTTCTGTGGGCCGTCGTTCCACTCGACGGCACTCAGTACAAGACCGTTGAGCAGCGGGAACGGTTCGATCAGGAAGCTCTGCGCCGGGTGCGAGCATTGCCCGGCGTGATTTCGGACGGGCTGGGTTTCCCTCCGCCGCCCCATCCCCTTTCCACAAAAGTGCAGACCACTTTTAAGAATGGCGCAGCGGGACAGATGGCCCGGACCTATCTGGTCGGAAGCGGTTATTTCCGGACGATGGGCATTCAACTGCTTCAGGGGCGGACGATTTCCCGGGAGGACATCATTCAGCACCGTCAGGTCGCGGTTGTCAACCGGGCCTTTGCCCGCTCGTATCTTACGGGCAAAAATCCCCTGGGAGAACAAATCAAAGTGATTGAAATTCCGCGCTGGCTCGGAGGACCTACGTCGCCCGAGTTCCAGGTTGTGGGCGTGGTTGCGGATATCAGGGATGACTGGAGCGGGCCCGAGACGGCGCCGCACCCTGAGTACTTTCTTCCGGCTACGGTTTACAATGTGCCGGCGGCGATGATCTTCATACGGACTGCCGTCCCGCCGGCGACGCTCTCAAACCCCATCAGGAAGGCCGTCGCGGCCATAAACAACAGCTTGCCTGTGGGGGAACTTTATACGATGCGCCGGCAGCTCGAAGGAAATTGGTACGCCCAGCCGCGCGTTTATCTGGCGATGCTGGTCGCTTTCGGCACCTTGGGGTTGCTCCTTGCCTGTGTGGGTGTTTATGGAGTTCTCTCCTACTCTGTTTCCAGCCGCACGCAGGAAATCGGCGTTCGCATGGCGCTGGGCGCCCAGGTCGCCGACGTGCGCCGCATGGTCCTGTCGTGGGGACTGCGCTGGCTCGCTGTTGGGATCGGCATTGGCGTTCCGGCGAGCATTTTGCTGGACAAGGTTCTGCGAAACCGCATCTGGGGGATCAAATCCGCCGATCCAGTGACCTTGCTGGTCGTTTCACTCGTGCTCAGCGTCGTGGGCCTTGCCGCCTGCGACATCCCCGCCCGCCGCGCGGCGAAAGTGGACCCGATGGTAGCATTGAGGTATGAATGATGCGTGTGGTTCTCACCCGGGCTTGCCTGCTCCCCACAACCGGATGACTCCTATGACGATCACAATGGCCATCGCGCCATTTGCCAAGGCCATGAGCGGATAGTCGAGAAAGATTTGGGAAGCAACCCACGTATTCAGTGCAGCTAGAATAAGAAGCAAAACTCCAAACAACTGGAAGTGCTCTTCAATCCATTTCTTGAACACAGGAATTCCTTTTGTGGCCGGGGTTTTGCGGCTGTGGTGTGTAGGTAGATTTGCAGAAGACAGAAGGCCGGAAGCGATGGGCCCTGAAGTCCTGTGAGGGTTTTCAGTGGAATGAGAGCGACCGTCGGAGACAGTCTGCGAGGTCTACTGCAGGTTGCCGCTCGTGCTGCCGCAATTCTCACAGCGGTAGCCGGACCCGCTACTGGTCATAATGGCGCCGCAACTCTTGCACGCCGGCGCGTCGGTCTCAGCCTCGCCGCGATCGCATTCCGAGAGGTGGGCGGGCGCCGGAGCCGTCGCCTCAGCTCCGACGCCCGATGAGGAGGGAGTCGTCGGCGGGAGAAACTTCAAAGCGAGCCATCTACCGATGTAATCCATGATCGACTTGGCGAACCCGATCTCCTTGACGCCGGTCCAGCCGCTTGGCTCGAATCGGGTGTGGCTGAACTTCTGACAGAGTACCGAGAGCGGGACCTGATATTGCAAAGCCAGAGAAATCGCAATTCCCAATGAGTCCATGAGACCCGCGATTGTCGAGCCTTCCTTTGCCATGCGAATGAATATCTCGCCAGGCTGGCCGTCTTCGTAGAGGCCAACCATCAAATAACCTTCATGCCCGCCCACGGAAAAGTGATGGACAATAGCCTTGCGTTCGTCGGGCAGGCGACGGCGCAGAGGCTCCCGCCCTTTGGAATTGTCTGGTGGAGTTTCCAAAGTCGCACTTTCCGACGCAGATGGTGATGGTTCTGTATCCGCTTTCATTTTGAACTCCTTTTGTTCCGGGTCCCGGCGGCGGGCCGTTACGAGATCCTCCGCATTCAGCCGACACTCATTGCGTCGTCATTGCGTCGTGCTGGCCTGAGCCACGCACGGAAAGTGATTCAGCTGACAAAGCGACAGCCTCAGATTTCTCTTGCCGGTGCGGGACACCTGATACTTCGACGGTGGCCCCGTCGCGGACCTTCAAAACCATCCCTTCGGCTGCGCCCCAAACGGCAGGAAATTCCTCACGCGCTTCCTCGACCAGCGAATCAATGTAAGTGTCGTCAGAATCCGGGTCATGATGAAATAAAACCAGACTTTTCACATTTGAATCCCGCGCGATTCGTGTTCCCTCAAGCCACGAGCTGTGCCCCCAGCCCTTCTTCTCGCGTGATAGCTGCGCCGGTGTGTACTGAGCGTCGTAAATGAGAATGTCGGCCCCCAATGTCAAATCTTGGAGTGCGCGATCATGCTCCGGCAAGCCGGACTCCGTGTCCGTCGCATAGACAAGGGCCGAGCCGTCTGCCTCAATCCGGTAGGCGACGCACCCTTGAGGATGGTTCAGCGGGGCGTACTTGATAGTGGCATGACCCGCTTTGACGGGCCAGTCCTCGCAATCACGAAAAACTCGCGTCGCACGCATCCTTTCCGAGCCAACTGGAAAGAAGGGGTAAACCATTTGGCGATTCGCGACTGCTTCCATCTCCTGGCGGCGTCGCGTGGCCGATCGAATCACGAAAGTGTTGTATGGGGAATAGAAAGGCAGGAAGAAAGGAATACCCTGAATGTGATCCCAATGAAAGTGCGTCAGGAAAATGTGGGCGCGAATGGCCGCGCCGCCGGCATCGCGAAGCAAGCTCTTGCCAAGCGCCCGCAAGCCTGTCCCGCAATCCAGAATGATCAGACCGCCATCATCCAGACGGACCTCAACGCACGGCGTGTTGCCCCCATAGCGCGAGTTTCGGCGTTCAGGCGTTGCAATCGAGCCCCTGACACCCCAGAATTTGATTCGCATGTTTCGCTCCTTGTGGTCCCCGTGCGGCTCTGGCAAGACCAATTCGCCCATGATCACCTTGCGTTGCAGGCTTCGCGTTTCGGTTCTGCCGGACGAATAACTGTCCAATGGTCGGCGCGACCGTCACGGTGCTTTTCAATCCACCGCCGCGTATAGCTCTTGAGCCCTTCGAGCCACACCTCCGGGTTGCGGCACTTGAGCAGGCTCAATTCGAAGTTGCTGAATTGGCCGCCCGACTGCCGGGCGCTCGCCACGCGCATGTACTCGGCAAGCTCACCGCTTGCTCGCGCCATCGGGAGGTACAGCCACGCGGGCGTTAAACCGAATGCCAGCTTGTCGGCAACACAGAGCTTTGAATAAGGCTTACCCAGGCGCTTCGCCCAATGGCGGGAATGGCAAAGCGTGAAGTTCCGCCACTTTGGGCCAAAGAGCATGCCCATGATCTGACCGCCGAAGAGAACGTGCCGCTCGCCCTCGATGCTGTCCATATTGGGTTTTCCGAAATAGCCAATATCGTGGAAGAAGAAAGCGGCCCAGAGTCTGGGGTCCCATGGGAAGCCGTAAAGCCTCCACCATGCCGCCGCAACGAAGAATGGGTGAATGACGAAACAGTGTGCGCCGAAAAGGACGCTTTTGGTTCCGACTCTCATGGGTCAATCCTCCCGATACTCACCAAAATCTGTTTATCTCTGTCTTCTGGGACCTTTGGCTGTTCTTTGACAGGTAGGAGAATCACGGCATGGCTGTCCTCCAACCTACTCGTCAATTTGGCCAGATCCCGCATTCGTCCGCGAATGGCAAGACGGAAGACAAGCTCAATTTCGATGTCACCGATGGAAGTCACTGGCCAGCCTCTGAAAGTGGAGTTCGCTCCGGCTCTGGTGCATGCACGTAATGCGGATGAAAGCACCCTACGCACGCGCAGCCACGCACGACTGCCTTAACAACCGCTTCGAACTTCGCAGGAACCGGGAGCGGTTCGCCGCCTCGCGAGTGAAACGTCGGCATGACCGATCCGCGCTGGTTCTTATGCTCTTTCACCAGATCGAGGGCCAGGTAGCCATCATGCGCGCGGAATAGGACTTGGCTTTCAAGCAGGGGCCGCTTCCCGTTTTCGACTTTGCCGGGCGAATGGCGTGTGATGAGAAGATCGTAGGTATGCCCGCGGCGGAACATTTCGACCCGCACTAGTGTCGGCGCGATCACCACAGCATGCACTCCATTCACGCCAATCGAATCCAGCGGATGAAGCCAGGAAAGCGGCTCACCGCTTTCTCCGCAAAAAGTCACGTAATGGCCGATTGCTTCTACGGCTCCGCCCGACTCAATCCCACGAATGACGTAGCGGTGCGCGAGGTGCTGGTGCTCGAGGCTGACAGTGGCTTTGGCGAATATGCCGACTTCCGAGAGTTTCCGCAGCGCACTCCGCGGAATGATCACGCCCCGGCGAGCCTCATCGCCCGACCTTTTTTCTAGAGCCATCTCTCCCTCCTCACATTCCTCGATCATCGATGTCAGTCAATGCCTCAAATTCCATACACCCCGGTGCCCCTCGCCCCGAAGTTCGTTAAGGGTTCCCCTGTTACACGTTTCAACTCGGCTTGAACGTCCACGATCTCAAGGCCGTTCGGGTCGCGCCGGAAACACCGCCCGGCTGAATCGAGCAAGAGGTAACGGCGTGTGCGGATGTGTTTGTAGAACTCCACTTTTCCCTCGCGCCACATCCACATGAACTCTCCACAGCCACTCGGTCCGACCAGGCTTTCGAGCGGCTCCCAGTTCGGGCTTTCGAAACTTGTTTCAACCATACCCGTCCCTAATTTGCGCCACGCGCCGGCGGCTTCGGGCAGCCCACCGCCGCTCGAATCATTTCGCTTGTGCAGCCGGCCCAGCAGATGTACTTGCGCGGGTCGTCAATCGAAATGGCGAGGTTGTCGCCACTGCGGTCGTGGCCGGAATCCGCGCACGAAGGACAGCGGGTCACATAATTCCGGCCAACCTTGCGGAGCTTTGTGCTGATGTGGTCCAGGATTCGGAATTCGGGTGCGCCCGTACGGCGCTTGAACCCAGGCTCGGACATTGTTTCAGCCCGAGCCGCCTGAGTCGGAGCTGCCTTTCCTGCGATCAACTTTGCTAGCTGTTCCGCTGTAACCTTGCGAAGTGCATTGAGGTATCGCATTTGCTTCGCAAGGTCGTAATCGGCGCCGTAGAACCAAAAGCGTTTGGCCGCTCCTCGATGAATGCCCAGCGGCCCGCGAATCGCGTTGCCGTACTCGCCCGGCTTCAATTCGTCGTGCTTCGGAAAAACCTCGATTCCTTCGGGCAAGCCCGCGCCCTTGACCGGCAGCCCGAGGCGCGAGGCGAGGTCATACACGTAAATCCGGCAGTCGCGCGCCGGCAAGGGCTCGGCCATCAGGACCCAGAGATGCCCGCCGCGATGGCTCTTCTCCAGCGCCGACTCGACGCCGTCCTGCTTTAGGTAGTAGCCCAGTTTGATCAGGTCCGGGAGCGCGTTTTTGTAGTCGGCGTCAATCGCCACCCATTTGCACCGCTGGTTTTCAGGATTGATCGCATAAAGGGCAATCGTGATTTCGCCCTCGATGTGGCGGCGGATGGTGTCGAGCGTCAGGCTGAGCCCCTGGCCGGTTTTCTTGTCGGTGGGCCGGAAATAGTAATGCCGGCTGCTTTCCGGGTGCGGCCGGTCGGACTGCAAGGTATAGGCCCGCCTGTTGACGAAGAGGCGGAAGTAGTCCGCCGCGACGCCCGCGGGCGCTTTCAGACGATGCCTCCGCATCATTTCCTCCCGCACGTCGGGTGGTCGCCACAACTCCATACTGGCAGTGGTAAAACGAAAAATATTTCTCGTCAAACAGCCGCCAAGTTCTGAAGTTGGTCCGCGAGGATTTCCTGCGCGCTTTTCGGTGAAATTTTACTTCTGGGAGCCCTTTCGCTTCGCGCTAGCCGGCATGGCAGGGCTATGCTTGGGCAAGTTGATTTCAAGGTGACAGGAGCGAAAGGGGAGTGTTCTCTCGTAGAATCATGAGGTTATGCATTGGTGGCTAACAGTGCCCCTGGACCACGCATTCCCATGGTCAGAACGGCTGTGGCGCTGGCACGATCTGGGCCAAACTTTTTTCGCGGGCCAAATCTTTTAACAACTGCCTCTCCAATGCAGGCCACAAGCTTGAAAGCGCAAATTGATTTCAAGTACCCTCCAAGGTTCCGGCTATCCAATTGTTTTGAACGGGTTAGAGCAAGCAGATGGAAGGGGTCAAAAGACATGCATTCAGGCGGGTTGGCTCGTGGGGCTCCAAGGCCGCTGGCCGGGCGTGACGAACCATCGGA
>JBJKPU010000048.1:0-57393 GCA_046706005.1 Terriglobia bacterium | reverse complement strand
GTCACGATCAAGAACAAATTCCAGATCGTCATTCCCCGCGCCATTCGCGAAAAGGCGCATCTGGATGTTGGAGACCTGCTGGAAGCGGGAATCGAAAACGGCAAAATCACGCTCACGCCGAAATCCGTGATTGACCGGCATCTGGCCGAAGGACTGAAGGACCTGGCCGAAGGGCGCGCTCACGGACCCTACAAGACCGCTGATGAGGCCATTGCGGCGCTTGAGGCCAGAACGGCCGGGAAAACCGCAAGCCCCAGAAAGCGGCGATGAAGCTTCGATTCACTGAGCGCGCCGACCGGGATTACGCCGGGCTCGGTCCCGCGCTGCGAAAAGCCCTGAAGAAGCAGCTCGGGTTCCTGCTCGGCAATCTGAAGCACCCTTCGCTTCGCGCGAAGAAGTATGACGAGACCAACGATATCTGGCAGGCCAGAGTGAATCGGAACTGGCGCTTCTATTTCGTCATCAGGGGAGACGAATACGTCATCCTCTCGATCATTCAGCATCCTAAATAAAGCCGTTTCGCCGACGGACGAGCGTGGGGAAAAGCATGAAGATCACTTCCGTTGAACCGCTGGTGCTGGGTACGAGCTGGCGGAATCTGATTTTTCTTAAGGTGAAGACCGACGAAGGCCTGACGGGCATCGGCGAGTGCACCCTGCAGAACCGCGAAGAAGGCGTGCTGGGATACGTCGAGGGTGCGGCGCGGCGGCACGTGATCGGCTCCGACCCGTTCAACATCGAAGACCTGATGCTGCGCATGTACCGCAACGAATTCTGGCGCGGCGGACCGATTGCGACCACGGTGATGAGCGGAATCGAAATCGCCTGCTGGGACATTGTGGGCAAGGCGTGCGGCCAGCCCGTTTGGAAGATTCTGGGCGGGCGCTGCCATGAAAAAGTCAAAGCCTACGCTAACGCCTGGTACACGGTGGAGCGCAAGCCGGAGGAATTCGCGAAGCGCGTGAAGGTGGTTCTGGACAAGGGTTACAAGGCGCTGAAGGTGGATCCGTTCGGGCCGGGCGCGCTGGAAATTTCTCACGAGGAAAAAGTGCGCTCCGTGGAACTGGTGGAGGCGATTCGAGAAGCGGTGGGGCCGGAAATCGAAATCTTTGTCGAAATGCACGGGCGCTTCAGCGCCGCGACGGCCATCGAGCTGGCGCGCATGCTGGAACCGGCGCGGCCCGGCTGGATTGAAGAGCCCTGCCCGCCGGAAGATATTCCCTCGCTGCGCAAAGTGGCCGACCACGTCAACATTCCGGTGGCGACGGGCGAACGCTACTTCACGCGCTACGGATTTCGCGAGCCCATCGAATCCGGCGCGCCGGACATTATCCAGGCGGATCCGATTCACGCCGGCGGCATTCTGGAGATGAAAAAAATCGCCGTCCTGGCCGACGTGCGCTCCATGGTGATGGCGCCGCACAACTCAAACGGACCGGTTTGCACGGCGGCGTGCGTGCATTTCGATTTCTGCACGACCAACGTGAAAATTCAGGAATGCTTCGACGATTTTTCCGAATCCTGGGTGGTCGAAGCCGTGCCCGGCACGCCGCGCCCGCGCGACGGCTATTTTTATCCGCCCGAAAAACCGGGGCTGGGCGTGGAACTCAATGAAGATTTGATTCGCGAGCATCCGCTGAAACCGGGATTCTTCAATATGTGGGAATCCAACTGGCACAAGCGCCAGTTCACAAGCTGAAAGACGAACGCGTTCCGCAAGCGCGGAGGCATACTTAAGTTTCAGAAGTGACTGAGGGGGATCCAGGTGAAATCAACACGAAGGAAATTTCTACAGTCAGTGACGGCAGCGCCGCTGGCCATGACGCTGGGCCGGGCGGGCGTGCCGCTTTTTGCCATGATTCCGCCGCAGGCAGGCGCGCTGTTTTCCAATCCGGACGTCATCCGGTACGACTCGCACTGCTACACGATTTTTGACAAGGACGTTTTTCTGCACGGCGGATGCTTCCATTATTCGCGCTGCCCGCAGGAACTGTGGCGCGACCGGCTGTTCAAATTCAAGCAGGCGGGCTTCAACACGGTTGAGACTTACATTATCTGGAATTATCATGAGCCCGAAAAAAACAAGCTGGACCTGAGCGAGCTCGAAGCCTACATCCAACTGGTGAAAGAGATGGGCCTGTGGCTGATTGCGCGGCCCGGCCCTTACGCCTGCGCCGAGTGGGACCAGGGCGGATTTCCGCACTGGGTGGCGGCGATGGGCTTTCCGCTGCGCAGCGACGATCCGCAGAGCATCGAGACTTCCAAACACTGGTTCGATGAAGTGCTTCCCGTGGTCGCCCGCCATCAGATTACGCGCAACGGTCCGGTGATCATGGTTCAGCTTGAGAACGAATACGACCTCTGGAAAGGCGTGAGCGACAAGCAAAGGCGCGCGTACATTTCCGCGCTGGCGCAGATGGCCTGGGACGCGGGGATCGAAGTGCCGCTGTTCACCTGCTGGACGGCGCAGTCGCGCGAGAACAACGATCCCGTGATGGCGCGCATCATGGACACCTGCAATTTTTATCCGCGCTGGAACATCCAGCAGGAAGTTCCGGGAAAACTGAAGCTGCTGCGCGAGCAGGAGCCGGCTTCGCCGGTGGGCGTGACGGAATTGCAGGGCGGCTGGTTCAGCCAGTTCGGCGGCAAGCTTTCCGTGGACCAGGAAGGCGTGAACGCGGCGCAGTTGAACGCCGTCACCAAGACGGTGATCGAAAACGGCGCCACGCTTTTCAATTACTACATGGGTTTCGGCGGAACGAATTTCGACTGGGCGGGGAAAGACATCACCACCACTTACGATTACGCCGCGCCGGTGCGCGAGCCGGGCGGATTGTGGGATAAGTACGACGCGGCCCGCGGCATCGCGCAATTCCTGAAGCATTACGGCCATGTGCTGACGCGCGCGGATTCGATGGCAGGATGCAAATCGTCGAATCCGGCCGTCACGGTCAGTGAGCGCGCAGACGGCAAAAGCGGCGTGGTTTTTGTCCGGGAAAACGCGAACGCGGATCAGACTTACAAAATGACCTTTGCCGATCCTCAAAGCCCCACGCACCGCGCCATCCACGCGCCGCGGCAAGGGTCGCTCGGGCTGGGCGCGCGCGCTATGAAAATGGTTCCCGTGCAGGTGCCGCTGGGCGGAAGAACGCTTCGCTACTCGACGGCAGAACTGCTGGCGCACGGCAGCAATTACGACATGGATTTTGTGATTCTCTACGACGATCCCGGACAGACGGCGGAAATCGCCCTCTCCACTGCAGAGGCGCCCCAGGTTGACGGCGACACGGTGTATCAATACTGGGACCAGGATTACGCTTCCGTGATTATGGGCGTGCGCGCGAACGATAAGGAAAGATTCCTGTTCCTGAATACCGAATTGGAAGTTGCGATTGTGCCGCGCGCGCGGGCGCTGCAGACGTGGATTCCTGAATTTCCGAACAGCGTTATGGCGGGAGCCGAAGAGAAAGGTCCTATGGCCGTGCCCTTTATTTCCGACGCGTCGCTGATGACCGATTCCGGCCACGGGAAAAGCAACATCTGGGCGGAACTCCAGTTCAGGCCGGGCGACCATGAGGTGACGGTGCTGCTGCCGCCGCTGCCTTCCAAGTGCCGCGTGGACGGCCAGGATGCTCAATTCCACTACGATCGCCACTGGCGCACGGCAAGCCTGAGCCTGACCACGCCGACTGTGCCCAGTCCGTCGAAAGAATTGACGGTCGAGCACTTCTGGGTTGATCGCTTCGACCGCAGCGTGGGAAAGTGGGAAGCCGCTCCGGCGCAGTCGCTCGACGCAACGGGCTTTGTCCCTTACGGCTACGTCAAATACCGCGGCGAGTTTGAGGCCGGCGATCCGGCCGCGGAACTCGCGATCAAAAGCTACAACGAGGATACGAAAAAAGTTTTTGTAAACGGGAAGTTCGTGAACGCCCTTTCCGATTCCGAGCGCGAATCGCAGGCGTCCATCGCGAGCTTTCTGAAAAGCTCCGGGGCGAATTTGATTGAAATCGCCTACGAAGCCTTCGGCGCGCACAACTTCGGCCCAAAGCTCGCCTACGTGAAAGGACTTTCCTTAGTCGCAATTGAAACCGGCCAGGGCGCTTCGTCACCGCTCCAGGGCTTGATGCTGCAACGGCAGCCCGTCCTGATGCAGGGCCGCGAACTGAATTCAGAGTTCGCGCCTCCGGGCGGATGGCAGCCGGTGAGCGGGGGAACAACGGGCGGCGCAGAACCGGAGATGATTCCCGCCTTCACATGGTGCCGCGCGGAATTTACGCTTGAGAAGCCGGCGGAAGAATGGTTTGCGCCGCTGAGGCTGGAGTTTGAGGCGAAGCGCGATGCGCTGCTTTATCTCAACGGCAAATTCGTGGGCCGGTACGTGACCGCCGGGCCGCAGAAGGAATTCTTTCTGCCTGATCCGTACATCAACTTCGGCGGAAAAGAGAAGAATGTTCTGACGATTGGCCTGGCTTACACGGATCAGCCGGGAGAGATTCAAACTTTGCGCGTTTCGCCCTATCAGGAATTCGCCACGCGGCGGACGCGAATCGAATTCGAATGGTAAAAAGGAAAACAATGACGACGACTCCGCGAATCCGGTTTGCAGGCCCGGAGGACCAATCCCCGCGCGGCCCGAGAACCGTGCGACTGGGACTGGTCGGCGTGGGCACGGTGGGCACGGGCACGCTGAAGGTGCTGCACGAGCATCGCCGGGAGATCGAGCGGCGACTGGGCTGCCGGCTGGAAGTGAAAGTCGTTTGCTCGCGGCACATTCACCGCAAGGATTTGTCGTGGCTGGGGCGCAAGGTCGAGAAGACGCGCGACTGGCGGCGCGTGGTGGCGGATCCGGCGGTGGATATCGTTATCGAACTCACCGGCGACCTGCGCGTGGCGCACGCGATTGCTGTCTCCTCGCTTCGGCATCGCAAGCATCTGGTGACGGCCAACAAGCAGCTGGTGGCCGAATACGGCCGCGAACTGGTGGAAAAAAGCGAGGCCACGGGCGTGAGCCTGGGCATCGAAGCCTGCGTGGCGGGCGGCACGCCGATTCTTCACGCCATTCGCGAGGGACTGGCGGGCGAGCACTTTGCCGCCGTTTTCGGAATCCTGAACGGGACCACCAATTACATTCTCACGGAAATGGAACGCCGCGGCGCGACGTTCGACCAGGCGCTGGCGGAAGCACAGCAGAAAGGTTACGCCGAGCCCGATCCGACTTTCGACGTGGAAGGCTTCGACGCGCGCTACAAAATCGCCATTCTCGCCATGGTCTGCTTCGGCCAGGCCGTGGAAGTGGAAAGCATTCCCGTGGAGGGCATCACGCGGATCGATCAGGTGGATTTTGCTTACGCGCACCGGCTGGAGCGCACCATCCGCCTGATTGCGGCGGCGCGGCGGCGGGGCAATCGCGGAATTGAGATTCAGGTGCGGCCGGTGATGATTCCGCGCTCGTCGCAACTGGCCGGCGTTCTGGGCACGACGAACGGCATCATGCTGCTGGGCAACAAAGGTGGGACCACGACGCTGACGGGACGCGGCGCGGGCGGAGAAGCGACGGGCATCGCCGTGGTTTCAGACGTGGTGGAAATCGCGCGCGCCATCGTCTTGTCCGCCGACGGCCGCAGGCGCGCCGGACGCGCAACGCCGCTCGGCTACGCGCACTGGCACACGGCGAGCGTCGTTTCCCCGCAGGAGAACACCATTGCGACATATTTGCGGCTGGTGGTGCGCGACCGGCCGGGCATTCTGGCAAAAGTCTGCGCGATTCTCGCCCGCCACCGGATCAACATCGATTCCGTTCTGCAGGAACCCGTCACCACCAAACGCCACTTGCCTTTTGTGATGACGCTCGAGCCGACCCAGGAAAAACGCGTGGTTCGAGCCGTCAAGGATATCGCCCGCCAGCCTTTCCTCGTGGAGCCTCCGCTGATGCTTCCCTTCGCCGATTTGCCGTAAGCGGAATTTACGTGCGGTTATTGCGCGACCTGAAGATCGAAAGTCATTTCAGGCGTGATGCGGGTTCCGGGGACGGGGACCTGCCTGATGACGGTGCCGGCGGGCTCGCCGGGGGTCTGGATGGAAGTGACCTCAACCGTCTTGAAGCCGGCGGCGGCCAGGTCGCGCTTCGCCGAAGCGATGGGTTTCCCGATGAAGCTGGGGCAAAGGTAAGCGGCTTGCGGGGCGCCGAGTGAAACCAGAAAATCCATGGCCGGGGAGCGGACGTCCTTGGCAGCGGCGGGCGGCTCCTGGCCGAGAACCTCATCGGACTTGCTGTCCGGCCAGTAGAGCGACGCAATATCGCCGATGGTCAGCCCCTGCTGAATCACGCTGACGCGCGCGGCGCGGAAGTTCGATCCCACCACATTTGGAATGCTGGCCATGGGCGGGCCCAGGCTGACCAGCACGTGCACGTGCTGGCCGGCGCGCACGGGCGTTCCGGGCGGAGGAATCTGCGAAATGATGCCGTTCAGCGGGACGGTGGCGCTGTAAAGATGATCCTCGACTTTCAAATCGAGCCCGCGCGATTCAAGCAGGTGCTGGGCTTTTTCCATGGGCTGGCCGGCAAGGTTGGGAAGATCTTCCTGCGGGCCGTGGATCGTGAAGCGGATGGTCACAAGAAAAGAAACCAGGGCCACCGTGCCGAGAATGGCGAGCAGGAACACGAACCGGAACAGCGACCGGAGGTTGCTGCGGAAGCTCATCCTCTTAATTATCAGCGAGGACCCGGCTGCAATCAAGGCGCGAGCCCGGCGGCTGACCGGGCTCAATCCCGTTCTTGACACTCCCCGCCGGGGATGCTAAATTTCTATTCCCTTTGCAATCCTAGGTATCGCCACCTGAGAGGCTGACCAAAAGTATGGGGGAAACACTGAGCCAGCTCGGGCAGCTTCTTGTCCAGACGATTCCGACCATCATTCTCGTCATTTTTCTGCTCTATTTTCTGGACCGGATGTTCTTCCGGCCTCTGACCGCCAAGCTGGAGGAGCGCGAGGCGGCCACCACGGGAGCGCTGGAAAAGGCGCGGCAACTGACCGTAGAAGCGGAAGAGAAATTGCGCCGGTACGAAGACCTGCTGCAGAAGGCGCGCGTCGAGATTTATCACAAGCGGGAAGAAGCCCGAAAACAGGCCCTGGCGGAACAGGAGGAAACCCTGGCCAAAGCGCGCGCGCAGGGCGAAAGGTTCCTGCAGGAAGCCCATGCCGGCATCGCCGCCGAAGCCAGGAATGCGACGGCGGAGATTCGCAAGGCGATTGAACCGCTGGCGCGGGAAATTACGAATCTGGCGGTGAACGTCCAGTTTCCTGACGATTGGGAGGGAGCAATCCGCAAATGAAGCTTCTGCTCCGGCAATCCGCTTTGGGTCTGGCGCTCGCGCTGGGTGTGTGCGCCATGGCGGGAACCGCGAAGGCTGCGGCCCTGACGATTCCCGGCCCTCCGGAGCTTCTGGTTACTCCTGCGCCGCAGAAGGAAGCTCCGGATAACTCAGAGCGCGAGCTGATTCTGGATATCATCAACTTTATTATCCTGCTCGCCGTCCTCGGCTATTTTGGGCCGGGTCTTTTGCACTCGCTGCTGGGCGCCAGCCCCAAGGAATTTTTCGCCAATAGGTCTACGTCCATCCGAGAACGGTTGCAGGAAGGCGCGAAGGCGCTTGCGAGCGCTCAGGCCAAACTGGCCGAAATCGAAGGAAAACTGGCGGGATTTGAAAAAGAAGTCGCCGAATTGAAACTCTCTTCCGAGAGGCTGACCGAGGACGAGCACCGGCGGATTCGCCAGGCAACTTCGGAGGAAGTGGTCAAAATTCAGCAGTTTGCCCAGGCACAGATTGCCGCCGCGGTCCGGACGGCCAAAGCCGATTTGAGACTTTTCGCGGTTCGGGAAGCAATCGAGCAGGCACGGGCCATGATCAGCGGCAGGCTGGACGAAAAAGGGGAGAAGAGGCTGGTGGGATTTTTCCTCGCCAACCTCAGAACTCATACGGCGAAGAACTGATTGAAACCGACGCCGGGTTGAGCCTGGCCGGAGAATAGAAAGAACACCGATTCATGTCATTCGCGATTGCCAGCCGATATGCCCGCGCTCTGGCGGAAGTGCTCCGCCCGACGGGCGACTACGCCACGGCGCTGGGCGAACTCCGGAGCTTCCAGGAAGTCTGGCGCGAGAGCGTTGATCTCCGCGAAGTCTTCGAGAGCCCCGTCGTGCCGCCGCCCGGCAAACAAAAAGTGCTGGACGCGATATTGGCGCGGCTGGGAACGTCGCACACGGTCTCAAACTTTCTGCGCGTGCTGCTGGCGCATTTCCGCATGGGCATGCTGGAAGAAGTTGTTCAGGCTTATCAGAAGGTCGTCAACCAGCGGATGGGAGTTGTGGAGGTGAAAGTAAGCTACTTCCAGGATTTGACCGAGCAGGAGCAGGCGGCGCTGCGGGAGCGCTTCTCGCAACTGACCGGGCTGAAAGCCGAAATTGACTTCCGCCGCGATGCGGAATTGATGGGCGGAGTTTTGGCGCAGGTCGGAAGCGTCGTTTATGATGGCTCGGTGAGAGGATTTCTCGACCGCATGCGCAAGAGCCTGAGCGCAAACTGAACCTGAAAGAGAACGTTCACAAGCCGCGTGGTCCGGCGTTCAGGATTCATCCGGACCGCGGAAAGATTGGATACTATGCCTCAAATTAGAGCGGACGAAATCACTAAAATTATTCAGGAACAGATCGAGAACTTTGACCGCACGGTGACGGTGAGCGAAATCGGCTCAGTCATCTCCGTCGGCGACGGCGTGGCGCGCATTCACGGCCTCGACAAAGTCATGGCGGGCGAGATGCTCGAACTGCCGCACGACGTGACCGGCCTGGCGCTCAATCTGGAGGAAGACCAGGTCAGCGCGGTGCTGCTCGGCGACTTCGCGAAGATCGAAGAAGGCGACGTGGTGAAGCGGACGGGCCGCATCGTTTCCGTGCCGGTCGGGGACGCGCTGATCGGGCGCGTGGTGGATGCTCTGGGGCGGCCCATTGACGATAAGGGGCCCATCGCCGCCACGGAATTCAATCCGGTGGAGCGCCTGGCGCCCGGAGTCGTGGACCGCCAGCCGGTGCGCGAACCGCTGCAGACCGGAATCAAAGCCATCGATTCCATGATTCCCATCGGCCGCGGACAGCGCGAATTGATCATCGGCGACCGCCAGACGGGAAAGACGGCCATTGCGCTGGACGCGATTCTTCACCAGCGCACTGAAAACGTGATTTGCATTTACGTCGCCATCGGGCAAAAGCGCTCAACCATCGCGCAGGTCGTCAAGACTCTGGAAGAACATGACGCAATGAAATACAGCATCGTCGTGGCCGCCAGTTCCACCGATCCGGCGCCGCTGCAGTATCTCGCACCTTATGCGGGCTGCGCCATCGGCGAATACTTCCGCGACCACAGCCGCCACGCGCTTTGCATTTACGACGATCTTTCGAAGCATGCCGTCGCTTATCGCGAGATTTCGCTGCTGCTTCGCCGCCCGCCGGGGCGCGAGGCCTATCCAGGCGACGTCTTTTATCTTCACTCGCGGCTGCTCGAGCGCGCCGCCAAATTGAACAAGGAACGCGGGGCGGGCTCGCTAACCGCGCTGCCGGTGATCGAAACCCAGGCCGGAGACGTTTCGGCCTACATTCCGACCAACGTGATTTCAATTACCGACGGGCAGATTTATCTGGAATCCGATCTGTTCAACTCCGGAGTACGGCCCGCCATCAATGCCGGAATTTCAGTTTCGCGCGTGGGCGGCAACGCGCAAATCAAGGCCATGAAGCAGGTGGCCGGAATGCTGCGCCTGGAAATGGCGCAGTTCCGCGAACTGGTGGCCTTTGCTCAATTCGGCAGCGACCTGGACAAGGCGACGCAGGCTCAATTGAATCGCGGACGGCGGCTGACGGAAATCCTGAAGCAGGACCAGTACGCGCCGCTTTCAGTCAGCAAGCAGGTGGTGGCGATTTTTGCCGGAACCAACGGCTATCTGGACGACATCGAGGCGGAAGAGTGCCGGAAGTTCGAACTCGGTATTTACGAATTCTTTGACACCTCGCGCCCCGCCATTTTGCGCGACCTGGCGGAAAAGAAGCAACTGGATGACGCGATGCGGGCGGAGATTCGCAAGGGTCTGGACGAATACAAGACCAAATTTATGGCGGAACGCGAAACCGCCGGGAAAGTCGCTTAGAAAACTGTGGCAACCCTGCAGGACATCCGGCGCCGGATTCGCTCGGTCAAGAATACGCAGCAGATTACCCGGGCGATGAAGATGGTGGCCGCGGCACGATTGCGCCGCGCGCAGGACCGCATCTTCAGCGCGCGACCCTACGCGCGGGAGATGATGCGCCTGCTGGAAAGCATTGCGGCGCGCACGTCGGACCGCGAACATCCGCTGCTGGCCACGCGACCCATTGAGAAGAGTCTGCTGGTGCTGGTGACCTCAGACCGCGGATTGTGCGGCGCGTTCAACGCCAACCTGATTCGAACCGCCACGGCCTATCTGGCCGAGCGCCCGGCAGGCTCGGTTTCCCTGCTGGTGGTCGGACGAAAGGGCCGGGACCATTTCCGCCGGACATCAGCCAAAATTGCGGGCGAGCACGTCAACATTTTCATCCGGCTGGGGTTCTCCAACGCCGAGGAGATCGCGGGCGAAATCATCCGCGCCTACACGGAACAAACGGTGGATGCCGTGGATGTGATCTATAACGAGTTCAAATCCATCATGACGCAGCGCGTGACGACCGAGCGGTATCTGCCCATCGCGCCCATTGCCGCCGAGAAGGGCGAGTCGCTGGTGGATTACATTTACGAGGAGCCGCCGGAAGAGATTTTTCGCGCCCTGCTGCCGCGCTACGTGGAGAGTGAAGTTTACCGGGCGCTTCTGGAATCGAACGCCGCCGAGTTCGCGGCCAAGATGACGGCGATGGATGCGGCCACCAATAACGCGGATGAACTTCTCAGCAATCTGACGCTGACCATGAACCGCGCGCGCCAGGCGGCGATTACGAAAGAGATTATCGAAGTGGTGAGCGGCGCCGACGCGCTTCGGGATTAGCGCGCGAATCACGCCGCCAAGGAGGAGCATGCCTAACACCGGCAAAGTCGTGGAAGTGACGGGACCCGTGGTTGTCGTCTCGTTTGAAGGAGGGACGCTGCCGCCGATTTATCAGGCGCTGCGAGTCGTCTCCGAAGGATTTGACGTTCCCAACCCGATGAATGTGGTGGTGGAAGTGGAACAGCATCTGGGCGAAGGCCGCGTCAAATGCGTGGCCATGGAACCGACGGAAGGAATGGTCCGCGGCATGAAAGCGATTGATGAAGGCGGACCGATTTCCGTTCCCGTGGGCAAGCCGACGCTGGGACGCGTTCTCAACGTGATCGGCGAGCCGGTGGACCAGCTCGGTCCCGTCAACGCCTCGAAGCGCATGCCGATTCACCGCCATGCGCCCTCGCTCGAAGAACAGAACACCAATCTGGAAATGTTTGAGACCGGACTGAAGGTCGTGGACCTGATCGAGCCGTACCTGAAAGGCGGCAAGACGGGATTGTTCGGCGGCGCGGGCGTCGGCAAGACGGTCATCATCATGGAGATGATCAACAACGTCGCCATGAAGCACGGCGGCGTTTCCGTTTTCTCCGGAGTGGGCGAGCGCACGCGCGAAGGCAACGACCTTTGGCTGGAATTCCAGGAATCCGGCGTGATTGTTCCCGGGAATCCCGAGAAGTCGAAGGCGGCGCTGATTTACGGCCAGATGACGGAACCGCCCGGCGCGAGGCTGCGCGTGGGATTGACGGGGCTGACGGTGGCGGAGTATTTCCGCGACTTCGAAGGCCAGGACGTGCTGCTGTTCATTGACAACATCTTCCGCTTTACGCAGGCCGGTTCGGAAGTCTCCGCGCTGCTGGGGCGCATGCCTTCAGCCGTCGGATACCAGCCTAACCTTTCCACCGAAATGGGAGAATTGCAGGAACGCATCACCTCGACCAAGAAGGGTTCCATCACGTCCGTGCAGGCCATTTACGTTCCGGCGGACGACTTGACCGATCCCGCTCCGGCGACCGCGTTTTCGCATTTGGATTCAACCACGGTGCTTTCGCGGCAACTCGTCGAAATCGGAATCTACCCGGCGGTCGATCCTTTGACTTCAACATCGCGCATTCTCGACCCCCGGATTGTCGGGACGGAGCACTACAACGTGGCGCGTTCCGTGAAATCCATTCTGCAAAAATACAAAGACCTGCAGGACATCATCGCCATCCTCGGCATGGACGAGCTTTCGGAAGAAGACAAGCTCACGGTGGCGCGGGCGCGCAAGATTCAGCGTTTCCTCTCGCAACCGTTCTTTGTGGCGCAGCAGTTCACGGGGCTCGAAGGCCGCTACGTCAAACTCGAGGATACAATCAAGGGATTCAAAGCGCTCGTTGATGGCAAACACGATGACGTTCCCGAGCAGGCGTTTTACATGGTGGGAACGATTGAGGAAGCTTTGGAGAAGGCGGAGAAACTGAAGTCCCACTAAAAGCATGGGAGAGTTTTCCGGGCGATTCTTATGGCTGAAGCGCTGCCCACAGAAATCGAGCTGGTAGTTGTTACGCCGGACCGGCAACTGGTCAGGAATGAAGTAGCGTCCGTGTCGATTCCGGGCAAGAGCGGCTACCTGGGCGTTCTGCCCGGGCACGCGCCGCTGCTGACCGAACTGGGCGTGGGACTACTCAGCTTTGTTGAACGGCAGCGAACATTTTTTCTGGCCATCATCTGGGGCTTTGCCGAAGTCCTGCCCGGCCGGGTTCTTATCCTGGCCAATACGGCCGAGCGGGCCGAGGATATCGACCTGGAACGAGCCGAGGAAGCCAAGAAGCGCGCCGAAGACCGGCTGAAAAAACTGCCCAGTCCCGACATTGACGAGGAACGCGCCCGCTTCGCGTTGCAGCGCGCGATCGCCCGCATCGAAACCAGACGCCACGGCAAGTCATCCTGAAATTTTTCTGAAATCCAGCCTTGCTTTTCCTGAAATGGGGGGACCGGCGTGAGGTTGATTCCGTGTTTGCGGAACCAACCCCACGCCGGGGTGTCGTCGGGGTGGGAAAGATTGAAGCTCTTCCTGCCATTCAGCAGGGTTTATGCCGCCAGTCCTTACTGGCTTGTGCAGCCCGTAAGCATCAGGTTAGGCGTAACACTCGCCGTGCCGTCTGGAGTCACGACGATCGAAGCGGCCGTCGCGGGCGTGCAACTGTCACCGGAAGCGGTCAGGCTGTAAGTCACGCTCGATCCGCTTGCGACGGCATAGCTGATGGACGAATTGCTGAAGGTTCCGACGTTCGGGTTGCTGGCCGGAACGGTCAGCGTGAACTGGTCGCAGTCCACCGTCGATCCGCCGCTGCACGTTCCCGCGGCGGTCGTTACGGAAGGCGGCTGGCCGATCGGCGCATTCCCGTCAATGCTGAACACCGGAATGACCACGCTGGTCGAGTTGATGGACATGGTCGGCGTCAAGGTGACATCGTTGATGGTCCCCGCCGTGCCCGAGGTCGTGTCCACTTCGCCGGAGATCGTCGCCGCTCCTCCGGTTGCAGCGGTGCTGGCCGTTTCCGGCACCAGCGGAATCTGATTCAGGTTCGAGCCCAGCGGCACCCCGAACGCCACGGTGGGGTTATAAGTAACCGTTCCCGTGAGCCCGAGTACGGCGCCCGGAGTCTGCGCCGTAACGACGATGTCGTAAGGCAGAGTGCTTGTCCCACCCTGCTCCGGGCAAAGGTAAAAGCTGCCGTTGGAGTCGGTGGTTGTTGAATCCACGACCGTCTCGACTCCGCTCGTAGCCTGCTCGATGAGTACGGTCGCGCCCGCGATGGGTGTCGGATTGCCGTTATTGTCGAGCACCGGCTTCCCGCTGGAATCTGCGGCCACAACCTGGCCGCTGAGGGTGTTCATGTTCTGTGAGACTTCTCCGGCGAAAAGAACCGGCTTCAGCCGGTACTTGCCGTTGCCTTCGCGAACGATGGATTCGCAACTCTGGAAGTCAATGTTCAGATCCGTGCTCTGGCCGGCGGTGATGGTCATGCCGCCGCTCACGATGTTCGTCGAGGGAATCTTGATTCCGGTCTGAACCTGACTGGACAATTGCAGTTCGGAATAAACGGCGTTGGCGCCGGTTCCCTTCACCACACAATTCCACCCTGAGTTGCTCTTGCAGAGATTTGTGCCCGGAGTGGCCTCACCGGACGAAGGACTGTTGCTGAGCAGATAGAACCGGATTTGCTGATACTTGCCGGCCGGGAGCGGTCCGCTCGAACCCAGCATCTTCAGCAGGCAGGTGGTGCTGGGATTGGCCAGGCTGAGCAGGTCGATCTGCATGGGCGAATTCGTCAGATCCACAAGCGTCTGCCAGCCGCTGTCATTCGGACCGGCGCCGGTGTTTATGTTGGCCGTGACCTTGGTGACCGTCACATAGACGTTGTTGAATCCCGTCGGCCCGTTACAGGTGGCGGGATCGGTCATGCTGACGTTGACGGTGCCCGTGGTGGCATTCATGGATGGTGAACTGCTCCCGCCGCAACTGACGAGCAAACCAACCGCCAGAATCGCTCCTGCCAAGAATCCCAGGCCCATATAAGGATCAATGCGGAACTTCATAATTTTCATGTCCTCCTCCGTTGAACAAAGCTTGCGCCTTTGTGTGTTGAATCCAAATGCTCACGGGCTGTACCGGATCCCGCTTCCTGGTAGCAGCAGGGTGTCCGGTCGGCCCTCGGATTTGAAGGTTCAAAGCTCATGGACCAGTATGCATCCTTTCGCGTCTAAACGGCCACCAGGCGGCGCGGCTTTCCGGCGGCGCTCCTTAGTTCTGGGTGGCGGGCCGGTGCCGGAGCTCAACCGGCGTCGCCGGCGGCGGCAGGGCTGCGGCCGGCGCCTCGGTTGAATTCACAACACCCGCGCCGGTGGCTCCCGCCTGCGTTCCCGCCGCCGGAGCGCCAATTGGAGCTGAGTTCGCTGCAGCCAGTTCGGACGCCGAATACCTGGGCGAACTCACGTAGCCATGAATCAGATTCTTGCTGATCCCGATGATCACAATCCGGATGGGACGCCGGCTGTCCTCGGGGTAAAAGAGCACCGGCTCGTAAACGTTGACGTGCTTCTTGGTCACTTCCCGGTCATCCACAATCAGCTCCAGGTCGGCGTACTGATGCTTCGTATTCGCCTTGCGAAGTTTGATGCCGAGCGGCCCTTCGCGGCTGAAGCGTTTCGATTTCACGATGTCAAACTCATAATAATTCCGCTGGCCCTTCTTTTCGAGCGCCACCAGTTGGTCATGCGTCTTGGCGATGGACCCGCCCAGGTCGGTTCGCGCCGAGTTCAGGTTGTCCGTAAATTCAGACCGCGCGGAATTAAGCGCCTGCTGCGTTGAATCAATTTCCTTCTGATGCTCAGCCAGTTCCGACTCGAGCTTATTGTAACGGTCCGCCGCGGGCCGGCGGCGTGCGTGCTCAGGCTCGGGCACGCGCCGGCTTGGCATTGCGATGGGATGAACAGCCGCTGCCTGTGAAGCTTCAAGCGTGCTGAGCTTTTGCGACAACATCTTAACCTCACGGCCGGTTTGGGCCAGCTTCGACTCGGCATTGCTGTTCGCCGCGACCAGAAGGCCGGTAACCGTCCGCTGGTAGATGGCATATCCAAGACTGACGACCGTGGCGCAGACCAGCAAAATGACAACGCCCCACAGCCCCTTATTCTTTCTTTCGTCAGTGGCAGGAAACTTTTCTTCTTCGTTCATGGCTCGCTCCCGGTGGTCGGCCTTGCGGCCCGGTTTCATAGGGACGCACTTTCATAGAGCAAATCCCTTGCCAGTACGCCTCGGTTGTTATCTGCTTGAAATTAAGGCTGATAATCCAAAAGCGTCGCCGCGCTCCCGGATCGAGGCCGGAACACCTTTTCCGTGGCAGTGAAAAATTTGCACGCTTTTCAATGTGAATCTGAGGAAGCGTTTTGAGGGCGTATTTACGGTCAGGGGGTCAAAGGAACAGGTACGGGCCGGTTTTCACGGGCGGAACGATAAATAGCCTTCATGACGGCGACATCGCGAAGCCCGCACCTGCCGTCCGGTTCCGGATCGCGCCCGCGCCGGATGCAATCGGAGAAGGCGTCGAGTTCGAGGGCAAACTCGTCCATCACTTTGAAGCGCTTTTCAATCCAGCGACCTTGCACGACGCCGAACAGCCGCCTCGCTTCATCGTAGGGATAAGCAGGGTTGAGGGTCGCCCAGCCTTCCTCGCCATTGACTTGCAGGAAGGAAGATTGTGCGGCGCCGAAACTCGAACTGGCCTGAAGCATCAGGCCGCGGGGAAACCGGAGTTGGAAAGCGATGTTTTCCTCAACCTCCTTGAATCGCCCCGGGTCAGATGTCCAGGTCTGCGCCACAGCCTCCACCGGTTCGGATCCCGCCAGCCAGCGCGCCGTATTCACACAATAAACGCCGAGGTCCATCAGAGATCCGCCGCCCGCCATTTTGCTGTCAAGGTGCCAGGCGCCGCTTTTCAAGTTTTGCGGCAAGCGGATCGTGAAGCCGGATTGGATCAGCTTCAGGCGGCCAAGCTTTCGGCCGGCAATCAACTTCTTGAGGGCCAGGCTTGCGGGCTCGAAGTACTTGCGGTAGGCGATCATCAGGCGGACGCCTGCCGCGCGGCAGCCTTCGATCATTCGGGCGCAATCCTCCACGTTGGTTTCCATCGGCTTTTCGCACAGAACATGCTTGCCGGCGGCGGCGGCCCGCAGCGTGTATTCGGCGTGAGTGTGGTTGGCGGTGGCAATGAAGACCGCGTCCACCTGGGGATGGCTCAAGCAGAAAGCAAGATCGTGGTAAGTATAGTAGTCAACCGCGCCGAAGCGGCTCTTGAGCCTTCGAGCCTTATTCTCGTCGCCGCTGACAACGGCCACGAGTTTCGACTTCGTCGCGTGCCGGAAGGCCGGCAGGACGGCCCTTTCCGAGATTGCTCCAAGGCCGATAACCGCGTATCCGATACGTTTTGAGGACTTCATAAGTCCACAAGCCTTTCCGGGTTCTATAAGAGGAGCAGACTTCTCCTTTGTGCATTATGCCTCATTTTGTCAAGGACTTGGAGGTTGTGACGGTTTCCCTTGACTTTTGGTTGGCAAGGCGTAGATTGATAGGCGGAGGATAAGCCGACAAGCGGCGCTCATTGAACAATCGGGGTTTCGGCATGATGGCGGGCGGCGCTACCGGCAGGCCAAGGCACGTTGTCAGAGTCGGATGATTGGGTTGCCTCCTCGCTTCAAGTGACGAGGTGAGGACAGGAGGGCGCCATGTTTCAGATGATCAACGAGGACAGGCCCACCGCTGCGGATCGCAAGATGTTGTGGGTAAAGGTTGCGATCTTCATCGCCGGCATTGGGGTTCTCGGAGGAGTGGTTTACTTTTTCGCGTTTGTGCCTTATGGCAAATAGCGGCTACCTCTGGAAACGCGGGAAGCGTTCCGCAACTAGTTCCAGGGCGGCTGAGTGCGAGTGTACTCTGCCTTCCAGTTGTGCATCCTCTACAAACTGAAGGATTACCTTGAATTCGGGTCCGGGAGTGTACCCGAGGTGGATCAGGTCTTCTCCGGTAATGAGCCGCGGCGGCTTAGCCACTTCGTTCGGTGTTTCCTCCAGCATCCGCCGAGCCATTTCGTAATTGTCCAGGTTGCCGTGGCTCGCCAGGCAATCGAGGCGATGTAACTCCAGATGTTCCTCAAAACCTTCCATGCGGATAAAGCGCAACTGCGTTGAGCGCCGCATCTGGGGAAAATCCTTGAAGCGCAAGTGATGCCGCACCAACTCGGCCACGCGCTCGATTCCCCGATTGGGCAGCCGTAGCCGTTGACAGATTTCCTCCGCCATACACGCGCCCACTTCCACGTGATTGTCAAAACGGATACGCTCCCGCACGCTGAAGGTCGGCGGCTTGCCGACGTCGTGCAACAGCACTCCAAGCGCCAGCTCCGGCGAAGGTGACTTCAGTCCATCCAGCATCATCAGCGTGTGCGTCCAGACGTCTCCTTCGGGATGGAATTCGGGCGGCTGCGCAACGCCCTGCATTGCTTTGACTTCCGGCAGGATTTCCTGAAGCAGGCCGACTTCATCCAGCATTTCAAAACCGCGGCGGGCGTGACCGTCCGTCAGAATCTTCAGAATCTCGTCGCGCACCCGTTCGGCGCTGACGATTCGGATTTCCGGAGCGAGTTTCCGGATGGCTTCGGCGGCTGCCGCGTCCAGCGCATATTCAAAGCGCGCGGCAAAGCGGACGGCGCGCAACATGCGCAGCCGGTCCTCTCCGAAGCGGTCAAAAGGATCGCCGATGGTCCGGATTCGACGCGCCCAAATGTCCGCCTGGCCCTGAACGTAGTCCAAAACTTTCTTGCCGGCGGGGTCGTAGAGAAGCCCGTTGATGGTAAAGTCGCGCCGCTGAACATCTTCCTGCGGTTCTTTTGAATAAGCGACCTCCACGGGATGCCGGCCGTCCGCGTAGCGGCCGTCGCTTCGAAATGTGGCGACTTCGAAGTTCCCTTCTTCGCGCACAACGATAATCACGCCAAACTGCGCGCCCACTGTCAGGCTGCCGGGAAAAAGACGCAGAGTTTCCGCGGGTGTGGCGTCGGTGGCGATGTCGTAGTCCTTCGGCTCGAGGCCCATCACCATGTCGCGCACGCATCCGCCCGCAAAATAGGCCTGGAAACCAGCCTCGCGCAATTCGCTGACAATCGCGACCGCCGCTTTCTGCTTTGGATTCATCGCTTTCATTACAACTGAGTTTGAAGTGCTCCGCAAGCGGAGAAGCTTTTGCAACGGCCGGAGGAAGACCAGGGATGATGACTCACTTTTCGCGTCCCAGGAAGCGCCGCCGGTCCCGGCGCCTCGGGCGGCCTGTGGGCTCAAGCGACCGCGCCAATTGCACGGCGTCAAATCCAAATTTGCTGCGTAGCTTGTCCGCCGCACCGAGCGCCCGGCTAGTTTTCTCCTGCCTTTCGGAGTTGAGCAGATCGAGCTGGAAATCACGGCGCTCGAGGTTCGACGTGCGTACCCCGATCAATCGAATTTCGTCTTTCCGGTCCCATGCGGATTCGAGCAGACCCAGCGCGGTTTCGAAAATGACCGAGTCGAGATTGGTGGGCTCGCCGAGAGTGACGTCGCGAGTGATCGTTTTGAACTTCCGGTTTCGGAGTTTCAGCCCAATCGTCTTTGCGAATAGGCCGTGCTCGCGCAGTCGCCGCGCCACAAGCTGGGATAAGTAGGAAAGTGTTCGCGCGAGTTCCTCCGCGTTGCTCGTATCCACATCGAACGTGGTTTCATGGCTGACGGATTTCGGCTCATCCGCGTATTCGTATGCGCCGGTGTCAAACCCCAGCGACTTGGTATGCAGCCATTCTCCGTACTTTCCGAATCGTTCGCGCAATCGAGCCTCGCCATAAGTTTGCAAATCGCCGATGGTCGTGAGGCCGAGCGACAGAAGTTCCGGCTCGGTCACTTTGCCGATCCCGGGCATGCGGCGGATGGGCAAAGGCGCGAGAAATCCGGCCTCGCAACCAGGGAAAATACAGAGCAGCCCGTGAGGCTTGGCCTGGTCGGATGCGATCTTGGAAACCAGATGCGAAGTTGACGCGCCCACGGAACAATTCAGACCCGTCCGCTCCTTGACGGTGCGAATCAGCCGGTCCGCAGCCTGCAAAGCGGCGCCGTGTAAACGTTCGGTGCCGGTCAGGTCGAGATAGGCTTCGTCGATGGAAACCATCTCCACGACCGGCGTGAATTCAGAAAATATGGAATGGATTTTCTCCGAATACTCGCCGTACTTTCCGTGCCGGCCGCGAATAAAAATGGCATGCGGACATAACTTCTTGGCAGTTCGAATGGGCATGGCGGAATGAACGCCGAACTTGCGCGCTTCGTAGCTCGCCGCCGCGACCACGCCGCGGCCTTCCGGATCGCCGCCCACAACAACGGCCTTGCCTTTGAGCGAAGGATCTTCCAGTTCTTCGACCGAGACAAAAAATGCGTCCATGTCAACGTGGAGGATTGAGTGAACGCCGGCCATTTGCCCGCCATCCACGGTCAGTGATCTATTTCCACTCATTCCAATCGTCTACCCGTACTTCACGGAGCTTTCCGTACCCCACCTGCTTTGCTAGCTGATTGGCGTGGCTGTCCCTCCTGAAGATATGTCGAAGGATGCCCTCTAGCTCCTCGATTTCGTCCTCGTGTATATTGTCGTGGACCTCGAAAACTGAGAAGTGCGTACAGAGCTTACTCTTAGTCTTGCTTCCAAGGTGGTCGCAGAGCCGTCCGTGTATTCCCGCTCCCGTCATACCTATGTACATCACGTCGTGCGAGGGATGCCCTGCGTCGCCAGTCTGCTGAAACAAGACGTAAATCCCGCGTGTGTCGTGCGGAACCTTCTCAACTTCGTTCTTTGTGAACTCCCTCCACTCAATGCAGCGCTTAATCAACCGCAGTGGGGCAATAGGCATGTGGCGTACCTCCCTCTTCGTTGTTCAGGCTTACCACCGACCTCTTTTCGCAACAACCACCCTTGGGATGCCTGCCAAATCAAGCCGGACATCAACCTCAGCCCATTCTGAATCGAGCAAGCTCCAGACTTTTTCCCGCTGGTGGTAGCCGATTTCAACGGCAATGTGGCCGTGCGATTTGAGCAATTGTTGCGCCTGCGGAAAAAGCCGGCGATAAATTTCATCGCCGTGTTCGAGCCCGCCCCAGGCAAGTCGCGGCTCATAATCGCGAACTTCGCGCTGCAAATCCGTTTCCTCATCGCGCGCGATGTAGGGCGGATTGGAAACGACAAAATCGAAAGTCTCCGTGAATTCCGGCTTGAGAAAATAGTTGAGCAGATCAGTTTCGAGAAAGCGCACACGCTCACTCAATCCCAGTTTCGTCGCATTGTGCGCGGCGACGCCGAGTGCTGCGGGCGAAATGTCCGTAGCGAAGATTTCAGCGCGCGGGAACTCATGCGCCAGCGCCAGCGCGATTGAACCTGATCCGGCACCGACATCCACGATGCGCAATGGAGCAGTTTTGCAATCGCGACCTGCAAGGTCGATGACGGCTTCGATCAGGTGCTCAGTTTCAGGGCGGGGGATCAGAACATCGGGCGTGACCCTTAGTTCAAGGCCCCAGAACTCCTGTTTTCCGGTAATGTACTGGGTGGGTTTTCCGGCGGCCCGCTCAGCAATTAAGTCATAGAAACGGCTGGCCTTAGCAAAATCGAGCTTCGTCTCATTATGTGTGTACAGGTAGGCCCGGTCGCACTCGGCGACGTGCATCAGGATCAGTTCCGCCGCGAGCGATGCCGACGGCACCTGCGCGCGCAGCAATCTGGCCAGGCCTTCTTTCAGCGCCGAACGCAATGTGACACTCGGTGCGCCGTTCGCGTTGCGATCCGATGCGGCGCCGGTCGCGACATCCGACTTCCCTGCCGTGCGCATCGCGCGCCGCGAATTATTCGCCGGGCTTGTTGTAATGGCTCGCGAGCGCTTCGATGATGTCGTCGATTTTTCCATCCATCACCCGGTCAAGCTGATAGGTCGTGAGTCCGATGCGGTGGTCGGTCAGCCGATTCTGAGGAAAATTATAAGTGCGGATTTTTTCGCTGCGGTCGCCCGTGCCTACCATGGCGCGCCGCTCATCGGAAATCTGCTGCTGCTGTTCCTGCAGCTTGGCCTCATACAATCGGGAGCGCAGCACGCGCATGGCCTTGGCGCGATTTTTGATCTGCGATTTTTCGTCCTGGCAGGAGACCACGATGCCCGACGGCAGGTGGGTGATGCGCACCGCGGAGTACGTGGTGTTCACCGACTGCCCGCCCGGCCCCGAACTGCAGAACGTATCAATGCGGATGTCCTTGGGATCGACTTCGATTTCCACTTCGTCGGCTTCCGGCAGCACGGCCACGGTGATGGCCGATGTGTGGATGCGCCCCTGCTGTTCGGTGGCGGGCACGCGCTGCACGCGATGAACTCCGCTTTCATATTTCAGCTTGCTGTAAACGTTGCGGCCCTCGACCAGCCCCACCACTTCCTTCAGTCCGCCGATGGAGGAGAGCGAGCTTGAAAGCACTTCCATTTTCCAGCCCTGCGACTCCGCAAAGCGCGTGTACAGCCGGAACATTTCCTGCGCGAACAGCGTAGCCTCATCGCCGCCCGTGCCGGCGCGGATTTCCAGCACGACGTTCTTGGCGTCGTTCGGATCCTTGGGCGTCATCAGCGTCTTGAGCGCGCTTTCCGCCTGCTCCTGCCGCGCCTGCAGGGTTTGCAATTCTTCCTGCGCCAGCGCCTTCATCTCGCCGTCGGAGGCGGATTCCGCGAGCAGCGCGTTCGCTTCCACAATGCCCTTTTGGATTTCCTTCCACTCGCGGTATTTTTCGACCACCTCGCCCAGCTCGGCATGCGATTTGGCGGTTTTCTGGTAAGTGGGCGGATCCGACAGAACTTTCGGGTCGCCCAGCGACGCCGTCAGTTCGTCATAACGCGTTTCGAGTTCGTCAAGCTTGCGCAAGAATTGCATGGCACGATTTTCCTCGGGGGAGAGAAAGGACCTCAGTCCGGACGAGACGCAATGCTGAAATCCGCGCCCGGATTTTGATTTTCATCCGCTTCGCCCCCCTGCTGCGAACTGCCCTGGCGGATGTCTTCTGTCAGCACCTTAGGATGTGGATATCCACACTTTAACTGATTTCAAGGGTGCGGGGCCTCCCATGGGTTCAAAACGGTCATGCCCACCACCCGAAAGTCGCTCACGTTCCGCGACACGATCGTGAGTTTGTGCTGAAGGGCCGTCGCGGCCAGCAGAGCATCAATAACGGAAACTGGCCGCCCGTTCAATTGCTCCCGGGCGCGAATCGTTCCCCACCGATCCGCAATTGACTGGTCAATCGCGAGGACCCGGCCTTCAAACCATTCAGGCAAGTCCCGATCAAGCCAAAGCTCCAACGCTGTGCGCCGCTTGCCTGGAGGAAGAAGCGCAACCCCGTAACGAATTTCCCCGAAAGTGAGGACGCTGGCGTAAAGGGAATCAGGGTCTGCTGCTTCGAGCCACTTCTTCACTCGCTCGTTTGGCCCGCCTCGCCGGCTGAACTCGGAGAGGACATTCGTATCGAGGAGATAGCCATTCATAGCTCAATGGGTCGGCCGTAATCTTTCTGCCTTTCCAGGTTCAGGTCCGCGCCAGCCAATGGAGACTCCATCAGGAATTGCGCCAGATTCTTGCGCCGCGCCGCTCCTCTGCGTCTGTGCTCCTTCTCTTTTAATGCAGTTAAGGCATGGTCGAGCACTTCATCCGGGCTGCGGAAGCGGCCGCTTTCGATCTCGGCACGAATGATTCGTTCCTGTTCGGGTTTAAGAGTGATCGTCATGATCGCCCTCCGTCCTGACGCGTAGAGAATCTTCCACGTTATGATATCACGACTGAATGGGGATCCCGTTGAAGAGCGCGGGCGGCCATTGGTTCCGGGAAATAGAAGGGCTAAAATGGCGGCATGAGGATGCGTGCAGTCATTCCGTTGCTGCTCCTTGCCGGGTGGACTGCCCTGGGCATGGCGGGTTGCGCATCAAGAAGCGGAACCCAGGGCGCAGAAGCAGGCAACGGAGGATTGCCATCATTTGAAACCGCGTCAATCAAGCCGGATAAACTGCGCAAGCCGCTGGCGGCAGGCCAGCTTCTGCCGGGAATGCCGACGGCGGGCGTTCGACTGTCCGGCGGCGATTTTACCGCGACGACCATCGTGTCGGCGATGATCATGGACGCATACGGCCAACCGACGAGATGGCTGAACCCTAATCAGGTTTCAGGCGGTCCGGCGTGGATTTGGACTGATTTCTATCAAATCAACGCCAAGGTGAGCGATTCCGTTTTCACCGGCGAATGGAAGAAGCTTTCGCGTGAGCAACGCATGCAACAAGCTCTGCTGATGTTGCGCTCCCTGTTGATCAATCGCTTCAAGCTGCGAATCAGGCACGAGACGAAAGTGCTTCCCGTCCTTGAGCTGGTTGTGGCCAAGAACGGTCCAAAGTTTTCCGAGGACAAAACCGCCGGCCAGCCCTGCCGATTGGGACCACCCGGTCCGGGGAAGCAGCTTGGGTTGAGCGTGGAGTCCTGCGGCTTAAGCACCTTCACCGGAGTCCTTTCACTCGCCCGCCCGGACCTGGGAGGCCGCATGCTCCTGGACAAAACCGGTCTTCACGGGCGTTACAGCTTCAAGCTCTACTGGGAAGCAGAGATGCCTCCCGAAATGCCCGCGAAGGCTGGTCAAGCGAATCCTGGCGCAGCGCCCTCCAAGTCGCTCGAGACTGCGCTGCAGAAGCAGCTTGGATTGAAGCTGGTTCCGGCAAAAGCTCCCGTGGACGTCATCGTCGTCGAACACATCGAGCGGCCAAGCGAGAACTAGAGTTGCGCCCGGAAAATTTGTTGGCTGCGGAGCCTACATTCAGGTGGAGACCGGTTCAGGTTTGGAGGGGAGTGAGCTGATAGATTCGGGCAAGCCTGGCGGCCTTTGACAGGTCGCCCTGACGCAAAGCCTGGCGCACATCATCGAGTTTTTGCGCATCCTCGACGGACAAGTACGGCGGCCATCCCGCTTCCGACTCAAGCCACTCGACCTCAACGTCGGCGGCGTACTGCCCTTCATGCAGGAACTTCACGCCTCGTCTGCCTGTCATGGCTTCCTCCTCAAAAAATCGCCTGTCCAACGACCAGGGTCCGGCCTGTACGCAGTAACCACTACCGCGGGAGTCGACGCGCCACTCGGAATGCCCCACAGGACATGGATGGGCCTGCCTTCTTCGTCCCGCTGCAGGACCAACGCGCAAGGCCCCCGGTGGTACGCCGGATATTCCTCGACCACGCTGCCCTCGTTCACTCCCGCAAACACATCTTTCACTAGGATACCATCTGCGGCTAGCTCGTCGTAGCCATGATCCGAGATCACGACCTCCCGGCGCGCCACGAGTTTCAGAATGCGGTCAAATATTCCGTTTGCCAATCAGCTTTAACCCTTCCATCCATCCGCCACCTCGGCGGTCAGGGAGGATGGTTGCATTGTAACGCGTGGGACTCACTGGAGCAGAGTTTTATAGCGGTTTCATTCCACTTGACACACCGTTGACTTGCGTTTCGGAAACGGGCAGGCTGCGAGATTCGTCGCGGTGGCGACGCAGCGGGGTTATACTTTTTGAATGACCTGCAAACATTGGTTCAGCATTCAAAATCTGAAATTCGTCGCTTTAATTTTACTTTCCATCAGCCTTGGGACGGCGGCGCGCGCTGCGTCGATTGCTTCCGCCACGACAGGAATGATGATCACGCTGGATGCCGCGACGGGCGAGTATCAAATCAAGGCAGGCAGTCCCGCCTGGACCTTTTCCGGCAAGCTGGAAAGCGCGGCCCACGCGGTGCGAACCACCTCGGGCAGCGACCGCGCCGGCGCGTACCGGCAAATCACTTTCGACTGGGAAATCGGGCAGGCGCCGCTGCAAGGGACCATCCGGCTGTACGAAGACCATCCCGTGATTCTTTTCCGCTATAAGTATCTGAAGGCGGCGAACCCGCCCTCGGCGGAATTCCCCAGCTTTTCCACGGTGCCGCAGAATCTTTACAAATTCAGCTACGGCAATGACGCCTTTGCGCCGCCGCAATTCGAGCTGGGGCAATACGGCACTCCGTGGCTGCTGTTCGACGGTGACGCCAACGCCGTGGTGATTTCTCCCGCGTCGCACTTCATCATCGCGGCGATGCACGGCGACGGAATCCACCAGATTGCGAGCGGGCTGAACGGAAAAATTCCCAGCGCGCCCGCAGGCTTTACGCAGCAGACGCTGATGGCCGTCGCACCCGGAATCCGGCAGGCCTGGAATGATTGGGGGATGGTGCTGACGGATCTGGGAGGCAAAACGCGGCCCGGAAACGAAAGCGACGCCACGCTGAAGAGCTATGGATACTGGACGGATAACGGCGCCGATTATTATTACCGGTTCGAGCCGAAACTGGGCTACGCGGGAACGCTCCAGGCGGTGATCAAGCGCTATCGTGAGGAAAAAATTCCCGTCGGCTACCTGCAACTGGACAGCTGGTGGTACGACAAATCCTATCCCGGCATGAGCGCGCAGGACCAGACCGGCCGCTGGAATGCTTTCGGCGGCATCATGCACTTCAGCGCCGACGCGACGCTATTTCCGCAGGGACTGGCAGCGTTTCAGCATTCGGTCGGGCTGCCGCTGGTGGTGCACAGCCGGTGGATCAGCCGCTCCAGCCCATACCGGCAGAACTATAAAATTTCCGGCATGGCGCCGGTGGGTGCGAAGTGGTGGAACGACATTGCCGCCTATCTGCAATCGAGCGGCGTCAAGACCTATGAGCAGGACTGGCAGAGTTTTATCGATCAGCGCTCGCCCGAGTTCAGCAACACGATTGATACCGGCTCGGATTTTTACAACCACATGGCTTCCGCCTGTCTGAACCACGGGCTGACCATGCAATACTGCATGGCGCTGCCGTGCGACTTTCTGCAAGGCAGCCGCTACGGAAATCTGACTTCAATCCGCGTCAGCGGCGATCGCTTCTCGCGTTATCACTGGCGGAATTTTCTTTATACTTCGCAACTCGCCCACGCCATCGGCACCTGGCCGTGGGTGGATGTTTACTACAGCCGCGAAACTAACAACCTGCTGCTCGATGTGCTTTCGGCGGGGCCGGTGGGCACGGGCGACGAGCTGGGCGCTGAGAATCGCGCCAACATCATGAAAGCGGTTCGCGCCGACGGCGTGATCGTCAAGCCTGATGTTCCGATCACGCCGCTGGATCGAATGTACGTCGAAGACGCCAACCCGCGCAGACCTCGCTTCGGCGGGATGGCGCCGCAAAATCCTGCGCGGGGCGCGGATTCGCCGTTCATCGCCAGCACTTACACCGAAGATGGCAAGTTGCGGACCGCATACGTTTTTGCTTTCAGCCGGTCAGGAGACGCTCATCAGTATGTGCGCTTCAGTGCGGAAGAAGCCGGCACGAGCGGGCCGACTGCCGTTTACAGTTACTACTCGCATCTGGTCCGGCGCGTCGAGAAGGGCCGCGATTTTGGCGCCAGCATCGGCGCGGGCGATGCCGATTACTACATCGTCGCGCCCATCGGGCCGAGCGGCATTGCGCTGTTCGGCGACAAAGGCAAATTCGCTACGATGGGCAAAGAGCGGATTGATTCACTGGGCGAAGGCGTGAATTCGGTCACGGCCGATGTATTGTTTGCGAAAGGCGACGATTCCGTGACGCTCTTTGGCGACGCGCCCGCGCAGCCGACGGTCAAAGTCAGCGGAGGAACGGCAGGCTCTGTGACCTTTGACAAAACATCGGGAATGTTTACGGTCGCTGTTTCGCCTGACCCGGACACCGCGCCAGTCAAAGTGAATGGAGATTGGGTGCGGCAGGTCAGCGTGAAGTTTGTCGAAGGGGCGGCGAAGTAGAGCGGTGCCGACCTGAGGGTTCGCCCTACGCCACGACGAGTTCGCCGCCGCGCTGCTTTTCGAGTTCAAGGGCGCGCTCGAGTGCGGCAACGGCGGTTTCAAGCTGGGAATCATCGGGCTCGCGCGTGGTGATGCGCTGCAGCCACAGGCCGGGGGCGGAAGCCCACTTCCACAATCGGCCTTTGGCTTTGGCGGCGAAACGGATGAATTCATAGGAAGCGCCGACGATGACGGGCAGCAGCGCCAGGCGCGCAACGAGTTTCCAGAGGAAGGAATGGAAAGGAATGAAGAGGTAAATCACCAGCGCGATGACCATGACGACGAGCAGAAAACTGGTGCCGCAGCGCGGATGGAATCGCGTGCAGTCACGCGCCGCTTCCACGGTGACGGAACGGTGCTTTTCGTAACCCCAGACGACTTTGTGCTCTGCGCCGTGATATTCGAACACGCGCTGGATGTCCTTTAGCTGCGCGAGCGCCCAGAGAAATCCCAGAAACAACACCAGCCGAATCAAGCCGTCAATCAAATTGAAGATGAACATATTGCGCGCTTCGTGATAATGCCGCGCCGTGAGCGTGGCCAGATAAAGCGGCAGCAATTTGTAGAAGGCGATGAAAAACGCGAATGAAAAAATCAGATTCAGCGCCAGCATCCAGTTGCTGATGGCGGGCTTGGCCGGAAGGCCGGAGCCGTCACTTTCATCCGCGGCCTGCTGCGCGGAATATTTGAGTGCGCGAATGCCCAGCACCATCGCCTGGCCCAGAACTCCCAGGCCGCGCAACAGCGGCCAGCGCAGCCAGCGATGCTTGTCGGACGGACGGTCGAGAAAATCCTGCGTGACGGCCATCGCGCCGGACATCTTCCGCACCGCCACGGCGTAAGAATGCGGTGAGCGCATCATCACGCCCTCAATCACCGCCTGCCCGCCCATGAGCGCTTCCTCGGGCGCCTGCAGAATCGGAATCAGCGCCAGACGAAGCGCGCGCCGGAAGAATTGTTTCAATTGTCGCAAGGATTTTCGCATTCGGAGCGCTTGCCGCAGCCTATCGCCGGCCGCCGCGTCGCATTCCTCCCCGTTTTCCGTCCCGGGAAGAAGCCGTTTTCAGGATACCTGTGCGCCGGAGGGGTGTCAATTGAGCGGCGCCGGGCGGCGAAGGGAAGTATTCGAACTGGATGCAAAGGTCACGCCGCGGTTGAGGAGCTGGTCACGGGCGCTTCATCAAATCCGGCGATGCGCACGCGAGTGAGCAGGCTGACCAGCCAAGTCACGCTGAAATTCAAACAAAGGCCAATGAATCCGGCATTCATTCCGTGCCAGGGGTCGCGGCCGGTGAGCATCAGGGCCACCGCGACGGAAATTCCGGTAAAGAGGCCGGCAAAGACTCCGGCGGCTGTCACTCGCCTTGTGAAAAGCCCAAACAACACTCCGGGAAAGATCTGAGTGATCCCCGCCGTGCCCAGCAAGTACAGGCTTACAAGACTAACCGATGTGAAGACGGCGAGAGCCAGCGCGCCGAGGGTGAGGACCAGCACCGTGATTTTGGCAAGCCTCGCCACCTGCTGATCGCTCATGCCCGGGGCCAGGATGGGCCGAACCAGGTTCTTGGCGTAAAGCGTGGCTCCGGCAAGAAGCTGAATGGCCGCCGCCACCATCCCCGTCAGGGCGCCGGCGCCTCCGACCGCGCCCATGAACCATGGGGGAAAGGTCTTCTGCACGATGGCCAGCAATGCGAGGTCGCCGTTCGCGAGGTGGGGCAGCACCAGCAGCGCGGCGAGGCCGATGAAGAACATCAACGGCATGGTTACGAGGTAAAGCGGCTGGATGACCGCATTGCGCCGGAGAACGTTGCCGCTGCGCGCCGTGAAAGTGGCGGCAAAAATATGCGGCCACGTGTACATGGCGAAAGCGGTCATCAGGACGGACGTAATGAACCAGCCGTGTCCGAGATTCCGGGTGGCTCCGGGCATTACCAGATGGCCGGGGTTGGCGCGAATCAGGGCGCGGAACATTCCGCCAACGCCGCCAAAGTAGATGTGCGGCACGGCGAATCCGACAAAAACGGCGGCAGCAAGCAGCAGAAGGTCCTTGATGACGCTGACCCACGCCACTCCGCGCACGCCGCTGACAAAGACGAATGCCGCAACCAGGCTGAACGCGACAATCATGGCGGGCGTGCGGTGGATGCCGCCGTAGCTGGCCACTTCCACAATCAGGCCCAGGCCGGTGAGCTGCAATTGCAAATAGGGGAACAGACTGACGACGCCGACCAGGGCCACGAAGGCCGCCAGATATTTGCTTCCGTACCGCACCTGGAAAAAGTCGGCCTGCGTCTGCAGTCCGTGCTTGCGGCCTGCCTCCCAAATCGGCGGGAGGATGAAGAAAGAAACCACGCATGCCAGGGGCCCGTAGCCGAGAACATACAGAATGGGGGCGCCGCGCGAATATACCCAGCCGCTGCCTCCAAGAAAAGTGAAAACCGTATAAACCTCGCCCGCCATCAGCAGCCAGACCAGCAGCAGACCAAAGCCCCGGCCGCCGCAGGTCCATTGCTCCAGGTCCATGGTGTGATGATGCCGGGCCAGGAATCCGACCAGAGAACCCAAGGCTACAATGACGGTGATGACGGCCAACGCCACAGCGCTGGGGCTCAATCAGCACCGCCTTCCTTGCGGCGGCCACCGGACGCGCGTGGCGCTTCCAGCCGGTACGCTCCCCACATGCACAACGGTGTGAGGAACATCCACAGAATCAGCCAGAAAAAGTTGAAAGGAAGGCCGAGAACGATGGGATAAATCCGATCCCAAAGGGGCACGGAAAAACATACGGCGACGAAGGGTATTAAAGCGAAGAGAATGGCCCCAAGCGACGGACGTTTCATTCAGTTTTCCCCGGGAAAGGCGGGCGTGATTGTACCACAGGCGCGCAAGCGCGCGACGGGAATTGCAGGATTCCGAAAGCTGGAGTCAAATCGAGAAGAAGGTCAAGTACGGTTCAACGCGTGCGGCGCGGAGAAGCAGCAGCGCGAGTTCTCGGGCGTGATAATCGCCCCACATGGAGGATTCGCCGCAGGGAATTTTGCGGCCGGCGGGCACGTGATCCCAGCCGTTGGGACGATGGTAGATCGAATGCAGAATCAGTCCCTGGTGCGAATCGTTTTCCGAAAGATACGGAGCGGCAAAAAGCGTTTGCCCGATGGTGAGCGCCGCCTGGCGATAGCGGCGCGAATCATGGCGCGAGGCGGAATCATTTTCAAGCACACCGGCAAGCCGCCACAATCCCTGCGCGGCGATGGCGGCGGCGGAGCTGTCCACAGGCTCGAGATCGTTGAAAGGATCGGCGGGCCGGGAAAGATAATGGCCGAGGCGAGCGAGGCCCGGCGCTGCCGTGTCCCAATAGGGAATGCCATCGGTGGGAGTCTGCTCGATGTAGAAATCAGCGGTGGCGCGCGCGGCGCGCAACATCATCTTTTCGATTCCGCCACGGCCGCCCAGCGCGTGAAGTTCCGGCGTGGCAAACTCGGCCTCATCGAGCGAGCGCAGAAATTCCATTTGCTCGGCGAAACCGAGAATCGCCCACGCCAGGCCGCGCGTCCAGGTGGAAAACGGCGAATAGCCCTGTTGAGTTGAGGGCGCGCAATACTTCCCCGACTTCACGTTGAAAAGCGATTCGTGCGCCACGCGGCCGCGCACCTCAAAGCTGTCGCGGCCTTCGCCATAATAAATGTTGTATTCGGCGGTGACGGCGGCGTGCTGCGCAAGACGCGCCAGCAGCGAAACAGATTCGTGTCCTTCACCCGCGAGCGGCTGGCCGAGCTGGTGCGCAAGTGCGAGCGAGCGCAGCGTGCGCACGGTATCCACAAAAAGCGAGTGCGGCCCCTGAAAAGAATAGATGTAGCCGCGGCCGCCGGCGAGCCTTTGCCAGCGCGCGGCCTGCACGGCGCCGCTGACGCGCAGCGCGAAACGATATGATTCCTTTTCGTTCTCATCCACTTCTGTGCGGTCTTCGCCGGCCAGGCGCAGAAGATTGCCGTAAGTGCTGACGATGTTGAAGGCGTGATCGTGCACGGCGAAATTCGTCAGATGGCGCGGCATGTGCCGGAGCGTGCCGCTGCGGCCGTAATCCAGGTGCCATTCGTCGCCGGTGGCGTCAAACTGCAGCAAGGCGGAGCCGAACTGGAATCCCTGCGTCCATTCCGTCCAGGCGCGTGAAGCGTAACGGCCCTCGACGGTGATGACGGGCGCACCTCTGGCCGCGTCCCAGCTCCTGGCCAGGCTGCGAATCTTCGCGTCCGAAAGCTCGAACACGCGGACGAGCCGCGGCTCGAGCATCTTTGGAGTTATTTCGTTGTCAACGTGAATCATGCAAGGTAGTGGAGAGTCTCGCGCACCAGTCGCGCCGTGCCTTTGTACGGATCGCCGCCGGAGGTGTCCCATTCCATGGAGAAATATCCGCGGTAGCCGCTGGCTTTGGCGATGGCAAATTCTTTGGGCAGATCGATCTTGTAAGTCTTGCCCGCGTCGGAAGTCACCTGGTCCTTGATATGCGCCATGTCAAAAACGTGGCGGAACATGGCCTTCAGCCCGCGAAGATTGTAAGCGGGGTCTCCTTTGGCCATGGTGTTGCCGAAATCGGGCAGAGCGCGAAGATAAGGGTTGGCGGCTTTTTCAATGACGCGCACGATGAAGAACGGATCCTCGCTGACCAGGTTGTCGTTTTCCAGATTGATGACCACGCCTTTTCTGGCGCCGTAATCGGCGAGCTTGCCCAGGCTTGCGGCGGCGAGTTCGACGCTGGGACCGGCGCCGCAGCTGGAGCGGATGTGCGGGCGCACGCTGGGCGAACCGAGCGCCACGGCAATGTCGACAAACTTTTTGGTCTCCTCGACAGCCCGCTCGCGGAGGGCGGGGTCGGGATCGTAGAAGCGGCCGCCATCCAGTCCCAGGTCCACGAAGCGCGAGCCGAGTTTTTCCACGCCGGCGCGAACCTGATGAATGTACGAGGGGGCGAGCGACTTGAAATGGCCGAGCAGCGGATTGATGTTGTGAATTTGGAATCGCTCAATGGCCATCTCGGCGAATTCCACGATGTCCATGCCGGGCTTCGAGGGATCGCGGTCGGAATTGGTGGGGCTTTCCATGTAAGCGCGGAACGGCCAGGAAGTGAGCGCCAGGCGATCCTGGGGCCGCCTGGGAAATCGCATGTGCGGGTCGCGCCCGTACATGGAGCCGACGACTCCGCCGGTCGCCACGGCCAGACCGGCCGCCGAAGCCGTCTCGATGAATTTTCGGCGGGATAATTTCATAACGATTCTCCTGGGGGCTTACCCGGCGAATATATGCCCGCAGGCGGCGAGCGTCAAGGCTCGGAATCACGGCTTTCGCATACTCTTCGCCCTACGCTTTATCCGGCGCGTGCCGCCGGGCGCGGAACTGAATCGGCGCTGGAAATTCCAGGGCGAATGGCATAAGGTATGGGTTCATTTGTAATCCTGCAGCAATCGTGAATTCACAGAGGGGGAGGAATTGATGAAAGACTGGATGAAGATTTTTGCGGCTGGAGTGTTTTCACTCATTTTTGTCCTGCCGGGATTTGCGGCGCAGAAATTTCGGCTGAAGAACGGCGACCGCGTTCTGTTTTACGGTGACAGCATCACCGAGCAGCGCTACTGGACGGTTGCGGTGGAAACCTACGTGCGCACGCGGTTCCCTGATTTGAAAGTAAAGTTCCTCAACTCCGCCGTGGGCGGCGACCGGGTGATCGGCGGATGGGCCGGCCCGATTGATCAGCGCCTGGAGCGCGACGTTTTTCCTTTCAAGCCCAATATCGTGACCATCATGCTGGGCATGAACGACGGCACCTACCGCCCCTGGGAGGACTCCGTCGCCAAAATTTATGAAGACGGCTACCGGCACATCATCGAATCTCTCCAGTCGCATCTGCCGGGAGTGAAAATCGTTCTGATCCAGCCCACGCCGTGGGACGACATCACGCAGACGCCTTCCTATCCTTACAATCCCACGCACGCCGCGGGCGGATATGACAACGTGATGCAGCGCTACTCGGAGTTCGTGAAGAAGCTGGGCGAGGAAGATCATCTTGAGGTGGTGGACTTCCACACGCCGCTGGTTGACCTGATGAAGCAGGCGAAGGAACAGGATCCGTCACTGGCAGGCAAAATTATTCCCGGGCGCGTGCATCCCGGCGCCAGCACGGAACTGGTGATGGCGCAAGCACTGCTGAAGGCGTGGGGCGCACCGGCAACGGTGAGCGACGTTTCGATTGACGCCGCGAATTCATCGGTATCGAAAAGTGAAATGGCGAAGGTTTCCGGCGTCGCTTCCGCGAACGGCGGCCTGGCGTGGACGGAAACCGATGAGGCGCTTCCCTACCCCATTATGACGCTGCATGCGGCGGAGGAAGTGCCGCGTCCCAGAGGCTTCGGGCCGCGCCCGGTGACGTGGGAGCAGTTCCCGCCCGATCCGTGGGGACAGAGCAACGTCATCTTCTGGAAACTGCCGCCGCTTGAAAGCTCGGAAGTGAATCCCGTGGCGGCGCTGGTGACCAAAATTTCCGGCATGTACCCGGCGCTCGATGAAGAGACGCTGCGCGTGACCGGGCTGAGCGGAAACAGCTATCAACTGAAAATTGACGGCAAGACGGTGGGCACGTTCAGCAAGGACCAGTTGGAGAGCGGAATCAACCTGGCCAAATACGACACGCCGATGATGGAGCAGGCGGATAAAGTTCTGACGCTGGTCTGGCATCGCGTGGATGTGCGCTTCTACGGCTGGCGCGCCATCATGATTCCGCTGAAGGCGGATATGTCAGGCGACGTTCAGAACGCCGTCACCAATCTGATTGGCGCGCTCGACGCCGAGCAAGATAATCTGATCTCGCTCGCGCACCAGGAAGCGCAGCCCGAAGCGCACCATTACGAACTGACGCCCGCGAATTGAGGCGGAACGCCGCTTCAGCGAGGTGGTAGAGTGCAAAGGGCCATCGTCGTATTTCTCACCGCGCTCGCTTTGACCTGGCTCGGAGCCCGGGCGGTGTCTGCGAAGGCCAAGCACGAGGATCAAGTGTGGGTGTTTGAGCCGATTGGCGGCGTAATTTTCTTCTATTGCGCAGACGTCGTCATTGCTGTGGCATTGCTGGTCGGCGGTGCCCTGGGTCCGAGGTCGGACCGGGCCGTTGTATGTATCGGCTCGGTCGGCCTCCTGGCGTTTGCCTTTCTAACGTGGCCCAAAGCTGTCTACCTGCTGAAGTCGGGCTTACGGCAAAGGGCGTGGAATATGAAATGGAAGGCAATTGAGTGGTCGCAGGCCCCAAAGGTGGAAGAGAAGAAGGGCGGTTCCGTGTTCGTGCGTGCGGGCAGTGAAGAAATTGTCCTCTCGGGGTACCATGCCGGCCGGAGCCAGTTTTTGGAAAAGCTCGACCGTTACCTGCCTGCTCACAGTGGACGTCCCGAGCATGGTCGCAAAGATTGAGCATGATTTGGGCGCTCTGTAAGTTTTACCCGCACCATAGCGATTTTGGGCACCTTTTGATGCAGTTGTGTGCCTGCCTTCCTGACCGCCTATCAATCTGACAACCCAGCAGTTAACGACTTCGGGCGGCGATTGGGCCAAAAGTTGCCTCTCAACTTAGTGGGGTCGGAACATGCCGCTCGGGAAAAATGCATCAGAGCGCGCATGCGACGGGAGGTCGAACGAAGGAGGTGCTGCAATGAAAGAGAGAGAGAATTCAAGCACAGCTTCGCGACCAAAAACGGGAAGCTGCATTTTTCAAATCTTACCGCGGCTGGCGGTGGCGTTTGCCATCGGCATGGCATTGCTGCTGACGCCGGTGATTCCGGCCGTGGCCGCGCCGCCGATTTTCGGAATCGGCGTGACGGTTTCTTTTGGTCCGCCGCCGCTGCCTTATTATGCGCAGCCGCTTTGCCCCGGGCCGGGATACATCTGGACGCCGGGCTACTGGGCATGGAGTCCCGATTACGGCTATTACTGGGTTCCGGGCACGTGGGTGGAGGCGCCGTTTGTCGGCGCGCTGTGGACGCCGGGTTACTGGGGCTGGGATGTGGACGGTGATGATTACGTCTGGTATCCCGGATACTGGGGAACGCAGGTCGGCTTCTACGGCGGAATCGACTACGGCTACGGCTACAATGGTTACGGATACGAAGGCGGCCATTGGCAGGACCACCATTTTTACTACAACCGCGACGCCAACAACGTCGGAAACGTACCCTATTACTACAACCGGTCGTTCAGGCGTCGAGACAGCCGGGTGAGCTTCAACGGCGGCCGTGACGGTGTTCAGGCGCGGGCGAACGAGCGGCAGAAGATCGCGGCGCGCGACCGGCGCCGGGGAGAAATACAGCAGCAGATCCGGCAGCGGGATGCCGCGCGGCGGAGACCGCCGGAACGGGCTTCGGTCAATCACGGACGTCCGGAAATTGCCGCGACTCGAACACCCGGGCACTTCAACCACAACACGGTTCGCGCCAGCCGCGCCGGCGGGCGGTTTGCAGCGCATCCGGCCGGCCGCGCTTCGCAGCAACGCGGCAATCCGGCGCGGGGCAACTGGCGGCAATTCGGCAATTCGCCGCAGCGGATGAATCATCCGTCACGCGCTTACCGTCCGCAACGCCAGCATCAGCCGCACGCCTTTCGGCCGCAACGCCAGAGGCCGCGAGCATTCAGGCCGCAAAGAACGCAGGCGCCTCGATACGCGCGCCAGGCGCCGAGGCAGCAGCGTCCGCAGATGCGGCAGCAATCCCCGCCCCGTCACTACCAGGCGCATGCCGCACCGCGCGGGTACCGAAGCGCGCCGCACGGTCACGCGTCAGCGGATCGAGGGCACGGCAGAGGCAATCCGCATGGACGCCGCCACTAGGGCGGGCTGAGCCGCGGGCCGACTGAAACTCCGCGGCAGGTTGCCGGGCGGTGCGCGGATTCCGCCCGGACTTGTCAGGGGAGGCTCGTCTGGCGAAGCCCCCCTGACAACATTTTTTTGAAACCGGCAGGCGATGGAAAAGTGGCAGGTCTTGCGCAGGCGCGGGCGGCGGCTAATTATAGTGCCACTGTTTGATGTTGGCGCCGGCGGGCGCGTCCTTGACGATGTGGTCGGCCATCCAGCGGACCATGTCCTCCTGAGGCGCGGGCTCCCAGCCATGCCCTTTTTCCGGGCGGCCGAACTGGAACGTTCCGTCGTAATACGGATTGGTGGTCTGCTTCAGAAAATCTTCCAGATCGTAACAGGCGAGGTTGAGGTAGTAGCTGTCCATGTCGCCGACGTAGATGTGAATTTTGCCCACCAGGCTAGGACCGATCCTGGGCCAGTTCTGCTTTAAATAATAAGTGAGGTCGTAGCCGTGATCGCGCATGGCGAGCGCCACGTTGTGATTGATGGCGCCGGTCAGTTTGTTCCAGACGGGCTCGGGATAGCCGTCCTCACCGACCGGACTGTAAACGGATTCCCAGGCGTTGAGTTGCTCGCCGGAGCGGCCGTGGCTTCCCAGAACGGCCTCGAGCCGGCTGAATTGCCCGACAGTCAGCGTGATCTGCCCGTCGGGATCGCGCTGCAGGCCTCGGGCTTCGGGAAGCAAAGGTTGTCCCGGCGCGAAGAAAGCATTGTCGTCGCTATAGACGTTCACGGTTCCGTAATGATTGAAGTCAACGGGATCGGGATAAAGCGTCCACGTGCCGCCGAAAAATTCGGGATGATAAACCTGCAGCGCCAGCGATTCCCATCCGCCCGTGGAGCCGCCGGTGAGCACGCGCGCGTAAGGTTGCCGGATGATGCGAAAGTGAGTTTCGATGTAAGGAATCAGCTCGGTCATGATGGCGTCGCCGTAAGGGCCGTTGTTGGCGGAATTGACGGCGTAGGAATCATCGAAAAACGGCGTGGGATGCTGGAAAGTCACGGCAATCATGCGCGGAAAATTGTCGGAGTTCCAGGCCTGATAAAACTCATAGCCGGATTCGACATTGTAGGCGGCCATCAACTTTTTGTAGTGCTCGGGAACCGGCTGTTCCGTGGGGGAAAAGTTGAAGGGCGGGCGCAGGCTGAAATGGCCCTGCTCGTAAATCACCGGATAGTGGCTCGCGGGGTGCGAGTCGTAACCCATGGGCAGCAGCACGACCGCGCCCAGATAAATCGGCCGGCCCCAGAATTTGCTGAGCAGTTTGCTCTGAATCTTGATGTGCTTCACCCACGCCGTGTCGGGAGGGATTTCGACGGGCGGAATGGTCTCGGTCAGGTTCAGCTTGACGTCATAGCCCGCAGCCGGATCGAGATGAACTTTTTCGACCGTGCTGTAAAGGTTTCCCGGCGAGCGGTTGAATTGCTGGCCCTCCCACTGGTCCATGTGCGCCCAGATCGTGTGGCCGTCGGAACGGTGAAACTCCGTATAGACGTTGAGCAGCGCCTGCACGTAATAATCGCCCGCCGGGATGTCGCCGAGGCTGCGCGCCGGAAAACCGAGCGTTGTGGCACCGATCACGGCGGATTCGCCCGCTTTAGGCTGGCCACATCCACGCCAAAAAGCTCCACGCTGATGCTCAAAGAGCCAGCCGCCAGGCGCGGCTCGGGATCCGCCTTATTCGAAATGATGACAAACACGCGACCAGTAATGGGCTGGGCATGAACGGAGGCGGGGAATGAAACCTGAAACTTGGGCTGCGGCGGCGGCGCAACGGCTGTGGCCGCGCATGCCAGAAGAAGCGGGACTATCCAGGCAAGAAGCCGCAGCAGTCGCGCGCGCGCGATTCCAGAATCCATGAATCCTCCCCGGGAAGGAATATGTTTCCGCCGTGTGAAAAAAGAATTCAGGAGCGCACAAGTTTAGCATTATCGCGGAACGAGGAGAAACATGAATTGCGGCAGTCGCCGGACGGACAGGTTCACCTGCCGTTAAGCGATGCAGTGGGCAGCATCAGCTATCGAGCAGGGTGTGGACGGTCCGCAGAAGCCGGTCGGGAGAGAAAGGTTTCTGGAGCAGGTGGGCGCCTTCGTCTATCACGCCCTGGTGAACAATGGACCCTTCCGTATAGCCGGACATGAAAAGAACTTTCATCTCCGGGCGGCTGAAGAGCAGGCGGCCCGCCAGGTCGCGCCCGCTGGCCTTGGGCATGACGACGTCGGTCAGCAGCAGGTGAATGGTTTCCGGATAAGGTTCGAAGATGCGGACGGCTTCCTCGGGATCGGCGGCTACCAGCAGGTGGTAACCGCCCGACTTCAGAACCTGGCTGGCAAGTTCGCGCACGCCTCCGTCATCCTCGACCAGCAAAATGGTTTCCGTGCCGTGGCGAAGCTCGCTTTGGTCGAGCGCGGCTGTACGCGGAGCGGAATCACCCTCGGCGCGTGGAAGATAAATCTTGAAGGTCGCGCCGCGGCCCGGCTCGCTGTAAAGCCAGATGAATCCGCCGCTCTGCTTGACGATGCCGTAAACCGTGGCCAGGCCGAGCCCGGTTCCCTTCCCCTGTTCCTTGGTGGTAAAGAAAGGTTCAAAAATATGCGCCTGCGTGGCGCGATCCATGCCCACGCCCGTGTCGCTGACGGCAACCAGCAGGTAATCGCCGGGCGTGACCAGCGGGTGGGCGAGCGAGTAAAGCTCATCCAGAGCGACGTTGGCGGTTTCGATGGTCAGCGAGCCGCCGTTGGGCATGGCATCGCGGGCGTTCACCGCCAGATTGACCAGCACCTGCTCCATCTGGGCCGGGTCGGCCCGCACCTGAAAAAGATTCCTGCCGAGCACGGCGCGCAGATCGATGTTTTCGCCGATCAGGCGGCGCAGCATCCTTTCCACGCCCTGCACAACGCCGTTCATGTCCAGGATGACAGGCGAGATCGGCTGCTGGCGGCTGAAGGCCAGCAACTGGCGAGTCAGCTCCGCGGCACGCTCGCCGGATCTAAGGATTTCACGCAGCGGGCCCTCGGTGGCTGAGCGGGCGGCTGCGGCTCCGGGGTCCTGCCGCGCCGTGCTTTCTTCGAGATTCTCCAGCATGAGCTGCGAGTAGCCGTTGATGACGGTCAGCAGGTTGTTGAAGTCATGCGCCAGCCCGCCCGCCAGCCGTCCGATGGCTTCCATCTTTTGCGCCTTGCGAAGCTGATCCTCCAGCCGCCGGCGCTCCGTCACGTCAATGGAAACGCTGCCCACAAACCGCCTGCCCTCGGAATCGGAGAACGGAAACTTCAGCGTCAGCCACTCGCGCTGGTCCCCGGCGGGAGTGCTGGTGATTTCCGTAACTTCCAGCGGCTCGTTCCTGGCAAAAACCTGATTATCGTGCTCAACCAGTTGCCGGGCGACATCCTCCGGCCAAACCTCGAAAGGCGTGCGGCCCAGGATCTCCGAGGCAGGCTTGCCGGTGACCAGTTCGAAGGCGTGATTGATGTAAACGTAGGTTGCCTTTTCATCGCGCATGAAAGCCACGGCGGGAGTGTTGTCCATCAAGGCTTCCAGGCGCCGCTCGCTTTCGAGCAGATTCGCTTCATTACGCCGGCGGCTGGTAATGTCTTCGATGGCCAGCAGAATGCGCCCGGGCAGGCTGTCGGCATGGCGGAAACCCCGCGCGTTGAGCATCAGGATGCGCCGGCCGATCTCCGGAAAATCGCGGTCAAGTTCAAAGTCGGCGAACTCCGTCTGAAGCCGGGGAATTTCCTCCAGGCGCCGCAAAAGCTCCGGAATGTTCCACTGGCCACTTCCCAGCTCCGGCAGGCAGCGGCCCTCTGTAACTTCCGCCGAAGTATTGAACGTCTCATAGAATGAACGATTTGCGATGCAGACGCGAAGCGACTCATCAAGCACCAGAAGCGGAAGGTGGACGGTTCGGACTACGCTCTGCGAAATGTCAGGGCTCTTATCCATACCCCGGGTTCCTGCGAAGGCTGCGGGACCGGTGTCCCAATCCGGTCCGGGTTGCTTATAATCAAAGTAAACATACCAAAACTATTATCAACTTACAACCGTTCCCTTCAAAATTAATTAATCCTAATCGCAAGACATAACAGCTCGCAAAAACCTCCTTAGGCGCACTGCGGCACGGCCGCCGGTCGGATTCGGCTCCATGAAGAGAGCGCGCTACAGCGTTCGAACGTGAGCAAGAAGCAAGCGAGGATCGGAGGAGCTTTCAGTCGGCGATGACGGGATTGGTCAGTGTGCCCAGGCGCTCCACGGTGACGCTGACCGAGTCGCCGGGCTTGAGGAAGACAGGCGGCTTACGAAAGACGCCCACTCCGGGCGGCGTGCCGGTGGAAATCAAATCGCCCGGTTCCCAGGTGGCGGATTGAGAGAGATAGCTGACAAGAAAGGGAACATTGAAAATCAGATTGGATGTGTTCGAGTCTTGCATGGTCTGGCCGTTGAGCGCGAGCGAGATGCGAAGGTTGTGAGGGTCGGGCACTTCATCCTTGGTGACAATCCAGGGTCCGGTGGGCGCGAAAGTGTCGCAGCTTTTGCCGCGAAACCATTGCTTGTCGCCGAACTGCATGTCGCGCGCGCTGACGTCGTGCAGAACGGTGTAACCGGCGACATGTTCCATCGCCTTTTCCTGCGGTATTCGCTTGCCTCCCTTGCCGATGACCACGGCGAACTCCGCTTCATAATCCACCTGGGTGGAATTGACCGGCAGGCGAATGGGATCGCCCGGCCCGCAAATCGTGTTCGCCGACTTGAGAAACCAGATGGGAAGCTGGGGCGGCTGGTCGCCCTGCTCGCGCGCGTGGTCGGCATAATTCAGACCGAGGCAGGTAATCTTGCCCGGACGCGGAATGGGAGCCAGCAACCTGGCCGAGGCAAGCGACGTAAAAAGATTCTTGGCGGCTTTGGCCGGATCGATTCCCTTAGCGAGCGCGGAAACGACGACGGCCAGCGACCTGCGCCAGGCTTCGCCGCGCGCCAGCAATTCAATCATGTTGTGCGGCGCAAAGCCTGCTTCGAGCAAAGCGCGCGACGCCTGCTTGAAGTTCGCGCGCTGGGCAATCAGGCGCGGCACGCGTCGCCGCTCGAGTGCATCAAGCGCGGCGCGCACGCCGACAATCCATTCACCTTCCACCACGCCCACGCGCTGCTGCTTGCCGGACTCGTAAGTCACCAGTTTCATTTTTCGTCCTTTCGTTTCCCCTACGGCATCAATCGCCGTTCAGCACAAAAGTATAATGCCCGGAACCAACATTGAATTGAACTCCGTTCGGGGCCGCCTGCGCGCCAGTGATGCCCGCATCGCCCGCGACGAATCTATTATCTTGCCACACTGCTTTCCCACCTTCAGTGATTTTCAGCGTCGCCTCCGTCATTTCTTCTTCCTTCGGAATCACAACCTGGGCTTCGCTGCCGACGGGAATCGTGACTTCCAGCTTGATCGAGCCGGGCGAGCGCGACCACGTCGAGGAAACTTCTCCCTGAATGGTATTGATGGAAGCGCTGGCCCAGTGCAAATCCTCCACGATGCCGGGATCAATGACCAGATGGCGGTAGCCGTCGCTTCCCTTCGCCTGCCGGATGCCGCCCAGCGCGCGATAGAACCACGCGCCCAGGCTGCCGAACATGATGTGATCGTGCGAGTTCATCGAAGGCCCGGTTTTGTCCTGCCAAAGCTCCCACAGCGTTGTCGCACCGCGGGAAATCATGTAGCCCCAACTCGGATACGTGGTCTGCGTGGCCAGTTCGTAGGCCAGATCGTTCCGGCCGTATTCGGTGAGGACGGGCAGCAGATATTTGACGCCGATAAATCCCGTCGTCAGGTGCGTGTTGTGGCCGTAAGTAATGTCGTCGGTCAGGTGCGAGAGCACAGGATTGTAATTGTAGCGGTTGAACGGATTCGCAAAGAGATGAAGGAAAAGCGGCAGCGCCTGCGCCGTCTGCGTGACGTTGGCGAATACGTGGGTGTTCGGATCGTAGAAAGCTTTGTTGAACGCCGCCTTGATCCGCTCAGCCTGGCTTGAATAAGTCGCAGCATCCTGCGTCTTGCCCAGAATTTTGGCGACATCAGCCAGGATTTGCGTGTCGTAATAAAAGTAGAAATCAGAAACCAGGTCGCCCGGCGTGTGCTCGATGGCCACCCAGTCGCCGTAATAGCTGTAACGAAGCACGTCATCCTTGGCGCGGCCGCGCAGGAATTCCAAGTACTTTGTGAGGCCGTCGTAATTCTCTTCCAGAATCCGCCGGTCGCCGTATTGCTGCCACATGTACCAGCAAAGCAGCGGATAGGTGGTGCCCCAGGCAGGATCGGCGGGATACATGCCGTACTTGTGCGGCACGGTGTCGGGCAGCGAGCCGTCCGCGTGCTGCGCGTCGTGGATATCGCGGATGAAATTGGTGTAGAACGCCGCCATATCGAAATTCATCATGGCTTCTTCGGCGGAAACCTGCGCATCGCCCATCCAGCCCTGGCGCTCGTTGCGCTGGTCGCAGTCGGTGGGAATGCTCATCAGGTTCGAGGTTTGACCCCAAAGAATCAGGTGTTGAATCTGGTTGAGAACTTCCTTGGACGCCGCAAAGCTGCCCGTGCTCCCGACGGCGCTGTGAACCACGCGGGCGCGCAGCGTGTCCAGGCTGGGCGTGCCGGGATAGCCGGTCAGCTCAACGTAGCGGAATCCGTGATAGGTGAAGCGCGGCTCGTAGGTTTCCGGACCGCCGCCGCTCAGAATGTAAATGTCTCGCGATTTGGCGGCGCGCAGATTGGCGCGGTTAATCATGCCGTCGGGATAGAGTAGCTCGCTGTAACGCATCTCGACTTTGGCGCCACGCGGGCCGTTCACATGCAGCCCCGCCCAGCCGGCGAAATTCTGGCCGAAATCGTAAACGTAAACACCGGGCTCGGGACTGGTCATGCGCACGGGCGTGAGCGTATCCACGACGCGAATGGGCGGCATCATCTCCGAGGAAAGCTCGCCTCCCGTTCCGGGCAGAATCTTCACCGCCGCCCAGCCCGTGGCGTCGAGGTCAGGCTCGTCCCAGCCGCGGACTTCGCGCCGCGCGTCGAAAACTTCGCCGTCATAAACGCTGTCGCTCACGACCGGCCCCTGCCTGCCCTGCCACGTGCCGTCGCTCACGATGGTGACCTGCTTGCCGTTTTCGAGTTCGATGTTCAACTGCAGAAGAAAAGCCGGCTGCGAATAATACGGCTTGCCGACCGCGAGCGTGGCCCAGCCGCCGCCCAACATCGCGCCCACGGCGTTCGCGCCGGAGTGAAGCATTCCGGTGACGTCATACGTGCTGTAGAGCACGCGCTTGGGATAAAGCGTCCAGGCGGGGTCGAGCACGCGATGGCCGACTTTGCGGCCGTTCAGGTGCAGTTCATAGTACCCGAGCGCTGTGACGTAAGCCCGCGCCCGCTTGACGCGGCCCGGGAGATCGAATTCCTTGCGCAGCATGTTGAAGCCGCCGATCCATTTTCCCTGCCAGTCAGCCCGATCGAGCAGGCCCATTTCAAAGAACGTCGGCTCGCCGTACGCGCTGGACTCGCCTTCCTTGTCCCAGTAACGGACCTTCCAAAAGTAACGGTGCCCGCTCTCAAGGCTCTTTCCGGCGTATGCAATTTGAGTGGAATCTCCCGATTCAACTTTGCCGCTGTCCCACGCGTCGCCGTGATCTTTGGCGAGCAGTTCCGGACTTGTCGCAACCAGGATTTGATAGGCGGTTTGCGTTTCGCCGCGTTCGGAATTCTGCGGAATCCACTGGAAGCGCGGCGCGCGCGAATCCACGCCGAGCGGATTCACCAGATATTCCACGCGCAGGCCGATGGGCGGCTGGGCTCCCGTTGCCGCGACCAGGGGTGGCGGCGCTGCAGCGAACCAGGCAGTGATTACGAGTAGAAGAAAAAGGGTCAATCCGGCATTTCGCAGGCGGGACATGGTGCACCTCACGAAGGCAGACTTGCGCTGAGCCAACAATCAGCGCGAATGAAATCGTTTCCACCTCTTTCGAAACGGCTGCGGGTCGGGCGAGGGGAGGTCGCGGCCGGAGGTCCAGCTTGAAAGCGGAAACCAGCCAAATTTTCTGATCCAAGCATCGCGGCCTTCCGTGCTCGCGGACCCGAAGATCTTAAGCCCGATTCGCATCAGCCTTCCGCCCAGTGAATAAGCCCACGGGCGCTGCATCGCCCAGGCCCAGAGGCGCATGGAAGCGGGCTCGGAAACAGGCGAATGCGCGGGCTTCGGCGCCGGAGTTTTCTCCTGCGCTTCCGAGCGAAGGTGGAGCAGCAAATCGGGAATATTGATTCTGACCGGGCAGACTTCGCGGCAGGCTCCGCAAAGCGATGAGGCGAAGGGCAATTCACGCGCCTGCCCAATGCCCGCAAATTGGGGCGTAATCAGCGCGCCGATGGGCCCGCTATAAACCCAGCCGTAGGCGTGCCCGCCGATTTTGCGATAGACCGGGCAGGTGTTCAGGCAGGCGCCGCAGCGGATGCAATAGAGCGCCTCGCGCATTTTCTCATCGGCCAGGGTTGCGATTCGACCGTTGTCCACAAAAACCACATGCATCTCGTCGGGGCCGTCTTCGCCCGGGCGGCGCGGGCCGGTGAGGATGGAAGTGTAGCTGGTGAGTTTCTGTCCGGTTCCGGAGCGGCCGAGGAGCCGCAGAAAGACTCCCAGATCAGCGAATCGCGGAATCAGCTTTTCAATCCCAACCAGAGCGACGTGAACGCGCGGCGCGGTGGTTGAGAATCGAATGTTGCCTTCGTTTTCGATGACGACGATGCTTCCGGTTTCAGCAACGGCAAAATTCGCTCCGCTCAAGCCAACGCCCGCGCGGCCGAATTTTTCCCGCAGCGCCTGGCGCGCGATGGCCGTCAGACGCTCGGGCTCAGTCGTCTTATCCGATTTCAATTTCTCGACGAACAAATCGGAAACGTCCTGGCGCGTCTTGTGAATGGCGGGGGCGACAATGTGGGCGGGACGCTCGCCCGCGAGTTGCAGAATGAGTTCGCCCAGATCGCTTTCGACGGCTTCGATGCCGGCGTGTTCAAGCGCTTCGTTCAGCTCGATTTCCTCGCCCACCATGCTCTTGGCTTTCACCACCTGGCTGGCTCCTGCCTGCCGGCAGATTGCAACCACGATCGAGCAGGCTTCTTCCGCCGTCGTCGCCCAATGAACTTTTCCGCCCTGGCGCTCGACGCTCGCCGCGAATTGGTCAACGTAAAAGTCCAGGTTCTCGATCACTTCCCGCTTGAGCGCCCGCGCGCGGTCGCGCAATCGCTCGAAGCCCGGAACCTGTCCGATGGCCGTCAGACGATGGTTGTAAAGTCGAAGCGTGGAAGAACGATAGGCTTCCTGCAGACGAGCGTCATGGAGAGTCTTCTCCAGCCGCTCGTGAATTTCTCCGCTATGGACGCCGGTTTCACTCATTTTTTCGCCAGCAATTCCGCCAGATGCATCGTTTTGAGCGGCAGTCCCTGACGGTGAATGTAACCCGCCAGATGCATCAGGCAGCCGGAATCGTTCGCCACCAGATATTCCGCGCCCGCTTCGGTTGCGGCGCGAACTTTGTCCTCAGCCATGGCCACGGACACTTCCGGAAATTTTACGGAGAACGTTCCGCCGAATCCGCAGCAAAGGCGATTGTCCTGCATCTCCACCAGTTGCAGGCCGCGCACGGCGCGAATCAGCTTGCGCGGTTCCGACTCGATGCCAAGCTCCCGCAGCAGATGGCATGCGTCGTGATAAGCGACGCGATGCGGAAACGCCGCGCCCACGTCGTCCGCGCCCAGCACTTTGACCAGAAATTCCGAGAACTCGAAAAACTTCGACGCCAGTTGCCGCGCCCGCTCCTGAAGCTTTGGATCTCCGGCAAAAAGTTCCTGATAAAAAACCCGCACCATGGAGGTGCAGGAGCCGGATGGCGCGACGACATATTCGGCGTCTTGAAACAGGTCCAGGTTGCGAGCCGCCACGGCGCGCGCTTCCTCACGATAGCCGGTGTTGAAAGCAGGCTGGCCGCAGCAGGTCTGAGCGGGATTGAACTCCACCTCCGCGCCGAGCCGTTCCAGAACTTCGACGGCGCATTCGACCGTGCGCGGGAAAAACTGGTCGCCCAGGCAGGTGGTGAACAGCGCAACGCGCTTTCTTGAATTGGCCATCGCTTCGTGCTTGATCGGACCGCGGCTTCCCTCTTCCCGGTCGCCGCCGCCGAGGCTGGAATTACTGCGCGGTGTAACCGCCGTCAATCATCAGCGAGGCTCCGGTGATGTAGGAGGCTTCATCGCTGGCCAGAAAGGCGACGGCGGCCGCAACCTCGCGCGGCTGGCCGATTCGCCCCAGAAACGTCTTTGAGCCTTCCTCGGCGTTGAATTCCTCCAGCGACATGCCGACCTTTTCCATGTGCCGGTAAGAAGCGGATGTCAGGATGGTTCCAGGACAGACGCAGTTGACCCGAATCTTGTGCGGTCCCAGATCCAAAGCCATGTTGCGCGTCATCTGGAGAATCGCCGCCTTGGTCGAACTGTAGGCGGAAAAATTCGGCTGCGCCACAAAGCTGGAAATGGAAGCCAGATTGACGATGGCGCCGCCCTGCTTCTTCATTGGTTCCACAGCGTACTTCGAAACCAGCGCCGTCCCGCGGATATTCGTCAGCAGCGATTGCTCCCATTCCTCGGCCGTCGCCTCAAAACCCTTCAGCACAAACGTCGCGGCATTGTTGACCAGCACGTCGATGCGGCCGAACGTCTTCACCGTTTCGTTGGAGATCTTTTGGCAATCGGCATCCTTTGAAATATCCGCTTGGACGAATTCCGCCGAACCCTTGTTTTCCCGAATCCGCCTGACCGTCGCCCGGCCGCCGTTGGGGTCGATGTCCGCAACCACAACCTTCGCGCCCTGCTCCGCCAGCACTTCAGCCACAGCTTCGCCGATGCCCGCGCCCCCGCCCGTGACAATCGCCACCTTGTCCTTGAAACGCATTCTCAACACCTCAGGGACTCGGACTGATTGATGCGCCTCTTGAATCCGCTTCCGCAGCGGCGCGAGGCTCAATTCCGGCAAGATCAGCTGCGCCGGCGCATCTCTTCTCCGAAGAGGCCAAGCTACTTGAATTCGATGCCGAGGTCAAGCGCGAGCGAACAACCGACAGGAGCAAGAATCCGTGTCCACTTTTGGGCCAGCAAAATCTTCAAACATCAGGCCCGGCAGGCTTTGTTCTTCCGTTCGAAGCCATCAACTCGCTCCTCGGCCGAGAAGCACGATGGGAATCGTCTTGAGAAAGATCTTCAGATCCAGGGCCGGTGACCAGTGGTCAATGTACTCCAAATCGAGCTCCATCCAGCGGCGAAAGCTGAGCCGATTGCGTCCCTCGAGCGCCCAGAGGCAAGTCAGCCCGGGCAACATGCGCAACCGGCGGCGCTGCCAGGGTTCGTAACGGTCCACCTCCTCAGGCAGCGGCGGGCGCGGCCCTACGAAGGACATGTCACCTTTCAGAATGTTCACGAGTTGCGGCAATTCGTCCAGGGAGAACTTGCGCATGAAACGACCGACGCCGGTGCAGCGCGGATCGTTGGAAATCTTGAAGACAGGCCCGTCCATTTCATTCAGCGCGGCGAGTTCCTCGCGGCGCAGGTCGGCGTCCTCGCGCATGGAGCGGAATTTATAGACTGTGAATTTTCTTCCTCCCAAACCGCATCGCGTCTGGCGGAAAAAGACAGGGCCTTTCGAAGTGAACTTGATCAGCGCGGCCAACACCACAAAAAGCGGCGAAAGAACCACCAACAGCACGAGCGCCATCAGGAAATCGGCGAGGCGCTTCAGGGCGAGCAGGAACTCATTGGCGGGCGTGGTCGTAAAAGTCAGCAGCGGCATATCGCGCAGCCGCTCGAGGTGAACCCTGGAAATGACGTGCGGGAAAAAGCTGAGCAGGACGCGCGTGCGCACGCCTTCCTCCTCGCAAAGCAGGAAAGCCTCCTGGAGCTTTTCCAGATCGTCCTTGGAAGCTGCGTAGATCACTTCATCGATCACGTGCTCGCGGACCAGCCTGGCAAGCTCGCTGAGAGGGTACACGGTGTAAACGTGCCGCAGAGAAGGATGACGGAATTCACTCTCGGCCAGGGCGCCCACGCGCGCCAGCGCAAAAAGCCTCATGCCGCGTTTCTCATTGGCTTCGATGGAACGGGCGATTTCCAAAGCTTCGGGCGTATCGCCGACCAGCAGAAATTCACGGTACCCGCCAAAAACCCGGCGCAGCGGCTCGCCCAGGCCCCGCGCGAGAAGGCGGAAGGCCGTCATCAACACAAGATCGAAGACAGCGTAAAACCCCAGCAGCAACCGGCTGATGTATTCCAGTTTGAAGGCAAAAGTAACAGCGAACAGGACAGTGGCCGAAAGCAGACCCACTTTCAGGGGGTCCAGGAACGCCCGGCGCGGCTCTTCCTCCTGGATGCCCGCGTAAACACCCGAGAGCAGGCCGACGAGAAGCCAGATCCCCACCCCCAGCGGGACAATCCAAAGATAGTTGGAAAGTGGATAAAGCGGGCGCGGCGTGATGACGTTGAGGCGAGTCCACCAGGCCAGCGCAAAGCTCGCGAGCGCCATCAGCGCGTCTGCGGCCAGGTAAACCGCACCCATCATCCGGTTGTGCCGAGAGAACATCGGATTAAACCTACGCGGCGAAAGCTATCTTACCAGAACCACGGCACGCCCGGGCATCGTCTGCAACTTGAAAGCCGCCTTACCTGCAATCAGACAAAAGCCCGATTCCCGGAGACTATGCCGGCGGCGGCTGGTAGGTGCGCCCCTTCCAGCGCAAGCCGGGACCCGCAACACTCGACGCGGTCGAGACGGCCGCCACCGCTGAATAGAAAATCACGGCAAGCGGCAGCGTGAGCGCATAGACGGGCGAAAGCCCAAAATAGACAACCACGGGAACGTAAACCAGAATGCTCGCGGCTGTGGCCGCCGCCGCCAAAAGGAACGCCGGATGGTGCAACAACGGTTCCGGCCGCCCGGCGGCTTCAGCCGCAAAGACCGCCGTCGCCACCCACGGCATGACGGCCAGCGCATTTCCACCAATAATTCCCGCCAGGACATTCGCGGCAGAGGACCCGAATCCTTCGAACGCGCTGCGCGCCAGACCCTCAAACATCTCGCGCCAGTTGCGGTACATGCGGGTTCGAAAAAGGCCGCGCGTAAAAGCCAGGCGAATCGGATGACCGGCTCTCTTGAACATTTCAGCCATCCGAAGATCTTCGATCAGAGTGCCGCGCAAAGCTTCGTAGCCGCCCAGCGAGCGGAGCACGTCGCGCTTCATAAGCAGGAAAGCTCCGGCAGCGATGGCGCGGCGGGACTTCAAGGAATTGACCAGGCGCGCCGGAAAAAGCGTCCCGAGCAGGAAGGCAAAAGCCGGCAGGACGACTTTTTCAGACCAGGAGCTGAAATCAAACTGGGGCGTGGCGGAAAGGAGTGCGGCGCCGGTTTCATCGGCCAGAGAAACGGCCAGACGCAGCAGACGTGGGTGCATGGAGACATCGGCGTCGGTGGCAAGAATCCAATCGCCGGTGGCAGCCTGCTCGGCGAGGCTGAGGGCATGAACTTTTCCGCGCCAGCCCGCAGGCAGCGTGTGATTATGAATCACCCGCAGCTTGCCCGCAGCTTCCGGACGCCGCGCGAACTCCTCAGCGATTTCAGCCGTGCGGTCACGGGAATCATCGTTGACCAGGATAACTTCGTACGCGGGGTAATCCTGGGCGAAAAAGGATTCAAGCGCGGCGGGAAGAGCGTCTTCTTCATTGCGCGCTGCCAGAATAATCGAAACATGCGGCAGACGGGGCGACTCCGGCATCTCCGTTTCCGGCGTCAAGGTCTTCAATCCGCGGGAACTCCAGAAGAGAAGCGCCCCGAGCACCAGCCACGCGATCACCACGGCCATCAGGACAAATTCAAAAATGTGCACCGCCAGGCCCCCTGCTGAATATAGGGAACGCGGGCGCAGGATAGCAAGCCGCCTTTCGCGGTCGTCTAACCTTGTCCACGAGTGCCGCGCCCACTTCGGCGAGAGATGTACCGGGCTTCATTGGCGGATTTTTTCTTTTTGCGGGCGGGCGGCTCTTTCTCCGGAGCGGCCACCGGAGTCACTTTGGCCAGGACCTGGTCAAACGCGCGGGCTGGTTTTTTGGGAGCCTTCTTCTTAAGAGTATTTTCTCCATGGAAAAAGGGGTGCTCGGAATGGCATGTCTGGCACACGACTTTGACGACTTTGGCATCGACAAAGCTGGCGATCGCGTGGTTCAGCAGAAGCCGGCAGCGAGGGCAAAAATCGTCAATCAAATCACCGAGACGCGGGACTGAAGAATCCATCAAAACCCCTGAAAATCGGCATTGCCGGGAATTTGAAGCGATAAAGAATTATAACTTCCGTGCGTGAAATTGCAATGCGGGACAAAATGACGGCGGGCATCGGCACGGCAGAATATCCGCCGCGGGCCCGGAACTTCATTTTCCGGCCGCCTTTTCATAAGCGGCGAGCAACGCTCTTTTTTCAGTTTCCCAGTTGAGTTGCTCTTCGATGCGTTTACGGCCGCGGGCTCCAAGTTCGTGCCGCAGTTCCCCGGAATCCAACAATTCGCTGATTCGCCGAGCAAAGTCCGCCGGGTCGTTGGGCCGCGCGTAAAGCGCCGCGTCACCCGCCGTTCTTCTACCTTCCGTGAGGTCAAACAGGACAATCGGCTTTGCGTAGGCCATGGATTCCATGATCTTGTTCATCGTGCATTTGTCGTTCATGGGGTTCTTGGGATCGGGCGCGACGCATAGGTCGGCGGTGGAGAGATACGCACCCAGTTCTTCACCTCGCACCCAACCGGCGAACCGGACGGAGTCCGTGAGACCACGTTCTTCAACAGAACGTTGGATGCCCGGAAGTTCCGGGCCTCCGCCCGCAAGAGCAAAAAGAATGTCCTGACGTCCCTGGCGCTTCACGAGGGTGTCAATGGATTGGACCAGCAGATCAAGCCCGTCCTGCTTTCCCATCACGCCCACATAAAGGACGAGAAAACGGCGCCCTTGTTTGAGTTCGGGACGCGACGCTCCGGGCCGGGCCGCCACTGCGTCAGGAGCGCTGCGCACGACAAAGACGCGATCGGGCGGCATTTTCCCGCGGGAAATCGCAATCTCTCGAAAGGATTCGTTCGTGGCGATGGAAACGTCCGCGGTCCGGAAAGTCCAGCGCTCGCAGAGCGAGACCAGCCGGTAAAGCAGCCCGCCCTTGCCGAATTTGACTTCAAAAAGTTCAGGATTAAGGTCGTGATGATCGAAGATGAACCGCACGCCGAACAGTTTGAAGAAGAGCGCAACCAGAAAAATCGTATCGGGAGGATTACACGCCTGAAGAACGCGGAATCTTGTGCGAAAAAAAACTCGGACCGCAAGCCAGAATTCCGCCGCCAGGGCCCAAGTGTACTCCGCCAGATAACCCAACGGGCCGCGAGCCTCCCAGAGACGGTGCCGGTAAATTTCAATTCCTTCGAGCGTCTCGCGGCTGCGCTCAAATCCGCGCCCCTTCGGGCAAATCACCGAAACGTGATAGCCGGCCGCGGTGAGCGTCCGCGCTTCCTGCCAGACGCGCCGGTCCAGAGGGACGGTCAGGTTCTCAACGATGATGAGGACGGAATCAGGTGTCATCGCAGCGGTTCAGTGGCGAAGCCAAAGTTCGAAATTGAGCAGCGCCCAGAGCTGCTTTTGGCGGTCGCGGACTCCGTCAAAGTGCTCACGGACGAATGTCTCCATGTGGTGCGCGTCGAAATATCCCCGCGACTGCGCTTCCGGCGAAAGCAGAATGTCCGCCACCAGTGACTTGAGCGGCTTTCTGAACCACGGGCCGATGGGCACCGTAAAGCCCACCTTTCGCCTGCGAAGAAGCTCCGCCGGAAGGTAAGGTCTGACGGCGCGCTTGAGCAGCGCCTTGGCGCGGAATCCGCGGGCCAGAAGGCGGCCGGGAATCCGCGCCGCAAGTTCAACGAGTTCGTGGTCGAGGAAAGGTACGCGCTCCTCGATGGAAGCCGCCATCGTCATCTGATCGCCGCGCATCAGCAGATTGTCCGGCAGCCACACCTTTAGATCGGCATAAAGCATGCGCTTGATCGGCGAGCGGTCACGCACCTGATCGAGATAGTGCGCAAAAACGTGGGCCGGATGGGCGGCATCAACGGTCTTGAGAAAATCGGGGCTGAACAGAGCCTCGCGTTCCTGGCGCGTGAAGGAGGCAAACCAGGTCGCCGAACGCTCCGCCTCATCCGCAATGGAAAGCGCTTCCAGCGCGATCTTGGCGCGGCGCTGGCTAAAGGGGAGCGAGCGAATAATGGCCTGCGTCGCTTCCTGCGGCAGGGCCGAGACGGCTCCCGCCAGCCGGTCAGCGGCATATTTGGGATAGCCCGCAAAAAGCTCGTCGCCGCCTTCACCCGCAAGAACCACTTTCACGCTCTGCGCGGCGCGGCGCGCCATCTGATACACCGCGATATCGGCCGTCTCAGCCAGCGGTTCGTCGCGAAACGCGATCAGATGCGGTAACTCGTCTGCAAGGTCGCGTGGGCGCAACACGATTTCCGTGTGCTCGGTTCTGAAGCGCCGGGCGATTTGCGCGGCGAAAGGCAATTCGTTGTAGGTCGCTTCCTCAAAGCCCACAGAAAAAGTGCGCACCGGCCGCGCGCCCAATTGCGCCATCATGGCCACGACGGCGCTCGAATCCACGCCGCCGCTCAGGAAAACACCGAGCGGAACGTCGGCGATCAGGCGCAGGCGGACTGATTCCTTGAGGCAGGCGATCACCTGCTCCGCATATTCACCGGAGGTTTGCGCCGTCTCCCCTGCGTCTTCCGCGGGAACATCCCAATAGGACCTGGTCCTCACTCCTCCCGGATCGGCGATGAGAAGGTGCGCCGGAAGCAGCTTTTCCACACCGCGATAAAGAGTCCGGGGCGCGGGAACGTAACGAAAACCGAAGAAGTCATAAACCGACTGAGGATCAATTTGCAAGGACTGGGAGGAAAGATTGCGCAGCGCCCGCACTTCCGACGCGAAAGTGATGCGGCCGGGCTCCAGACGGTAGAAAAGCGGCTTGATTCCGATGCGATCCCGCGCCAGCAGCAGGCGCCGCTGGCGCTTGTCCCAAAGCGCGAAGGCGAACATTCCGCGCAGCCGCTCGACACAATCTGCTCCGTGCTCCTCATAAAGGTGAACGATTGTTTCCGTGTCCGTGGAAGTGCGGAAGCGGTGGCCGCGCGATTCCAGATCCTGGCGAAGCTCGCGGAAGTTGTAAATCTCGCCGTTGAACGTTATCCAGATGGTTTCGTCTTCGTTGGCGAGTGGCTGATGCCCACCGGGAAGGTCAATGATGCTCAGCCGTCGGTTGCCGAGGCCGAGCGAGGCATCGCGGTAAGAACCGGCGTCGTCGGGACCGCGATGGGCCATAGCCTGGGCGGACAGTTCCAGCGCCGCGGAGTCCGCAGGCTCATTCGTTCCGTAGTTGTAGATGCCGCATATTCCGCACATTTCGAGCCATCAAGCGAATCCGGAATTGAGTGCTTCAGAAGCCCGGAGACCTGAAAAGCACCGGGCGAGTGGCCGCCGGAAAGCGGCCGGAAGATTTGTTCACTCAATCAGGCGGTTATCCACGTGCCGGATCCATATAAAAAGCCACCAGCGTCTCCGGCCAGAACGTCACCCGCATGCCGGCCACGCGGCTTCCCGGAAACAGCTTCCGCAATCGGCGCGCGGACAAAAGCGCAAGGTCCTGAACGCTGCCTTTCGGGATGGCTGTTCCAAGCCAGCGATTGTACCAGCGTTGCCCTTCCTGCGGCAGAAACTGGATGAAGGGAAGATGATAATGACTTTCAAAGGGGAACCAGAAATTCGGCGTGGTCACGAACCAGCTCCGTCCAACGCGCATGATTTCGCGCGCGAACTTCTCCTGCTGCTCCGGCCCGATGACGTGCTCGATGACCGCGTTGGAAAAAACCAGATCGAAGGATTTGTCGGCAAAGGGCAGAGCGCAACCGTTGAACATCGCATAGCGGACTTTGGGGTAGAGTTTGCGCGCCGTATGCACTTCGGCAGGAGAGATTCCGCCCGCCACAATCCGCTCCAGATGAGGATAGTAGTCCTCAAAGGTATAGGGTGTGAAGAGCCGGCCGCTCGCCCCCACGTCGAGCACACGATCCTCAGGCCGCGGGCGGAAGATTCTGCCCAGCAGCTCAAATTTCTGCCGCCTCGACCGTGTGCTCAGCCCGCGGAGCGTATCTTTGTAAAACGATGGGCTCATGAATGATATGTCCGGCTCAGTCCGACGCAAGGCGCAGAATTACCGCCTCATTCATCCGAAACCATTCCCAGGTTTGCTTCAGACCCGTCCGGAGATCGGTTGCGGGCGCATAGCCGAGCGCCTTTTTCGCCTTGCGGATATCGCAAGAGTTGCGCAGCACTTCTCCCCGGCGTGGAGGTTGATGCTCAATGTCGAACCGCGCATCCGGGACAACTTCGCGCATGATTGCCACCAGGTCGTTGACCGTGGTCTCCTGGCCCGAGGCTATCTGGAACACCTCGCCGCCGGGAGCTTTTTCGAGCGCCAGCAGCACGGCTTGAACCAGATCCTGCGAATAAAGAAAATCGCGAGTCTGGTTGCCATCGCCATAAACGACGAGCGGCCGTCCCTGAAGAAGCCGCTTGTAAAAAGCCGCCACCACGCTGGCCTTCAAATACGAATACGGGCCGTAAACGTTGGAAAATCGCAGCGCAACGGTCGGAAGACCATAGGAGCCAAAGAAGGCCGAGCAATAACCCTCCCCGGTCAGCTTGCTTGCGCCATAAGGAGAAAGCGGCCGGGGAACCATTTCTTCGTGGACGGGTGGCGGTTGCTCACCGAGGATCGCCCCTCCCGTGGAAGCCATGACGAACTTTTTCACGCCGTTTTTCACGGCCGCCTGCAGCAGAAGAAGTGTGCCGAGGGCATTGACTTCGAAATTAGTTCGCGGATCCTCGATGGAATCCACCACGCGCGTGTGCGCAGCAAGGTGAATGACTTCGTCCACGCCTTCCATGCTTCGCGCAACGTCAGACGGGTTACGAATGTCCCCGACAACCAGCTCCACACCCAGCGCTTCCGCGTCTTCCCGGCGCCCCGTGCTCAGATTGTCCAGCACGCGCACGTGTTCGGAGCGCTTCAAAAGCGCAGGAATCAGATTAACCCCCACGAACCCGCATCCACCCGTGATCAAAATCCTGGCCAATTCGGTTACTCCTCCTTGTCCTCAAAAAACTCGCCAACGAATTATCCGCCGGTAACGCGCTCGTAAACCGCGAAAATTTTGCGGGCGGCGGCCTCCATGGAAAGCGGCGCAAGCCGTTCGCGCGCGGTACCCCGAGCTCCGCTTCGACAAATGGAGACAATCCTGGCCGCGATCGCCTGCGCATCGCGGGGCACGAGGAAATTCCCGTCGCTCTCAAAGAGGATGTCCGCCGCGTCACCCACATTCACGCTGATAACAGGCAGCCCCACAGCCATCGCTTCCTTGGTCACCAAAGGCCCGCCTTCCATCAGGGATGCCATGACGAGTATGTCTGCCGCGCTCATGTAAAGAGGCATCCTGCTGTGAGGCTCTCCGCGAGCGTGCAGGATTTGGAGCCGCGGAATCTCACGTTGCGCAAGCTTCACGGCGGCGTCAATCAGATCGAAACGCTTGCGCTGCACCTCCGGATTGTAGGCGAACACCACGTACTTTGCATCGGCCGGGAGGCCCAGCCGTCGCCGGGCTTCGAGACGGTCCATGGGACGAAAAAGCTCAAGGTCAATTCCGCACGGAATAATCTCCACCGAGCGGAGCCGCAGCTTGCGTTTCATCTCCCGGCTCTGGACGATCACGGCGGAAGCCAACGGGGCAAGCAAAAGGCTTGTCGCTTGAAAGAGCCGTCCCATCGGCGTGATGGAGCCGTCGCTCCGCGGCTGGCCCAGGACGTCGTCGCCGTGAAAAGTGACCACCAGCGGCCGCTTGAACTGAAAACGCGCGACGCAGCCCGAGAGCCCGAAATGCGCGTGGACGAGATCAAAATCCCCCCGCCGCACGCGCCGCCGCACTTCAGGAATCGCGCGGAAATAATTCCGCCGCGAGTCACGCCCGTTGATGAAGAGGACCTCGTAATCGACGCCGAGCGGGCGAAGCGATTCCAGCTGGTCCTGGACGAAGCAGCCGTAACTGGGATCGGCTTCGTAGGGCCACATGTTGGTGACCGCGAGGACGCGAAAACCGGTCCTCGGAGCGGCTCCATTTCTCATTTTCCCGTCAGTAAAGGCCGTCAAAATCTCAGGAAAGGGCTCCTCCGGCTCTGCGAGCCGCCCCAGCCGGGTCTGTCACCGATTCATAGCCGAAAGTGCGCATGGCATCGCCCCACGCTGTTTCAATCGCCGCCACGGACTTTTCATCCAGCGCGCGTTTCCAGTCGCCCGAGGTCGCGCTGCGCACGAAGGGTTTGTCACCCCTGCTTCTGCGGGTGGTCTTCCAAAGCCGCCACTGCGCCTTTTCCAAACTGCGCATGCGATCAGCGGAACTCAACTCCACGGCACGGGCGATTCGTTCCGGCGTGACGGACAAGCGCAAAAAGTCCGCCGCACGCCCCAGTTCTCTCCCCGTGTCTTTCAGCATATCCTCATAACGCATGAGCAGAAAATCCGGCCTGCCTTGCCTCATCTTCGTCCACCCCATGACATGATCCTCCCAAGGTCCGATCAATCTGCCGTCGGGTTGTGCGGCTCTCAGGAAGAGGAGGACATATTGATCTATCGGGAAACCTTCCGCCAGATCTCGCGATTTCACGTGAGAGTGATAATACGAGACCGCCACGTCTCTGGGATCCCGAACCACGTAGATCACCCTGGGATATCGCGCGAAGAAGCCTTCGTGACTCTTCA
>JBJKPU010000047.1:0-39933 GCA_046706005.1 Terriglobia bacterium | reverse complement strand
TGCAGGAAGGCGCGGCGGTGGAATTCGAAGTGGTGAAGGGCCCCAAGGGGTTCCAAGCCTCAAACGTGGTCCAACTCTAGCCGTTCGATTTACAGGGCCGGGCTTCGGTCCGGCCCTGTATCCCCAGAAAAATTCCCCCTACAATTCAGGAATCAGGATTCGATGCGGAGATCTTCGGCCGCAGCGCAATGTATACGTGTGACTTTCCGCCGAAAATGTTAGAATCGCCCGCGTGAGCGATTCCGGCGACTTTTCAGCTCACTTCCATTCCGGCCGGAACGCTTCTCGAGGTCACACTCATGCCATCGTTGCTGGATGAAATCGCGCAGCAGCCCGCGGCGCTTTCGGGCGCTCGCAAGTTCTACGCCAGCGCCGGAGCCATTCCCGCCAAATCTCTGTTGAAGCTCGGCGGCAAACCTTCCGCCACCATCGTTTTTACGGGAATGGGATCGTCGCTCTACGCGGCTTATCCCGCCCAGGCTTTTCTGACCGCGCTGGGAATTCGCGCCATCGTCTGGGATACATCCGAGCTGATTCATCATCATCTGAAAGTGCTGAAGCCGGACACGCTGCTGGTGGCCGTGTCGCAGTCGGGCGAGACGGTGGAAATTCTGCGGCTGCTGGAGCGGCTGCCCAAGGAGATGCCGCTGGTGGCAGTGACCAACATCGAGCGCAGCACGCTGGCGCGGCGCGCCGGATTGCTGCTGCCCATGATGGCCGGCACGCAGGCGACGGTGAGCACCAAGACTTACACCTGCGCCGTCGCCGTGCTGATGTACCTGGCGTTCGCGGTGGCCGGCCAGACCACGACTCCGCTGACGCAGGCGCTGGTGAAAGCCGCCGACGCCGAGGAAAGAATGATCGAGCGGCGGATGGTTCTGATGCCGCCCGCCGTGGAATTCTTCGGGCTTCCGCCTTACTCGGCGCTGCTGGCGCGCGGCGCCGATCTTTCCTCCGCTTATCAGGGCGCGCTGATGCTGAAGGAAGTTCCGCGCCTGGCGGCCGAGCCCATGAGCGCGGCGCAGTTCCGGCACGGGCCGATTGAAATCATCAAGCCCGAGCACCGGTACGTGGTGATCGCGCGGCATCAGACGCCCGCGCAGAAAGATTCCGAGCCGGGGCGGCTGCTGGTGCGGCTGGCGAATGACATTCGAAAACACGGCGGGCGCGTGCTGCTGATTTCCGATGAGCCCGTGGTGGACGTCACCGATCTGCGCCTGATTGAATCCCAGCCGTTTCCTTTTGGGCTGGGCACGCTGGTGGACGTCGTCTTTCTTCAGCTTCTCGCCCACGACCTGGCGCTGCGCGCCGGACTCGAGCCCGGCCGCTTCTGGATCGCCACGGATGTTACGCGAGAGGAATAGCGCGTCCGGCTTCGCCGAGCAGAGTGAACAAGGTTGATGCCGGATTTGAGAAGAGATCGATTGTCGCGGAGGTGGGGGAATCGTGAGAACCTCATGGCGAGCAATCCGCAATTCGTGGCAGTTGTGCCTGGCGTGCCTGATTGCGGCAATCATCTTCCCGGCAGCGGGCCGGGCCGTACAGGCGCTGCAGAATTCAAAACTCACCGTTTCCTTTAACCCTCAAAATTCAACGTATGAAATTCGCGCCGCAGGCGAGCAAACTCCTGTGGTGGACGCGGCGGTGGGCGCGGAGATCAATCGTCATTGGGTGCGCTCGAGCGATTATCCCCGCCACACGGAATCGGAAAGCGCGTTCCAGGACGAACTGGGCGCGGGGCGGCAGGACACGATTACTTTTTCCGGGCTCAGCGGCGAGCCTGATCTGGTCTGCATTCTGCGCTTATATAATGATCTGCCGTACGGCACCGTCGAAGTGAAAGTTGTCAATCACACTTCCAAAACCGTTTCCGTCCAGGCCATTCGCGACGCGGAGGCCGTGGGCAAAACTAAAATCAATCTGGGCGGGCCGGAAAGCGCCGACCGCGTGATGTTCGAAGTTTTTACGGAGGATCCTTCCATCCGAATCGGCGGGCTGGAGCAGGCGCCGAAGGGAGTTTATTCGGGATCGCGCGACGGGCTGATTTACAACCTGAGAAGCAAACAGAGTCTGCTGTTTGCCGCGCTGACGAGCGAACGGTTCAGGACCGCGCTGCGCTTGAAATCGGAACTGCCGGGCATGGGCGCGGCGACCATCTCATCCTTCACGGTGGACTCGACGGGAACGATGGATGCCGTGCTGCAAAGAGACGACATCGCGGCGGACCAACTGGTGAGGCTGAGCCTGCCGGTCGCGCCCGGAAAAGATTTAAGTTCGGAGCAGGTGATGTTTGCCGCCGGGACCGACTACCACGCGCAATTGCTGGCTTACGGCGCGGCGGTGCGAAAACTCCATCACGCGCGAGTTTCCGGCGCGGCGCCGATGGGATGGTGGAGCTGGACGGCTTTTTATGCCGGAGTGAATCAGGCGGAAGTGATGACCAACGCGCGATGGCTGGCGGCGCATTTGAAACGGCTGGGCTTCAACTACTGCCACATCGATGAAGGCTGGGATTACGCGCGCGGGGAATACGTGACGCCGAATGCCACGCAGTTTCCGGACGGGATGCGGAAGCTGGGTTACAAAATCACCAGCCTGGGACTGCGGCTGGCCGTGTGGACGGCGCCGTTTGAAGTTTCAGAGCGGGCGTGGGTTTACGAGCACCACAAGGACTGGCTGGTGAAAGACGCCAAAGGACGGCCGATTCGAATCGGTTACGTGGCCGGGCACGGCGATGCGCTTTACGTGCTGGACACGACGAATCCCGGCGCGCAGAAGTATCTGCTCGAAACTTACCGGCTGCTGACGCGCGAATGGGGCGTGCGCTACATCAAGCTCGACTTCATGGATTCATCGGCGATCGAAGGCTATTATTACCGGCCGCACACGACGGCGCTCGAGGCGGAACGTATTGGACTGGAAATCATTCGCAAGGCCGTGGGCAACGACGTGATGCTCGATAAGGACGGCAGCGAGATGCTGACTCCCGTCGGCCTGGTGGACGAAGGCCGTATCGCGCCCGACACCGGACATTCATTCCAGGCGAGCCGGGACGCAGACACGAACATCGCGACGCGCTTCTACATGAACCGCAACTTTTATGTGAGCGATCCGGACGCGTTCAGCGTTTCAACGGAAGTGGAACCGGAGCAGAGCTGGCACGAGTCGAAAAAAGGCGTGACGATGAACGAAGCGGAAGTGCAGATCGTGCTGGCGGCCGTGGCGGGCGGAATGTACGAAATCGGCGACGACCTGCCGACGCTTGCGGCCACGCCGGACCGGCTGGCGCTGGTGGAAAATCCCGACCTGCTGCGGATGGTCAAGCTTGGCCGCGCCGCCACGCCGGTGGATCTGATGAGTTTTTCCATGCAGGACGGAATGCCCAGCATTTACTTTTTGCAGGAAGACGCGAGGCAATCCATGCTGGCGGTTTTCAACTGGACGGAAGTCCCGCGCACGCACTCGATTGACCTTGCGGACCTGGGCCTGGCGGAAGGACATCCATACGAGGCTTACAACGTGCTGCACATGGATTTGCCCGTGCAACTGGAAAGCGGAAGCGTGCGCGTGCTGTCCCAGCCGCCGCATTCGGTGAGGCTGATCAAGATTGTTGACACTTCGGTTGCCGCCTCCGCGCCTGCGGTCACGGTGAATGTTCCGAACAAGGCGGAAACGGGCGGAGCCATCGAGTTGCGCGCCACGGCCGATGAAAGCGGCGTGCCTGCGCTCGCCTACCATTGGGATTTCGGAGATGGCACAACCGCCAGCGGGCGCGCAGTTTCTCACGCATATACGCGGGCCGCGGTTTACAATGGCAAGCTGACCGTGGAAGGCGTGGATGGCATCCCCGCCGAGAAGAGTTTTACGGTCGAAGTCCAGGGTGAAGTAAAAAGCGCTTTCCATCTGTTGCAGAACCGCCGCTACCGAGAGGCCGGCGGGAATTAGAATCTCACGCGCAACTCCGAATAAATATGAGCGAAGAAAACAGCATCACCAACGGAGCGGAAAAAGCAGAAGGGCCGCACCTACACCGGCGGCTGGGACTGCTGAATTCCACTTCCATCAACATGTCGAACATGATCGGCATCGGCCCGTTCATTACCGTGCCGATCATTCTGATGACGATGGGCGGTCCGCAGGCGCTGCTGGCATGGTTTGCGGGAGCGGTGGTTGCCGTGGCCGACGGGCTGGTGATTTCCGAACTGGGCGCGGCGCTGCCGGGTTCCGGCGGCACGTACACTTTTCTGCGCGACAGCTACAACCGCGAAAGCTGGGGCAAGCTGATGGCGTGGCTGTTCGCGTGGGAATTTCTTTTCTTCGGGCCGCTGGAAATCGCTTCCGGCACCATCGGCATGACGCAGTACATGAGCTACCTGTGGAAAGGCCTGGCGCGGCATCCATGGGAAATGAAGCTGGTGGCGGCGAGCATCGCCGTGGTGGTGATGATATCGCTTTACCGCAAAATCAAGGACGTGGCGAAGCTGATGCTGATTCTCTGGATCACCACGCTGGTGACCACGGGATGGGTGATCGTCACCGGCCTGATCCACATGAATTACCACATGGCGTTCAGTTTTCCGCCGGGCGCGTTCCATCTGAACTGGGCGTTTTTGATCGGACTGGGCAACGGAACGATCGTGGTGATTTACAACTACCTCGGCTACTACCAGGTCTGCTACCTGGGCGACGAAGTGAAGAAGCCGGAACGGACCATTCCTTACGCCGTGATCATTTCGATTCTCGCGGTCACGGTGATTGATTTTCTGCTCTCGTACAGTTTTGTTTCCGTCGTTCCGTGGCAGGACATGATCAAGCCCGGTTCGCCGGCCAATCTGGCGGTGGCCTCGGTTTTTATGCAGAAGCTTTACGGCCACTGGGCGGCGGTGGTGCTGACCCTGATGATTCTGTTCACGGCGTTCGCTTCCATCTTTGCGCTGATGCTCGGCTATTCCCGGATTCCTTACGCGGCGGCGCGCGACGGGTTGTTCTTCAGCTATTTCGGAAAGCTTCATCCCAAAGGCGAGTTTCCCAACCGCTCGCTGGTTCTGGTGGGGGTGCTCGCCGCCATCGCCAGCATGTTCAATCTGGGCGACATCATCACGGGATTGATGGTGGCGCGCATTCTGATCCAGTTTGTCGGCCACACCATCGGATTGTTCGTGCTGAGAAAGACTCAGCCGGAAGTCAAGCTGCCGTTCAAGATGTGGCTTTATCCGGCGCCGGCCATTCTGGCTCTGATCGGCTGGGTGTACATCTTTGCCAGTCCCGCCTTCGAGCCCGGCGGATGGAAATTCATGGCCTACGGCTTCACAACCATCTGCGTGGGGATCGTCGGCTACTTCATTCTCGCTTCCAAAAAGAAGATGTGGCCGATGGCGGCGAAAAAGCAGGCGTGAGTCTGCGCCTGCTGCACCCAAAGACACAACTGACCACGGCACGCGCCCCGTCGTTCCTCGAATGACTACAATGTAGTTATGCTATAATGAATCCGTGGGCCTGACATTCGGATGGGACGAGAGCAAGAATGCCTCGAACCGACGCAAGCATGGGGTCTCATTTGAGGAAGGGCGAAGCGTGTTCGCGGATGAGCGAGGCCGCCTCATCGCGGACCCCGACCACTCGGAGGAAGAGGAGCGTTTCATCCTGCTCGGCATGAGCGTGCGCCTGCGCCTGCTGGTCGTCTGCCACTGCTACCGCCCTCCGGATACGGTTCGAATCATTTCCGCTCGAAAAGCAAATTCGCTGGAGCGAAGAATCTATGAGGAGCTCAAGAATGCGTAAACATTACGATTTTTCAAAATCCGAGCGCAATCCTTATGCTCAACGGATGAAGAAGCAGATCACCATCCGGATTGACGAAGAGGCGGTCGCCTATTTCAAGGCCATGGCGCGCGAGCGCGGAATTCCCTACCAAACCTTGATGAATCTCTACCTTGTGGACTGCGCTGGCTCAGGGCGCAAGCTTCAGATGAAGTGGGAGTGAGCTTTCGGCTGGCCTTGCAATGGACCGCTTGAACCCTGCCCGCGACATTCAAAGTGATTCACGTCACGGCGCGTGACGATGCTCACTGACAACCGCTGCCTTCTGTGCGCATCTTACTAAGAGAGAACTATAGAGAGGAGGTGCTCCTATGATCGGCATGCACTTTGGGGCGTTCCTCGCCTTATCGATCATCAGCCTGATTGCGGCGGCCGTCGTTCACTACGGCTTCCGGTATCGTTTTCTGGAAGGTGTTGACGGTTTTCTCGCCAAGTGGGTGGTCGGCTGGATGGGCGCGTGGATTGCTTCTCCGATTCTGGGTTATTGGTTTGGCAGTTTCAGGATCGAGAGCGTGTATATCCTGCCCGCGCTGGTGGGAGGCTTTACGGCCGTGTTCATGACCACGGCGTTTTTCAAGACGGTGGCCATGCTGGCCGAACGGCGCGCTACAGTTGAGACCAAAGCCGTCGCGCCGCGCGAAATCAAAGCGGCCTGAGAGGGAAAATTCGGCGATCGGCGCCGAAGCACAGGAAGGCGGATTGTTTCAGCCTGGCTTTTGAGAATCGAAAGACGTCTGCCAGGCGATGGGAAGATCGTATTTCGGGAGGGGAACAATGGCGCTGCTCGAAGCCACGTTTGAAACAGGCTGGCGGTTCAGCCGGCCGGCGGTCAGGCGGGCGCTGATTGTCTCGACCGAACCGGAAGACCGGAAAACTCTGGCCCAGATTCTGGCCGAGTGCGGGTTCGAGTGCAGCTTGTGTTCGATGGTCGAAGAGGCCGAGGCGGCGATTGATTCCGGGGGGTTCAGCGTCATCTTCTGCCAGGAAGCGCTGGTGGGCGGAGGATTCCTTGACGTGATGCACGCCGCGAACTCCGGCGGGAGAAATATCCCGGTTGTCGTCTGCGCGCGCCTGTACTGCACCAACGCCTATCTTGATGCCATGGCGATGGGCGCTTACGACTTTGTGGTCAGCCCATACCAGAAGTTCGACGTCGAGTGGATTGCCGAGGGCGCGCTGCGCAGACTCGGCGAACCACAGCGACGGGCTGCCAGGAGAGCCGCCTGAACTGAACCCGCCTCGCGCTCCGGCACCACCCACGCAGGAACGGCCGTGAGGGTTTTTGCCCGGCCCTCAGTGGCTGAACCCGCCCGGCCGTGGCCGACCGGGTCGGCACGGTTAAAACCGTCCCCTGACGAGCCGCGACAACAGGTTTTGCAACCGGGGCTAGCGCGGGCGTTCCATTTTGCGGATCTTCAAATAGAGGCCGGAGATGGCGATGGCAATGGCAATCAGAGCAATGGCCAGGCCTTTGCGCCGGTAGTCGCGCTCATGAAGCGCGGCGACGCCGGCGGCATAAGCTTTCTTTGATACCTCGACACCCTGATTCGTCAGCTTGAGCACCGCGGCCGAATTGAAGCTGTGGACGGTGACTCGCGCCTCGACCAGATCGTTGTGAGCGCTGGACAGATCGACGCGCGCGCTGGAAACTTCCATGCCGGACTGATCGGCCTGATTGAGAACCTGATCAGCGCGGTGATACTCCGACTTCAGATCATCCAGGCCGGTTGAGATCGCCTGCGCCGTGGCATAACCCTGGTCGCCTTTGGCGTGGCAGGTGATGCAGAGCGCCTTGGGACCGGTTCCCACCCACGCATCCTCCGGCTTCAGGATCTCATGATTCGAATGACACTGGACGCAGCCGGGCAAACCCATTTTGGCGAAGGCGGCGCCGTGCGGACTTTTTTCAAACAGTTGCTCGTTCATGGCATGGCAGGTGCCGCAGACGTTGGCGACGGAAGTGACGCCGGGCGGCGTGGCGCCGTGATTGCCGTGGCAGGTGCTGCAGGTGGGCGCGGAAGTATCGCCTCCGGCGATGGCCGCGGCGTGAACGCTTCGCTTGTAAAGAGCGAACTGATTGGTGGGAATGCCGTAGCCCTTCATGTAAGCCGGATCGGCGTGGCAGCGGGCGCAGGTGGCCGCAACGTTCGCCACGTAAACGGGAGCGCGGGGATCGGACGGCGGAAGAATGTTGTGAACGCTGTGGCAATCCACGCAGACGGCGACTTTGGTATCGCCCTTTTTCAAGCGCTTGCCGTGCACGCTGGTGAAGTATTCGCTGACCTGGTCGGTGCGAAGGCTGGGGTTGAAGCGCTTCATGTAAGCGGGATTGGAATGGCAGCGGCCGCAGAACTCCGGCACTTGCGCCTTGGCGGGAGCGCCGCGAAAACCCTTGGCCGGGCTCATGGCGTTCATGGAATCGTCATTGGGATCGCCGCCGTGGCAATCCGCGCAACTGAGTCCCGCCTTGTGGTGAATGTCGCCGGGAAACAGAGTGGCGGGTTTGCCGAACTGGCCGGGCAGCGTGGAATGGCACGCCACGCAGGAATCCTTGGCGAAGGCGACCGTGGCCATGCCCAGCGTCAGAACGATGATGGCTGCGGCGACGGCGTAGATTCGAAGCTGCGGGCGGAAATTGGAATGTGCTTTCGTCATTAAAGTTTCTCAGCGTGCAGGCCGTTGCCTCCGGCTAGAAAATCGCCAACCCCGACATCAGGATGATGTAACCCAGCGCGAAAACTCCAAGACCCGTGAAGACGCGGGTGAGGCGGCCGAATCCGCCGGCCTTGTAATCCAGAAAGGGAATCAGAACCCAGATGGCTCCCGCGACGCTGAATGCCGCCAGGCCGAGAAGTTCGCTGTCGATGAACAGAACTTTGGCGGGAAGATATTTCAGCGTCTGATACATGAAAAGGAAATACCACTCGGGATGAATGCCGGCGGGAGCCGAAGCAAAAGGATTGGCTTTGGTGCCCAGTTCCCAGGGGAAAATGGCGGCCAGCGCTCCCAGCACGCCCAGGGCTCCGTACCAGCCCATGATGTCGCGCAGAAGAAAATTGGGAAAGAAGGACATGTTGCGTGCCGGCTGCGCGCCTTCCTGGATCTTCTTTTCGACTCCGGGAGGGACGCTCATGCCCAGACGCTGCACCAGAAGCAGGTGCGTGGCCAGCAGCAGCGTCGCGATTCCCGGCAGCACGGCGACGTGAAATCCGAAAAACCGAGTCAGCGTGGCTCCGGTGACTTCCTTGCCGCCGCGGAGAAAAATCAGAATCCATTTGCCGAAGAAGGGAACGAAGCCCGCCATGTCCGTTCCGACCTTGGTGGCGAAGAACGCCAGCGTATTCCAGGGAAGCAGATAACCGGAGAATCCGAAGGCCAGGACGACGAAAAAGAGAAGCATTCCGGTGACCCAGGTCAGCTCGCGCGGCTTGCGGTAGGCCTTCAGGAAATAGACGCTGAACATGTGGATGAAGACGATGAGAATCATCAGATTGGCGGACCAACTGTGGATGGAACGAATCAGCCATCCGAATTTGACCTGAGCGGTGATGAACTGCACGCTTTCGAAGGCGCCGTCGGCCGTGGGACGGTAATACATGAGCAGCAGAATGCCCGTCAGAACCTGAATGATGAAAAGGAAAAGCGCCATGCCGCCGAAGTAGTACCAGATCGAGTGGCGGTGAATGGGCACTTTCTTGTGGCGCAGGAATTCTTCCAGGCTGCCTCCGCCCAGACGTTCATCGAGCCAGTTGATGGTGCGGCGAGTGATTCCGTTCATAGTTGTTTATGCGTTGCGCACGACGACGATGTCATCGCCCTGCACGTGAACCTTGTATTCAGCCAGCGGCCTGGGAGGCGGCCCGCTGATGTTGCGCCCCTGCAGGTTGTAAATGCCGTTGTGGCACGGGCACCAGATTTCCCGCAGGTCGGCCCGGTACTGCACGGTGCAGCCCAGATGAGTGCAGACGGCCGTGAATGCCACGTATTTTCCCTCAGAAGTGCGAATCAGAATGGCGGGCTCGGACCCGAACTTGAAGACCTTGGCGGAATTGTTTTTGAGCTCGCCGGATTTTGCCGCCACGACCGATAGATTGGTGGATTCGCTGACGGGCGGCGGGATGACGTAACGAATGGCGGGATAAATAAAGGAAGCGATCGTCGCCACCACGCCGGTGCCCAGAACGGCGTTGACCCAGCGGCGGCCTTGATCGGGCTTTTCTTCCTGCGAGCCCGCCGAATTCTTCCTGCTCTCATCCGTCATGCGTTGCGTTCCTCCGTCCGTGGGCCTTCGCGCCCGGCAGACCATCGTCACGGCACAAAGCGCCGGAAACTCAGGAATTGCACTTCCTGCTGCGCCTTCGTCGTGGCCGTCGGTGAATAGTAGTAAATGAAATTCGCTTCCACGGTTGACGACACGCCCTGCGGCACCTTGAAGGTGAAAGTTTCCTTGCGCGTCTGGCCCGGCGGAATCCGCGTGTCGGAAACAACTTTGGCCGACTTGATGAAAACCAGATCTTCGCGATCCAGAACCTTGCCGTTCTTGTCCGCAACCACCCGCGTGAAGTCGCGCTCGGCCTCATAAGGCTTTCCCGTGAATGGCACGGCATGAACCTGCAGAATCAGTTTGCGCAACGGCGAACCGGTGGGAACCATGTGTCCGGCGCCCTGATTGGTGACGTCCACCTCAACGTGGAGCTCGCCGCCCTGGTGCGTGACTTTAAGCTGTCCGCGAATGGCCTTGTTGAGTTGCGTCAGGGAATGGCTTCCGGGCATCTGATGGAGATTAATCTCGTGCACGCCGGTTTGCTTCACCCTGGGATCCACCACTGCTCCTTCAACCTGGTACATGTGGCAGGACTGGCATCCAATGTTCTTTGCGGCGTAGGGACCTTTTTCCCATTCGGTGTAAGTGGAAAGCACCGCAAATCCCAGAGAATTCTTGTATTGATGGCAGGTTGCGCACAGCAGCGATGAAGTGTGCAGCGAGGAATAAGCCGTTCCGTGGGCGGGCGAGGTTACGTCTTTCCAGGGACCGGCCATGACGTTGCTGTATTCCACAACGGCTTCGGGATTCCCGTCCTTTATGTTCACGCTGCGGATGGAGTGACAGTAGTCACAAGTGATGCCTTCCCAGGTCACCTTATCCACCAGCGACCAGTCGCCCGTCACCTTGAGCGTGGGCGCGTGGCAGCCGAGGCAAACCCGGCGGGCGCGGGCGCCGAAGTCGTTGTCCGCCATCTGCAGGGCATCCTGAAAAAGCCGGCTTTCCATGGCTTGCGAATGGACGGAGGCTTTCCAGCCTTCGGCGATGGCGCGGTGGCAACTGCCACAGTATTCGGCGCTCTTGGGCATGGGCGAGGCCGCCGCGAGGCCCATCGGAATCAAGCAGATCATGATGATGAGCAACCAGACGCCTTTAAACATGGTCCGACTCCCCCGTAAGGCGTTCAAACGACTGGTCCTGGCGCCGGCGACGCCTGCAAGCCGAGTCCCGCTGGCTGCGAGCGCTGCCGTGCAACTAAACCGGTCACGGCAAGCAAAAGCTCCTGCTTGCCTTAACGATCCCTTTCATAAGTCGATTGCCTGCGGTCGGACTTCGGTCAGGAAACCTTGCAGGCGGACACAATCTTAGACATCTTCGCGGGGAGTGCTGTGACCTCGGTCACAGGAGTGAGCGCGGCTTGGATTGACACGGATCAATGCTGCGTCCGATTTTTCGGCGGACCGGCTATGGTTTTGCGGAATTTTGGTCTGGAGAAAAGGTGAATTTTCGAACAGTGTGCGAAAGACGGATCCGTTTGATCAGCCACGCCGCCAAACGTAGCGCCAGCCTAATTGCGGGATGTCGCCGGGCCCCAGGTCCAATAGAGGCCGACGTAAGCGTAATTTTCGTTTTGACCCGCGACGCTGTGGCCGTAGGCGAAGATGAACTGGAAGCCCGGATCGTGAATCGTGTAGTAGCCGCCGAAATCAATCAGGTCAGAGTAGCGGGAGCTTCCGATGCCGGCGGTTTCGCGCCCGTGAAAATAGGATTCGCCCGCGAGCGACAGCCGCTTGTTGACGTCGTGCTGGATGAAGACGCCTCCGAACGGATAACTTTTCATTCCCGGAATGTGCTGGACGTTTTCGCCGCCGCCCCAATCCACCGTCCAACCGCGAATCGTTTTCTGCATCCAGATGGGAAGTTTCCACTGTGGCTTTCCGGCGCCCAGTCCGCGCGCGGGATCGCCGGTGGGAATTTCCAGCATGGTAAAGCTGCCGATCATCGGGGTGTATTTGGTTTCATGGATCCATCGAATCTGCGCGCCGACTTCGCTGTCGCCCAGGCCGAAAGTGTCCGGACCGCCGGTTGGAAACGCCGCCGCCGCGGGAACCAGAAAATGGAACATCACGTTGTGAACGCCGCTCCAGTTGAGTTCCAGGCCGGGGCTCAGGTCCGTCTCACTGGGCGTGGAGCCGGCCGCCGAGAAAGTGTAGAACTCGAAGTGATGGTAGGGAATCACGTCGGGATCATCGAGTTGGAAAGGAGGGCCGGCGCAAAATGCGCGGGAGCACAAGAGAAAAGCAGCCATCGCCAGGAACAGCGGGAAGAGACGGCTGCGCGCACCGCGGGATTTACTTTCGATTCTCATGCCCTGGGTTCCTGTGAATGACAGAATGCTGCCGAAGCCGGCGGCTGCATTGATTGTTTCATTCATCAGTCTAATCTTTGAGGGCGCTTGCGGCAAGGCCTGTCGAAGGCGAAATTGTGAATGCGGGGAGCGGCGGCCGGGTCAGACTTGCGCGACCGTCACTTCTTTTGCCAGTTCATATCCACGCTGACGGGAATTTCATTCTTGATGGGCATGGCGAGCAATTCCGGCGGCGGAATCTTGAAATCGGTACAGGTTGCAGGAATGGTTCCGACCACGCGGAAACGATTGCCGTCCAGCACGGCGTGAAAAGGGATTTGTTTGAAGTGTGCGGTCAGGCCGCCGAACTGAATGGTCAAATTCACATTGACGTTGCCGGTTTTGAGATCGGCTTGCGGAAACTCGGTGCGCACGACGACCAGAGGAAACTTGGCTCCGCGCGTGATCTCCAGCATGTGGAGGTCGCGGTTGGTGTCGCCGGAAGCGAACGATTTGACGGGCACCGCCGCCAGGAAATTGCAAACCCCGGCCTTGCAGATTCCTTTGCCGCGGGCGGCGTGGCTGACTCCCTCGACGTGATGGAGCGGGTGAGTGACGTGATAGATCAGGGTCGAGGATTTCAGCGCCCACTGGCTGTCGGCCCGGGCCACGAACGGGAAGAATAGAATCAGAGGGAAGATGAACAATTTTTTCGCGATTTTCATGTTGTGCCTCAGAATTTGATCCATACGGACATGATGGCGGCGCCGAACGACGCCGCGGTAATGGCGGCGGCGGTGGAATGGTACTTGGCGAGGCCGTGGACTCTTTCCCCGTTACTCAATTGCTCATAAGCCATGATGCCGAGAATCGTGGTCATGATCATTCCCGGCCCGTGAACCCAGGCGAGAGCCTTGTGCAGTCGAATCGGTCCGCGGGTTTCTACGCCATGAACCTTGGGCGCGCGAATGGCATAGTAGGCCGTCGCGGCGTAAAGGAGTCCGGTGGTCGCGCCGAGCGCCATGTGCAGATTTCGCCCGCCCGGACTTCCGGGCAATCCGTGATGGCCCTTCGCGCCCGTCGAAGTGAGCAGCGTGGCCACCATCAGGCCTGCCGTGACCAGGCCCAGCTTCTGATGGATCTGGAGCATGTGCGACCGCTTGTTCAGCAGCGCCTGCTCGGCCGGATTTCCTGTCACTTCACTCGAGGGAAATCCCAGAGAACCCAGTGAGGGCTCTGAGCCGGCGGCGGAAGGACGAATCAGAGCGAAGTTCACGGTTTGCGCGGCGCCGGCCGCGACGGTGACGCTGGAAGTCTTGTTGCTGAATCCATCCGCCGAAACCGAAACTTCATAATCGCCGGGCGCGAGGTTGGAGAATTTGTAGTGGCCCGTGGAATCGGACTGAGCTTCCTCGGTTTTTCCCGAAGTGACATTCTTCAGCGAGACTCCAGCGTTAGGAACCGGCGAGCCGAAGGGATCCGTGATTTGTCCCGCGAGGGTAGCGGGAGAACTTTGCGCGTGCGACGGCAGCGTGACTAAGAAAAATGACAGGAACAGGATTGGCGCGACAAGAATCAGTTTCGCCTGTTTCGAATCCATTTTGACTCCTCCGCGGATGCCCATGATGACAGGGAGCAGGAAATTTCCAATGATTACACGAGCGCGTCGAGCAGGCGCCGGTGACAAAGACTTTCGTGCAGGTGCGCTGATGTGATGCGCCGCAGCCGCGAACGGTTGGCAGCGAATCAGGTTCCAATCTTCCCGCAGACGCTCAGCCTGATCGATTGCCGTCAGTTTCCTGGGCTATCGAGCCGCCCTCACCGGGAGCGATCCGCAATTGCGCATCATTCAAGACGGCTTCAGGCGGTCGTCCACGGGATTGACGCGGAAGAATCGGAAGTAGAGCAGAAGGTTGCCTCCGACGACCGCAGCGTAAAGTATGAAGGGCAGGGCGATTTCCGAAATCTCGAAGAGTGCTCCGCCGAGCGCGATGCCTCCGGCGGACGCGGTGAGGCGTCCCACCTGATTGATGCCTAGGGCGCGTCCGGTTTCGCCCGGTGAAACCATTTCAGTGAGCGCCGTCTGCTGCACGGGCACCGCCATCACGCGCAGCGCGGGAATCAGAATATAGATGGCCAGCGCCGGCCACACGGAAGGCAGAAAGGGAAGCAGCAGCAGGAGCACGGCGCCCACGCCGCGGGTCACGGCGATGCCTTTGACGAATCCCAGCCGCCTCTCAAGCCACGGCGCGGCGAGAATCGCGGCGGCGGCGACTGTTCCGCTCGCAAACGCGAAAACGGCCATGCGCTCCCTGTGAACGTGGAATACGATGACGAAAAATGGAATGAGCAGCGGCATGACCAGTCCCTGAGAAAAGCCGTTGAACAGGCCGGTGATGGTGAATTTGCCGATGATGCGTTTGCTTTCAAGCCGCCGCAGATTGCCGCGAACGTGCGGAACCTTCAGCGGCGCGACAAAAATCATTCCGACGGCCGCAATCAGCGTGGCCACGAGGAACGCATGCGTGGTTGAAAAGAACCTGGCCATCAGGGCGCCGAGGGCGGCGAAGATTCCGCTCAGGAAAGTCAGAATCGAATAAATGCGGGTGCGCGTCTCGATGGTGGTCAGGTCGGCGATCAGCGCGCTCTGGATGGGCTGGGCCGCGCCGCCCACTCCTCCGCCCATCAGCGAGCCCGTGGCGGAATAGCCTCCGATGGCGCAGGCCACGAACAGCACCGGCAACTGCGCCGACCAGAAAACCAGCAGCGAACTCGCGGGCAGCATCAAGCCGACCATCACCAGCGTGCTCTTGCGGCCCCAGGCGTCCGCCAGAAATCCGAACATGAGCCCGAAAACAGCCGTGGCGCCGGCGCCCGCGGAATAAAGCAGGCCGAGCTTCAACGCTCCGTAGCGGTGCACCGTCAGGATGAGATAAGGGAACGCGAGCATGATCATGCCCGCCGCCAGGCTGCGCGTGATGCGGAACAGAACCAGAAGAAAGATCTGGCGGAATTCGTGGGTCATCGGATTTTCATTGTAGCAGGACGGCGAGGGTGGGCCGCGACTCTTCCTCGGCGCGGCGAATTAAGCTAAGATTGGCCGGGAGTGACTGATGGCTGCCAGGCGAAAAATTGCTCTTCCGAAAGAATCGATTGCCGCGTTCTGCCGCGAAAATCACATTCGCAGGCTCGCCGTTTTCGGCTCTGTCCTGCGCGATGACTTTTCGCCGGCAAGCGATATCGATGTCCTGGTTGAATTCGAGCCGGGGCACGTTCCCGGGCTGGATTTTTTCTCGATGGAAGAACAATTGGGCAGAATCTTTGGGCGCAAAGTGGACCTGAATACTCCCGGCTCTCTGAATAAAAACTTCCGGGACAGGGCGCTGGCTGAGGCGGAGGTGCAATACGTCGCGCCGTGACCCGGTGGTCTATCTCCGCGACATGCTCGACCACGCGCGGGAAGCGGCGGAGATGGCAAGCGGCCGCAAGCGAGCGGATCTGGATCGAGACCGGCAGTTCAACCTGGCGCTGGTCCGACTGCTGGAAATCATCGGGGAAGCGGCGAATCGAGTTCCGGAAGACCTGCGCGAGCGCTTTCCGGGCATCCCCTGGCGCCAAATCGTAAGCCTGCGAAACCGGCTGATCCACGGATACGACGAGGTGGACTGCGATATCCTTTGGAAGATTGTCACTGACGATCTGCCGGACCTGGTTAAAGCTTTGGACCGTGAGGGATTTCAAAGCCGCTAAAGCCAAATGAGCCAGGATGGCGAATTCATTCTCTCGCCTACGGAGGGACTTGCACAGTGGTGCGTGAGCTCAACGCGCAACTCAGGCTCGCTTGAACGGGCGGCGGGAAAGGATCTTGCCGCCTTCCTGAACGGAGTAGGTGGCGTTGGCTTTGAGGTCCTTGAGCGTGTCGTGCCGGCCGCTGGGCCATTCGATTTCAACCGTGTCGGCCTGCGCGGCCTTCGCCAGGCCGAAGGTCAGGGGAAGTTCGCTTTGCGAACAATAGCTGGAGCCGGAATGGACGGTTTTCCACTGGGGACCGTTGGCGGCGTGGACGCGGACCAGCGCGCCGATGCCGTTGCGATTCGACTTCGTTCCCACCGTCCGGATGCGAATGGCGTTGGCGTGGTCCTGGCCTTCATTCCTGAACAGGTAAGCGGGGCCGTTATTCGTGGTGGTCAGAATGTCGAGGTAGCCGTCATTGTCAATGTCTCCATAGGCGGCGCCGCGGGCCACGATTGATTTGGAGAAGCCCATCTCCTTGCCGACTTCGTCAAAGCGGCCGTGGCCTTCATTATGAAACATCAGAGGCCGCTCGGCGTAAGTGACCTGCGGCTGGATGCGCTGGATATCAGGCTCGATGTGGCCGTTGGCGACGTAAAGGTCCGGCAGACCGTCAAGATCGAAATCGAAAAAGAACAGGCCGAAGGTCAGGGCCAGGCGGCTGTCCTGCCCGATGGCGGACGTGGGCGCGATATCAATAAAGAAGTCGTGCTTCTCGTTGTGATAGAGGCCCAGCATCTGATTGGAGAAATTCCCGATGGCCAGACTGGGATAGCCGGAGCGGTCGAAATCCGCGGCGTCAATGCCCATGGCGCCGCGCGCCACGCCGTTCGCGTCGTAGGCGATTCCCGCCTGCACGGAATCCTGTGTAAACGTGCCGTTGTGATTGTTGTGATAAAGCTTGTTGGCTTCCGTGTCGTCGGAGACGGCGATGTCCGGCCAGCCGTCCATGTCGTAATCCACGATGGCCACGCCCAGATTTTTCCCGGTGGGATCGTAAATCCCGGCTTTCTTCGTGACATCCTCAAACCGGCCGTTGCCGAGATTGTGGAACAAGCGGCAGCTCTCGCCCTTGTAGTCTTCCGGAGTGCAATAGGATTTGTGATGGCCGTCCAGCGTGCAGTAGATGTCGCCTTTTTCGGTCCACTGTACATAATTGCAGACGAAAAGGTCGAGCTTGCCGTCCTTATCGTAATCGACCCAGGCGGCGCTGGTGCCGAAGCCCGTGTTGTTGACGCCGGCTTCTTTGGTGACGTCGCGGAAAGTTCCGTTGTGCTGGTTGTGCAGCAGGCGAGCCTCGCCGAGGCCGGTGATGTAAATATCGTCCCAGCCGTCGTTATCGTAATCTCCCACGGCCACTCCCATGCCGTACATCTGGAATCCCAGGCCGGCGCGCTCCGTTACGTCCGTGAAGGTTCCGTTGCCGTTGTTGCGATAAAGCTTGGAAGTCGTGTGGCGAAGGTGGTGGCCGGGGAAATCGGAACCGTTGATCAGCAGAATGTCCTGATTGCCGTCGTTGTCGTAGTCAATGAAGGCGCAGCCGGAGCCCATCGTTTCCGGCAGATACATCTTGCCGAAGGCGCCGTTGTAATGGGTAAAGTGAATGCCCGCATGCGCCGTGACATCCACATAACGGCGGCCTCCGGGCGCGGCGGGAAGCGGACGCGCACCGGCCGCGAGCGCGCGCACCAGAGAGTCAGGTCCGGCGAAACTCGCCGCTCCTGTCGCACCCGCCAGAGCGAGCAGGTTCTTCATGAAGTCACGCCGGTCGAAATTTCTTTTCATTCGCAATTTCCAGTCGCCGCTTCGAGCGGAGGATTTCAAATCAGCAGATGCGATGGGTTGATTTCGCTTCAAAGCCGGCCCGCCGGCGCTAACGGGTTCCGCCGGTTTCCGCCGCCGGACGGTGCGCGGGCTGCGGCGCAATTCCGTGCTCGACTTTGGCGAACGCCGCGCGAGGCTTGGCGCGAGCGCCGTGTTCACTTTTCCTGAGCGCCGCCACCGGCCGATGCGCAGACTGGGGCGCGAGCCGTCGCTGGACTTTGGCGTAGGCCGCGTGCGGCTTTGCGTCAGGCCCGTGTTTACGGTATTTCCTGAGCGCCGCCATTTGCGCCCGTCCGTGGCGGCCCGGCAACCAGGCCCACTTCTGCCCATATTTCCAGTAGAACTTCAGCCCTTCCGGTGTTTCTTCGTTGATGGATACCTGTTCGTGGATGGGTTGGGCCAGTTTGTTGGCGTTGGGATGGTTCAGTTCGTACGGGCCAAGAATAGCGCGGGCAATTTCATTGGCTTTGAAGCGCATGTAGAGCTTCTCTTCGTGATTCGATTTCGCGTCTTCCTGTAACCCGCGGTAACAGAGCATCAGGTTGTAATGGGCGGCCAGATCTTCCGGATCGATGCTGAGCGTCTTTTGAAACTGCTCGACGGCGGCGGCGTACTTTCTCTCAAGAAAAAGAATGCGTCCCATGGCGTTCGAAACCACGCGGTCTCCCGGGTGGGGCGCCGCGGCCTGGGCATACTCTTTGTAGGCTTCGGGATATTGTCCGTTGGTCTCCTCAACCTGGCCCATAAAGTAATGGGCGCTGGCGAGCGGAGGATTCAGGGCGATGGCCTTCTTCAGGTACGGGACCGCCTGATTCACATTGCCTTCCTGAACCAGAGCGCGGGCAATGTTGACCCATCCGTTTGCGTACTTGGGGTCGGCCTTGACCGCCAACTTGAAAGCCCGCGCCGCGCCTTTCAAATCGCCTTGCAGCAGCAACCCGATGCCGTAATCGTTCCAGCGATAAACATCCTTGGGCAGCACTTTAATCTGCTGCTCGAAGGGTTTGTTCGAGGCCGGCAGCACGGGGATGGTCACCTTGTCTTCCGACATCACAACGATGGGGACGTCGGGAATCTTCTTATCACTGGCGGCCACGCGCTCTTTCACGGGATTGGCGGTGAAGGACCAGTCGCGGTTGTCCTCCTGCGTGTTGGTCACGGCATTTTTCTGAACCTTATCGCGGACGCCGGCAAAGGCCCATTGCGTGATCCACCAGTCAAACTTGCGGTAGTTGAGCTTGGCCGTGAAAGTGATCTTGTCGCCGCAATCCTTGGGGATCATGATGCGGAAGTGCACCGTGTCGGCCGCGCCGGGAGGAATCAAATGCACATAGACGGTGGCGTGCTGCGACCACGCATTGCGCTTGTTGATCCAGTTTCCGCCGGCATCGAGCGAAAGCGAGCGGAAGAACTGCGCGCCGGGATCCACGGCCCCTTTGCCGTTATCGGCCACTTCGCCGCTCCAGAAGATCGTGTGTCCCTTGTTGTCCATGGCCTTGAGTTCCACCCAGACTTCATCGGAGTCAACCGTGCCGCCGGGGAAGAAGTGGCCGACGCCGCGCGTGCGGACCACCACGTCCACGCGGGCCGTTTCACCGCGATGCAGGTAAGCGACGCCGCGGTTGAGCGGCGCCATCAGCTTGGCGGGCGGAGCCGTCGTCACTTCTGAAGATTCCAACCCCTGGGCCGATTCCTCGCCCACGGCAAACATCGTGGAAGTCTGGCCGCCTCCGCCCAGCATCGACGCATTTTCCGTCTCCTGAGCGATGGTCTTCGGTTCCTGAGTAATGCCGAAGATGTCCACGGTGACTTTGTCGTCTTTCAGAAACGCCTCGGTATCTTTTACCTGCGTCGTATCGTTGTAACTTGTCGGGACGGCGGTGTTGGCCGCGATAAAGCGGTGCGAATTGACGTAACCGCCGACGTTGCCGTAGTCGTTCGATTTCACCCAGGGCATGTGGCAATCCACGCAGGTCATCGGCTTGGGTGGGTAATAGAACGATCGCGCGCTGTTGCCGGAAACGCCGCTGGCCTGCCAGTGATCGTAATCGTCAAATCCGCGAATCCAGCGGTAATTGTTGACGGGCACGTCCAGATGGACCTTGTGGCACGTCGAACAGAACTTCGCGGATTCTTTCCGATCGGGCAGATACGGCTGGAAAAACGCCTCACGATGAGGTTTGGGGTCGAGGAGAATCGAATAGTCCGTGATCTTCCGAATCAGCGGGTTCTTGCTGGAAACCAGACGATCCAGCGGCGGGTACTTGAAGATGTAGCTCCCGTTGCCCATCGAACTGGTCACGCGCTGAATCGAGTGGCAGCTTACGCAGCTCAAGCCGGCCAGAGCTTCCGGCGTGTGCTCGATTTCGCGGATCGGATACTTCTGCATCATGTCGGTAAAGGCCACGGCCTGGTCGTGGCAGCCGGCGCACCACATCGAGGACTTGATGCCGATCGTGTCCTGCATGTACTCGATGGACTTGCGATACCACTGGTCATTGAAGGAGGAGAAGTGGTGTATCGAAGCGTGCCACTGGCGGTAAATATCCTTGTGGCAGGGCTCGCAGGTTTTCGACTTGAGGAAAAACTCTCTGGGGACCGTCCCGCCGTTCGCCGACTGCGCGGAGCTGGGCCACATCAGGCTCTTCGAACCGCCGCCTTCGTTGTACATACTGGTCGGCGCGGTCAGAGGATTTCTGATGATGTATTCCTCGCTGGGATAGTAATGCTGGTAAATCACGGCGCCGCCATAGAAGAGCAGGCACGCGGGCAGCACTACCAGCGCCCAGCGCCACGCGCCCTTCAGCGACGGAGCAAAGTCCTCAACCCTGGCGCGAGCTTCGCGCGCCCATCCTCGCAAGCGAACCATCACAAAGAATAGGCCGGCGATGGCGAACCCGACGTGCAGATAGAGAGCCAGCCAGTGCGGGTGCGTCATGCCCACAATCATCAGGAAGATTCCGTAACCGGCGGCGACCGTCAGCAACAGCACCGAAAGCTTGCCTGACAGGCGTGAAAAATACTCGCGGTTTCTTTTCAAGAAAACGATGAAGAGGATGGCGATAACAATGCCCAGGAAAGGATGGAGCAGGTCATTGATAACGTAGAAAAGGCTGGGGGTTCCGTAGGCCGCAATGTAGGCGCTGTTGGCGGCCAGAATCAGTGTCGAAATTAAAAGAAGACGCCCGAGCCTCGAGCGAGGGCTCTTTGAGTTTTTTCCCATTTTTTCTTGCGAGCCGCCCGACCGGACCCGCTTGCCGTCCCAAAAAAGAAGTGCGGGGCTACGTTACTGAAGCTGGGGTTCCATTTCAAGGTTCATGTAGCCCAATCAGGCGAATTTTTTATACTAGTCGCCGGATTTTAATCAATTACCGGAACGCTGCATTCCCTAAATGCAGGCAATAAAGCAGTTTTGCCACACTCGACCTTGTTCTGCGTGGTTGACCGTCCTTACGCCATGCGCTAACGTTTAGCGGGTTCCCGCTCGAAATGATTTGCCGGGACGCCAACGTGGGCGGCGACGCCCTGCTTTATTCGTGGGAGTGAAATGGAGCGCAGGGATTTCCTTCGATTGGTTGCGGGCCTGGGAGTAGCCGGAGGAGCCGGCGGCGCGCTTTACTATCGGCACTGGCTGCACGAGCAAAAGGCTCATTCGAGCTCCGGCCGCAATGGCGGCGGGCAACTTCCATTTCGAATGACGGATGTCACCGCCGCCGCCGGTGTCGCTTTCCAGCACAATACGGGGGCGTTCGGAAAGAAATACCTGCCGGAAACGCTCGGGTCGGGCTGCGCCTTTTTCGATTACGACGGCGACGGCTGGCTGGACATTCTGCTGATCAACGGGATGGATTGGCCGGGCCATCCCACGGGCCGTAAGACTCCCTCCACGATGAAGCTCTACCGCAACAAGCGCAACGGCTCCTTTGAAGATGTCACCCATTCGGCCGGCCTGGATATTCCGATGTACGGAATCGGCGTGGCCATCGGCGATTATGACAACGACGGTTATGAGGACATTTACATCACCACCTACGGCCAGAACCGCCTGTTTCACAACAACGGCAACGGCACCTTCACAGACGCTACTCGCCGCGCCGGCCTGGCGGGCTACAGCGATTTAAGCACGTCGGCGCTGTGGTTCGATTATGACCGCGACGGCCATCTCGATCTGCTGGTTGCCAATTACGTCAAATGGTCGCCGGAGACGGATATCTATTGCAGCCTGGACGGACGCACCAAATCCTATTGCACGCCGGAAGCCTATCCCGGCTCGACCTGCTGGCTGTTCCACAATCGCGGCGACGGAACGTTCGAGGACGTGACGGGCAAGGCCGGACTCTACGACACCACTTCGAAGTCGCTGGGCATCACGATGATTGATTACGATCTCGACGGCTGGCCCGATGTTTTTATCGCCAACGACACCCAGCCCAACAAGCTTTACCACAACAATCGCAATGGCACGTTTTCCGAGGTGGGCGTGCAAGCGGGCGTGGCCTTCAGCCAGGACGGCGTGGCCCGCGCCGGCATGGGCGCCGATGCGGCCGACTACGACAACTCCGGCCTGCCCAGCCTTGTGGTGACCAATTTTTCGCGGCAGATGGTGGGACTCTATCGGAACGAAGGCCATGGATTCTTCATCGACGAAGCGCCCGATTCCACGGTGGGCCAGTCCACGCGGCTGACGCTCGGCTTCGGCTGTTTCTTTTTTGACGCCGATCTGGACGGTCTGCTGGACCTGTTCGTCGCCAACGGTCACATTGACGAAACCATTACCAAAGTTGAATCCAACGTCACGTATGCGGAACCACCCCGCCTGTTTCATAACGAAGGACACGGAAAATTCCAGGACGTTTCGACGCGGGTGGGGGAGTCGTTCCGGCAGCCGAAAGTGGCTCGCGGCGCGGCGTTCGGCGACTTCGATAATGACGGCGACCTGGACATCCTGCTGACCACTAACAACGGCCCCGCCTATCTCTACCGAAACGACGGTTGCACGGATCACGCAATTCGCTTCCACACCGTCGGCAAAAGCTCCAATCGCGACGGCATCGGAGCGATAGTGCGCATCTGGGTTCCGGAGGGCATGCGCTGGCTGACGGTGAAAAGCGGGTCGAGCTATCTGTCGTGCTCGGACCGAAGTGTCACTTTCGGACTGGGCGCCCACAAGGCGATTCTGCGGGCGAGGGTCGAATGGCCGAGCGGCGAAAAACAGGATTTTGCTCGCCTTGAGGCCGATCGCACATATACTATCGAGGAAGGCCGGGGCATTGCCGGCGACGTTCCTCACCAGCCCCGGGCCGGACTCGAATCATGAGCGACGCGTCCCTCGCACCGGAGGCTCTGAAGGAGATTCCGTCACCCTCGCTCCGACTTTGGATCGGGCTCTCCGTCATTCTCTCCATCTTCATCGTTTTCGTCATTTACACGGCGCACGAAGTCCGCTGGCTGGAGGATTTCCAGACCAACGTCGTCCAGAAGAACCGCAAGTCGTCGCTACAGCTCCTGCGAATCCAGGGCGATTCCTACCTGCTGGCCATTTCCCTGCGCGACCTGGCCATCAACCCGGGTCCCTATCCTCTGCAGGACTCGCGGCCGCAATTCGACCGGCTGCGCCACGACATGCAGGACGCCATGCGGCTGGAGGCGCAGTTCTCCGGCTCCGTGCCCGCGGTTGATCAAAGGCGGACGCAACTTCGCGTCGCGCTCGATACCTTCGGCAAGTCGCTCGACCAGGTTTTCGATCTGGCCGAGAAAGGCAAGGACAAGCGTGCCCGGGCATTGATTCTGACTCGGCTTGATAACCAGCGCGCGGTCATCACCGAGATTGTCTCGCGGCTTCTCGGTTCCAACGATCAGGCCCAGGTGCAGGCGGGCGAGACCATCAACGCCGTTTATGAAAGCGTCAAGAAAGATATTCTCATCATTACCATCGTCCTTCTCCTGATTGCCTTCGGCACCGGCTTCTACACCTTCCAGGCGAACCGCCGGACGTTTGAAAAACTGCGCGACCAGGCGCATCTTCTGAAGGCGCAGTCCGGGCAGCTTCGCAAGCTTTCCTGGAAGATGATCGATCTTCAGGAGGAGACGCTGCGCCAGGTTTCGCGCGATCTCCACGATGAGTTCGGCCAGATTCTGACCGCCATCGGAGTGATGCTGAATCGGGCGGGCCGCGATACTCGCGGCGGCGAACTTTCAGAGAGCGGAACCGCCGAAGTGGAAAAAGTCCGCAACATTGTGAAGGACACGCTGCAGAAGGTCCGCGACCAGTCGCAGATTTTTCGTCCCGCCATTCTGGATGATTTCGGGCTGGAGCAAACGCTGGAATGGTTCGCCCGCCAGTTTTCCGAGCGCGCCGGCATTCCGGTTCGATTCTCCGGCTCGCTGGGCGATGAGGCCGTCTCGCCGGCTGACGCCATTCATATTTACCGGATCGCCCAGGAGGCGCTGAACAACGTTGCCCGCCACGCCGGCGCCACCGAAGCCCGGCTCTCGGTGCGCTCCACGGAAGATGGCATTGAGCTTGAGATCCGCGACAACGGCACCGGCTTCGATCCCTCGGACCTGGCTTCCCGCGATGGCGTGGGGTTGATGGGGATGCAGGAACGCGCCGAGCACCTGAACGGTCACCTCTCGGTCCGTTCGTCGCCCGGCCAGGGCACGGCGATTGGAGTTTGGGTTCCCAGAAAGAGCGCTCGGATTCCTCCCGCGCCCGTGAGGGCGGAGAAAGTGAGTTAGCAGATGACCTCCGAAAAGAAGATCCGGGTTTTCCTCGCCGAAGACCATACCCTGGTCCGGCAGGGCTTCCGGCGGATGCTGGAGGATGACCCTCGCATCACCGTGGTGGGGGAGGCCAGCACGGGCCTTGCCGCCATCCAGCAATGCGGCGAGCTCAAGCCCGACGTCGCGGTCATGGACGTCTCCATGCCCGAGGTCGGCGGCCTGGAAGCCACGGTGGAGATTCTCCGGGTTTCGCCCGACACGAAGATTCTGATTCTCAGCATGTATTCAAATCCCGCTTACGTCCGCAAGGCCATCGACGCGGGCGCCAAGGGATATATTTTGAAAGACGCGATCGAGGTGGACCTGGCGCAAGCCGTGGCCGCGGTCGCTGCGGGTGGCGCTTACCTGAGTCCCACCATCTCCAATCAATTGCTGGAAAGCGTAAAAAGCGGCGCTCCGCAAGCCGGGCAGGAGTCGTCCGATCCCTACGACCGGCTGACGCTGCGCGAAAAGGAAGTGCTCCAGCTGATCGTGCAGGGAAAATCGAACAAGGAAATCGCCACGCTGCTGAATATCAGCGTGAACACCGTCGCCGTCCATCGAGCCCGCCTCATGGATACGCTGGGCGTCCACCGAACGGCAGAACTCGTCCTCTATGCGGTCAAGCACGGACTGATACCGCCGCCCTAGCCGGCTTCTCGATTCTGATTTTCGGCTTGATGATTGCAGGATGCGCTCAGCCGCCCAGCTTTTTCATCACGGCTTCGTGGGCTGCAGTGAGGGCGGAAAAAATCGCTCCGAAGGTTTGCGCTTTGTCCTCGAGCGCGCTCAGAAGGATGGGCGGCATTTCGGGTTGAATGCGCCGGACGACTTTCCTGACGGTCGCCAGCATGAAATCCGGCGCTCCCTTGGTGATTCCTCCGCCCAGCACGATCAGATCCGGATCGAGAACCGCCACCGAGTTGGCGATGCCCACGGCGAGCATGGTGAAGATCGTTTCCAGGGTTTTGCGCGCGTCCGGGTTTCCCTGCCGGAACGCATCAAAAACAAACCGCGCGTCGCGTCCTTCGGCAAGGCTCATTTTCTTCGAAGCCGTGCCCATCAATTCCCGTCCCAGCGCGGCAATGCCCATCCCGGAGGCGTAACTCTCAAAATAGCCTGTATCGCCGAAATCCTCATCCCAGCGCTGCCATTCCACATTCATCGGGTGGAGTTCGCCCGCCGCTCCTCGTCGTCCTACATAGAGGCGGCCGTTCACGAAGACTCCGGAACCAATGCCGGTCCCCAGTGCAATGAAGATGAAATTCTTCACGCCTCGCGCCACGCCCCGCCAGTGTTCCCCGATCGCCGCCATGTTGGCGTCATTTTCCACGGCCACCGGCACGCGGAACTCTTTTTTGAGTTCCCGCCGCAGATCCACATTTCTCCAGCCGGGAAGGTTGTTGGCAAAAGACACCAGGCCGCTGCGGGGATCCACCGGACTGGGAACGCCGATCGCCAGGCCGCGGAGCCGCGCCCCGCGGTCTCCGATCAATTGGCAGACACCCTTCCGGATTTGAGCGATCAGTTTCTTCGGCCCCGCCTCCGGCCGAATTTTCTCGGTTGACTCAGCCAGAAGTGTGCCGCGGAAATCGGTCAGCGCAAAATGCAAATGGCTTGCGCCCATGTCAATTCCGGCCAGCAGGCCGAAATCCGGATTGACCGACACGCGCTTCCTGCGCTGGTCGAAGATGACCAGCTTGCCGGTCTCAAGGCTGTGGATTTTCCCCGTCAGTTCGCGGGTTGAGAATCCGAAAGAGCGTGAAAGCGCTGCAGTGGTTGCTTCCCCTCGAGCAGAAACCTCGCGAAAGATGCCGCCCAGACTTTCCCTTGCGTGCGTTCTTCTTTGCATCAAATGACGATTTGAAACCGTGCCCCGCCTGCGCATCTTCCGGCCGCCCCCCGGCGGTCTACGCAAACTCTCCGCGCTTCATTTGGTCGGCGATGTAATCGGCGGCGCGCATGGAAAGCGACAGAATGGTCAGCGTCGGGTTCTTTTCCGAGGCGTTCACTGAAGCCGCGCCGTCCACGACAAACAGATTCTTGATGTCGTGGGCCTGGTTGAATTTGTTCAATACGGATTTCTTCGGGTCGTTGCCCATCCGCGCCGTCCCCTGCTCGTGGATGCTCCAACCGGGAGGCAGAGCCTGAGTGCGCTCACTGATGACTTCAATTCCCGCCGCCTTGAACATTTCCTGCTGCGTTTCCACCATGTCCTTGGCCATGGCCAGCTCATTCGGACCCCACTCGATGTTGAACTTCAGCACCGGAATGCCCCAGGCGTCCTTCGTGTCCGGATCGATTTCAATGTAATTTTCGTAGCGCGGCAGCACCTCGCCGAATGAGCTGATGCTGACGATCGTCGCGTAGTTCCGCTTCACTTCCTCCTTGAACTTGGCGCCGAATCCCGGAATCTTGCGGGCGAAGCCGGGAAATTCCGCGCTGCCTCCGCCGCCTTCAAAGCCGTAGCCGCGAATGAAATTCGGACTCTTCGTTTTCAGATTCCGGAAACGCGGGATGTAAATGCCCGTGCCTTCGGGCCGCGCGTCGCCGCCGCGGTTCTTGTTGCCACGGAGAGCGGGGACGATTCCGGTAATGTTTCCGGCCATGATCTGTTCGCAGAAATAGTGGCCCAGCGCTCCGCTGGAATTGGCGAGCCCGTTTGGTTGCTCCCGGTTCGCGGAATTGAGCAGCAGGCGCGTGGATTCCAGGCAGGCCGCGCCCAGAATGATCACTTTGCCGTAGGCTTCTTCGGTTTTGCGCGTCATCCGGTCGATAAAGAGAACGCTTTTGGCCTTGCCTTCGCCGTCGGTCAGGACTTTCCAGGCCACGGCGTTCGAGCGCAGCGTCAGGTTTCCGGTTTTCTCCGCGATCGGCAGCAGGACGCCCGCCGAACTGAATGACGCCGCCACGTTGCAGACCCGGCCGCAGTGTCCGCAGTAATGGCAGGGCGCGCGGCCGTTAAAGCCCTCCTTGGTCACCGTGGCGGAACGCCCGTGAATCACGTGCCGGTCATCGAATGATTTCTCGACGCGCGACTTCAGCACCGCTTCCGCGCAGGTGAACGGCACGGGAGGCAGAAAGTGGCTGTCAGGATTATTTTGCAGGTGGTCCGTGTGGCCGCAAACACCGATCGTATCTTCAACGCGCGAATAATAGGGTTCGAGATCCTCGTAAGTGATCGGCCAGTTCTCGCCGAATCCGTCATGGCTGGCCGCCTGAAAATCCCGCGGGCTGAAGCGCAACGCCACCAGCCCCCAATGCAATGTCTTGCCGCCCACGGCCCGCGCCCGGACCCAGGCGAATTTCTTTCCCGTGTAAGGATTCTCCAGTTCGTTGATGAAGCTCGGTTTGTTCCAGGCGTTCACGACGTAGTTGTATTTGGCCCGCTCGCGGGGCCGGATCTGCCCGCGGAACTCGAATGCATACGGCTTGTCGTGATGATGAAAATCGGTGGCGATGTTGAGCTTCGGCCCGGCCTCGAGCAGAAGAACTTTCAGGCCTTTCAGGCACAACTCCGTCGCCGCCATTCCGCCTGCGGCACCCGACCCTACCACCACTGCATCGTAAATTTGAGCCATGATTGCTGCTCCCGGTTCCCGCCTGCTACGAGCGTCCAGCCCGGCGCGGGCAGGGAAGAATTATGAAGAGAGAGAGTCTATCCCCAAACGAGTTTGCACGGAAGAAAAATCCGCCGTTGCCCATTTCAGCCTTCGCCGCGCCGCGGGGATTGAGCGTATGATGCACGTGAGATGTCCAAGGCCGACGTCGGCACACGCTGGAATGTTACGCCGCGCCAGGCGATTCGCCTGCAGCGGGAGTTGCGCGATGGCGTCGAACTGCGCGACCGCCTGGGTCCGGTCCGCACGGTCGCGGGCGCGGATATTTCCTTCGATCCGGAAACGAACGTCGCCTTTGCCGGCGTCATTGTCTATCGTTTTCCCGGCCTGGAGGAAATCGAGCGCCGGTTCGTCCGCCGCAAACTTCGCTTTCCCTACGTTCCCGGCCTGCTTTCTTTTCGGGAAATCCCGGTGCTGTTGCCGGCCTTTGCGCGCCTGAGAAATTCACCCGATGTGATTCTGGTGGACGGCCACGGCCTGGCGCATCCGCGCTTTTTCGGAATCGCATGCCATCTGGGCCTGATTCTGGATAAGCCGGCGATTGGCTGCGGCAAGTCGCTGCTGGTGGGCGAATATCGCGAGCCGGGAACGAAGGCGGGATCAACCGAGCCGCTCTTTTTCAAGGGCCGCAAGGTGGGATTGATTCTGCGCACGCGCGACGGCGTGAAACCCATTTTTGTCACGCAGGGGAACAGAGTTTCTCTTGCCACGGCACTGCGCATCGTGCGCAAATGCTGCGACGGGTTCCGCATTCCCAAACCGACGCGCGAAGCGGACCATTATGTAGGTGAATTGCGGAGGAAGTTTGCCACGTCTCCATGGTGACCATTCGAGTCAGCACCACTATCGCCGCCCCGATCGAAAGGTGTTTTGATCTGTCGCGGAGTATTGATCTCCACATCGCTTCAACCGAGGCAAGCGGCGAGAAGGCCGTGGCCGGTGTGACCAGCGGCCTAATTGGCTTAGGACAAGAGGTCACCTGGAACGCCAGGCACTTTGGTGTAAGCCAGCTTCTTACCAGCCGCATCACGGCTTTCGAGCGCCCGACCTTTTTCCAGGACAGAATGGTTCGAGGGAGCTTCAAGGAGCTTGTGCACGACCACTTCTTCGAAGCAAACGCCGCCGGCACAATCATGAAAGATGTTCTTGAGTTCACAGCGCCGTTAGGAATCCTCGGATGGCTGGCCGAGAGGCTGTTTCTACAACGTTATATGGAGAGCCTCCTCAAAGGGCGGAACCGCGTCATCAAGGAAGTAGCGGAGTCCGGCCGATGGAAGGACTTCCTTGGGCAGGGCGCTTGACTCAGAATCGGCCGTCCGCTTAGATCGGGTCTCTGACCTCATCATTGCTAAGTCTCAGTTCCTTTCCTTTGCTGACGTTCTCCTCAATTTTGGCCATCACATTGGGCGGGCAGCCTTCCCAATGCGCGACCATCATGTTGCCGATGTACGGCAAATCCTTCACGCCCATTTCGCTTGAGTAAAATCCGCCGACCACCAGATCGCGCATGCGGTTGAAGAAGGCAACGGCGTTCGAATCCTCGGGCGCGGCCTTTGGGGGATAGGCGATGCGGTCGAGCATGGCTTTCTGCTGCTCTTTCGAGCACGCCGTGAATGCGGCGCCGTGAAGACGGTTGCATTCAAGATCGAGCCACGTCAGCCCGCCGCGGATTTCGGAGAGCAATCGGCCGCGCCAGAAATTGATCCAGTCGTCGATAAACTCGGGCACGCCCGCATCCGACGCGCTGCCGGACCGCTCATCGGCGGGAATGATCCAGTCGCCCAGGAGCTTGACCGTGTCATACTCGTGCGGCGTCAGAATCTGCAGCTTGTACTTGCCATCGGATTTCGCGGCGCCGCCTGCAGTCGGCTTCGCGTCCGTCCCTTGCGCCAGCGCCGTGGCCGGCACCAGCGCCGCCGCCGGCACCGTGGACATGACTTTTAAAACGTCGCGCCGATTGATTCCTTTGCTGTTTTCCTTCATGGTTTCCTCCCCAAAAAGCAGGTGGCAGATGGCATATGGTATATGGGCAAAGTGCCCACGCGAAACCGGATCAGGTTCGCACCGACCGAATCAGTCCTGTCAGCATGCGACCCGCTTGCTCAATCTGCGCCGGCAACTGTTCAGCCTCGATGCGGAACTCCAGATCCCGGCACAGGATCAAGTAGTATCTGAGTTCCTCAAGCGAGCTCTGAGCTATGTTATAAAAGTGCCTTTTGTCCGCCGCGCCCCTCCTCTTGAATCCCTCGGCGATATTGCCCGGCACGGACACTGCGGCCCGCCTCATCTGCGAGACCAGTCCGAACCTTTCATCCGAGGGAAGCCTTGCCGTTGCTCTATAAGTGTCCAGCGTAATCTTGTGGGCAACCTGCCAGACCTCCAATTCTTCAAACCGCTCAATCCCCATGCCGCCCATCCCCCATATGCCACCTACCACATGCCACCTACACATTCATCTTCTTAAGCTGATCCGCGATGTGCTCGCTGGTTCGCCAGGCCAGCGCCATTATGGAAAGCGTCGGATTCTTGTCGGCGTTGGAAACGAATGGCCCGCCGTCGGTGACGAAAAGGTTCCGGCAGTCCCATGCCTGGCAATGCGGGTCGAGCACGGAAGACCTGCGGTCCGCGCCCATGCGCGTGGTCCCCACTTCGTGAATGATTTCGCCGCCGGTTGAAATCCCATAATTGTCTTCCGGCCCGTAGCGCCGGAAAACTTCGCCGCCCGCCGTCTCAATGATTTCCTCAAACGTCTGGCGAGCGTGCTTGGCCATCAGAATTTCGTCGTCCGACCACTTGAAATGGAATTTCAGCACCGGAATGCCCCACTCATCCTGGACCTCGCGGTCGATTTCGCAATAACTGTTTTTGTTGGGAATCATTTCTCCGCGCGCCGAGAAGCCGATGAACGCTCCGAAGATTTTCCGGATGCCGCGCTTCAGTTCCACGCCGTAGCCGCCGCCCAGAATGCCTTCGCTTCCGCCTTCATTCGGGCCGGGCATGTGCCGCCCGCCGCCGAACTCGATGTGATAGCCGCGCGCAAACGGCATTTCATTGCGGAACTGCTTTTCATAATTCCACCACGGCATGTAGAGGTGCATGCCGCCCACGCCGTCGCAGTTGTGCGGCGGAAGATCCTGCAGGATGGGCAAAAAGCCTCCGCTGCCGTCCGCGCCGACTGTGTCCATCAGGTATTTGCCCACCATCCCGGACGAATTTCCGATGCCGCTCGGGTGCTGCGGGCTCCGGGAATTGAGCAGCAGCCGCGCCGATTCGCAGGCGCTCGCCGCCAGAATCACCACTTTGCCGCGCACCTGCACTTCCTGCCGCGTTTTCTTATCAATGTAGCTGACGCCGGTGGCCAGGCCTTCCTTATCCACCAGAACCTCGCGCGCCATGGCGTTGCAGCGAATCTCCAGATTGCCGGTTTTCTGCGCGGGAGGAATCAGCACGGTGGGGGAAGAGAAGTTCGATGACGTTCCGCAGCTTCGCCCGCATTGCGAGCAGTAATGGCATGCTGGCCGCCCGTTCAGCGGCTGGGTGATGATGGAAAGCCGCGACGGAATGCAGGGAATGCCCAGCTTTTTGCACGCCTGCTGCACCACCAGTTCGTAGCAGCGAGGTTTGGGCGGCGGCATGAATTTTCCGTCCGGCGTGTTCTCCAGATTTTCCGCCGATCCGAACACGCCGATCAGTTCTTCCGTCTTGTCGTAGTAAGGCGCGAGATCGTCGTAAGTGATCGGCCAGTCGAATCCTTTGCCGTCGCGCGAGTGGGGTTTGAAGTCGTAAGGACCCATGCGCAGCGAAATGCGGCCCCAGTGATTCGTGCGTCCGCCCAGCATGCGCGAGCGGAACCAGTTGAACTCTTCGCCCTTTGCGGTCGTGTACGGCTCGCCGTCAACCTGCCATCCGCCCACCGCGGCGTCGAAATAGCCGAAGTTGTGTCCGTGCGATGCGCCCCGGTGCGGCGCCTGGTAATACCACTCGAACATCTTTGATTCCTTCGCCGTGTCATACCAGCTCCCGGCCTCGAGCATCAGGCACTTCGCGCCCGCATGGGTCAGGACGTAAGCCGCCATGCCTCCCCCCGCGCCCGAGCCGACGATGACCGCGTCATACACTTTTGGACTCTTGATGACTTCAGGCATGATTTCCCCCGGAACGAAATATCAATTTTTAATTGCTTCCCGACAAAGCGCGCAGTCTATCACCGTCCGGCCCTTCCGCGCCAGTCAACCGTTTGTCGCGCTTCGACCGGATGAAGGCGTGCGCGCCGTCCCAAGTTTACGTGATTATTTACTTGACACAGGGATAGGTTCGTGCGAGGATAGAACCATGAAGAGCGCAGCGAGGAATCAAGGCTTCTTGACGAGCTTCGGCTTCTTATCGAGGTCGGCCTTGATGCGGTCTAGTGCCTTCTTCGGAAACAATTGCTCCGCAAGCTCTTTATCGCTGAGCTTGTGAGCGTCTTTTGGGAGATGCTTCATGGAAACCAATTTAGTACAGATGATCGAGAAGTTCAACAGCGAAGAGCGATGCCGCGAATATCTGGAATTGCTGCGCTGGCCTTCGGGCGTGTGCTGCGTGCGTTGCGGCAATGTGTCCGTATCGCGGATTAGGACGCGCCATCAATACGAATGTAATGGATGCGGGTATCAATTCTCGGCAACCGCTGGCACGGTTTTCCACGACTCACATCTGCCGCTCTGGAAATGGTTCCTCGCGGCGTACCTAATGTGCGAATCAAAAAAGGGAATCTCAGCGAATCAGATTAAGCGCACTCTCGGCGTGTCCTACAAGACCGCCTGGTATCTCTGCCATCGAATCCGCGAAGCGATGAAGTCAGATAGGTCGGAAAAACTTTCAGGAATCGTTGAAGCTGACGAAACATTCGTTGGCGGAAAATATGACCGTCGCCTGAAACGCAACGCTAACGAGAAGCCTTGCGTCGTTGGCGTCATCCAGCGTGGCGGCCCTGTGCGGGCTTCAAAGGTCCCGTCACGCGGAGCGCGCGCTATCTCCGCTTTTCTCAAAGAGAGTGTAGAGAAAGGCTCGCACCTCATGACAGATGAGTATGCGGGCTATCAGAAGATCGGCAGGGAGTACCAACACAACACGGTCAAACATGGCGAGTTCGAGTATGTCAATGGCATCGCTCATACCAACTCGATTGAGAACTTCTGGTCACTGTTCAAGCGCGGAGTGATAGGCTCGTTCCATAAGGTTTCAGAAAAGCATCTTGACCGTTATCTGGACGAATTTACGTACAGGTTTAACGGGCGCGAGGACGACAGGCTTTTTCAAAACACGCTGAGGAACCTTGCGAACGGAAAAACCATGACCTTCCAGAAACTCACAGCCTAGAGGACAAAAAATGGACGCCGAACAATTGAAGCTTTATGCTTTCCTCACTGAGGTGTATGAAAATATCAAACGCCAGCAGGAGGGCCTGTACGCCGCCCAGAGCGTCGCCTTTGCGACTGCGGAGGCCCTAAAAGAAACACTCCCCGCCTTCGCAGCAGCGTATGACGAAAAGTTTGGGGAGTACATGCGACAAACCTCTCTAGCACAACATCAAGCGATTCTTGCAATTGACGAGATAATCCAGCAACTGAAAGCGGGGAGAATTTAGAACGGGTTGCCAATTGGCACACTCCTATGCTATCTTAGGTGTGCCTGCATCCGACGTTCCGAACTGACTGGCATCAGATTCGGAATCCCACCTAAATCCGTGCGTCACTCGCATCTCAATGATATGCGGGGGTGCCGTATGGCGCAAGCTCTATTTAAAAAATTTCTCGAACCTCGGCAGGACGTTAGACACTATCTCAGCGCCAATTCTACCCAGGACTTGGTTCACCTGTTCTCCCCTTACCGCACTCTCCTCGAACGTTACACAATGGACGGATATTCCTTCCATTTTCACTTGCTTTCCGCTGACTCTCGGCAGCCCGATATTTGTTGCATGGTCTCCCACGGGGAAGAAGGCAGGGACGGCGCTCCCGTCCTCGCTCATGGCTTGCGCGATAAGTCCGACAGGCGTTCCCCGCGTCAAGATGAGCCTTCGGTGCTTGTTAATGTTGCAGAGCTTTTCCAAGATCAAGAGGCTATTCGACATCGCGCCCTTTCCACACTGGTACGGTTGCAGGCTCTCGATCTCTGCAAAGCCGAGTTGGGGGATGCCGTCGAGCCGGTGTCGCCTAAATTGGCCTTTGAATGCGTCCTGAGTGTCACAGATGGGGAATTGATTTTTTTCGTTGGGTACGTTGCCCGCGCTCAATACCAGTTCCCATACCAGGTAATCAAGGGACGTTCTGAGGTTCTGGAGACAATCGCCGATCAGGTAGGGCAACGCCGGAGAGATGGAACCTTCCTCCATCCCGACGGAAACCGCACGGCGACCGTCAATCTCTACTTCTCCCAGGGTTGCTTTGCCAACTTCCTTGTAGGACTGCCCGCGAATCTCCGATACAATAGCCTGAAGGTGCTGGTAAGCCGATTCGACTTTGCCCCTCACGCTGTCTAGCGATGCCATCTCCCCAAGGTATCACAATCCCTGCATCAAGTATATAATCACCCAAGTTTACTCTTGACATACTTAAATCATGTGGTAAGATAGGAAAAGGTCGTCGCATCCGTCAACCGACGGAAACTCCGAAGCATCAGGAATCGAACCCGGGCCATTTCCGCAATGGCGGGAATCGAGCGCCGGACTCGCGCTCCACTGCTGTCGCGGGCGGGGAATTTTCGGAACAGAGGAGGGGATTCATGCTTTTCTTGCCCAAAGAATTCATCGTCAAGTCTTACAAGCGCATGGCGGAGATCAACGACGGCAAGCCCGTCGGGGAAAACGTTTTCTCGTCGAAGTCGGGCATCAAAGGACGTTACTGGCGAGGCGGATACTGGCTCTCCTGGGCGGAGTTCCAGATGGAGCTCGGCTTCACTCCCACCGCAAAAACGTCCCGGTATCCCGACGAATTCATTTTGCGGCATCTGGCGGAACTGGCCCTGGAGGTGAAAAGGCTGCCCACCGTCTTTGACTTAAGGGTCAGGCGCAAGGCCGGCGGTTCGTTCCCGTCGGATAACGCCTTCCAGCGATGGAAGCGCGAGGAGCGCATGCGCCGGCTGGGAGTGTTCTGCGAGGGCAAGCCCGAGTTCGCGCCCGTGCTCGAGCTGGTCAAGCGCGAGCAATTCCATCAGTCGCTGCGCCGCAAGGGCCCGCCCACCACCCTGCGCGGCGTCGTCTATCTCACGCGCCGGGGCGAGGGCTTCAACATCGGCCGAATCCGGGCATGTAAAAGGCAGTTGCTCATTGACGTCTGCCGGCTTCGGCAGCAGCCCGATCTGGTCCACATGATTAAGACCGACGACCCGGAAGGCATCGAGCGTTACTGGCGCGGCCGCTTCCGCGCCAAACTCCGCGGCCGCAAATCCTACCGCCTCTCGGACAACAACCTCGCCGTCTTCAAGCGCCGCCGCTTTCAGTAGGGGCAATTCATGAATTGCCCCAGCGATCCGCAATCCCACGCCACCCGCCGGACTATTCGGCCGCCGGGGTGGGTTTGACACGCTGAGGCTGGCCGGTTAATCTGGCAGGTATGGAAGTGCATTTGAAGCCCGAGACGGCATCGCGCCTGAATGACCTCGCCCCTAAAAGCGGCCGTCGGGCCGACGAACTTGTGGAAGACGCCATGGCGGCTTATTTGAGCGAGGTGGCCACGGTGCGCAGCCTGCTTGATGGCCGCTACGACGATATCCAGACAGGCCGCGTCAAGCCGGTTGACGGCGAAGCCTTCTTCGAAGACCTGCGCCGGCGCGAGGGCGAACTCCCGAAATAGCTAAATGGCGGACTACCCGGTCTTCAACCTCCACCCCGGCGCCGCGCAGGACATTACTGAAATCTGGAGTTTCATCGCCCAGGACAATCCCGCCGCCGCCACCCGTTTCCGTGAGGACATCCTGGAAGCCTTTCGCCGCCTCATGGCTTTTCCTCGCCAGGGACACGAGCGGCCTGACCTCACCTCACGGCCCCTGCGATTTCAAACAATGGGAACTACTTGATCGCCTACGCGCCCGAGAGGCAGCCCCTGACCGTTATGGCCGTCATCCACGGCCGCCGGAACCCTCGCGTCATGGCCGCGGTCCTGCGTGGAAGGGAATGATTGCCCTGAGGCGTCGGCGGGGGATTCGCGGTTCCAATGGCTCAGCAGGCGTTCGCGGAGGTCGCCCTTGCCGACGTGGAGAACCGCGCCTTCCTTGTTGCGGACCAGGTACACTCCATTGGCGCTCGGCACCTCAAATGAGATCCACTGCGGGCTCCACAGGTAAGCGCGTCCTTTGATTCCAGGCATTGGGATGTCCTTTCGGCACGGCCACGACGTTAGAACCAAACCCCACGCTCGTACACCGAGCGGAGGGCTCCCACAAGCAGCTAAGGATCTGAACCTCGGCCATCTTCCCCACCCGTTACTTGCTTGAGCACGCGGGAGGGTTTGGCGAGTAGAACACGAACGAAAATGGAAACTGGTTTTGCACTTTGGGCTTGAAGCCGATGACGAGATTCTTGCTTCTCGAGCTTAGATGGAGGACATAGTATTCGCTGATGGCCGCGTACATCGCGTCAGCGTAGCTCTCCAGGCGCGCCAGCCCCGACGGAGTGAGGCTGTAGTCGGCGTCATCAGTATCGGCCAGCACGTATCCTCCGAAGGTTGCCCAGCTTAGGCCGAGAAGTTCCTCGCGGTCCCCACCAAGCGAGCCAAAACCCGCCGCCTCGCCGAATTCATTGGGAAGGATCGGCACCCCGCACATCGAGGCCGGGCAGGCTGGGCCGTTGTAGGATGACGAGCCGAGCTGAAAGCCAAACACGCGGATGTGCCGGCGCAGGACTGCCGCCCGATCCTGGGCGTAGCTGGCCTGGGACCTCTGCGCCACGCCGAGAGTCGTCACGTGCCGAAGCGTGCCAAGGAAGCCGGGGTTCTTTCCTTCGAGTCCCATGGTCATGACGAATATCGCGTCGCCCGGCTTGGGCTTGCGGAACCACGTCGTCGCCTCGAGCAGGGCGTCGCGCACACCCCTGCTCGTGCCCGTCACGCTTGGCGGATTGGCAAGCGTCTTCGCAGCGGCCAAAAGTTCCGCCCGGCTCGATCCGAATCCTAGAGCGGCGCGCGGACCGCCCGCCGTCAGCAGCCCGAAGGAGTCCTCCGGCCGCGCCTTCGAGAGAATCTCCGCGACGACTGCCGATTCTATGGCCCGAGCCGCCTTGGTCATCTCCGGCCCGTTTTCCGCAACAAAGATGATGCGCCGGGGACTCCGATCCGCCGTCACCGACGCAATGGCTACTCGGCGCCGCTTCCCCCAAATCGTCCGCTCATAGGCGAACAGCCACTCCGTTGGGGATCCTGGGAGCGCCTTGGCGCCGGGCATTACCAGCAGGCGTGCACTTGTTACGGGCGGGGGAGCGCTTTCCGCGGGCAGGAGGGCCCTCCACCACTCGCCGGTGTAGTGCCACCCAATCTCACGGTCTAACCGCTTCGCATTCTGCACAAAGGCGGCAGCCTGATGTTTTTCTTTGGTGGACAGCGTGGCGACGTCGTACATCGCTATGTTCGCCCGAACTTGGCAAGGCGAGCGATGCCCAGCTCCGGCGAGAGGAAGCGCCGCCCCGATCAGCAGCCCGATTACAACGGGAGCCCGTCTGCCTGACATATTAAATTGCCTTCGCCGCCAAAATTTTCAGGTGGTCATTTCAGTTGTATGACCAGCCGACGCTGTTCACTGGTAAGGAACGGGCCACACCGGCGGCATTGGGTTCTTCGGTGCGCTATTGGGAAACAGGGTCGGAATTCCCGCGCTATTTATGTAGAAAGTGCCGCCAATATTCAAGTTGGCCCCGCCGGGCGCCCGGGTGACCCCGACCTGGACTCCGCACTGCGTGGTGAAGCACTGCTGGCCGAAGGTCTTACTGGTGGCGATGCCACCCAGCGCGCTGAATAGTGTGTTGATAAAACCGTAGGTCCCGTACGTAAGCGAGCGATTTTGGGCTGACTGGATGGGATTCCAAACCTTGTCAGTGAAGTAGCCCCACGTCGGGATTTCTGAGAACCCCTGGTCGTGAGCCTCCTCGATGAACACCTGCGTATTAATCCACAGCTGGTCCGAGAACCCCCAACCGCCCGTGCCGGTCGAGCACCTGCCGCTCGAATTGCACTGCTCGCCAGAGTCTATCAAGTAGGCTCCGGGCTCCCCGGCGATTGCGGAGAAGATGTCGGTGCTGTCGATCACGACGCCCTCCCGGCCAAGGTCGGAAAGACATGGCATCGGGAGGCCGTAAGCGTCCATGCAGCCGCCGAAATAGCTTAATCCGCCGTAGTATTGGTCCGCGCAATCCATGTTGCCGCAGCTTATGGGGTGGCAATGCGCGTCTCCCGCCTTGCAAACCCCCGTCCCTTGCTGGTTCACGCAGCCCTTTTGCCCCGCTTTGCACAGCCCCAGCGGGTCGACCATGCTTGCCGGATTATTCTCGACGTAGGCGTAGCGGTTGAGCGACTGGGGATCGAGAATGTTGCCGCCGGTGGGATCAGGCGTCATCCAGCGGCCCTGAGTGACGTAATACTGCCGATTGAGCGTGGGCATGTGTTCGGTGAACCACGACGCGCGCGTAAAGCCGGCAAAGGCCGTGTCGTAAGACCCGCCCGTGAGCGATTCGATGCCGCCCCAGGGGTAGTGCACGATGTCCTCGACCAGCATGCCGTCATACCTCGTCACCATCCGCGTTGTCCCCAGCGCGTCCTTGTGCAGAAACATGTCCTGGTTCCCGCAGCAGGTGTCGTAGGCGAAAATCCGGCCGTCCACCCGCATGAACTGCGGCCACCAATAGGGCGTGCCGCCATTTTTCCAGCCCGTGCTGTTGTAACTCCCAGCCATGCGCCCGAACGCGTCCCAGATCTCCTCCACGTTCATCGCCGGAACCGACTCCCGCACCTGCTCTCCCAGCGCATTATAGACCAGAGTCTCAGTGTTTCCATTGCTCATCTGCGCCGAAATCATCCTGCCCTCGGCGATGATACTCCTCCCGAGCTGCAAATGCAGCCGGGAAGGCCCGCCCCATCCTTGCTGCGCAAAGATGCGCCACCCGCCAGTCTAATTCGCTGAAAACAGGGAAGAATTAAGGGGTTCTTCGGGAAGAAAAATTTCTGCCGATTTCGCTTGACAATGTCAATCGCGTATTGCAATATAGACATTGCATATTGCAATGGAGCCGCGATGAAGCTCAGCGAGAAAATCCGCTACCTCCGCTACGCGGAAGGAATCTTGCGCGATCTCGGCCGCGAGATGACGCAGGCGGAAGTGGTGCGCGCCATTCGTAAGGAGATGTCGAAGAGCATCAGCCAGTCGTACCTTTCGCAGATTGAAAACGGCGCGCGGCCGCACCTGACCAGGAGCACGCGCGAACTGCTGGCCCGCTTCTTCAAGGTTCATCCCGGCTTTCTGGTGGATGACCCGGAAGG
>JBJKPU010000046.1:0-52530 GCA_046706005.1 Terriglobia bacterium | reverse complement strand
TATTTCGGCCCGGAAGCCGAGTTCTACATCTTTGACAGCGTCCGCTTCGACCAGTCCTACAACTACGGCTATTACCACGTGGATTCGGAAGAAGGGTTCTGGAACAGCGGCAAGAAAGACGAGCCGGGCTCCAGAAACCTCGGCCACAAAATCCGATATAAGGAAGGTTATTTTCCGGTCGCTCCCGCCGACACGCTTCAGGACATGCGCACGGAAATGATGCTCACTTTGGAATCCCTGGGCGTGAGGGTGGAAGTTCACCACCACGAAGTGGGCACCGCCGGCCAGACGGAAATTGACCTGAAGTACGACACGCTCACCCGCATGGGTGACAACATGCTGAAGTACAAATACGTGGCCAAGAACGTGGCTCGCCGCCACAACAAAACAGTCACCTTCATGCCCAAGCCGCTGTTCCAGGACAACGGTTCCGGCATGCACGTTCACCAGAGCCTGTGGAAGTCGAAGAAAAACCTCTTCTATCAGAAGGGCGGGTACGCCGACATCAGCAAGACGGCGCTGCATTACATCGGCGGCCTGATCACGCACGCGCCGGCGATCCTGGCCTTCGCCGCGCCCACCACCAACTCCTACCGGCGGCTGGTGCCGGGCTACGAGGCGCCCATCAACCTGATGTACTCGCAGCGGAACCGCAGTGCCTGCGTGCGCATCCCGGTTTATTCACGCAGCGAGAAATCGAAGCGGCTGGAATTCCGCTGCCCCGACCCTTCTTCCAACCCTTATCTCTGCCTGAGCGCTCTGCTGATGGCGGGGCTCGACGGTATCGCAAGAAAGATCACTCCTCCGACGCCGATTGATAAGGACCTTTACGATCTCGCGCCGGAGGACAAAGCCAAGGTCAAGTCAACTCCGGGAACGCTGGAGGAGGCGCTGAACGCTCTCGAAGCGGATCACGGCTTCCTGCTCAAGGGCGGCGTCTTCACGGAAGACCTGATCGAAACCTGGCTGGAGTACAAACGGAAGCGAGAGAACGACGCTGTGCGGTTGCGGCCTCATCCGCACGAATTTGCACTTTACTTTGACATTTAAGGCCGCAGAGGGTGGCGCGGCGCCGCGCAGTTCCGGTTTTACGGCGCCGCACTGCTCCCAAAAATCAAGAAATCCTGAAGGAGGTTTCGATGGCAGCGAATCGGCAGCAGGGCAATTTTTTGACGATATTTCTGGCGGGCTTTGTGGCTTTCGTCGCGGGCTTGATTCTCTTCGGGAGCCACGGAGGCCTGGCGATCATCCTGACGACCGGCGGAGCGATTTTGCTGGTCATCTCACTCGTGGGTTTCCGCAAGATCAAGCACCTGGAATTCACTCAAGGTTGAGATCGATTCCGCGGACAGCCGCACGCAGGAATTTAATTTCGAGGAGAATCCAATGAAACTTATCGGTTTGCTGATCACGGTAGCGGGATGGTTGTTAGCTCTGGTGGGGCTGGGGCTCACGAGCTCGACCGGCGGACGCATGGCCTTCGCTCTCATTGGAGTGGCGCTGGCCATCACCGGCATTCTCGGATTTATGAACCCGGCTTACGTCAAGGACGCTGTTTGGAAAAAGTGAGTTCGCGCGATCTTCTTTTTTGCGGCATCGAGCACGGCCGCGACTCGAGGGATCCCAGTTGAGGAGGAAGGAATGCGGAATTTGAGAGTTCTTACCCGTCTGATCTTGGTGGTCTTCGTTCTAGTTTTATGCGGGGCTCCGGCTTGGTCGCAAAATCAAAATCCCCCAACGACCAGCCACCAGGCCGTCCCCGCTCCAGATATGAGCGCGCCCCTGAACGTCAGCCAGGCCAGCCCGCCTTCGGCGGACACGATGGCCAAGGGCGACCCGGGCGGAACCTTGACTGGAAACGTCAACGACGTCCCCGTCTCCAACAGCAAGACGGGGCTGACGCTCGGGGACACCGTCAATCAGGTCGGCCAGAACAAAGTCGCTATCAACTTTGTCTGGACGCTGATCACCGGCTTCCTGGTCATGTTCATGCAGGCCGGGTTCGCCGCGGTGGAAACAGGGCTCTGCCGGGCGAAGAACGCGAACCACACCATGATGATGAACTTCATGGTTTACGGTTTCGGGTTGTTCGCCTACTGGGTATGTGGCTTTGCCTTACAAATGGGCGGCGCGTCGGGCATCGGCAACCTCGGCGGCACGGCGCCGCTGAGCGGCGAGTATGCCATGCACATCGGAGGAAAAGCCTGGGGCCTGTTCGGCACGCACGGCTTCTTCCTGACCCAGGGCGGAGGCTATGACGTCGCCGTCATGGTTCTGTTCCTGTTCCAGATGGTGTTCATGGATACGGCGGCCACAATCGTGACGGGCGCGGCGGCGGAACGCTGGAAGTTTGCGGCCTTCGCGGTTTCTTCCATCTTCCTTGCAGCCATCACCTACCCTCTTTTCGGCAACTGGGCGTGGGGCGGCGGCTGGCTCTCGGCGCTGGGCTCGAACTACGGCCTCGGCCACGGCTATTGCGATTTTGCCGGGTCGGGCGTGGTCCACGCAGTCGGCGGCCTGACGGCGCTTGCCATGGCGATGATCATCGGCCCGCGGCTGGGCAAATTCAATCGCAACGGATCTTCCAATGCGATTCCCGGCCACGACATCACGATGGTGCTGATTGGCTGCTTCATTCTGGCCTTCGGCTGGTTCGGGTTCAACCCCGGCAGCACGCTCGGCGCTTCCGGTAGCGGCGCGCTGCGCATCGGCACGATCGCCGTGGACACGATGCTCGCCGGTTGCACCGGATCGTTCGGAGCAATCTTCTATATGTGGTTGCGCTACGGAAAGCCCGACGCATCGATGACGGGCAACGGCCTGTTGGCCGGACTGGTTGCCATCACCGCCCCCAGCGGTTTCGTCAGCACGATTGGAGCGGCATTGATTGGCGTCATCGCCGGCGTGCTGGTCTGCCTGAGCGTCGAGTTCCTCGACCGCAAAGCGCACATTGATGACCCGGTCGGAGCCATCTCGGTGCACGGAACCTGCGGCCTGTGGGGCGTGATTTCCGTCGGCCTGTTCGCGGACGGCACCTCCAATTACGGCGGCAGCTGGAACGGCGTCAACGGCTCGGTGACGGGCCTCTTCTATGGCGACGCGAGCCAGTTGGTGGCGCAGTTGATTGGAGTGGCCACCCTGCTGGGCTTCGTCTTCGCTCTCTCCTATGTTTTCAACGTGATCGTGGAGTACTTCATCGGGCACCGCGTTTCGGCGGAGAGCGAACTCGAAGGACTCGACATTCCGGAAATGGGTGCTGTCGGGTATCCGGAGTTTGTCCTGAAGGCGGCCCGCGAAGCTCCGCTGGGAAGCATGTCATCTCCCCTGGGAGCAGAATCCTAAATAGAGCGCGGAGGAATAAATCATGGCTACTTCAACTGTAATTCCTTTGAGCTTGAACGCCGAGGAAACCCGGACGCAGGACCGGGTTTCCTCCATCGTTCCCTGCGGATCGTCCGCTCTGACCATTCAGGCGCAGGACGCTTTCCGTGAGGGAATGGATTTTCTGGCGGCAGGCGAGCCTTCAGAGGCGATCGAGAAACTGGAGATTGTCACCGCTCTGGCTCCGCATTATTCCGACGGCTTCGTGGCGCTCGGGATGGCCTATGCCATGGACAGCAGGGTTTATCCGGCCCTCGACAGCCTGGAGCGGGCGGCGGAAGTGAGCCCGTCGAATTTCTATGCCCACTTCAAGCTGGCGCAACTGCACTTCAAGATCCGAGTTCCCAAAAAGGGATTTGAAGAAGCGGCAGTGGCGCTGAAATCCGCCACCACGATTGAAGAAAGAAAGCTGGTGGCGCAGCTCCTGAAGGAAGAACGGATGCGCGAAGCGAACGGCTTGGCGCGTCCGACGTGGGATAAACCGTTCTCGAAATTCTGGGTCAGGGCCGGATTCATCATGCTGTTCCTGGCATGTGTGATCCTGGTTTTGCAAGTCAGCCGGGGCTGAGCAGGGCTGCGACCCTGCCGTCGGTTATCGGAACGATTCCGGAAAGCCGGCCGCGGAGATCACCGGGCGAACCCCATGGATATTTCACTTCAAATCCTGCTCTTCGTGGCCGTTCTGATCCTTCTGGCCAAAATCGCGGGAGGAGTTTGCCACCGGTTCGGCATGCCGCTGGTGCTCGGCGAGCTCATGGCCGGCGTCATCCTGGGCCCCACGCTCATCAATATCTGGCAGTTTTCCTGGTTTGCGAATACCAAGCCGCTGGCCGGCAATCTGGCCATTTCGCTCCCCGCTGTGGTTCACGTCCTGGCGGAGATCGGGGTGGTCATCCTGATGTTCCTCGCCGGCCTCGAGACGGACACGGTGCTGATGAAAGCCAGCGCTGCGCCGGCCTTCTGGGCGGCTACCGGCGGCGTGGTGTTGTGCCTGGTGGCCGGTGCGGCGGCGGTCCACGGCATGCATTTCAGATGGTCCGAGGCGATCTTCATCGGCACGGTGCTGACAGCCACCAGCGTTTCCATTACCGCGCAGACGCTGCTGAATCTGAATCGTTTGCGGACCAAAGCGGGAACCACGATTCTGGGCGCCGCGGTCATTGATGACGTTCTCGGCCTGATCGTTCTTTCCGTCGTCATCGCGCTCGAATTCGGCCACAAGGGGGGATCGGTCTGGATCAGCACCGGATGGATTGCAGGACGCCTGGTGGCTTTTTCGCTGGTTGCATTTCTGCTGGGGCCGCGGCTGATCAAATGGGCTTTCCATTACGGCAGGCATTTTAAGGGGCCGCACACCACGGTCGCCATCGCTTTGGGCATTGCTCTGATTTTCGCCTTTGCCGCCGACGCGGGCGGAGGAATGGCGGCCATTACCGGCTCCTACCTGGCGGGTCTATTCATGGCGGGCATGCCGGTCCGTGATGAAGTGATTGAGGAAATTCGTTCCATGTCCAACGCCCTTTTCGGCCCGCTGTTCTTTGCTTCCGTGGGCCTAGAAATCAACGGCCGCGACCTGATGGGGAAATTCGATTTCTTCCTCATCTTGATGGTCATTGCCATCGTGGGCAAAGTGATCGGGTGCGGAGCGGGAGCTGCGCTGCAGGGATTCAACAAGCGGGATTCCCTGATTGTGGGTGTGGGAATGGTTCCGCGCGGCGAAGTGGGCCTGATTACGGCGAGCATCGGCTGGACGGCGGGCATCATGCGAGGCGACGTCTTTTCAACGCTGGTCCTTGTTGTCCTTGCTACCACTTTGATTACTCCCGTGATGCTGAAATTCGCCATGCCCGCGACGGAAGCACCCGCCTTCGCCGGGGGCGCGGCCTTGCCGGCCGAGGCGGCGGAAGAGTCCTAAGTTGCGGCGGATAAAGATTCTGTGGCGGGGGATTATCCAGTCTGTCCAAGAGGAAAGGAAAACAGAACATGACCAAGCTCGAAGCGATCATCCAACCTTCCCGGCTTGAATCGGTCAAGGAAGCTCTCCAGAGCATCGGCGTACAGGGCATGACGATCTATGAAGTACGGGGCCACGGCCGCCAGAAAGGGCACACCGAAGTTTATCGCGGCAACGAGTATTCCGTGGACCTCCTGCCCAAAATCAAGGTCGAAACCGTTATCCCCAACGATCTGGTTGATTCCGCCGTGGCAGCTGTGATTAAATCCGCCAGGTCCGGGAAAGTCGGCGACGGCAAGATCTTTCTCACGAAGCTGGATGAAGCCATTCGGATTCGCAACGACGACCGGGGCGAAGCCGCGCTTTAAAAGAAGTGAAAGGAAGCCTCGCCGTGCCGTTCCGGCAATCGGAAATCGCGCTTGGGAACCGTCCTCGCGGACGGTCCGCCATGCCGATTCCAGCTGGACCCTCAATGCCACGCGGAGACCACAGCTTGGGCCATCTTCTCGGACAGGCTTTTACCCAGGTGAGAGTAGGCTTGGCCTGCGCGGTGACGGTCGCGGTCATCGCGATCTTCGCCTTGCACGCGCCCGTGGGGCCTGTTATCCTCGGGTGCGGAGGCGCCTGGGTGGTTCTGCTGGCTGTGGCCTTCATCCGTACGTGGCATTCGATGAAAGGCTGACGGCCTGGGTCGGGACCCACCGCAGGAAGCCGTTTTGTTTACTCGGCGGTTACTAATTCCGTTTACCGCAGACACCTCTTGACAAACAGTTTCGGTGGGTGTACAAAAGTAAAAAATTAGCTGCTTGGGTTTACCGAGTCGCTGGTAGGGGTGGCTCGGGAAAGACCATTTCAAGAGATTTAGCGTTTGCTGACCCCATCGGACGCCAGTCGCTGGGATCGTAGTGTTTTCAGCGGGCGGCTTAGATGTCCGTAGAGTCCTTGAGCCATTGGCTCTGATGAGGCGGTTGCGATGGGCAGCTTAATTTCTTGTATTCCACTCTACCTGGCACTTCCAGCACTGGCGGGGTCGGTTGCGTCGGCCCTGGCTATCCAGTGGAAACTCCAATCCAAACGGCAGGCAAGCCGTAACCACGCCGGGCTCCTGAAGTTCTTCAATCTCGGCGACTGGGCGGGGATTTCCGGCCACGGCTTGGATCTGCGCCAGACGGTTGAGCAGGGCCTGGACGCGGCAATGGAAGCCCTGAGTCTGACCAAAGGCTTCGTCGCGGTCCGCTCTCCGTTGACGCACTCGGCGGCCCGCGGTTTCTCCCCCAAGGTGGCGGCCAGCCTTTCCGGCGGCATGCTTGGGGACTACCTGCTTTCCAGCCCGGAGCGTTGGGGCCGGATGATGGTCTTCCCGAACCTTAGCCGTCATGAAGTGTTCGCCTCCTGGCAACTCGATCCGGCCTTTCAGGAATTTCAGAATTTCTTCCTGACGGAAGGCGTCCGGTCGCTCGTCGTGACCGGCCTTTACGCCGAAAATGAAAGACTGTCGGGCGTGATGCTGCTGGGGCAGTCACAGCCGCGATCTTTTGCCGCCGATGAGCTTCGTCTGCTTGAATCGGTCGGAGACCGCATCGCTTTCTGGCTGGAGAATCGTCCGCTGGAAATTTCCGCCAAGCGCCGGGGCGAGGAACTGGAAGTTCTGCACGAAGTGGCCGAGGCGCTGAACGCAACCTTTGATTCTGAAAAGCAGATGGCCATTCTCAAGCCCGTGGTCCACAAGATCCTGGGGCTGCGGAATTTCTGGATGGTCTTCCAGGATTCCGGAAGCTCGCGTCTGGAATCGCTGGCGGCGATTGAGCCGGACTCCGCCGAGCCGCTGAAAGCGGAAGCGGCGGGTGGAGGTCTCACTGAGCACGTGCTCCGCAACCGCACTCCGCTGATGATTTCCCGCGATTTTGCTGGTGAGGCTTCTCGGCTCGGCGTGGCCGATTCCAGCAGGCGCATCCGCTTCTGGTGTGGAACGCCCATCCGCCTTTCCGACGGCTCGGCCGCGGTTCTGGCCGCCGCCGATTGCGAACGCGAAGAAGTCCTGACCGCCAGGCAGTTCCAGCTTCTACAGGTTCTGGCAACCGAAGCCGGCGCGGCCATCGAAAACGCCCGGCTCTATCAGCGCGAACAGCGCCGCGCCCGTCACCTGACGCTTCTCAATGAAGTCGGCAGGAAGGTCGCGGGCATGCTCAATCCGCAGGAGCTCAAAAGCAGCATCTGCCGCCAGATCCGCGAGACTTTCGGTTACGATCTGGTCCGCTTTGAGACCTCTAACCAGGCCGGCGAAGAACTGGTTCTGGAAGCGCATGAAGGCTATGGCGAGGGGCTGATCGGACGCCGCTCGCGCGTGGGTGAAGGCCTTTCGGGCGCCGCCGCCGAAACCGGCGAGACGGTCCTGGCCAACAACGTGGATCACGACGGCCGTTACGTGCCGCTGCATGAGGACGTCAAGTCCGCGCTCAGCCTGCCTTTGAAGTTCGGAGCGGAAGTGCTGGGCGTTCTGAGCATCGAAAGCCTCAGCAAAGACAGTTTTTCGGATCAGGATGTTCTGACGCTGGGTACGCTGTCCGACCAGCTCGCCATCGCGCTCCATAACGCGAGCTCTTTCCAGGTGGCGCAGGAGGAAGCGATTACGGACAGCCTGACGCAGTTGAAGACCCATCGCTTTTTCATGGAAGCGCTGGCCGCGGAGTGGCGCCGGGCGCCGCGTTCGGGCCATCCCTTCTCGATCATCATTCTGGATTTGGACGGGTTCAAGCGTGTCAACGACCGGTATGGTCACCTGGAGGGGGACCGCGTGCTGACCTCGGTCGGCCGCCTGCTCGCGTCACGCTCGCGCCATGTCAACGCTGTGGCGCGCTATGGTGGGGATGAATTCGCAGTTCTCATGCCGGAAGCAAACACCGAGCAAGCTGAAATTCTTGCACAGCGCCTTTGCACGACGCTCGCTTCCGATCCCTACCTGGCCAGCCACGGCGTGACGGCGAGTCTTGGTATCGCCACATTCCCCGCTCACGGCGCCACGACGGAGGAACTGCTTCGCGTGGCCGATTGCGGAATGTTCCTGGCCAAACACGACAAAGGCAATTGCGTCCGCGTCGCTTCGCGTGCCGGTCAATCCGGCAAGGGCGAGCTGGAGCAGGAACTGCTGGAAGCTTACCTCGGCGTCGCGGTCAAGCGGCTGTTCTCGACCGGCCCCGAAGCCTTCGACCTCTACCTGAAGCGCTTTGAACAGGCCGTCCCCGGACAGTCCTCGCACTCCGCTTCTCTCATGGATACGGTCACGGCGCTGGCTTTCGCTATCGACGCCAAGGACCATTACACGCAGGGCCACTCGCAGTCTGTCTCCCGGCTGGCCGTCCAGCTTGGCCGCCAGCTTGGCCTGACCGAACCGGAAATCGAGGAAATCCGGCTGGCCGGCATCCTGCATGACATCGGTAAAATCGGCGTTCCCGAGCAATTGCTGAACAAGCCCACCCGGCTCACCGAGGATGAATACGAAATCGTCAAGTCGCACACCATCCTGGGCGAGAAAATTCTTGGACCGCTCAAGGGCAAAGGAATGGGCCGCATCCGCCGCATGGTTCGCCACCATCATGAGTGTGTGAACGGCCGGGGCTATCCCGACGGGCTGCTCGGTGAGGACATTCCGCTCGGCGCGCGCGTTCTGACCATCGCCGATTCCTATGACACGATGGTCTCCAGCCGCGCCTACAAGCAGGGACGAACCGCGGAGGCCGCGCTGACGGAGCTTGAGCGCTGCGCGGGCACTCACTTCGATCCCACGCTGGTGGAAGTTTTCGCGAAAACGCTGGCCACGGCAGGGAACTCAGTCGGCCGCGAGCTCGCCCAGCAGCTTGAGAAAGCACCCAATTAGAACCGGTCCCGCGGGTATCCGTCCTTCGGCTGCCTGCGGGCCGGCTTTTCCTGAAGATTCCTCCAACAGAATCCGCTAAGCGGCGAATCGTGCGGGCGAGTACGCCTCGATGGCAACTGACGGTGTGCGGTTCAAGGCGACTTCCGCGATAACCTTGGCGGTTACGGGCGCCAGCAGAATTCCATTGCGAAAGTGCCCGGTGGCCAGGATCAGATTGGAGATTTCGCTCCGTCCCAGGATGGGAAGGTGATCCGGCGTGTCCGGCCGAAGGCCTGACCACGCGCGGAGAAAGCGAGCCTGATTGATGCGCGGCGCAAAGCGGGCAGCGCCTCTGAGGATGGATTGAAGTCCTTCGCCGGTGACGGCTTTTTCAAAGCCAGTCCGCTCGGCGGTTGTTCCCACCACGACGCGATTCTCGGATCGCGGCACCAGGTAATGCATTCCCGAGCGCAGGACGAACGGCAATCCGCCTTGAAACTCCATTTCCATCATCTGTCCATGACAGGGTTCCGTGGGGATGCGGAGTCCCGCCGTGGCGGCCAGTTGTCCCGACCAGCAGCCGGCGGCAAGAATAAAATCGCCCGCGCTGAGTGAAATCGGTTCCGATTCGGGACGCAGGCGGGCGCTGACGCTTTCCACGCGGCCCGCGCGCACATTGAAGCTCGTCGCGGCCGCGCCCCAGATGAACGTTGCCCCGGCCCGCTCCGCCGCCTGCGCCGTGGCAGCCGCCAGCTTTTCATTGTCCAGCCAATGGTCCCCGGGAACGAACAGTCCCAGGCGCACGTCAGCGGAAAGTCCGGCAAACGAGCGGTCGAGTGCGCTTTTTGTGGTGCGTTCGATGGGAAGTTTCATCCGGCGCTGAGCCTGGTAGATGTGCTCGAGTTCCGCCTGCTCGGCTTCATCCGCAGCCACCAGGAAGCTGCCCGAGTCGCGGTAGTCCACCTTCTTCCCGCTCAGCGATTCGACCTCGGCGGCGAAATCGGGATAAAGCGCCCGGCTCGCCATGCACATTTCAAAGAAGGGATCGGGTTCCGTCATCTCGCCCTGCGGAGCCAGCATGCCGGCGGCAGCTCCGGTTGCCTCGGAAAGCAGCCTTGCCCGGTCAATCACCAGCACGCGCAGCCGCGCCTGCGCCAGCCGCAGCGCGATTGCGCAGCCGATAATTCCGCCGCCGATAATGATGACGTCATGGGAACCCGCGGGTTGGGATGCGTTCTTCATTTGAGTGCCTCGCAGGGGGCTCACTTACAGTTTTCGCCAGCCGGGCCGCGCGGTCAAGCTGAATCTGGAACGGTTGCTCCAAGCGAAAGAATCTCGTAGAATTTAGTCTGCCTTGAATCAGGCCTTCGAGCTGCCGCGAGCCCCAGGAGCGAGGACCTTACTTGACCTGCCCGATTTGTGAAAAACGAAAGGGTCGCAGATTCTGTCCGGCCAAGGCGGCCACCATTTGCCCAATCTGCTGCGGCACGGAGCGTGAAGTCACAATCGCCTGTCCTTCCGATTGTGTTTACTTGGTGGAAAGCCGCCGTCATGACGCGACCCGGCGCGAGGTGGACTGGTCGCAGGTGCCTTTTCATGACGTTCGCGTTCCGGCGTCGTTCGTAGCCGCACACGAACCTTTGATTCTCGCGCTCGGTTATTCGATTTGTTCCTACGCCGCACAGAATCCCGTTGTCGTGGATGAGGATGCGCAGGTCGTCTTGCGGTCTCTGGCTGAAGCGCATCGCACGCTTTCGAACGGCATCTATTACGAGCAGCCTCCTGAATTTCCGTTGCAGAGAGGCCTTTACGAAGCCGTGAAGGCGGCGATTGAGGACTTTGGCAAAAAGCAATCTCAGCGGCTGGAGCAAGCCGCCGTGCGGGGATCGGAGATCCGCGACGCGTTGATTTTTCTGACGCAATTGGCGTTTACTCGCTCCAACGGCCGCCCCAAGGGACGTGCCTTCATGGATCTTCTGCGGTCGCAGTTCAAAAAGGAAGAGCTCGAAAAGCAGCCCTCGAAGCTGGTCGTGGTTCCTTAGCGTGAAGGCTGCCGTCGCAGGACGGCTCGCCGGGGATTCGTCAAAGCGCACCGCTGAAAGCCGATCATGAGTCAAGTGGATGAAGTTCGGGCGGCGGCTGACATCGTCAAGGTTGTCGGCGACTACGTCAAGCTGCGCAAGGCGGGCGCGAACTACGTGGGCCTTTGCCCGTTTCATCAGGAAAAAACGCCTTCCTTCGCCGTGCACCCCGTCAAGCAGATTTTCCATTGCTTCGGCTGCGGCGTGGGCGGAGATGTTTTTAAATTTGTCATGCTGATTGACGCTCTCAGTTTTCCCGAGGCGCTTGAGCGCGTGGCCGAGCGGGCGGGCGTCAAGCTGCGCGAAAGGGAAAACAGCGAAGCCTATGACGCTCATGCCCGCGAACGCACCGCGCTTTACAAGATTCATGAGGAAGCGGCAAAGTTTTTTGGCGCGCAGATGAGCGGATCGGCCGAGGGCCGCGCGGCGCGCGCCTATCTGGCTGACCGCGGCGTCAGCGACGAATCCGTGGGCAAGTTTCGCCTGGGCTATGCTCCGGCGGAGGGATCCGCGCTTCTGCGCCGGCTTTCGCAGATGAACTTCCCGTCTGAAATCCTGGAAAAGAGCGGACTGATCGTTTCTGAAACGGGCGCCGGGAGGCGCTACGACCGCTTTCGCCGCCGCATCATTTTCCCGATCGCCAACGAGAGCCGTAAGGTCGTTGCCTTCGGAGGCCGCGCTCTCGGCGAAGACCTGCCCAAGTATTTGAATTCACCGGAAACGCCGATCTACACCAAGAGCCGGGTTCTCTATCACCTGGATGCCGCGGCCGCCGCCATTCGATCCGCGGACGAGGTGGTGCTGGTCGAAGGCTACATGGATTGCATCGCCGTGGAGTCCTGCGGAATCGTTAACGTCGTGGCCAGTTGCGGCACCAGCCTTACGGAAGCGCAGGTCCGTCTGATGGCTCGCTATACGCGGCGCGTGATTGTGAGCTACGATCCGGATTCCGCCGGAATGGCCGCCACGGAACGCTCGCTCGAGATGCTGCTCGAGGGCGGATTTGAAATCCGGGCTCTGGCGCTGCCCGCGGGCCTCGATCCCGACACTTTCATTCGCAAGCGCGGAGCCGCCGCCTATCAGGAAGAGTTGCGCCGCGCGCCCGGTTATCTTGATTTCCTTACTGATCGCGCGATTCAAAAACACGGTCTTCACACTCCGCAGGGCAAGGTGGCCGCCGCGAATGCCTTGCTGCCGCACCTTTCGCGGATTCCCAACCCGCTGATGCGTCGCGAAGTGGCGGACCGGCTGGCCGCCAGACTTCAAATCGATGATCGCATGTTGCGGGAGCAGTTGAAGCAGGTGGCGACGGATCGCCGCCGCGAGGTTGTCGCCGAGCACCGGACGCCTGCCAGCCACACCGAGAAAAAATTGCTTCACGCTTTTTTGGAAAATCAGGAACTGCTTGACCGGTATCTGCCCGGGCTGGTGGAAGAAGGACTGTTGCAGGGACTCGGAACGGAAGGAATCTTTCTGAAAATTCATGAAGCGCGCCAGGCCGGCGAAGTCAATCTCCATCGCCTGGAGGAAACGCTCAGTCCTGAATCGCTGTCCGTTCTGCACGAAGTTCTTCTCGGCTGGGGCGAAGTTCCGGAGGGCCCGGAGGTCGGCGGCCTCTGCCAGGCGCTGCGGCGCAGAAGGCTCGAAAAAGAGCGAGCGCGCATCCAGAGGGAAATCGAGGAGGCCACCCGCCGCAGCGACTCAGCTCAGCTTGCGGCGCTGATTCAAGTTAAAGATAACTTAATAAAAGACTTGGCAACATCCAAAGGAGATTCGAATTTCTTTGATAAAAACTCCAACGAAATCATGTAGTATTACATCTAATACTTACAAGAGGTTCGCGACACCGTGGGGTTTCTCAAACAGAATGCGCGCGACCCGAAGCAGGTTTGCGCCGCAAGGTTGAGACGCGCCGCCCGGCAGCGTTCAACTCTCTATTGAATAATCCGTGCAGGGGGAGGCAATTCGCTTGGCGTTTGACGATAAATTTGATCAAGTCAGCAAGCTGATCACCTTGGGAAAAGAGAAGGGTTACCTTCTTTATGAGGAGGTCAATGACCTTCTTCCATCCGACATTCATTCGGCCGAGGATCTGGAAGATTTACTGTCTTTGTTTGACAACGCGGGGATTGAGGTGGTCGAGTCGCCCAAGGAGAAGACCAATGAGGGCGCCGCGAGTGAAAAGGAAGAGTCCAAGAACGAGGAAAGCGGCGGCGGCGGCGGTGACGATCTCGATCTCGACCTGACTCCCGGAGCGCTCGACAAGACGAATGATCCCGTGCGCATGTACCTGCGCGAAATGGGAACCGTTCCACTGCTCACGCGCGAAGGCGAAGTCGAAATCGCCAAGCGCATTGAGCGGGGTCAGGTCCGGGTGCTCAAGGCGCTCTCGCGCTCGCCCATCGTTCTGCAGGAAATCTTCGCCCTTCGCGATGAGTTGAGCGACGGGAAGCGCTCTGTCAAGGAGATCGTCGTCTTTGACGAGGACGAGTACACGGAAGAGCGCGTCGAGAAGCGGACTCAGGAATTGATCGAAGCCATTGACGAAATGCAGCGCCTGAACAAGAAGCTCAGGCAGCTGAAGACCAAACTGGCTTCCATTCCCCGCACCAAGAAGCCCCGCGATTTCCGCCGCTACAGCTGGGGCGTGGCGCGGCACCGTCTCCTGATTTCCAAGCTCTTCCGGGCCCTCGAATTCACCCACACGGAAAGAAAGCGCCTGATCGAAAGAGTCCGGCAGGCCAGCGAGGAAGTGCGCTCCGTCGAGCGTGAGACCGGCCGCTTGGAACGGCGCGTGGAAGCTTCCCGCAAGAACGGAAACAAGGAACTCCGCAAGGAACTCCGCCAGTTCCGCGCCCAGCTTTCGGCAATCGAGGAGAAGAATGAATCCTCGGCGGCTGAGCTGCGCCGCACTTACCAGACTATCCTGACCGGAGAACAGGAAGCGGAAATCGCCAAGCGCGAACTGATTGAAGCCAACCTGCGCCTGGTGGTTTCCATCGCCAAGAAATACACCAACCGCGGGCTGCAGTTTCTGGACCTGATTCAGGAAGGCAACATCGCCCTGATGAAGGCCGTGGACAAATTCGAGTACCGGCGCGGCTACAAGTTTTCGACTTACGCCACGTGGTGGATCCGGCAGGCTATCACGCGCGCCATCGCCGACCAGGCACGGACCATCCGCATTCCGGTGCACATGATCGAGACAATAAATAAACTGATCCGCACTTCCCGCCAGCTCGTGCAGGAATACGGCCGCGAGCCAACCTCGGAAGAAATTGCGAAGCGAATGGATATTCCTGTTATCAAAGTACGGAAGGTCCTGAAAATTGCGCAGGAACCGATTTCGCTGGAGACTCCGATCGGCGAGGAGGAAGATTCGCATCTCGGCGACTTCATCGAGGACCGGGGTGTGATTTCGCCTGCCGAAGCGGTGATCAACATCAACTTGAAAGAGCAGACGGAATCGGTGCTGAAGACGCTGACGCCGCGCGAGGAGAAGGTGATCAAGATGCGCTTCGGCCTGGATGACGGCAGCGAGCACACGCTCGAGGAAGTCGGCCAGAGCTTTGCCGTCACTCGCGAGCGCATCCGGCAGATTGAAGCCAAGGCGCTGCGCAAACTGCGTCATCCCTCGCGCAGCCGCAAGCTGCGGGCTTTTCTGGACGCGACGGTGCGGGAGTAATACAATAGTGGGGCGGCGCCCTGGGTCCCGGGTCGCCCGCGAAATGACGAATCGCTCCCGGCCGGCTCGAAAGCTGCGGGACACTTTGCCATGAAACCCTGCCCCTATTGCGGCTACTCGAATCTCGACACGGCCACAGACTGCCGGAAGTGCCAGGGCTCGCTGACCCCGCAGAAGACCACCATCTACGCCGGGAAAAAGCATGTCGTCAGTTCCCTCACGGCGCATGACATCCGCAGCAAAGGGCTGGCGTTCCTGGTGGTCGGCCTGCTGATCAAGGTCTATTGGGGCGGCTACGGCCCCTGGCCCGTGGTTGACAATTCCACCCTCGTGAGCCTGCGCGCCTGGCTCGAACCGCTCTTCATGTACGGCGGCTTTATCGCCTACATCACCGGCTGGATTCTGAACTTCGTCTGATCCCGCAATCAACCCATTGTCCGCATCGCGAGTGTCTGCTCCCATTGAGGTCTGTGTGAGGCCGGCTTGCCGGCAATACATCGCAATGTGATATATTCCGGCGCGTCAAGGCCGCGCTGCGGACGCGTGGCGGCGAGCGTGGCGAAGGCGGGACGCTTTGAGGCTTGCAATCGTCCGGCGCGGCGGCACGGCTAAAGCCGTGCCCTTTCTCCCCGCACAAGACGCGGGAAGCCGTGCCCTGACGCAAGGCGATGTTGTTCCACCCCTTCAGGGCTCGGGGATTATTATTGGTCGCGATTGACCCAGGCCGATGGCCTGGGCTTTGTCAGGTCGCCTCTTCGGGGCTCACTGCACAGTCAGCGTGACGGTGCTGGAGTGGGAAAGATTGCCGGACGTCGCAGTGACGGTCAGCGTGTAGGTTCCGGGCGCGGTGCCGCCGGTGGGAGTATGGACCGCCGGAGCCGCTCCGCCGCCGCACGATGCCGCGAGCGCGACGAAGAGCAGGAGCGCGGCGAGCGCAGGAGTCAGGAGCCAGGAGTCAGAAGTCAGAATGCGTGCGGCGCGACGCGCCGTAGCGCAGACCGCCGCCATCGCGGTCTGCGGTTTGTGTTTGGACGTTTCCGTAGGGGCACCCGGTCGTGCGCCCTCCGGGTAGCGCGGGCCGATACGGCCCGCGGTTCGTTCCGGCGTCGAGGAAAAGCCGCAGGCCGCAAGGGCCTGCGCTACACGAACTGCCCAGGCAATCATACCCGCCAGCGCCAGCAGACCGAGCGCCGCCAGCCACAACGCCGCGGGCGGAATGGCGGGCGGATCGGGCGCAACAGGAATCGCCGCCGACGGCGCGGTGGTGGCAACGCTCAGCGAAACATTTTGAGGATTCGTTCCATCCAGCGTGACTGATGACGGCGTGACCGTGCAGGTTGAATTCTGCGGCGCGCCCGAGGACGCCAGCGGGCCCTCCGGATTCGGTTGGGGCAGCGATCTCTGACCGCCGGCCTTTGGAGTGCAGGGGCAAGCCAGGGATTCATCTTCACCCTGGGTCAAAGGCTGCCTTGATTGCCTCCCTCTGATTCTGTCGCTCCAATTCAGACGCGATGAACGGGTAGCGAGCTCTTAGGTATTCGAAATTGACCAGTCCGGTCGCGTAGTCGCGAACAATTTTGAAGCGAAGGTCGACGAGCGAGTCGTCACGATTAAGTCTGAGGATCTCGATTGTGTTCCGCACCTCGGTTTCAATCTGTCGCTCAAGTCCGGTGTTTGGCTCTACCAGGAAATTGGCGAGATTTAGTACAAACCATCCGGGGAGGATGAGGAAGGGGTCTAGAACGTCGGTGTGATCTCCCTTGTAACTGTTAAGTCTCGGCGACGCTAGGCGGTAGTTACTCCACTCGTACGCCAGATCCGGATTCACTGCTTTTGGCACAAAGTGGTCGACGCTGCTTTCCATCGGAAGCCAGCATGCTGAATACGCACATATCCCTCCGTAGGCCGCTTTCAGCTGCGGAAGACATTTCTGCCAGTAACAATTCTTGTTGAATTGCACTGGGCTTGGATTTGGAACGTGCCTTAAGAAGGCCCTACCGGGTGTTCGCACGTTTACTTCAAAATCGCCGGGTTCCGGTTTCGAGGTCACCGGAATCAAAGTTTCACGCCCCTCGCTCTTGCGAAAAAACCCCACCGAGCCCAAAATTCATCCGTCTCCGGGACCGTCTTGGCAAGGAGCTTGTGCAACTCTGTAATCTCTTCGGCAGTCGCACTTGTATTCGCCATCAGTTGTTTCGCCCTTTCGATGATGCTCTCGCCTTCGCGGGAACGCGCTTGACGCAGTGCAAACACGTCGGAGGTCAGCCAGGCGTCCATCGTGCCGTGCCTGACAAAGGGCATCGCTGAGAACGTCGCGTTCCCTTCCGGCACCAATTCCAGATGGTAAAGGCTGTCCGTAGTTTCGGAAAACTCTGACTCGACGGAGGCCAGGACCATAGGGGAGTGCGTTGTGACAAACACCTGCGATTCGACGTCTCGGCTCAGCAGCGCGGTCACGCGTAACAACGCGGGGAGAATGCTGCGTTGCCATTTCGGATGCAGATGGGCCTCCATCTCGTCAACGAGCACGACCATTTTTTCCTGCGGTTTCCGCTTCGCAAGGCGCGCAGCAATTTGATGCTCGTTCCAAGCCCAAACCAAGAGATAAGCGATTGTAGCGATTCGTTTAATGCCAGCGGACTCTTGAGTGAACGGCACAACTCCGTACGGATGGGTGAGAGTTGGTATTTCCCGAGGGTCATTGGCTGTGCGAATGGGCTCAGCTGGATCCAAGGGATCCATGTCGGGGGGCGAAAGCTCGGCCAGAACCGACTTGAAGGTGTTAAAGACCGACTGATCTGGCGCATGTTGCCACTTCACCCAGTCGCGGAGAAGGCCCTCGATTTTCCTCGGCAATCCGTCAAGAACTTGATTCCGGGAAAAGAGCAACAAGGCGCGCTCTCCGTCTTGCAACGACTGTCCCGGGCCGTGACGAATCGGGTCCCACACGGCAAATGACCCGTCGACTCGCGCAAACACAACCAGGCCGGGGAGCGTCGGACGACCCCTGGGGTCGCCCCAGTCGTGTCCGTCCCAATCATACTTGATGACGATTTGCTGGGTCTGCCGCTTCTTACCCGCGATTACGAACGTGATGCTTGCCTCATCTCGCGACGCGTCAAGCCGAGGGAGTACCGGCCGGTCAACATCTGCCCAGCGCCCCGTCAAGCTCCACCACGCGCATTCGAGAATGAACGTCTTTCCGAGTCCGTTATCACCAGTAATTATGGTGAGGCGCTCGCCCGGATTGAATGTAAGGGATGGACTGGGACCAACACCTCGCAGCTCCAAGGAGAGCAAGGTTCCGCCTTCTTCCGGCGCGGCGTCGGGCGGCGGCTCAATAATTGTCAGCAGTCGGGCATCGGAATACGGTTCATCTGTCAAGAGCGGCTCGTCCACGTCGCCTGGCAGAAGGTCCTGAAAAATTTCATTTCGTTCTTCCCGGTTAATGTTGAATTCCTTGAGAAGGATGCTTAGCAACTGTTGCGCGGTCGTTTGCGTCGGCCACTCGCGATCGCGGAATATCCAGACCGCCAGCCAGAACGTCGGAATTCTCCCGGTCCCATCACGTTCGAGCTTGCGGCGAAGCACTTTGACGTAATCTTCGGCCCAGCCCCATTCGTCCGAACCTCGTGGATGGATGAATGCGCTGGCAAGATCACTCTTTGTCCGTTGGCTTTGAGCGCTAGTTGACGGGTACCTCGGACTGAGCCAACGCCCGTGCCTGCTTGATGTCTTGAACGGTGTGAAGAACCAACTCGAGGCGACGTCGGGCTTGTAATGCGTTCGCAGGAACTCGTCTTCCTTCGCGTTGATCGGAATATGCGTCGTTCGACCCACGGGCATTTCAGTTTGCTTGCAGACGAGGAACGTCGTGCCAAAGAACGGATGAAAATTACGCAGCCGATCTAGCGACTTCTCGACCTGATTGAAGGCTATGAACATACGAAGCGTAATCGCGCCGTACTAGGCTCTATTTCCCCCGCTTGGCTCACGATGTATTTGCAAAATGTCGGATTGAGCTCAATCGCGGTGGCATCGCGCCCCGACGCAAGAGCAACCCTGAGCGTAGTCCCGCCCCCGGCAAAGGGATCAAGCACACAGCCCGACGGGGGGCAGCCCAGGTCGAGGCATCGCTCGACAAGTTCGTCGGGATAAGGAGCAGTGTCCAGCCCGTTCGTCGGCTTCGGCCTTGCCTTGATAGTCCACACATCCTCCTCCACTTCCACGTCGAGCACGGCCTGGCGGTTGAAGTAGTACTTCCGCTCTTTGGCAAACATGAAGACGTACTCATAGCTGCGCCGGGGCCTGTCCTTGACCGCTTCCGGCAACGAGTCTTTCCGATGCCAGATTATTGCGCTCCGAAGCACCCAGCGTCGCGCCACCATCTCTGAGGCCACTCTCCAAGGGACGCCGATAATGGACTTGCGCATGATTCCAATACCTAGGCCGCCGCTCCTATCGACAGGTCTAAGCCCGAAACGCCTCTTCGAGCTCTTTCGGTCCACCCCTTGCGATTCTCCCTTGCCGGAGTAATACGTGTCCCCGAGGTTCAGGAAGAGGAGTCCATCGCGCGCAAGGACCCGATAAACCTCATCCATTACGCCTGCTATCGCGGTCACGTACTCCCCGACGGTCTCCTCCTGGCCGATCTGGTTTTCAACGCCATAGTCTCTAAGGGAATAATAAGGTGGAGATGTGACAACGCAATTGAACGTTTCTTTGTCCAACGCGCCCAAGGCCGCTCTCGCGTCGCCGCAATAGACGTTCCACTTTGCTCCGGTGATTGCCGTCCCAGACCAGTGCTGCATTGCCACCACCCTCTCAATGCCAGTCGATTTTAGGCTGCTGGGCAGGCACGGTCAATTGCTTTATAGTCAGCGGAGACCTTAGCGCCGGCCAGGCGATGTTCGCGGCGGGGACGGCGGCGGTGAGTTGCGACTGGCTGACGAACGTGGTGGTGAGCGGCGCGCCGTTCCAGTTGACGGTTGCGCCCGAGACAAAGCCCGTGCCGTTGACGGTGAGCGTGAACGCCGGTCCGCCCGGAGCGACCGCGTCCGGAACCAGCGGCTGATTAACGAAGGGAACCGGATTCTGCGCGAAGGCCGTGGCGGAAATCGTTAAGAACAGAATGAGAGCGAGCCGGACTTTGCCCATGTTCCCCTCGGCTGGCTTTCCAAACCTCTGATGACCCGCGGACTCTTTGACGAGCAAAAGGCCCGCGCTGCCCCGGCGGCGCAAACGCCGCGATGAGTGCCACTATTCTACCCCCCCCCCCGGCGTTGGCCGTCAAGCGCATTGTGTGCCGGAGCCGCTCGGCGGGAAGTCGAAACGCAGCCACTGACGCCGGCGCAAAAGCCGCGTCAATCGGAAGAATTCTATGCCCCGCGCGCGGCAATAGCAAGCGGCCGCGTGGCGTCCGTGGGGGCAATTCATGAATTGCCCCTACCGTTGCACGATGGGGAACGGGCGGGTTTGAAACCCGCCCCTACGCCGGAAGACAAGGGCAAAAGCAGATTCCTCTCCCGCTTTGCGGGATCGGAATGACGCGGAGGCACGCGCGCGGCATTGAAGGGGGCGGCCCCTCACCCGTCGCGTTGCGGGACATCCCGCAGAGCGGGGCGAGGGTTATAAATCGGAAGGGCGCACGGCCGTGCGCCCCAACTCGGAAGGCGGACTGGGCGGAAGAGGAGCGACGTCAGGCGGGGCGGAAGCGGGTGACGGTGCAGCAGCGGCACGGCTGAAGCCGTGCCCTGACGCAAGGCGATGTTGTTCCGCCCCTTCAGGACTCGGGGATTATTATTGGTCGCGATTGACCCAGGCCGATGGCCTGGGCTTTGCTGGTTCGCCCCTTCGGGGCTCGACGTCCGGGGCACGCGACATCGCACACATGGCATAATGCGCCGTGTAGGGGCCACCCGCGTCCACTGCAGAAAAGCGCCCTGGGGGGCAACCAGCCTTGCAGCGCGGACATCAAGAAGGCATGCCTGCTCCGGGCAATGGAGTTATAATTACAGTACGAACCAGGTTTGGCACCCTGTTACGGGAAGCCGGGCGCGAGAGGAGGGCCAGGACGAAATGCGAAAAGGAAGTTTGATCATTTTCGGATTGATGGTGGCAGGAGCGGCGCTGGCCGGTCCGGCGCTCATTCGTGCCGCCAGGAACAACACGGTGATTCGAGTTGAGACGCGCCTGATTCAGGTGAATGTGGTGGCGCGGGATTCGCACGGGCGGCCGATCACGAACCTCACCAAAAAGGATTTCAAAATCTACGACAACGGCAAGCCTGTGCCGATCGCAGTTTTTTCGGCGCTTTCCACGGCGACCGGGGCCAATGCTCAGCCGCTGCTGCCGCCGGATGTGTATTCCAACCGCGTCGAGGGCGCGGCGCCCAGCGTCACCGTGGTTCTGCTGGACGGACTGAACACCAAATTCGCGGACCAGGCCTGGGCGCGCACGGAAGTGGTCAGCTTTCTTCAGGAAATCAAACCGCAGGACCGCGTGGCCATCATGCTGCTGGGCAGCCGGCTGTTCGTGCTGCAGAACTTTACCAGCAATCCGAAAATTCTGCTGGCGGCTCTGAAACATGCTCCGATCCACAGCATGAGGGAAGTGGATGCCGCCGCGGCACCAACGCCGGCGGGCGTGACGGACGCGGCCGCCTACAACCTGAACGGGGGCGTGGGAACATACGCCGGCGCGAGCCCCCAGCAATACCAGGCTGCCTTGCAGCAAGTCGTCGCATCGGCCGGTTCTGCAGGAGCGTCCGCCCGTGCGGCGGCTGCCGCTGGGAATCCGGCTGCAGGCGCTTCAGCAGGGATGCAGGGCGCGGCGGCCGATGAGGCGCGCCTTCAACAGGTGATGCTGCAATTCCAGGAGCACACGGCCGCCTTTTTCCGCACCGACCAGGCGAACCGCACGCTGGACGCCCTGATGGCCATCGCCAACTACCTGGCGCATTTTCCCGGACGGAAAAATCTGATCTGGGTTTCCAGCAGCTTTCCCATTGACTTCGGCTTTGACACGGATCGCCAGCCGGGCGATACGCGCGACCAGGTGGACTTTACCCAGCAATTCCGCGCCGCCTACAAAGCTTTGAATAACGCCGACATCGCGGTTTATCCCGTCGATGCGCGCGGCATGATCGCCGGAGCTCCGGGCTCAACCGACTGGAACAACTTTTATCATACGGTGGGCACGATGAAGGAACTGGCCACCAACACGGGCGGCCAGGCGTTCTACAACACCAACAACATGGCTCAGGTGATGAAGGCCGCCGTGGATAATTCCAACGCCAACTACACCCTCGGCTTCTATCCTCAAAACATCCGCTGGGACGGAAAATATCACGACCTGAAGGTGAAGGTGGACCAGGGCGGCGTTGACCTGCAATACCGCCGCGGCTACTTCGCAGTCCAGGAAAAACCCAAGGATGAAACCAAGTCCGAATATGCGCTGAACCGGGCCATCTACGGCCCGCTGGATTCAACCGGACTGGGCCTGACGGTCAAGGTCCTGAAATTCCAGCACGTGCCAGAAGGCCGCGTCCTGCTGGGCATTGATATGAATCCGGAAAACATGACGCTGCAGCCTGCAGGCCCGGGCAAAAAGGTGAACCTGTCCGTGGTGCTTGTCCAGAAGAACAACCTCGGGACCGTGATCCATACCGGCGGCTACGACATGAACCTGCGCGTCAAACCCGACGGAGTGCCCCGCCTGATGACCAGCGGACTGGACGTGGCCAAGTGGGTGACCCTCGTCCATGGAGCCGAAACCCTGATGCTGGTCGTGCGCGACCCCGGTTCCGGCCGCGTCGGTTCAGTGCGAATTCCGCTGGGAAACTGGTAGGGAAGGCCGCGGACTGCAATGACAGCGGTCTGCGCTGCAGGTTACTGGAATTTTCGCCAGCGGAAGGCGATAAGGTCTTCGGGAAAGAGGCGATAGATGTCGCCGGGCAGCAGTCTGGATTTGAAGCGCTCGCGCCAGTAGCGCTCGATGCCCGGGGGATCGTCGGTATCAATCACGTGGACGGTGGAGGGCAGGCAGCCGAGCCGGGCCGACTCCTGCCGCAGCCGCTTGCCGGTCAAGCGGGCGCTCCGGATGGTATAAGTAAATTCTTCTCCCTGGCGCTCGATGTAAACAATTCCGCGAAAGCGCCGGGAATTGTCGCGGCGGCGGGACGTGATCCGCTCGCGCCGCCGGCGAAGCAATTGCATGACGGGCGCGAACTCGGGCTTGCCGCCGCACCACTCCTCCAGGCTGATCAGAAAATCGTCGCGCCGCACCAGGCCGAACGGGTTGCTGCTGGGAAAAGAACGATCCTGCTTGCGGCGCGCTTCGATATCCAACTGCGTGGGAAGTTTGCCCAGGTCGCGGGCGAGCTCGGCAAAACGCCGCAGCAAGGTTTCCAGCGGGATTTTGGTGAAGCGCAGGTTGGGCTCGAAGCCGAGTTCGGCCTGAAACGCCGACCACGACCGCCAGTAACGTCCTCGCCAGTAAACGGCCGGGATGCCCGTCTTGCGCATGAACGGGCCCTGGCCGATCACCCGGCCGCCGTGCGCCTGAACCAGCTTCAGATAGGCGGCGACGATCTGTTCCGGCGAGAAAAAAGGCGTCGGGATGCGATGAGCCGGAAGGCCCATCAGCCGGTCAAGCTCGCGGTCGGTCGAGGGAAGATTCCAGGGCATAAGAAGGTCACAAAGGTGACGGCGTGAAGGGATGGCGTCACCGCTCCTCGTTATGAATTGTCCGGATGGAACCACGGACAGGACTTAACTTTATGGTAACATGAAAATGCGATTTGTCAAGGGTAAACAGCAGGGGCGCCGACCGCCGATTTCGATGGAGGGCCGCAGACCGCAGCGACGGCGGTTTGCGCTACGCGCTTGCAATCTCCCCGCGCGCAGGTATTCTTTTTCCATGAAAGGAACGAATCGCAGGAGCGCGGAACTTATTCGCAGGCGCAAGGGGTGCGCGGCAGCTGGCGAGGAGCGGGCGGGATGAGCCGAATTCGAAGTGTGATTTCGGCGTGTTTGGCCAAGCGCGCATTCCTGGGGACGGCGGCCGGGAGAAAGTGGTTCACGTGGTACAGCGTGGCAGTGTTTATGCTGTCAGTCTTTGTGTGCGCCGAGTGGACGAGGTGGTCGGACCACACTGTGCCGTTCTATGTGCCCGCCGTTCTGACTGGTTTGTCTCTCGCGGCCCTGCTTGTTGCTCCAGAAAGGAGATCGCTCCTGATAGCGGTGTTGGGCGTGTGGGCTGGCGAGGCGTTTCTAAACGCGCTGCTGACGCGCGGGGCGCTGTCGCGGGGGTCAGTCTGGATCGGCCTCGCGATCGTTGCAGGCATGGTTCTTATTTTTGCGAGCTATGCTATCTGGCCACCCAAACCTGAGGATCGGCTGCCCCCCGAGGAAATCGACCGTGAGCTCAGAGAAGCTTGGGACTGGTGGGGCAGCCCGAGGCCGTTCAGCGATCTGTCGTTTAAGCTCACAAAGGCGGGCTGGGCCGGGCTCGTTGGCTTGGCGGCGGTGGTGTCGATTTGCCTCGCCGTGGGCAGGCCGGAGGCGGCCCTCATCGGAGGAACTGCCTGCCTGCTGGTCACCTGGGCTTTGGACCGCCTAGCTGGCCGGCGCTCGGGCAAGCGACCGCGGCCATAGCAAGACCCGCGGACCGTGAAGTCCCGCGTCACGAACCGTCAGCCGCTTTAAACCGGGAACTCATACACGCTGATGCTGTAAGGCGGAAGCTCGATGGTATCGGGCAGCTTCGGCACTGAAGTCTCAACGATTTCGACTTCAGGGTCCTTGCCCGGCACGTTGGCCGAGTTCAAGCTGGGCGGAGCAATCTGCCACAGTTTGCCCGGACCGCCCGGCTCGACTCCCGAAATCTGCCCGCCGAATTTCTGCCCCGTTTCCGTGGGATTGACGACGGAGAGAATGAACTTCTTTCGATCGCCGCTCAGCGCCGCGACAATATCCAGCGGATAAGTGGGACTTCCGCACGGCGACAACGGAATATCCACGAACGGCGTTCCGCTGACCGGCTGCTGGGGCGAGTTTCCGGTGACCTCGACGGGAAGCGCGTTGGCCAGGTGGTTGCCGAAGAGCTTCATCACCAGGCCTTCGGCCGAAAAACCCACGGCTTCGCCGGTGCTGTTAATCAGAACCTGATAAAGCCCTCCCGTGGGGCAACTGGCCGCGACCATGTCCGAATGGCGGAAAAGTTCATGCAGGAAGATCGCGGAGGCAAGCGGCGTGAGCATTCCCGAGGGCCGCTCGAAGCCTCCTTTCAGGCTGCGGTAGCGCGCGCCCCATTCATCGAAAATGAATTTGATGTTTTTCTGCTCGAGCGACGGCATCTTCTCCACGTATTTCCGCCAGGCGTCGAACGCTTCGCCGACGCGGTTGGCCATCCGCCGGGCCTTGTGCGGCAACGGGTCGTTGGGCTGATTCCATTTCTGAGTCTCGCCGTCGAACGCCAGCTCGGGATAGCAGTAAGTGTGCTCGGAAAGATGATCGATGTTATCGGTGCACTTGGCGAGCATCCAGCCGTCATAATCGTGCGGGCCGCCGAATTTGAACGGGAGCTTATCCACCAGCGGCGGCCGCCACATGTCCGGGCGGGCGGCCAGATAATAATTCTCGGCGTAGCACCAGGATTTCTCACAGATGCTGGCGCCGCTCGAAGTCACCTTGATCGCCGGGTCCACTTTCTTCATGGCCTCGACGATTTCGTTGTGCTTTACCCAGTACTGGTTCAGCGACATCTTGCCGAACTGCCAGAAGCCGTACATCTCATTGCCGATGCACCACAGGCGGACGTTGTGCGGTTCGCGATAGCCGTTCTCGGCGCGCATCCGGCCCAGGCGGGTTGACGTGGAGCCGTTGCAATATTCCACTTCCTCCGCGGCCACGCGAGCTTCGCCGAAACCGCTGTTGATGGCGACGTAAGGTTCGGCATCAAGCAGCCGGCAGAATTGGACGAAGTCGTCAACGCCGACGTCGTTCGACTCGAACCTGTTGCCCCACATCGCCTGCGGGCGCGGCGGACGCTTGTCGCGGTCGCCGATGCCGTCATACCAGTCGTAGCCGGAAACAAAATTGCCGCCCGGCCACTTCGCCATTTTGAAACCCGCTTCGCGGTAAAGCTTGACCATGCCGGCATCAAATCCGTGCAGGTTGTCGGCCGGCATCAGCGAAACCGTTCCCACGTGAAACGCGCCGCTGCCCGTGGCGGTGATTTCAAACTTCGCGTCGGTGGCGTCCGCCTTCGCCGTGAACTTGAGCGGGAATTTGCGGTATTCGCCCGAGAGCGCGGGGATGCGAATGGTTTGCGCATCGCCGGGCCCGGCGCCCCAGACCAATCGAACTTCCACTTTGGCTGAGCGATCGCCTTTCAGATAAATTCTGCCGGTATAGGATTTGCCGCGGGCCAGACGAACTCCAGATTGCTCGATGCCGCGCGGCGAGGCTCCGGCCAGGCTGATGCGCGGACTGTGCGCGCCCACAAACGGGCGCTCGGTGTCCATCTCAACCGAAGCAGCCGGGCCGACGGGCTCCCAGCGCTCCACTCGAAAGAAGCGGAAGAAGCCTGTTCTCGGCGCAGGTTTCTCAGCCGTGATTGCGAGGGCGAATTTCCGGTCGGTCAGCATCTCAGCCCAGACTCGCGTGGTGGCGGGCTCCATGTAGCCGCCGAAAATGAGCGGCGTGACGGGCGCACCCACTTTTGAGGCGTCAATCACGGCCTGAATGTTTTCGGGCGTTGCCTGCGGCGTCGCTCCCAGCACTATCATCTGTTGCTTCAGCATCGCGGCGCCCGCCGCCGATACCGTCAGAAATTCGCGTCGGTTCACTGGCATTTCGCTGCTCCTTGTCTTGCTTGTGGATTTCGGGAATGGCTCTTGCACGGGTTCGAATCAGACATGACCATTTCGGAAAAGAAATTTATCACAGCCGTTGCACGCTGGCAAAGACTTGCCTGGCGACGGGAAAGCCGGACCACCGGAGGCAGCAGCGTTGACCGGATTTTGGCGGAAACGGAAGTCTCGCATCGGCGGCGATTGTGAGTTAGAATCCAGTCGCATCAGGTCATCCTGCGCGAACCATGAGGAAGGAATTGCTTTAACGAGGGGAGGAATGTGCCAGCCATGGCAGACACTGCGACATTGAATGCGGAACCCGATTCGAACCCTTCAAAATCATTTGTGGCCCGATTCCTGGGCGTTTTCTGGAGCCCGGGAGAAACTTTTGCCGATATCGCGCGCAAGCCGGATTTTATTGCTCCGCTGATTGTGCTCACCGTCGCGTCCCTTGCCTTCGTTGAAACCATGCTGGTGCGGATCGGCGCGGGCCGCGTGCTCCGCATTTCGCTGGAGCAGAGCGGCCAGGCCGCCAAGATGACGCCCGAGCAACTGCAGCAGACGATTCAACGCACCGGCACGATCGTCGGCATCATCTGGCAGGCCGCGGGCGCACTGGGTCCTACGATTTATCTGCTGGTCGTTGCGGCCTTCGGACTGCTGGTGGTGAACGCGATTTTCGGCGAGCGGACGCCGTTCAAAAAAATATTCTCCGCCACCTGCTACGCCTCTCTGCCCAGCGTGCTGGGTTCGATCATGTCGATCGCCGTCATGGTCTTCGGCGATCCTGAACATTTCAATCCGACGAGTCCCGCTCCGTACAGCCTGGGATTCTTTCTCGATCCGGCAACCACCTCGAAGGCGCTGTACTCGCTGGCCAATTCACTGGACATCTTCGTGATCTGGTTTCTGGTCCTGAACGCCATCGGCCTTTCGGCCGCCACCGGTCGGCGCGTGAAAACCATTTCGATTGCGCTGATCTTTTTCGGCGTCTGGCTGCTTCTGATTCTCTCCAAGGCCGGCGTGGCCCTGCTCACTTCCTGACGCAGACCACGGTTCGGACCGGAAGTCGATCCAATCCAGACGCGAAGGTTGCCGTGTATATTGTAGGGGTGGGTTTCGAAGCCCGCCCCTACGCCTGATGAGCCTCGATTTCCAAATCATCGCCAAGGACAAATCCACCGCGGCGCGGGCGGGAGTGCTGCGCACGGCGCACGGAAGCGTCGAAACGCCGACGTTCATGCCGGTGGGCACGGCGGGAACCGTGAAGGCCATGCCGCAGGACGGCCTGGAATCAGTGGGCGCGCAGATGATTCTGGCCAACACCTATCATTTATATCTGCGGCCCGGGCATGAAACGGTGAAGGCTTTGGGCGGGCTGCACGGCTTTATGGCGTGGCCGCGGCCGATCCTGACCGACAGCGGCGGCTTTCAGGTGATGAGCCTGAGCCGGCTGGGAAAAATTTCGGAAGACGGCGTGCGGTTCCAGTCGCACCTGGACGGCTCATCGCATTTTCTTTCGCCCGAGCGCGCCATGGAAATTCAACTGGCGCTGGGCGCGGACATCATCATGACGCTCGATGAATGCGTGGCCTATCCCGCAAGCCATGAGAGTCTCGCGCGCGGCGTCAAGCTGACGGGCCGCTGGGCCCGGCGGTCGAAGGATTATTTTGAAGCGCATCGAGCGGAATCGCCGCACACCGAACTTTTCGGCATCGTGCAGGGCGGAACGGATCTCGGGCTGCGGCGCGAAAGCGCGGAGGAAATTCTCGACATCGGATTTGCCGGTTACGCGCTGGGCGGACTTTCCGTGGGCGAGCCGAAGAACGCGCTGCGCGAGGCGACGGAATTCACGGCGGCGCTGCTGCCCTCGGAACGGCCGCGCTACGTGATGGGCGTGGGCACGCCGGAGGATCTGGTGGAGAGCGTGGCCAGCGGAGTTGACCTGTTCGATTGCGTCATGCCCACGCGCAACGCCCGCAACGGCTGCGCGTTCACTTCCGAAGGGAAGCTGGTGGTCAAAAGCGCCCGCTACGCGCGCGACGCGGGGCCGCTCGATGCGGCATGTGCGTGCCCCGTGTGCCGGCGATATTCGCGCGCCTACCTGCGGCACCTTTTCAACGCCGGCGAAATGCTGGCCGCGATGCTCACCACCTGGCACAATCTGTGGTTTTATCTTGAAACGATGCGCAGGGCCCGCCAGGCAATCATTTCCGGCGGGTTCGAGGAGCTGCGTCGGGAGATGCGCGAGCGCGGGGAAAACAGCGCGTAGCAAGAGTGGGCGTGCGAAACCGTTGCCCTTTAAGGTGTCTGCTCCCACCAAGCTAGATATTGCTATTCAACTGGAAAGGTTGTAATTAGACCCTGAGGGAGCCTTTCTCAATGAGCGACGATAAACCGACCTTTGTGGTGAAGCGGCGAGACCTCGCGGATATTATCAAGCTCCAAGATGAAGGCGCTCTTGAAGAATTCCTTCAGGATCCCTTCGCGGTAATAGCAGCGCTAAGTGTGGACCTGTTCGAGCGCGGGCCAGTGGCGGCGATGGGGCCCGGCGTTCGGATTGTCCAAGGCGCGCTGAAGGGCCGCCTGTTCCAGCAGCTTGCCAAAGAGGTGCGAGACCTGAGGGAAAAGGGGAAAATTGGCGATAACTTCGCGGAAAAGAAGTATGGCTACCAAACGTGGGTCGAGCTGCTTACGGCGATTGACGAGGACCGGCCGGATGAAGACAGACTAGAGGCTATGAAAGCGATGTTTTTCGCCGCGAACAAAATCAACGCGACCGACGCTGAGCAAATCCTCGGCTACCAGCTCTTTCAGATTGCCAAGAACTTGACGTCAAACGAACTACTGGTCCTGAAGGCAGTTTACGAACTGGCCCAGAATCGCGGCTTCGGCGACCCCGGTCAAATACATAACTTCAGTGTTTGGGCTGAGATCGTTGCGAAACGTTTGGGCCACGGCCTCATCAGCCTGATCGACCATGCCGACGCAGCGCTGGAGGAAAATCGCCTGCTCAGCACGAGGTGGGAGGCGAACCGCGCCGCCGTGCATGTCGACAAGCGGGGGCGCCTCACAGATCTAGGTTGGAGGTTCTGCGAGAACATCGAGAAATATCGGATTGACAAGGCAGAGTGCTCAGCACCATCGAAGCAAGAGTAATCCGCGCGGAGCAGGAGGCACGATGAAGCTCTCGGTTTTTTGCGGAGTCAGCGTGGATGGTTTTCTGGCGCGGCCGGATGACGGGCTGGACTTTCTCGATGCGGGCGGGGAGGAGCCGCACGGCTTCACCGAGTTTCTGGCCAGCGTGGACGTGATCCTGCTCGGCCGCAGGACTTTCGACGTGGTGATGAAGATCGGGCACCTGGGACTTTACGGCAAGAAGCTGGTGGTGGTGCTGAGCAGCCGTCCGATTGATTTTTCGAAGAGCAAAGGCGGGACGGCGGAGCAGATGTCGGGCGAACCGGCGGAAATCGTGGCGCGCCTGGAAGCGCGCGGCCTGAAACATGCCTACGTGGACGGCGGCATCACCATCCAGCGATTCCTCGCGGCCGGGCTCATCCATCGGCTGACCGTCACGCGCGTGCCGGTGCTGATCGGATCGGGCATTCCGCTGTTTGGTCCCTTGCCCGGGGACATCCGACTTCGCCACGTCGCAACCCGCTCCTTTAAGGGCGGATTGGTGCAAAGCGAATACGAAGTTGCTCGAGCGCCGGGTGGATAGCCTTTTGGCGCCGCCCTTTCAGGGCTCGGGAAATGTTTTCGGGCGCATTCAACCCAGGCCGTTGGCCTGGGCTTTGCTGGATTGCCCCTTCAGGGCTGAACAGCTGAACATCCCCGGCACGGAAAGACCGCAGAATCGGTGGGCTGCGCTACGGAGCGCCGGCTGGCAACCCATCGCAACGTTTGGTTTTGCCTTGACACGATGGGGGGAAATCGGGGAAGCTATCGTTTCTGGAGATTTTGCAAGATTTCAGTTGCCTCGGTGCGCGCCGGGCCGGGAAGAAATGGATATTAATTCCGGAAATCGGCGAGTATCAGGGCCAGAGGCTGCTCCTGCCCATTCCAGGGCCGGACTCCTCACACAATCCCACACGGTTACGGCTCGACCTTGATCGAGTGTAGGTTACTCCATCCTATAGTTTTGGCGGCGAACCCTGGCTTGGGCGCTGCGCTCTCGCAGTTTATCCTGCTGTTTGCACCCTTATTCCTAATCTGGTATTTTCTGGTGATTCTGCCGCAGCAGAAGCAGCGCCGCAAAACGCAGCAGATGCTTTCAAACCTGAAGACCGGCGACCGCGTGCTGACTTCAGGCGGAATTTACGGCCAGGTCATGGGCTTCCGTGACGAAACCGTGCAATTGCAGATTGCATCGCAAGTAAAGGTGGACGTGGCGCGCACTTCCATCGTGGGGCTGCAGGCGGAGGAACAGCCGGAACAGCAACTGGTGAAGAGCAAAAAATAGCGCGCGCGGGTCAGGGAGTTTTCGAAAGGCTGGAAAGGATTCATGGAACACCGGGTACGCAATCGTTTCCTTATTATATTGGTCGTGGTTCTGCTTTGTGTGCTGGGCCTGACGGGCTTTCCCAAGAACGTCACCGAGCTCAAGCAGAATCTGGCTAACCGCATTCATCTGGGGCTCGACTTGACAGGCGGCACGCACCTGATTCTTCAGGTGCACGTGGACGACGCCGTCCGGGTGACGGCGGATCAGGCGCTGGGCCGCCTGCGCGATGAAATGAACGCCCGCAAGATCGCCTTCGCTTCCGCCGAGAGAAAGGGCAACACCACCATCCTGATCAAGGGCGTCCAGGATTCCGCATCGGGCAGCCTGCAATCGCTTGCCAACGCGGAATTCTCAGACTGGAATTTGACGCGCGCGCCGGGATCGCCGAACGGCTGGATGATGGAGCTGAAGCCGAGCGAAGTGGCCACCATCAAGAACCAGGCGCTCGATCAGGCGCGCAACACCATCACGCGCCGCATTGACGACTACGGCGTGGTGGGGCCGGAAGTGGCCAACTACGGGCAGGGTGATTACGAACTGGTGGTGCAACTGCCGAACGTGGGTGATCCCACGCAGGTGGAAAATCTGATCAAGACGCAGGCGATGCTGGAATTGGATCTGGTGCAGGAGGGGCCGTATCCTTCCCGGGACGTGGCGCTGGCCCAGCATGGCGGCGTGCTGCCTCCGGGCTCGACGCTGCTGCCCGGCACCGATGATTCTTCTTCGTCCACGGCCGGCGCCCAGGTCTGGTACGTCGTCAACCAGGTTCCTGCCGTGACGGGACGCGATTTGACCGGGGCCGAGCCGGGCACAGGCCAGAACGGCGGAATGATCGTCAACTTTACTTTGACGAAAGACGGCGCGGCGCGATTCGCCAACGTGACGGGAAACAACGTGGGCAAGCGGCTGGCCATCGTGCTGGACAACCGCGTGGTGTCCGCTCCGGTGATTGACGAGCGGATCAGCGACCGGGGTGAAATCCGCGGCAACTTTACGCCCGAACAGGCGAAGACACTGGCTTTGGAATTGCGATCGGGCGCGCTGCCGGCTTCGATCAGCTCGCTGGCCGAGGATACGGTGGGGCCGTCGCTGGGCGCGGATTCGATCCGGTCGGGATTTTTGTCGTGCATCGTGGGCTTCGTGGCGATCATCGCGTTCATGCTGGTCTATTACCGCGGCGCGGGAGTCAACGCAGACGTGGCGCTGGTGCTGAACCTGCTGATTCTGCTGGCGGCCATGGCCTGGATCGGCGCCGTCCTCACTCTGCCCGGAATCGCCGGGTTGGTCCTGACCGTCGGCATGGGCGTGGACTCGAACGTCCTGATCTTTGAGCGCATCCGTGAGGAATTGCGGCTGGGCAAGGCGGTGGGCGCGGCCGTGGCGGGAGGATTCGACCACGCGTTCATTACTATTATCGATACGCACGTCACGACGGTGGTCTCGGCGGTGATCCTGTACACGTTCGGCACGGGGCCGATTCAGGGCTTTGCCACGACGTTGAGCATCGGCTTGGCGGCAAACCTGTTTACTTCTGTTTATGTATCGCGCACGATTTTCGACTACGTGCTGCAGCACCGGGAAAAGGGAGCGGCGCTCAGCGTTTAGCTGAGCCGGTCCACTTAACGGAACTTTCCGGCAGGGTCCGGTGTCAATAATCAAAGGGAAAGTGTAAGAGGGAAGAATGGAATTTTTTCACGAGCCGAAGATTGACTGGATGGGCCTGAAGTGGTATTTCATCAGCCTTTCGCTGGTGCTGATTGTGGCGGGAATCGTTTCGATTATCGTCCACCGGGGCCTGACGTACGGAATCGAGTTCCGCAGCGGCACGCAGGTGACGGTTAAATTCGCGCAGGCGCCGAAAGTCCAGGCCATCCGGAGCAGGCTTTCGGGGGCTTCGATTCAGTCCATCGGCTCAGCCTCGGATCACGAACTGATGATTGAAATGCCGCTGGCGAAGAATGCTTCCTCGGGCGCCGAGGCGCTGGATACGGGCAAGGCCGACATCGTCAAGGCCCTGACGGCGGTTTACGGAGGGAGCGAGACGGGAAAAGTTGATCTGAATAACGCCTCGGCGAAGGTGATTGCGAATCACCTGCTGGTGGCGGACCCGCTGGCGCTGGCGGGAAAAGGCATGGACGCGGCGACGAAAGGCTATTCGGATCTGGCGGCCGCGATTGTGACCTTCCGGAACTCGGCCTCGCAGGGCGGGCTGGTCGGGAGTTTCGACGAACTGAAATCCGTTACCGGCGTGACGCCGGCGGTCATCTCGTCGCTCCAGAAGGATTTTTTCCTTTCCAGCTTCACACTGGGCCAGACCACGATTGTCGGTCCCAAGGTCGGTTCCGACCTGCGGCGGCAGGCGCTCTACGTGACGCTGGCCGGGCTGGGCGCGATGCTGATTTACATCTGGTTCCGGTTTGAGTTAATCTACGGCATCGCGGCGGTCATTGCCACGTTTCACGACGTCATTATTACCATCGGTTTCTTTTCGCTGCTCGGCAAGGAAATTTCACTGACCGTCATCGCGGCGCTGCTGACGCTGGTCGGCTATTCGATGAACGATACCATTGTGGTTTTCGACCGAATCCGGGAAAACGTGCGGACGAACCGGCGCGAGAAGTTTCTGGATCTGGTCAATCGAAGCATCAATCAGACGCTGAGCCGGACGGTGCTGACTTCGGGCCTGACGTTTCTGGCCGTGCTGTCCCTGTTCCTGTTCGGCGGCGAAGTGATTCACGGATTTGCACTGACGCTGGTGATTGGTGTTATTATCGGCACCTATTCATCCATCGCCATTGCCAGCCCCGTGCTGGTCTTCTGGCAAACGAGAACCGGCAAGGGTCTGGCGGTGAAACAACAATCCAAGACGTACTCGCGGGAGGTTGCAGCTTCCCGGCGATAGCGCGTAAAGTCCCGCAGATGGCGGGAAGGTCGGCTCCCGCAGGAGCCGGAGGAGGATGACATGGCTGACATGTTTGGCGAAACCCTGCTGGATTCATCCCCGAGCCGAGCCCCGGTCCTCAAGGCTGTCCACTGGGCGATCTGCGTGGGCGCCGGGGTGGTTGGTTTTCTGGCGTGGTATTTTGCCGTGCCACTCATCCTTGGTCCTGCCTCCAGCGCCGCAATTCTGACAACCCAGGCTTTGATGTTCGGGGCTCTCCCTATCTTCTTTTATGTCCTGATGATCCTTTACGTTTTTGCCGATGCGGGGCATTTGGGATACAACAGAATCCTTTGGGTTGCGGCGACGGTCATTCTGCCGCTGGCCGGCTACATTGTTTACCTGATCTATTCGGCGTCCAAAACGGGAAACTGGAAGCGCGCGACGCTGCCGATAGCTTACATTTTTGAGATCATCCTGGTAGGCGTGATGATTCTGGTCCCGCTCATCCACCTGCAGGCCCTGCCGACCGCGCAACTGATGACCTTCCTGGCAGCGCCGCCGCCACCGCCGCCGCCGCCGCCGCCGCCGGCCGCAGCGCCGCCGCGAGTGGTCATCCATCATGTTTCAATGCAGGATCTGATGAAGGCGCCGACCGTCATTCCCAAGACCATCCAGAAAATCAAGGAACAGCCACAGCCCACGCAATCCGTGGGAGTCATGGGCGGCGTGCCGGGCGGTGTGCCCGGAGGCCAGGTGGGTGGCGTTCTGGGAGGCATGATTGGCGGAATGGGCAACGCCCCGCCGCCACCGCCGCCGAAGGCCACCACGCCGAAACGAATTCGAATCGGCGGCCAGGTGGAAATGGCCAAAGTCATCTATAAGCCCTCGCCCGAGTATCCGCAGCTGGCGAAGATGGCGCGCATTCAGGGGACGGTGAGGTTGGAGGCGCTGATCAGCAAGGATGGAACCATTCAGGACTTGCACGCCATCAGCGGCCACCCGTTGCTGGTGCCGGCCGCCATCGCTGCCGTCAAGCAATGGCGTTTTCAACCGACCCTTCTGAACGGTGATCCGGTGGAAGTGTCGACGGAAATCGATGTGGTCTTCACGCTGGCGGATTAATCGAGCCGCCGTCGGAAAATCTGTAGCGGACCCGATGCGTCGGGTCCGAAAATGCGGCGGTCCGAGACCCCCGCGACATTAAGGAGGACTTAAGGGATTATGTTAGCGGCAAACCTTGTTGCATTGCTGGTTCTGTTTCAGGGAGAAGCGCCTGCCTTCGACCCTCTGAGCATGTGGAGAGAAATGGGGTGGCCGGCTCGCGCTGTTGTGATTGTGTTGTTTTTCATGTCGGCGTGGTCCATCGGCGTCATGATTGACCGCTGGATCGCGTTCCAGGGAGCCCGAAAGCAATCGCGGGTGTTCGCGCCCGCGGTCGCACATGCCTTGCGAGATGGAAACATTTCCGAAGCGCTTTCCATCGCCGAGCAGAACAAGAGGAGCCACCTGGCCAAAGTGGTGACGGCCGGCCTGCAGGAATTTCAGGCCCATCAGGTGTCGGCCGAGCTTTCCGGCGAGACAATCGAAGCCTCCCGGCGAGCGCTGGAACGCGCCGCAGCCATCGTCCACGCGGAACTGAAACGCGGCGTCTCCAGCCTGGCGACCATCGGGTCCACGGCTCCCTTCGTCGGACTGTTCGGAACCGTGCTGGGCATCATCCACGCGTTCCAGGGCATTTCCACTCAGCACACGACCGGACTGGGCGCCGTCGCCGGTGGTATCGCGGAAGCGCTGGTCACCACCGCCATCGGCTTGTTCGTGGCCATCCCGGCGGTCTGGCTCTACAACTACTTCGCCGGCAAGATCGAGGCTTTTGACGTGGAAATGGACAACTCCTCGTCCGAGTTGATCGATTACTTCATCAAGCGGTCGGGAGGAGGGAAGAAGTAATGGCCGTCAAAATCAAGGCCCCGACCGAAGTGGCGGACATTAACGTGACGCCGATGGTGGACGTCATGCTGGTGCTGCTGATCATCTTCATGGTCATCACCCCGATGCTCCAGAAGAACGTTTCCGTCAACATGGCCAAGGCCGAAAATCCGGAAAAGATGCCTGACGCCGACAGGACGGATGCCGTGGTGCTGTCGATTACTCGCGACGGCAAGGTCTTCCTGAACAAGACCATCGTCAAAGACAGCGATATCACCAAAGACGTCACCGACGCGATGCAGAACAATACGAACAAGACCGTCTTTATCAAGAGCGATTCAAACGCCAAGCTGGGCGTGGTGCTCGGGGTCGTGGATGACATCCGGGCCGCGGGAATCGAGCAGTTGGGGCTGCTGACGGAAAAAGTCGAAAAGCGGCCGCCGCTCGCTCCGCCCCCGCCCCCAACATCTTCTGCCAGCCCCTGAAGCCGGGCGGACGGAGGGTTTGAACATAGCAACGGCTTCCGCCAGATTGCTTTTGCCGAGGGAGCCGAGCCCGATATGAAGGTCGGGCTGATTACGCATGAAATAGATATGGGGCGTTAGCCCCGAAAGCTGCTCAGGAGGAATTGAGCCATGTCAATGGCCGTTGGTGGTGAAAAGGGTGGAGTGATGATGAATTTGAACGTCACTCCCCTGATTGACGTGCTGCTGGTGCTGCTGATTATTTTCATGATCATCAATCCGCCCAAGCCGTTCGGGCTGGGCGCGTTGGCACCGCAGCCCAACAAGAACAAGAAGGAAAATCCCGATGTTTTGGCGCGGACCATTGTGGTCTCAATCGATGCTCAGCGCCAGATCAGCATCAACCAGACGCAGGTCACCAGGGATCAGTTGGGGACCCAACTGGGAGACATCTTCAAGACGCGCAACGAACATATCATGTTCGTGAAAGGCGACCCGTCGCTGCCCTTTGGTGACGTCGCGCAGATTATTGATATCGCCAAGGGCGCGGTGCCTGATATGAAGATCGGGCTGATTACACACAACATTTTAATGGGGAATTAGCACCCACAAAGGCCTTTACGGAGGGACCGTGATGAAAGTTTCCAAGCTCGCGCCGATCCTCGCCGCGCTGCTGCTGGCGCTGGGAACGGCCGGCTGTAACAAGTTGAAAGCCCGCGATCAGTTGAACAAAGGAGTGATGGCTTTCCGCAACGCCCAATACCAGGTAGCGATCGAGCATTTCAAGAACTCGGTCAAACTCGATCCCACGCTCGTCAATGCCCGGCTTTATCTTGCTACGGCCCTGTGGCAGCAATTCGTACCCGCCGTTGATTCACCCGAGAATACGAAAATCGGGGATCAAGCCATCGAGCAATTCAAGGAAGTGCTTAAAATCGATCCCAAGAACACGACGGCGATGGCCAGCATCGGCCAGATCTATTACGGTATGAAGAATTTTGACGAAGCCAAGGCTTATCAGCGCCAACGGTTGCAGATCGAGCCTAACAATCCCCAGCCCTATTATTGGATCGGCGTTATTGACTGGGCCGTTGCCCAGAAGAACGATGCGGACGTCCGAAAAGACCTCAAGCTGACGACGCCCGACTTGAAGACGGGTTACTATCCGCCTTTGCCGGAAAAGGCCCGATCCGGCCTGGAGGAAGAAAACAGCAAGTTGGTCTCGGAAGGACTGGACGCGCTGCAAAAGGCAATTTCGCTAAAGCCCAACGACTACGCTACCATGGCCTACATCAATCTCATGTACCGCCAAAAGGCGGACATTGACGCCACCAAAGAAGACCGCCTCGCCGACTTGAAGACCGCCGACAGTTGGCAGAAGAAGGCGCTGGACGCGCAAAAGGCAAACGCGGCGGCCGCTGCTTCCGCATCGGGCGGATAAGAAATATCTCTGCCGCAAGACCGGCTTACCGAAGCTCTCTTCTCTTTGGATTCTGTTCCCGGCGCGATCGAGGAATCGAGCGCCGGGGTGTCAACGGCGGTTCGTCGTCGTCGCGCCTCCCAGCCCGAAGGCCGCCGATTCAAACTCCAGCGCCTGCGGCAGGTGCTGCGCAAAATAGATCCAGTTGTGCCCGCCCGGATAAAGATGGAACTGATGCGGGATTCCGCGCGCCTTCAGAATCCGGTTGAGTTCCGCCGCCCCGCGATTAAAGCCGTAATCATCCTGTTCGCCGCAATCAAAGTAAATCTCGAGCCCCGCGGGATGGAAAGTTCGCGCCAGCTCCAGCGGACTGTTGCGCTTCCAGAATTCCGGTGACGGCGGAGAACCGAAGGCTCCGCCCAGAATGCCGCGCTGCGGACGGCCGGAATTTCCGAGCTTCATTTCCGGCAGATTTTGAATCAGCGCCGCGCTTTCTGCAGCGACCGACCCGAAAAGTTCGGGATGGCGGAAGGCCAGATGCAAAGCGCCGTAACCTCCCATGGAAATTCCTCCGATTCCCCTGAACTTTCTCCCCGGCCGGACCGGATAATGGCGCTCAATGTAAGGGAAAAATTCGCGCAGCAGAAAGTCTTCGTAGCGGACTTTCCCGTCGCGGGAATTGATGTAAAAGCTGTCGTCCGCCTGGGGAGTGACAATTAGAAAATCGCCGATGGCATGCCGGTCCCACAAATCCGCGAAAATATTGAAGGCGCCGTCCTGCACGAACATGAATTGATTTCCGCCCAGCCCGTGGAGAAAGTAGAGCACGGGATAGCGGCGGCCCTTCGGCGAATATCCGGGCGGCAGAAGAACGCAGTAGCCGACGTCGCGGCCCAGGATTCGGCTGTGGAATGAATTACATTCCGCCCGTGCCGCTCCGCGTGAAGGCAGGGCAACGCAGAACAGCGCCGCGGCCGCAAGCAGAATCCGGGCGGGACTATTCATAGCGAAGCGCCTTGACGGGATCGAGCCGGGCGGCGCGGGAAGCAGGATAAAGACCCGCGGCCAGACTGACAAGGACGGAGAAAACGATGGCGAACAAGATCAGCCATAGGGGAATTACAGAAAGCTGAACGGAAGGCAGGTGACGGAGGTGCAGAAAAATGTTGGCGCCGAAAGTGAGGGCGCGGCCGATCAGCCAGCCCAGGGCCAGGCCCAAGGCGCCTCCGACCAGGCCCATGATGCCCGCTTCGGCAAAAAAGAGCTGCTTGATGTCGCGGTCGTCCGCGCCCAGAGCCTTAAAGATTCCGATTTCGCGGCGGCGCTCGAGCACCGCCATGGCCAGCGTATTGACGATTCCCAGCGTGGCGACGGCCAGCGCCAGGCTGCCGAAAATCCCCAGCAAAATGTCGAAAATCGAGAAGAAAAGCTGCAGATTGCGCGTGGTGTCGAGCAGTGAAAAAGTGGCGAAGCCCATTTTCTTGATGGCGTCTTCCGCGCCTTTGACCAGCTCCGGATTTTTCACTCGCACCGTCAGGCTGCGGTAATTCACCGCCGAACCCGGACCGCGCAGGACCGCCTGCAGGTCGCTCGACCCCGCGATGTGAAGCGTCTCGGCAACCTGGAGCGGGATAAAAACGCGGCTGCCGCCGAATCCGCCAAAGCCGCCTTCGGGTTCGCTCTTGATGATGCCGACGATGCGGAAGTCTTCCTGCTTCAGCACCACGGAAAATCCCGCGTCCGCCGGCGCTTTGCTTTTGCCCCCCGCCGCGGACTTGCCTGCCGGCGTCGCGGGCGGGAGCGCCTGCCGTTGCGGATAGCGCAGCGCCAGATCCTTGCCGATCAGCGTGGCGGGATCGCCGGCCAGGTCCTTGGCGAAGTCAGTCTGCAGAATCGCCTCGTGAGCGGTGCCGCTGGAAAAAAACTTTCCCTTCATTCCGTCAAACGCGTCGTCGCTGCGCTCCGAATCCGGAACGCCGGCCACAATCGTGGGGTAGGGGTTCCCGTCGTACCGCACTTCGGTGAGAAAACGAATCTGCGGATAGACCTGAGTGACGTTGGGCAGCGCTTCCATCTTCCGGCGCGCGGCTTCATCGAGCGGAGGCGATTCCTGGGGCTTGCCGGGAGTCGATTCCTGGCGGCGGCGGAAAGCGCGGGCGGCTTCGCGCGAAGTCACAAAAATGGCGTTGAACAATCCCGAACGCCCCAGGCGCTGATTGGCGAATTGCTCCAGCCCGACGCCGAGGGAAAGCATGGCCACCAGCGACGCCACGCCGACCGCGACGCCCGCCGTGGTCAGCGAGTTTCGCAACAGCGATTCGCGCAGGTTGCGCGCCGCGAGTTCCGCCAGGTCTCCGGCTTTCATTGTTTCAACTCGTCTCGAACCAGTTTGCCGTCCGCCAGCACGGCGATGCGGTCCGCAAAGCGCTGCGCGAGTGGCGGCTCGTGCGTGACCATCAAAATCGTCATGCCCAGCGTGCGATTGATTTCCTTGACCAGAAGAAGAATTTCTTCGCTGGTCGAGCTGTCCAGATTTCCCGTGGGTTCATCCGCCAGCAGGATTTTCGGGCGGTTCACCAAGGCCCGCGCCAGCGCCGCCCGCTGCTGCTCGCCGCCGGAAAGCTCGCCCGGCCGGTGAGCCACGCGCTTTTCCAGTCCCACGCGCACCAGCGCCTCGCGCACACGACGCACGCGCTCCTCGCGCTCCACGCCCGCCAGCCGCAGCGGCAATTCAACGTTTTCTTCCATCGTCATGCGCGGCAGCAGGTTGAACGATTGGAACACCATGCCCACGGTCAGGTTGCGGTAGTGCGCCAGTTGATGAGGATCCATTTCGCTGAGCTTCGAGGATTCAACCTGAATGGTTCCGGAAGTCGGCCGGTCGAGCCCTGCGATCAGGTTGAGCAGAGTGGACTTGCCCGAGCCGGAACTGCCCAGCACGGCAAGAAATTCGCCCGCCGGAACCGTAATCGTCAACTCGTCCACGGCGCGGATGTTCTCCGAGCCCAGACGGTAATGGCGGGAAACCCGCTCGACGGAAATGATGGGATTGGCGCTTGCGTTCGGCATGAGGGACCAGATTCTGTTGACGTTCGCGGGCGAGTGAAAGTTTCCCGGATTCAGCGGGCTTTCTTCAGCGGCCGCGTGCGCCGCGGCTTGCGGAAATTGCGGCCGGAAAAGCGCTGACACGGCTCCGGCCTCTTCATTCTGCCTTCTTCTTTGCTATTGGCTCAGGTCGTGAATGGTCTGAACGGCGCGGATTTCAAATTCGCGCATGCCGGTGGGCGTGCGAACCTGAACGGAGTCTCCGTCTCTTTTGCCCATCAGGGCGCGGCCAATGGGCGAGGTGGTGGAAATCAAGCCCTTGCTGACGTCGCTCTCTTCGGAAGTCACCAGCTTGTATTCCATTTCGACTTCCTTCTCCACGTCGTAGATCGTCACCTTGGAGCCGAACGCGATTCGGTCCTTGGGAATGTTGCCGAGGTTGACCAGAGAAAGGTCGGCCAGGCGCCTTTTCAACTGCACCAGCCGCGCGGCCACAAAGTCCTGCCGCTGCTTGGCCATGATGTATTCGGCGTTTTCGCTGAGGTCGCCCAGCGCCCGCGCGCGCTTCAATTCCTTGGGCAGCTCGTGGCTGATCTCGTGCTCCAGCGCCTGAATCTCGGATTGAAGCTTTGCAATGATTGGAGATGCCATGTTTGAGGTTTCTCGAGGGCCCGTTACCAGCCATGATTATAGGGCACTTCCGCACTGGGTTCAACAAGCCTGAGTTCACGGAGGTTCCCTGATGAGCGGCAGCAAACCCCGTCACCTTATTACTCGACCCCCGATAAAAGACGTGAGACCATCGCATTGAGTGGACTTTCATGCGCAGGACATCCAAATCAAACCTGGAACCGCGCGCTGACGCTGTTTACGGCATCAACGCCGTGAAGGAGGCGATCGGCTCGCGGCCGGTGGAATACATTCTGGTTTCGCAGGGCGCGGCGAACGCGCGCCTGCAGGCGATTATTGACGATTGCCGGGCGCGCGGCATTTCCGTCCGCTTTGCTCCGCGAGCTGCGATCGAGCGCAGCGCCGGCTCGCCCCACCATCAGGATATTGTGGCGATTTGTCCGGCCAGGAGCTATGACGACTTTGAAGCGATGATTTCAGGCGAGCGGACGCTGCTGGTTTTTCTCGACGGCGTGGAAGATCCGGCTAACCTGGGCGCCATTGTGCGCACGTCGGTGGCGGCGGGAGCGTCGGGAATCGTGATTCCGGAGCGGCGTTCGGCGGGGCTTTCGCCGGCCGTGGCGCGGACGGCGGCGGGCGCGCTCGAGCACGCCAGGATCGCCCGCGTGACCAACCTGGTACGCGCCCTGGCGGAAGCCAAAGAGCGCGGCGTGTGGGTTTACGGATTTGCGCCCAAGGCGGATAAGTCCTACTGGGAGCTGGATTACCGCGGGCCGTGCGCCCTGGTTCTGGGCGGGGAAGGCCACGGCCTGCATCGCCTGGTGCGGGAAACCTGCGACCAGGTGGCGGGCATTCCGCTGTCCGGGCCGGTGGAATCCCTGAACGTCTCCGTGGCCGCAGGGGTTATCCTTTATGAGGCTATGCGCCAGAGAATGAAGGCGTAAGGGCGGTGCTGAAAGTCACAGCGGGCACTCTGCAACGCGCTATAATCTAGACTCATCTAACCTGGAAGGGACAGGCCGCAGGACGGAGAAATCTATGAAGCTGGGTGGACTGCGAATATCGAGGCTGGCGCCGGGGCTAAGCGTCCTTTGTCTGCTGGCGCTTTGCTGCGCCTTTCCCCTGGGAGCGCAAACCCAGCCGGGAAGCGATTCCATCGCGAAGCCGAGCCTGGAAAATCCTCCCGCCGCGCCTCCTGCCGCCCAGGATGTTGCAACAACTCCGACGCCCCAGATCATTGTGCCTTCGAACCTGGTTTCGATGCCCGTCACCGTGACGGATCATGACGGCAACTTTGTCTACAATTTGACCCAAAGCGATTTTCAGATCCTGGACAACAACGTCCCGCAGCAAATCGCCTTTTTCAATGATGAGAGCCGTCCGGTGGCGGCGGTAATCCTGATCCAGACGAACGAGCAAGCCGCCCCACTGCTGGGCAATCTGACAAAAATCGGACCCGTCATTTCCCAGCTTCTGCTGGGCACGGACGGGCAAGCGGCGGTTCTTTTCTTTTCCGATCGAGTGCAGGAAGTGCAGGATTTTTCCGGGTCTTCGGACACACTCGAAAAGACTCTGAAAAGTCTGAAGAAGCTTCGCGTGCTGGGCGACAAGGCCCGGCTGAACGATGCCATGGCGCGGGCCATTGCCTTGCTCGATCAGCGCCCGCATGAGGACCGGCGCCTGATTGTGGCCATCTCCACCGGCTCCGACTCCGGTAGTGAAACCAGCAAGGCGGAAGTAATGCGGCGCGCGACCGCCGCTGAAGTCACGATCTATGGCATCAGACTCAGCCCGCTCGAGTCGATGCTCAAGAAGGGGCCCCAGGCTCCCCCGAATGACCCGCTCGACATCGGCGTGGAAAGGCCGATGCCGCCTGGAATGCCGGCCACGCCGGACATGTCCACCCGACTTTACGAGACGCCGGTTTCCGGTGCCGTGCCCGCCGAGGTCGGCAACCGCCTGAAGACCATCCTCTTCAAAACCGACCTGGCCTCTTTGGCGAGGTTCACGGGCGGCGTCTACTACTCTCAATGGTCGCTCAACAAGCTGGAGTCGGATCTTGACCGCGTGGCCACCGAGGTTCACAGCCAGTACGAGCTGGCGTATGTTCCCAATGACCTCACCCAGACGGGCTTTCACCGAATTGAGGTTCGGGTGCGCGCCAAGCCGAAGCAGAAGCTGAGCGTCCGGACGCGCGAGGGATATTTCTTCTATAAAGGTGAGGTTGGAAAGTCGGAGCCCATCAGCACGAAGGCGAAACCCTAGTAGTCGTAATCCTGGTGACTCTCAACATCCACGCGGCGGCCTGACCGCAGTTCGATTTCGGCCAGGTAAGGCCGCATGGTGTCCGGCGGCACATCCAGAACCAAAGCGTGTTTCTTTCCTTCCCTGGTATAAACGATCGTAAAGTAGCGGTTGGCTTTGTGGTGGAGACTCCAGGGGTGAAGAACCCAGCTCAAGTCCATGCTGTGAAGCTTCCCGCTGACGTCTGACCTGTATTGCATGAGCTCAATCGAATCATAGGGCACTTCCACTGATTGTTCCCCGCAAACGAACACCAGTGTCTTGGCGGTGACTTCCAGCTTTCCCCGGCATTGTTCAGGCAGCTTCTCCGTCCCGCCGACGTACTTGAAGTCGCCCGTTTTCCGTTCTTTTGCAGCCGCTTCCACCGGCGCCACCAGGCTTCGCGCCAGAATCAACAGCAATGCTACTCCCGCCACCAGTGCCGCACTCAGCCCCAGTGGCTGCGGGAAGAACGTTTTCATTTTTCGAAATCTGACAGCTATGAGCATCTTTCCAATTCCGAACTTCGGATCCGCCGGGGTTCCGGCCGAACGGCGGCTTTCAAACGCCGCCCGCCTCTTCGCCGGTTGTGTTATCTGCTCCTCCCCGGACCGGCACGTCCACTTCGACGTACCACGGCACGGTCATCGTGCCCCATCGGGCCGGAAGAAACTTCCAGTTCCGGACAGTGGTGCGGCCGGCTTTGATGGGCCCGCTTCCCGCCACGCCGCCTGAATCCAGGACATCCCCGTCGGGACCGACGAGCACTCGCATCCGGACCGTGTTTGACGACGGGGCCGGCGTGGTGACGAGCTTCGGCGGCTTCACGGCCCGGGCCAGGTCCTGGTCGGGATGTTGTGGCAGCGACCCCGCCACCTTGGTCCGCAGGCTGAAACTGATTTTGATCAGGGTCTCAAAAGGTTCCGCGGTCCCGCCGTTCAGAAGCGGATGGAATTGCCAATGCCGCACCGCCCGCAGGGAAGCGGCAGCCAGCAGCGGCTCTCCCCGGAGAATGTGGACATCCTTGACCTTTCCTTCGTTCGAGACCATGATCCGCAGATACACGTCGCCGTGAATGTAGTTCACCCGCGCAACGGCTGGATAGAACGGTTTCTGCTTCGACGTGAGCAGCCGCATCGCGGCTCTTTCACTCAGCGCGACGGGCTGGACCGCGGGCTCGCCCGCTGCGGCCAGTCCGTTCATGGCCGGCAGAAGAGCGACGAAGAGGGTGACCATCGCTGGACGGAGCATCGAATTCACTTTCCAGCCGCCGAACGGTCCGATTCGAGAATCACCTGGGCAACCACGTAGTGGTCGGCGTGCGAGATGGAAACTTCCGCTCGCGTCACGCCCAGGCTTTCCGCCACTTCCTTGGCGCGTCCGCTGAAGAACACCACGGGCTTGCCGCTCGGCTGGTGCGCGATTTCCACGTCCAGCCACCGGACGCCCGCGCCCCAGCCCGTGCCCAGCGCCTTGAAGGCGGCTTCCTTGGCGGCAAAGCGCGCCGCGTAACGCTCCGCCCTGTTCTTGAATTTCTCGCAGTAGGCGGATTCCGCTTTCGTGAACAGGCGCTTGTGGAATCGCTCCTCAAACTTCTCGAGCGCCTGTTCGATGCGGGCTGTTTCGGCAATATCCACACCTATGCCCACGATCATTTCATTTCCAGTCAGACTTCCGGCTTCCGCGCGTGCTCGCCGCCCGGATTCGCTACGCGTGGTGGGCGGCCGCACCCGCCGGAACTCCATTCCGCGCGGCTTCTTCGTAACCCCTGCATGTGTAATAAATGGCTTTGTCGAAAAAGCGGCCGATCAGAAACTGAAGTTCCTGCTCCTGCGCGAGCGCCATAGTCGTATCAATCATGCCGGACGCGCTGATGTAATCCCGCAGATGATATTTGGTGAGCGTCAGCGCGTAGATCACTTCGCTTAGCGGAATATCCTCCCGCTGCCGCTCCTTCGCAAGGTTCCGGTAGGACTCTTCGATTTCATCATCCGACATCGCCGTCAGCCAGTTGCCCAGGTTCCGGTAAACGCCGTAAGCGCGCCGGTGGACGTCAGCTTCCGAAAGCCGCTGGTAGGCCGTGGTTTTGGGATTGGTTCGCAGCACCTTGACGATCCCTTTGGTCAGCCCGTCGGCATGATCTTCGATAATTCGGACCAGGCGAGTGGATAACAGCATGGAGCCCTCGAAACCGTCCTCGATGCCCTGACGTTAACAGATAATCGGGATGATTTCAATTTGGAAGACCACGCCGGAAACTTCCCCCGTGCTATATTTCTCTCTTGGACCAAAAGATATTTTCCCTGAAGACGCGTGATGGAATTGAATGGCTTGAGTGCCAGCCGCTCGCTCGCGAGCCCGGAATCGTCCACGCTTTCAGCACGCGGCGCCATTCCGGCGAGGATTCGCGCTCATCGAATATTCATCCGGCGGAGGGAGCCAAAATTCTCGCAGGGCAGCGCCGCAGGCTGCTTGCGGTGCTTGCTGCGGAAGATTTTCGGTCGGCCCATCTGCGTCAGATCCATTCCTCAAGCGTCGTCCGAGTCTCAAAAAGCGATAACGATGGAAACCTTGAATTTCAGTTTCTGGACGCGGGCGAGGAGCAACTTCCACGCAGTGGGCTTGAGGGCGACGCGCTGCTGACGAATGAGCCGGGAATCATGCTGGAGGTTCGCGCGGCAGATTGCATGCCGATATTGATCGCAGACCCTCGGCGGCGGGCGGTCGCAGCCGCGCACGCGGGATGGCGCGGGGCCCTGGCGCGAATCGTGGAGAAAGCCGCGGGCGAAATGCGGCGGCAATTCGACAGTTGCGCCGAAGATCTGGTCGTCGCCATCGGACCTTCGATTCGAGCCTGCTGTTATGAAGTTGGGAACGAAGTGGTTCAGGCCTTTGCTCATGAATTTCCGGACAGTCAGCAATTCTTCCGGGCGCCGCCGGGAAAAAGCGCCGCGGCCAGCACGCATCTCGACCTGGTTGCAGTCGCGCGCCGCCAGCTTCGCCTGGCCGGCGTAGATGATTCAAAGATTTTCGTCGCCGATTACTGCACCGCGTGCAGAACCCATCTGTTCTACTCTTATCGCAAGGAAGGCAACCGCGCCGGGCGCATGATGGCCTTGATTGGAAAGCGGTCGGAGAAAAGCGGTTAGCGCCAGCGGCGGGGGCGATTCTACTTTGCCTGTGGAGTGGCAGCGCCGGCCTGTGCCAGACTCAACTGGCCGCAGGCGGCCATGATGTCGCGGCCGCGCGAAATGCGGATGAAGGAAGGAACGTGGCGCGCGGTAAGAATCTGCTGAAAAGCGAGCACGCGCTTCATGGGTGACGGACGGTAATTGAGGCCGGGGCCGGCGTTGTAGGGAATCAGATTCACCTTGCATCGAATCCCTGTTAAAAGGGCTGCAACGCGCTCCGCGTCGGAATCGGAATCGTTCACCCCATCGAGCAAGACGTACTCGAAGGTCAGGCGCTCGCGCGGGCGCAGCGGAAACGCCCGGCAGGCTTGCATCAATTTGCTCAGGGTGTACTTACGGTTGATAGGCATCAACTCGTTGCGCTGCTCGTCGTTCGAGGCGTTCAGCGAAATGGCGAGCTTCGGCCGCACGGGTTCGCGCGAAAAATCGAGCATCTTGGGGATGATGCCGGAAGTTGAAACTGTGATGCGCCGCAGCGGAATGCCTACGCCCTCAGGATCGGCCAGAATCCTGACAGCTTTCATCACCGCGTCCAGATTCAGCAGCGGCTCACCCATGCCCATGAAGACGAGGTTCAGGCGGCGGCTGGGCGGAATCGCCTGATCGCGGATCACGGCGAGCACCTGGCCGACGGTTTCTCCCGCCGTCAGATTGCGGCGCAGGCCGAGTAACGCCGTGAAGCAGAAGCGGCAATCGACAGCGCAGCCGGCCTGGCTGGACAGGCAAAGCGTGGCGCGATTTTCTTCCGGCATGTAGACGGTCTCGATTTGCTCGCCGTCATCGAGCCGCAGCAGATAACGAAGCGATCCGTCAGCGGACGCCATGCGGCCGGCGATTTCGGGATAGGCGATCCTGGAGTCGGCGCCGAGCTCTCGGCGGAACGCAAGGCTGAGGTCGGACATACGGGAGAAATCATCCTGCTTTCTCGCGTACATCGCATGATAAATCTGGCGTCCGACAAAGCGCGGCTGGCCATGGGCTACGGCGAACTGCTCAAGATCGCCACGTTCCATGCCCAGCAGGTTGCTTGTTTTGACGTTGGTCATCGCCCGCTCTCGTTTCATCGTAGCATTGCAAAAGGTGCGCTTCAATTGACCGGGGGAAAGGGGCGGGTTGACATGCTGCGCGGGTTGCGGTTTGATAAGCCGTCCAGACGGATTTCGCCATGAGCCCACGCCGCATCGATCCCGAATTGAATGCCCGCCGCCGCGATGCTCTGATTCGCGCCGGCTACGCGGAAATTCTGGAAAAGGGAATTCACTCGACGACGCTTGATTCCGTGGTGGCGCGCGCGAATTCAAGCAAGGGCGGCGCGCTCCATTATTTTCGCACCAAGGATGACCTGCTTTTCGCGATTCTGGAGTGGCTGATTACGCAATTAGACCGCGGGCTGGACGAAGTCGCCGTCAGCGGCCAGCCGGCGAGGGCGCGGCTGTCGGCAGAACTGGAATTGCTGTTTCACAGCGCCGAAGTGAATCGCCGATTCTATCTGGTCTTTTTCGATTACGTTTCCGCGGGAGCGCGCGGGGAGCGAGTTCGCAAGCTCTTCGAAGGGTTCTTTGCCCGTGCCCGGCAGCGCGACCGGAAGATCGTGGAGGACGGCATCCGCGAGCGCGTGTTCCGACGCGTGAATCCGCAGGAAGCCGCGGCGACTATTCGCGCGCTTGTGGACGGCTATTGTCTGCAATGGCTGCTTTGTTCTGACTCGCCGCCGGTTGAGGCTCTCCGGGACCGTTGCCGCTCCGTGCTGGGGGCTTATCTGCTGCGGACCGGCGGCTGAGCGCGGATGCGGATTGCTTCCTGAAGAAGCTGCCGCCACGAAGGCCCAGAGACTGCGAAGGGTTGGAGAGATGATTTCGACAATTGTTGTGGTCCTGTTAGCCCTCCTGTTGATCGCGGGCGTTCCCATTCTTTCCTGGATGAGCGCAAAGCCGGAAAAATTGCGCGGCGTACCGCGTCTCGCGCTTTATTTTTCCGCCATCTTTTCGGAATGGCTGCTCGCTGCTGCCGGGGCGATCGCTGTGCTCGTGAGCGGCGTGGGATTTTGGAATGTCGGTTTCCGCGCGATTCCTGCCGCGGCTCTCGGCAAGTGGACGGCGATTCTGGCCGCGGTTACGATTGCCGGTCTGGGCATTGTGATCTTCCTCGAACGCCTGGGCTGGCTGCCCGACGAGACGGAATTGGTCTATCTGCTGATGCCGGCGACGCGAAAGGAAAGACTTTGGGCAGTTTTTGGAGTTGCGCCAACGGCGGGGATTTGCGAGGAGTTTCTCTACCGGGGATTCCTGCTGGCAGAGCTTGCCCGCTGGACGCATTCCGGCTGGTTGGCGCTCGGAATTTCATCAGTGGCTTTCGGCTTCGCGCACGTTTATCAGGGAGCGAGCGGAATCATTCGCGCCGCGCTGCTGGGAGCGTTGCTCGGATTGCCGGTGATCAAGACAGGCTCGCTCTACCCTGGAATGCTGGCGCACGCGGCGATTGACGCAGCGGCGTTGTTGTGGCTGGGCCCTCGTTTCCTGAAGCAGCAAAATGAAGTCGCGGGAGGTTCATCATGCGACGAAGCGTGAGTCTTTCAATCCTGGCGGTCATGCTGGCGTTATTCGGCGGCGTGAGAGCGGCGACGGCTCAAAACGAATCGGCGCCGGGGATCATCGCCATTCGTGCCGGAAAACTCTTTACGGGCACAACGAGCACACTGGCTTCGAACCAGGTAATTCTGATTCGCGGCGACAAGATTGAGCGCGTGGGCCCGGCGGGTGAAGTTGCGATTCCCGCGGGCGCGAAGGTAATCGACCTGAGCCGTGCCACCGTGCTGCCGGGGCTGATTGACGGTCATGAGCACATTTTCCTGACCGGCGAGGACAACGGCCGCTACGACGAGCAACTGCTGAAGGAAAGCTGGCAATACCGGACGATCGAAGCGATCGTGAACGCACGCAAGGACCTGGAAGCAGGTTTCACTTCCATGCGCGATTGTGAGACCGAAGGCGCGATGTACAGCGACGTGGACGTGAAGAAAGCCATCAATCGCGGCCTGATTCCCGGTCCGCGTCTGTTTGTAGCGACGCGCGCCATGTCGGTGACGGGAAGCTATCCGCTGCTCGGCTATTCGCCGGAGGTGACGGTTCCGCACGGAGTGCAGATTGTGGACGGACCCGACGAAGCGCGTAAAGCCGTGCGCGAAGAGATTTCCTACGGCGCGGACTTCATCAAGGTTTATGGAACGGGCCGCTCACATTTTGCGCCGGACGGCAAACTGGTGAGCATTCCCACCTTCACGATGGCGGAACTCAACGCCATCGTGGATGAAGCGCACCGTCAGGGCAAGATGGTGGCCTGCCACGCTTACGGCGATCCCGGACTCAGGAATTGCGTTGAGGCGGGAGTGGATTCCATTGAACACGGCCTGGAACTCTCCGATTTCGACATCCATGAAATGGTTCGCAAGGGAATTGTTCTGGTGCCCACGCTTTACGTTTACGAATTGATTCGCGACGAGGATATGCGCTCGAGCGGAGGCAAGAACAGTCGCGCCGCCGTCCATGAAATCAGCTTCAAGAAAGCGCTGGCGGCGGGCGTGAAGATCGCATTCGGCACCGATGCCGGACCTTTCCCGCACGGAACGCAGGCCAGGGAGTTCGAATACATGGTCAAATTCGGCATGACGCCGGCGCAGGCGATTCTCTCTTCCACGCATGAAGCGGCGGTGCTGATGGGTTGGCAGGATCAGGTGGGCACGATCGAGCCGGGAAACTACGCGGACGTGATCGCGGTTTCCGGCAATCCGCTCCAGGACATCACAGAACTTGAGCGAGTGAAGTTCGTCATGAAAGGTGGAGAGGTGGTTAAGGACCAGATCAGGTAGGCGATGCCGGGATTGATTACGCTTCCGAAGTGAAGTATGTTGACGGAGGCGGGCCACAGGAGAATGCCTCTTGTCGGGAGCCCGCGGGTGCGGTTGAGGAGAGAAGCGATGAAGAGCCAGCTCAAGCCTTGTCTTCTGCCGATATTAGGCGCGGTCATCCTGGGTTTCAATTTGCCGGCGAGCGCCGCGCAGTCGGCCAAGGCGCGGCAGATTGCACACGGAAAGTATATCGTGCAAGGAGTTGCGGGATGCAATGACTGCCATTCGCCCCACAACGCAAAGGGTGAACTGATTCCCGGCAAGGAGCTGCAGGGCGCGGAGCTGATCTTCCAGCCGATTCATCCCGTCCCCGGCTGGACAAAAGTGGCTCCGCCCATCGCGGGCCTTTCCTTTCTGACCACGGCTGAGGGGATTAAGCTTCTTTCGGAAGGTCTCACTCCGTCCGGGAAGCCGCCGGCCCCGCCCATGCCTCAATATCGCATGACACACGCGGATGCGGCCGCTGTCGTCGCCTACCTCAAGTCTCTCAAGCCAGCAAAATAATAGATTTGTCTTCACGTCCGGCGATGAGGCTTTTCCCAGCCGTTTGAACGGCTGAGAGTGTGGCCCGGGCCGGCCGGCTTGGAGTTCGCGGTTTATCCAGTTAAAATAGGGCATATGAACGAACGGGACTTCTTCGACGAAAAGGAAGTCGTGAAAACGACGAATCTCTCCTGTCTTTTCTGCCACCATACGGACGCCTATCAAATTCGATGGATCGAGCGCCGGAAAAAGTCGGCTCTTCGAGGACATGCCGATGAAATGGACCGGGCGCGATTCTCAAAGGCCCGATCCTATCTGGTGCGGCGCGACGACTTTGTTCAGTGCAAGAACCCGAGGTGCCGGAAGAGGTTTGAGATTACGGGACTTCAGTCGGTGGCGTTCGAGTAGAGGAAAGCCCGTCTCCGGCCTCGGCGATCCGCTTGAGCACGGGTCCGAGGGAATAAGCGGGAGAGGCATGGCCCGGCTTGTTCCTTTCTATTTGGTCTTTCGCCCTAGGGAGGCGATAGGCATTTTCTGCATTGATGCCGGTCAGGATTGGCGGGCGTGATTGAATTCACAAACATTCTCCGCAAAGTGGATGGCTACCGTCACGGTGAAAACCTGGCGCTGCTGGAACGCGCCTACGATTTCAGCTCGGCCAAGCACAAGGACCAGAAGCGGCTGTCCGGCGAACCCTACCTTACGCACCCTCTCGAAGTAGCCAATATTCTTGCCGACATGCGGCTGGACGTTGTTTGCCTGGCTGCAGGCCTGCTGCACGACGTCCTGGAGGACACGGCAACCAGTTCCAACGCATTGCAGACTGAATTTGGCCCGGAAGTGGCGCAGATCGTGGAAGGCGTGACCAAGATCGGGCGAATGCATTTCCTGAGCCCGGAAGAGCAGCAGGCGGAAAATTTCCGCAAGATGCTGCTGGCGATTGTGGATGACGTGCGTGTGATTCTGGTGAAGCTGGCCGACC
>JBJKPU010000045.1:0-4756 GCA_046706005.1 Terriglobia bacterium | reverse complement strand
AGGGATGCTGCTTGAAGGTAAAGGAATCCAGCCTGACGTGGAAGTGAAACAAGCTTACGACGCACTTAAAGCGGGCCGGGATCCGCAGATGGAAAAGGCAGTGGAAATCGCGCGGGCGCTCTGAGATATTGCGCTAATTGCTCAGCGTTGGAGCAGACCGATGATTTTTGCTGTCTGTGTGGTCCCAAAGCGGCTGGCTGAGAGTTGACACGGCAGGAAAGTTTCGTTGGGCCAAATCGCGGACGCCACAATACGAGCGTCTGCGCCAGCCGCCTGGCACAAAAAACGTACCTGGATCGAGTGTCTATGACTTTTGATGAAGCCCTGACAATCGCGCCAACTGTTATTGGTGAGTTGGCCAAGGAATTTGTCCGTAGAGGGGACGAATGCCTGAAAGCGGACAAAGCATCTCAGGCCACGGCCTGTCTGTTGCTTGCACTTCGCTCCATATCATTGTTGATTGGCATGGGCAAGCTGATGGAACCGGCCACGCGGGACAGTTGGGATGTGTTAGCACGATCGTTTCAAGAATCCACGGATCTCCTGATGCACTTCCGATTTGATGATGAAGGCACAAGGGATAAGGTAGCGTACTGGTCCGCTGGCAAGGTCGACAATGCGTGGAGGGCCGACCACCACAAATGTGAAGAGTTTGTACGAAAGTTGGGGCAGGGCGAGTCAGAGCTCGCCACTCGATGGAGTGCGATGACGACGCTTTCGCACCCCACTGTTTTTGCGGCTCAGAATTCCGCAAAGAATGTTGCGGGATGGGTTACGGGGCTTGCGAAGGCCGAGAACTATGCGGACAGCATTGGGCCGAAGGTCGCGGATTACCTCACATCGGTTTCGAAACTCATTGTTGTTGCAACATTCGACCTTCCGGGATGGATACCACTCGCGTTCGATCTGATCCGAATTCCCACCGCCGACCGATTCCAGCGAGAGAGTAGGGCAGCGGTAGGCCCGATACTCGATCTTCATGCGACCATCACGCTGCCGAAAGAAAGCTACCGGTCCGGTAGTGAAAAATCGGCAAACCCGTCTAAGCTCAAGAAGAGCCCTTCTGGGGGTGGCGCCGACCACTGATTTTTGCGGTCTGCGTGGTCCTGAAGGAACTGGCTGCCAGGCGGCGCGCCAGAAGAGTTTCGCTGGGCAAAATCGCAATCGCTACAGTACAAGCATCTGAGCAAGCCGGCGTGACCTTCCAAGATTTGCAATCGTCCGGCGTGGTGTTATCCTTCCTTCATGCGTCCCCCGAGATACATGGGAATGGAATTAGATCGCAGACCCGGAGGGTCTACGCCAGTCAGCAAAATAGATGCGCGGGATGAAAAACATTAAGGCAGAAAGCCGCCCGCGGAAGCTCGGGCGCAACGACCCTTGCAGCTGTGGAAGTGGTCTAAAGTTCAAAAGGTGTTGCCTGCCGAAAGCAAAGCCCACAGGGCAAAGAATAATGGCGTCGAAAGACGGCGCGGTCTGGAATGAAGCCCCACCAGAATTGCGCGCGAAAGCGATGAAGGTGTTTGAAGAAAAGCAGCGGAAAGAGCAAGAGCGGGTTGCGCGCTTTGGCCAAATAAGACCTCAAATCTCAACCGTATGGCATGGGCAACGAATGCTCACCGTTCGCAACAGAATCTACTACTCAGATAAGTGGAAATTCTTCAGTGATTTTCTGCGTGACTACGTGCCTCAGGTTCTCGGTATTGACTGGTGCAAAGAGGAAGCACTTAAATCCGAATCAGAGCGCCACCCAATCATCACTTGGCGCGCTCAAGGTTCAGCGTACATGAACGCGCAACCTGCACAGCCCGATGGCAGTAGGGTAGCACTGCCATGCGGCGCGCTGGCGGCGTATACGTGTTTGGCTTACGACCTATATGTCGTGGATGACAACGGCGGGCTTGACGAAGAGTTCTTGCAACGGCTAAAGAACCGCGAGCTATTTCAAGGCGCGCGTCACGAACTTTTCGCGGAAGCAACGTGCTACCGGGCAGGTTTCACCGTCCAACATGAAAACGAAAAAGATGGAAGTTCACGGCATGCAGAATTTACCGTCCGCCAATTAGCGACCGGCCAACTCTTGTCAGTGGAAGCGAAGAGCAGGCATCGCCGAGGTGTGCTAGGGATGCCGGGTATGCAAGACGAAAGGCCGGAGCTGCGCCTAATGCCTTTAATCAACGATGCCGTGGCGAAGAATCCGAAGCATCCGCTCGTGATTTTTGTGGATGCCAACCTGCCCTTCAAGTGGGCAGAAAGGGTGCTGGGGCGGCAAGCAGGCAACACCATATCACGTCCTATTCGGATTCTCCTGGACAGGATCAAGAAGCAGCACAATGATGCAGACCCTTATTGCATGATTGTTTTTAGTAATCATCCTCACCACTATGCAATCCGTGATTTAGACCCACAGCAGCACTTGCTTTCGGTGGTGTCGCAGCAACCAAACGCGCACGTGCTGGCCCTGAAAAGCCTTCACATGGCCGCCATGCTGTACGGCAATATTCCGATGGGCTTTTCCACCGAAGAAGGCGACCCTCCACCGCCTGCAGTGCCGGTCGTGTGGCCGAAGGTTCGCTACGACTTCCAAGTGGCTGGGACGGATGTTAGCGTTTTGCGGGAAGGGAAAGCAGTTTCGCGAACCTTTTCGACTACTGAGAAAGACCGACCACAGGTGCCCAGCAGACTGCACGAATTTTTGGAAGACATTGGCCTATCGCGCGTGGACGCGCACATGATTTGTAGTGTGGTTGAAGAAGGGAAATCTGTTTCCAGTGTCTTCGCGCCTAAATAGCGCTGTCGGGCGCTTCTGACTATGGGCCAGCCTCGAAGATGATCATATCTTGCTTCATTTCAGCACAACTCTGTAGTTCCGCCATTCCTCTCCAGCACGCCGCACATAAAACCTATACTGCCCGGCTGGCAAGTCGCTCAAGTCCATCGTCACATGAAGTATAGGTCCGTGGCTTTCAATTCGCACCGTTCCCGAAGCGGAGGCGAAGACTTTCCCGTTTTGTTGCAGCGACACATCATACGGACCGGGCTGATATCCCAACTCAAGTTGAATGGCGAGATTCCATCGGCCGCGCGGAATGACGGCAGGCGGAACCGGCGGAGCACTCGATTCTCCACGAAGCAAGAGCTGATTGCTGAAATTGACCGCGTACGCCTGATAACCCTGGGGCGGATATGTTCCCTTTGTATGAATGCTGACGATCCAAATTATCGCCACGAGAATCGCTACGGTCACGGCAGCCGCTGCAATCGCCCATGGCCGCGTTATTGCGAACTCTGGCTTCCGGGCATGTTGCTTGCGAAAGGCGGTCAGCAGTTCTTGCTTAGCCTTCGCGGACAACGGCGCGGGATCGGGGAGCTTGCCCAGAACGGCAATCATTTGTTGCGAGGTTTCAAAATAGGTGTGGCAATTGTCGCAGGTTGCGAGATGAGCCTTGACCTCCTCGGCTTCGGCCGGCGAAAGTACGCCCTCGTAGTAGTCCGTAATGCGCGCGACAATCTCTTTGCACGTCATGGTGTTGGTTCCTCGCTTCGTGAAGACGCCGGCGACGTTCGACGTTTGCCGAAATACCGGTCAAGCAGTGGTTTCGATCGGCATTTTGCGAGGTGCCACAGCACGCGCTGATCCGTTTTGCTGATCTTCATTAGCTCACAAACTTCGTCGGGCGTCCAGCCGTCGATAGCCCTCAAGGTAAGGACAATCCTCTGCTTTTCCGGGAGAGAGGCTACAACATCGTGAATGTATTCGACCGCTTCCTGGGACAATAATTCTGATTCCGGTGTCGAGCTCCAAACCGGAGGCTTCGATCGCCACTCGCCTGCTTCGTCAAACGATCCTGGCGTTGCGTCATCGTCGCCCTTTTGGGTTTGGCTCTGGTCTGGCAATTCTTTACTTCGTCGCGCGGCATGCTTCCTAGCCTGGTTAATCAAGATGCCGAACAGCCAAGCCTTGACGGAAGAACGATGCTTGAATTTCTTCATCCCCTCGATGAAGGCCAGCCAGGTCGCTTGCACGGCATCCTCGGCCGACGTCCGGTCTCCCAGGAGCGCCTGTGCCATTTTCAGCATCCCGATTTCGTGACGAGCCATTAATTCCAAAAACGCAGATTCGTCCCCGGCGCGTATCGCCTCCAGCAACGCATCGTCATCCCGCCTGTCGCCTGAATCCGTCATGGCGTCCTGAATTTCCGTCGCAAAGCCAATCCCCCTATTATCAATAAAATACTATCCCACAGCGATTAACGCCGTCTACATTGCAACTTCGAATGCAAAAAAGTTTGCCCATCAATTTAACGTTTTGGGGGGTCAAAAGTACTTATACAGTAGAGGCCCAAATACGGGCTTCGGGGAACGGACTGGTATTTCGGGCAGCCGCAGTGCTACGACGGCACTCATTCTTCGGTCTTATAACTTCGCGCTGACCTCCTACTCTCTCCTGCGCTCCCTCGGTCCCAATTCCTTGAAAGCGAATTTCCCCGGTGAGTGTGTCCCTCGACGCACACGGGGAGGTCTGTCTCGAAGGAGGGATTCCCTTGGGCAGCACTCCACAGTTATTTGAACAGATCCCGCAACCAGATTTGGCCCTTCGGGCTGCCCGGCAGCCACGGCGGAGAAAAACGCGGAGGTTGGAGCTCGACAAAATCCTCAAAGCCGGAGCGGCGGGCGGACCATCGAGACTTCGTAAGGCCATCGAGCGTATCCGGCGGCGGGACCCTAATCTGGGTGAGGGGGAAATCCTAAAACG
>JBJKPU010000044.1:0-58675 GCA_046706005.1 Terriglobia bacterium | reverse complement strand
GAAGCTGGCGGAGAGGGTGGGATTCGAACCCACGTCACGATTTCTCGTGAACACGCTTTCCAAGCGTGCTCCTTCAGCCACTCGGACACCTCTCCGTGACCATCAAAAGCGGCGGAGGCCCGGTCATTCAGGCCGCCGCCCGCAGGGCTGAATTAGCCAGTATAGCATTGAGTCATGGCATTGGGGCGGGAGCGACGATGGCCCGCTTCTATTTGAACCGCTTGCGGAACCTCACTTCCAGCCCGAAGATTCCGTTGTAGTCGCGCGTGCCGATCACGGAAACGTCCTGGCTGACGTCCCACTCGAACTGAATCACGCGGTATTGGGAATTAGCCGTGCTGGTCGAGTACGTGAGCGTCAGTTCGGGTGAAAGCTGCTGCTCCACGGTGACTCGCGGTCCCGAGCCCGCACCGGGTTCATCCAGATTGGGATCGATGCTGATGCGGCTGACGCCGAACAGTTCCTGGATGCGGCCGCTGACCTGGCTGGAAAGCGCTTCCGAGAGCAGCGCGCTTGCGCCCACCGAGGAAGAAACCGACCGGCTGTTCGTCGTTCCCACGCCCTGATTCCGTTGTGCGTAGCCGAGCGCCAGCAGCGACAGAATGTCCTCGGTGGCGAGCGGCGGGTCCGACCGGTAAGAAAAGCGCAGTCGGTCGAACGGCCCTTCCACCTGCACGGAAAGATCGTAGCTTTGCACTCGCGTCTGGGCTTCCAGGTCCAGCGATGGCTGCGTCTCAAAAGGATTATTGAACTCAATTTCTCCCCGCGTAATCGAGTACCGGTTGCCCCGGAAGATGGCGTTTCCGCTGCGCGCCCGGATTGCGCCCAGGACCACCGGCTCGGCAAGCGAGCCGCCGATGCGCAAATCAACGTCGGCCACCAGCCGCACGTTCCGCGTCTCCAGTTGCACGGCGGGCGACGACGTCACTCGCACGTTCATTTCAATCTGCGAGGCGATGGGCGAGGCAACGGCCGGGTTGACTCCCGGGCCGGTGGCCGCTCCGGCCAGGTTGAAGAGATTGAAGTTCTGGCTGACAAAAACATTGCGCACCGCGACATCCCCGCCCAGCATGCCGCGCTCGCTGGTGCCCCGCAACGCCAGATGCCCGTCCAGAACGGAAGTGAAGTCGGAGGGATATCGCACCCGCACCTGCTGCAGCACGATGGCAATATCATATCGCGGCAATTGCCCCAGGCTGACCGACCCGGAAAGCGATACTTTCCCGCCGCCCACCGTTCCCGTCATCTGCGAGATCACGGCCTTGTCACCCTGAAGCTCGAACACGCCGTTCAGTCCCGTCACCCGGAACGGCAGGCTGGCGTATCCCACGCTGACGTCTCGGACGGTCAGCGAGCCCTGGAGCCGCGGCGACGCGAAATCTCCGCCAATTTTCACCTTGAGGTCCGAGCGGCCGCTGGCTTCGATTTGAGAGTCCAGCAGGCGCAACAGCGTGGCGTCCGCCTGGCCCGTGACGTCGAGCGAAAGCGGCGACGATCCGCCGGGGTTGATGGAACCGCTGGCTTCAAAATCAGTTGCCGGTCCCTTCATGTGGAGGGCGCCGATCCGCACGCTTCCGCCGGAGTAGGCGATTTGGGCCGGCGACTGATTGTGGAAGCTCAGATTGGGAAACTGCACTTCCAGTGATTGAACTTCCCCATGCCCTTCCAGGCGCGCGGGATTCTTCAGCGGCCCGGCAAGCTGGAAGCTGCCGCCCGCGATGATGGGAGGTTCGGATTGGTTTTGGGACAGGGCCTCGATCCACGGGTCGAGCCGGAAATCTGAAAAGTTTCCGGTCACGTTGACGGGCCATTCGCCGGCCGCCTGACCGCTGCCGGAGAACTTTATTTTTCCGTTCGGCCCGGAGGCTTCAACCGTGCCTTCGAGCGAAGTCCCGCGCAGCTTCAATTGCAATTGCCCTTTCCCCACGCTGGTTCCGCGCACGCGCAGCCCGGTGAGATTCGCCTGCAAGCCGCCCTGCGGCCTGTCAAAGGTTCCTTCGGATTGCAGTGTGAACTGCGCGGTCCCCCGAAACGGAGGATTTGCTCCGGTCCCCTTTTTCCCCGCCGCCAGAATATCGGCTATTTCGATATGCTCGCCGTGAAAAGCGGCGGTGTACGAGCGCTGCTCAAAATCAACCGCCGCGGTTCCTGTAACCTTCGCCTTCCCTTTTTGGATGACAACGTCTTCAAATGTCCACGCCGAATGAGCAACATTGAGTCGCGCCGCGGCGGAATCAAACGACTCGCTTCCGGCGCGGCCCTGCACGATTTCCGCTTTTCCCTGGCCCGACAAATTGTCTCGTGTTCCGTCCAGAGACAATTCACCCGTCAGCAGGCCCGCAACCGGCGTTTTGATTCCGAGGGCGGCCCGCAGCGCTTCCACCGGGCTTCCGTTCGCCCGCAAGGCAAGATGAACGGTGCTGCTCGGTTCAAATTTCCAGTGATCGAGCGTCGCCGCCGCATCCACCTGGAGAATGCTCGATCCGTGACGCAGACGCGCGGAACTCAGGCTGGCTCCGTCCGGCGCGAGCTTCACGACGGTCTCGAAGCTGTCCCATTTCCAGCCCTGAAAAGTAAATCCGCCGGTCGAGAAGCGTCCCACCACCACCGGCTGCGTCACGGTTCCCATGATCATTCCAAGAAAGTGCGCCGGCTGCTCCAGCACGACGTTCAAAGGCGACGAGGACGCTGTATAAAATTCGATGACAGGACTCCAGAGGTTGACGTCCGTGGTCGTAAAGTCCACGTGCAGCCCCATGTTTCCCGCTCCTAATCCGCCCTGCGCCTGAATCGTCGAGTGCGGAGTCTGCAGGTTTGCATTTTTGATGGCCAGCGAAAAGGCCCGCCGATAATCCGCCGATCCCGACACAGTTCCTGCAATGGGTATCGCACCTTGCGGCACTGAGGCCGGCGCCTTGAGCGCCAGGTCGAAATTCGAATGGAAGTTTTTGACGGCTCCCTGCCACGTCGCATCAAATTTCCCTCCCGCCAGCGCCGCGGGCTTCAGAAGCTGCAACGTGGAATGGTTTCCCGCCAAATCGCTCAGAAGAGACCCGGCTTCCAACCCCTGTAAGGTCCCGCGAATTTTGAATTCCGGCGCCTTCCCGCCAAGCAGGACTTCCCCGCTTCCCTTCGCGCCGCCTCCAAACAATCCGGCCCGCAGGTTGGAAAGCAAAATCTTTTCCTGGTTCGCGCTGTAGTCGCCTGAGAAATCCAGTTTCACATCGCGCAGTCCTCCACCGCGAAGATCCAATTGCCGCGCCTCAAATCCGCCGTCGAGTTTCCATGCCGCATCCGCGTAGCTTCCCCGGCCGTGCAGTTCGATTCCTCCGCCTTCGACGCCATTCAGGTGAGCCTCGCGCGCCAGCTGGGCAATGTCTCCTTCAGCCGCGAAGTTGAAATGCGCGGAAAGTGCCGGACTCCATTCCACCGCCGCCGCCGCCGTCCCTGCGAGCATTTTCGTATTCCAGCGGAACGAGACGACATTCAGGCTGGTCCGGTCCAGCGTAAAATGGCTGGCCAAGGAAACTGCCGGGATTCTCCCGAAGTCTCCGTGAAGGTTCAAAGGAGATGCCGAGACATCGCCGCTGTATCGGCGTCCCGGCAGGGCTCGCAGGATAAGAGTCAGATTGTTGGCGGAAACCGCAACCGGAAAATGCTTCGAATTCAAATCGATGTCGGTGTGATTCAGTTGCACCCGACGGGCGGAAAAGCTCAGAAGGTCGCTGACCGTTTGCTGAAGACCGGAGGAACCTTGCGGTCCGGGGATGTTCGTGCCGCCGTCCGCGAGCGTTCGGACGGAGACCCTGGCCTGCGCCCAGCGAAATTGGCGAAGCTCCACGCGAAAATGGATTAAGGCCCTGGGACTCACACGGGTTTCGATGTTGCGCGCCTCGAACAGCGGCGGTTCGCCGGCGGCTTCCCTTCCGTGGACAGTCAGCCGCGTGATGTCCACCCCCAGCCGCAGCGGGCGAAAATGGAAACCCGCAATTTCCACCCGGCCTCCGGTTGCTTGTTCAAGCGCGCTCGTAACCCGGCCCTGAAGATAATTCCGGAACCATTGCGTGCTCGCCGCGGTAAGCACAATGGCGGCGACGGCGACGAAGGCAAGCGCCACCCGGAAAATCACGCGCGCGATTCGAATTGCCGTTTTCGCTGTCAATGCCGCCCTTCTCCGATTCCCCTCAATAGGTATGGATCCTCACCCGCTGCGTGCTGCGCATTTCCTCCAGCCATCTGTGCAGAAGCTCATTGATGTTTCGCTGGACCAGAATTTCGCGAATCTGTTTTTCAACTTCCGGCAGGGGCGGCGCGGGCCGTCCCTGAATTCGCTGAAATTCCGGTTGAAAAGTTTTTTGATAATATTGCTCGATTTCATCCTGGCCGGGCGCCGCCTTGGGGCGGAAGCGCGTGTTGATCATCGCCAGCAGGCTCTCGTATTCCTCCAGCCTGTGCAGAATCTGCTTCTCGCTCATGCCCAGCGCGCGGAGAGCAGTCTGGTAAGCCTGGGCGCTCGAAAATCTCTTCTTGATTTCGTCAAAGGCGGCTTCCGCGGACCGGCTCTCTGCCGAAGCTTGACCGGCCGAACCGGGCAATTGCTCCTCCAGCAGAACCTGGCTCATCAGCCGCTCCAGAGCGGTCTTCCGCGTCGCCGCGTCGTAAGTCTGGGCCGGCGATCGGCCCTCCATAAAGCTTTCGAAGCGGCATTCCATGGTCACATCTCTTTCCGTAATCGCCTTGTCACCCACCGAAGCGGCGATGCGGTCGAGCGTTTGCCCGCGCGCCGGATGCGCCGCCAGCAGGAGGAATGCCGCCGCGATGCCCGCGATCAGAATGTTTGGCCGATGCCGATAAAATACTGGAATCTTGATAATTGTTGCACCCCTGTAACGGTTTTGCCGTTCACCTGGCTTTGCACCTGGAATTCCGTCGGATTCAACGCGTATCCAAAATCCACGCGCAGCGGCCCCACCGGAGTCTTGTAGCGGAACCCGATGCCCACGGCATGAACCGTGTAATCGAAATCGGTGGGCGAGTTCTGCGAAACCTTGAACAATTTCATCCGCCGCACGCTGGTGTATACGTTTCCCATGTCGTGAAACAGAACTACGCCCAGCCGGTTTTCCGCAAACGGAATTCTGAGTTCGAACGTATTCAGAAACAGCGCGTTCCCGCCGATCGGATAACCCTGCACGGGATCGCGCGGGCCCGCCTGATTGACCGAAAAGCCGCGATGCGATTCGCTGCCGCCCATGAAGAAGCGCTCCGGCAGCGGAATGGCGTGCGTCAGGATCACTTCCGGAACGCCGTTCACCGTTGTGTGCACGGTCTGCAAGCCTCCGAACGGAGACTCGATGCCGATGCGCGTATCCCGCGCGAAGATGATCCGCTTCCCCAGATGGTAGTAAGTGGAATTCTGCCCTGAAAATCGAATGAAGTTCGCCTGCGATCCCAGCGCCGTTGACGCCACGCCCAGATCCGCCAGCGAGTAGGAGCCGCGAGTGGGATCGGCGGGGTTGTCGCGGTGGTCGTTGATGTAGCTCATTCCCAACATGCCAATCCGCGCCGAGCGGTTGAAAAGCGGAATCTCCTGCGGCGAAATCTTCACGTTGAAGGCCCGCACGTTGCGGAAGCTGTAATGCACCGCCAGCAGCGTGTGGCGGCTGTATCGCTTCTCGACGTCCACGGAAACCTCCGCCCGTTCCGCGGTGAAGGTCTGAACGTCGCTGCTCCGGTCGAACAGCGCGCTGAAGCGCGCGCTCAGGCTTCGATGGGAAGTAAAGTGCGGGACAAAATAGGAAAGCGATGCGCCGCGGTCGAGAGTCGAAAATCTTGCGCGCAACGAAGCGGTCTGGGCGCGCCCGCCCACGTTCAGCCGCGTGACGTCCAGAATTGCGCTGGGGCTGGCCTTGAACTGCCCTTGCGGCTGGTTGCTGCCCAGCCGCTGGACCTCGATGCCGCCGCCGTAACCCAGCGTCCATCGCCGCGCCTCTTCCACGTTCACCAGCATCGTCTTGCTCGTTTCGTCGCCGTTCGGATCCTGCGGCGCGATTTGAACTTTGTTGAAGACTCCCAGGTCGTAAAGCCGGTTCTGAGAATCCAGCAGTCCACTCTCATTGGATGCCTGGCCGGGAGCGATCGTCAGTTCCCGCCGGATGGTGGACGGCCGCGTATATTTGTTTCCCAGCAGCAGCACCTGTCGAACGGTTTCCTTGTTTCCGGGATAGACGGTGTAGGTGACGTCCATCGCGTGCTCGCCCGCAACCGGCTGGAAGGCTGATTTAAGCTGCACCTTTGCGTAGCCGCGATTCGAGAAAAAACTCAAAATTACCACGCGATCTTTGGCCATATTCTGCTGCGAGAAGGGCGCTCCGGGAATATTCAGCAGGCGTCCGGCCAGATTATTTTTGAGCTCCGGGCTCACGCCGTCGAGCGCCAGGTGCCGCACCCGCGTGCGAGGGCCTTCCTTGATGTTCAGCGTCACGCGCAGATTGGCGCTGAATTCCGGCGTCACCGACGCGCTCAAAAAGCCGCGCGACTCATAGAGTTGCTCGATGGCCTGCACGTTCGCATCCAGCATTTCCTTGCTGTAGATCGCATGCTCGAACAGAACGCCGCCCGTCCGCTGCGTCAAAACGGATTCGATGGCTTCGGATGAAATCTCATGGTTGCCGCGAATCGTGTATCCGTCAAAATCCCCCTTCTGGCCCAGTTGCACGTCGTACGAGATGACGATGTGGTTTGCATCGGGCTTCGCCACAGGTTCGGTTTTGACGCTCGCATAAACAAATCCCTTCTTCTGGAAATAATCCTGAATCGCGCGTGATCCCCGCTCCAGGCTCGGCTGGTCCACGATGCCGTCGGTGTAAATGGGAAGCAGATTCCTCAGTGACGATTTCGAAATCTTCGCGCCCTTCACCTGAATCTGAATGACCGGGCCGGAATCAATTTCAACCGTGAGATCTTCGGAATTGGATTTCTGATCGTACGTCCGGCCAGCCACCATGGCATTGGCCTGCAGGTAGCCTTTTTTGGAATAGAAATTGTGCAGCCGGAAGAGTCCCTGCTCAACCCGCGCCGACGTCAAATGATGCTTCAGACGCCAGTGGGCGACTTTCATCACCCGCGCCAGCGGGAAAGCCGGGTGCCCCTTCAGGATCACTTTGCGCAAATTGGCCGGGCGCCCGGGTTGAACCACAAACGTAACGTTCACCTCCTGCGTTTTCGGATCGCGCTCGGTTTCCACCGCGACGCTGGCCTGGTAATATCCATCCTCCTGAAGGCTCTGTTTCACACGGTCTGCCGCGGCGGGCAGGTTCTCTTCCGAAAGGGAATGTCCCAAACGCAACCGCGTGGCGTTGGCCAGAGCTTCCGCGTCCAGCGATGACGGCGTTCCGCGCACGCTGACGATGCCCACAAAGTATCGCGCCTTGCCCTTGAAAATCAGTTCCACCCCGCCCGGCGCCGGTTTGGCCGTGGCGTCCAGCTCATCAAAGCGGCCCGTCGCGTACAGGTTCTTGATGCTTTCGGAAACCTTATCCTCATCCAGCGGCTGGCCCGTGGCCTGGACAATCCTTCCCGCAAACCGGCCGATCCGGAGATCCGAATCCGTCTGGAGCTGAATTCCCACCACGGTTTTGCCCCATTGAGCCGCCTCATCGGTCTGGGTCGTGGGCGCTTTTTGCGCACTGCTCCACAAAGACGCGGGAATCGCCATCGCCAGAATCAGGCAGACGAATGCGCCGCGCGCCGGCCGGCTCCGATGATAATGTGGCGTAGGCAGTCTCAAACCCTGCATTATAGCCTTCAGAATTGATTGCTGGAAACCGGCCTCAGTCGCGAACCAGGCCGGCAAGAACCTGCTTCAAAAGATTATCCTGTGGAAACCCCTGGCCAAGATGTTGCCGGAATCCTTCGCCCCATTTGAACCTCCCGGCTCGCCCCGCCCGCCCGGCCATTTGCCGAAGCATGGACTGGGTTCCGGCAATTCCCTGCTGCGCCCGCAGCCATCGCTGCTGGCTCTTGTGGCACGCCAGCATCTCTTCCTTGATTGCCATCGTGGCGCTGATGTTGACGTGAACCGACGGCGGAATTTTCTTGCCGAAGATGTCCTTCTGCCCGAACGGCTCCGCATAAAAAAGATGAGGAATGTTTTTGAGCGGCTTCGCGGCGCGCGATGCTCCCGTCCGGTAATTCCCCGCCGACGCGCCGAAGCAGGCCGTCTGGCAAAGCCGGCTGGTTGTTTCGTGGTCCACCATATAATCCGCCGGGCTGTGCGTGAAAACCAGATCCGGTTTGCATCGCCGGACCGCTTCCATCACTTTGCGCAAAGTCCTGCGGTCGTATGAAATTTCCAAATCTTTCTGCCCCAGGCATTCATACCTCGCTCCGATCAGCCGGGACGCAGCCACCGCTTCCCGCTTGCGAACCGCTGAAATCCTGGCCGGCGCGAGCTCCACGCTGCCGCAATCGCCGGCGGTCATCGTCGCGACGGTGATCCGCCCTCCCCGCTTCGCCAAATGCGCCAGCGTTCCCGCGCACAGAAACTCGGCATCATCCGGATGGGCGAATACGGCAAGAACGGTTGGGGCAGAAGGCATCAGCGGTCCGTTCAGCGAGGCGAAAGGTTTACCTATCCGGAGTTCAAAGTCGCCGCCCGGTGCGAATCCTCAGCGAGCGGCCTGGAATGTTCCGGTCAGCGCCAGCGCGCCCCAGCGGATTTCAATTTCTCCCTTCGATCCGTGGGCCGTAAGGCTGATGGTCACTTGTTCCGCCGCCGGTTGGCCTTTCTCCAGAGTCAGCGGAATTTCCGCCGCTTTGTCGTTTGGATCGTATCGGGGACTGGGCGCGCGCTCGAGCACCAGCGTCCATCGCCCCGGCTCGATGTACCGGGCGCGCAGGACGTATTCGCCTTTCACCACTCGCGTTCCGCCGAAGTCGAGGTCCGCATCGGTTTTCAGCGTCGTGGGAACGTCGGCGCCCATTCGCCACAGTTGTCCCGGCTCGATCAGCTTCAGCGGATCCCTGCCGTTCAGCTCAGGCCGTCCATAATGGATGACGACGTGCGCACGTCCGATTGTAGCCCGCGCGTCGGCCTGTTCGTTGCCGTGCGCAACTGCAAGACCGGCTGCCGCCAGCAGAACCGCGGCAAGCCACGCTCCCCTTCGTGCAAACCTGAAAGCTCTTGGCATCGCGTTCTCCATTCAGCGGTGGCGCTAATGGCCGGTTGAGGCGTCTTTTTTCAACCCCGCCTCGAACCACTTCCAGTGGAAAAGCAGCGAGTACTGCATGTATTTTCGCAGGTAGGGCCAGCCGTGATCGCCCTCGCGCAGGTAGAATTCGTGCGGGTAATTTTCCTTGGTCAGGATTTTGTCCAGCAGTTCGTTCCCTTCCTCAAAACCGTAACGGTCGTGGTCGCCGACATCAAAATAAATTTTCAAGCCGTCGAAAGTCGAAGAGTGCTTCGCCAAATTAAGCGGATTATTCTTATCCCACCAGGCCTCGCTCAACGGCGAGCCGAAGGCTTCCTGCAGCACGCGCGCGTAAAATCCCCAGCGGCCCTGCGTCGGAATGGGATGCGGAAATTCCGGCAGCAGCGCGGCGCTGTGCGCGCTGACCGCTTCAAAAAGGTCCGGATGTTCCATGGCCAAATGCAGCGCCCCGTAGCCGCCCATGGAAACCCCGCTGATTCCGCGCTCGGCGCGCGTCGGGATGGTGCGATAATGCGAATCAATATAGGGGATCAGTTCCTTGACGAAGAAATCCTCATACCGGACTTTGCCGTCGGACGAGTTGACGTAAAAAGTGTTGTAGGCGTCGGGCAGCACCACGATGAAAGGTCCGATCTTTCCTTCCGCCAGCATTCCGTCCAGAACTTCCTTGCCGCCGCGGTCAATCCAGCGCTGATCGTTTTCAAAAAGGCCGTGCAGAAAGTAAAGCACGGGATAGCGTATCGGGGCCGAAGTCTCATAATCGGCCGGCAGGTCCACGCAGTATCCCACCGAGCGGCCGAGAATGGCGCTCGGCACTTCATCGCATTTCGTGGTGGTCGGCGCGGCTGCCACCGCCGCCATCGCCGAGCACAGGATAAGAGAAGCGAGCGCTGTCCCGCGCACAAAGGTTCGTTTTTGCGAAGCAGCAAGAGTTGCCATTCGTTCGGAGACTATTTTCATTTTTATCAGGGAGCCGGTTGATTTGGATCCACGTGTTTGGTTTCGATGTAAACGCCCACTTTGCCGCCTTTTGAAGTTGCTCCAACGTCCCCGCCCATCTCTTTCCCGTTCGGAGACCCCACGCCATAAACCGAGCCGTGAATGCTCTTAAGCACGCCCTTCGATTTCTGATTGTCCACCACCGCCGGTGAGCTTGGCTGCGCCGCTCCCGCCGGGACGGGTTGGAATTCCAGAACGGAGCCGGAGTCCTTCGTCGCGGACTTGCTCTTCCCGTCTTTCTTGTTCGCCTTGTCGGCGGCGGCCTGCCGTGCGGCGTCCGAAGTGCTCACGCGCGTCAGGTCGGCAAAATGCGGCAATTTTTCCTTCTTCGCGCCGCTTTTCGCCGGCTGGCTTTTGTTCGATTCCTTCGGCGCGCTTTCCGCCGGAGCCGCTTGCGATTGCGCCGCGCCGACGGCAGGCACAGCCGCCAATGCCAGCACCAGAAGCGAAACCAGCGTCCGCCCCCGGCATCCCGCTTTTGCGCTCCAGTTTTTCACGATGCACCGTCCATCAGATATTTTGAATCCTCGAGGCCTCTGAGTCAAGAAAAGCAGCGCCCCGTCACGAAAACGGCAGCAGGTTGCCTTCCGCATCAAATTGCGCAGCCCGCGCTTCCGCGGACAGTTTCCAGCCCGGCAGTCCGGCTGCATCCCCGGCCAGGCCGTCGCTGACCGCAATTCTTTCAAGGCTGACGGTATTCCGGATGCGCACAATCCGCTGGGCTTCCCGTTCCGGGCTGCCAAGCTGGGCAAGCGCGAATTCGATGGCTTCGCGGTCGGAAGCAAAGTACATCGGCACCTTCGCCATCTGGGCATTGAGCGATGTGCGAACGTTCACGTAGGTCTTATCCAGATCAATCTTTTTGAACAGCCTCTCGTGAATCAAATCCGCCATCCCCACGCCCAGAGCATTTCCACCGCTTTCTTCCGTCAAATCGCGGACGTAAATCATGCGCATTTCCGGAGCGCCATCTGAAGCGCAACCGGCCGCGACATCGGTTCCGCGCCCGATAATCTTGGTGTCCATGCCGGAGCCGCTGATGTTCTTTCCCATCTCGTCAACAATCAGCAATTCGACCTGCGGGAACGGAATTCGCGCCACCAGAGTTTTCGCCATCGCCAGAATCCCTTCCTCGCCTGCCATGATTTTGTCGGCGCGCAACGCCTCAACGGCGCAAAGCTCGTGCATTTCATTTTCCACCAGCGCGAGCCCGGCCAGAATCTTTCCGCTTGCCAGCACGCCGCCGGCCGCGGAGCGAATCGCCTTCTCATATCCGGCCCGCCGGCATCCGCGATGGATCGCTTCCGCGCCGTGCCTCTTCCCCATGCCCACGGCCATCATCTTCACCAGGCCGCTTTCAATCTTTCCTGAAAAGGCAGTGTGCGGCTTCACTCGATTCACCACCAGCACGCCATCCGCCTGCCAGGCGTTCCGGTCCATAAAGATTTCGATGCCCTCTTCGCTCGTGCCCAGCGAAACGGTTTCCATCGAAGAGAGAATTTCCGCTTCGATTGCCTCCGGCGTAATGCCGTATCCCTCCAGCACCGCGCGCTGGCCTTCGTCCGTTCCGCCGCCGTGGCTGCCCATCGCCGGAAAGACAAACGGAACGGCCTCTTGCGACTTCAGCCAGGAGCAGGCTTCGGTGATCACTTCACGCAGGCTGGCAATCCCGCGGCTGCCCGCCGTCACGGCGATTCGCTTCCCGCGCAAACTGCCGGCGTCAATTCCCAGCGCCGAAAGCCGGTGATGAATCTCCGCTTCGAGATTCTCAATCGGCGGCCGGCTCGGCCCCGTCCGCTCCAGAATGCGAAAATTTCCCAAAGATGGAAGTCCGGAAGTCACAAATGAGGTTTACTCTTCCCGCCCCCGCCCGTCAAGCCTCTCTGAAATCTTGAATGTGAAAATTTGATTCGCGCCGGGAATTTTTCTCCCAGCCCTCTACCTTCAGCGCCTTCCCACCTCTGACTTCACACTTCATACTTCACACTTATGTTCCTGCCTTCCCACTTCTGACTTCTGACTTCACACTTCAGACTTCTTCTTCCCGGCATGCCCTTCAAGCCGCGGGTTGTCGCGGCTGGCGCAGACCTTTCAGGCCTGCGCGCCGAAGTCGCAATGATTTCCTGCCCGCTCCGTTAATCTGAAATTTCCAATTTGAAATTTTGAATCGCGCCGCGGCACGGCGCGCCGGGCGGGCCTCGGGCACGTTTTTGTAGAGACGCCCCGGTGGGGCGTCTCAGATGTTCCGGGAAAACAGGCGGCCGAGCCCCAACGGGGCGAAACAACAAAGCCCAGGCCAACGGCCTGGGTTGACCGGCACCCCAAAAATATTTCCCGAGCCCTGTAGGGGCGAACCACCGACGCCCAGGCCGGCGGGCTTTTAATCCCACGCATACCGATCGTCGTACGCCACGCCGTGCCGTTCCAACAAACTTCGCAATTCATTCTGGAAACTCACGGCGCGGTGGTGGGTTTCCTGTTGCGCGATGTAATCGGCGACCTCGCCAGCGTCCGCCGGGCTCACCGAGAACGCCGCGTAGCCGCTCTGCCAATGGAAATTTGCCAGGCCTCGCCCCTGCGTCTTGAGCCACTTCGATGAACTGGTTTTGATTTCCTCCACGATTTTCGCCAGCGAATCGTTCTTCGACAATCGAAAGAGCGCGTGAACGTGGTCGCCCGTGCCTCCGATTTTGAGGGCCGGCGAGCCATGGTTCTTGAGGACGGTGGCCAGATAGGCATGCAGGTGTTCCCGGACCGGCGGCGGCAGGAGCGGTTCGCGCTGTTTGGTGCTGAAAACAACGTGGACGTAAATCTGGGAAAGCGATTGAGGCATGAAGAAACCTGGCTCGCCCTTTCAGGGCTGAGGGCTTGGGAATGATACCTTGACCCAGGCCGTTGGCCTGGGCTTTGTTTGTCCGCCCTCTTCGGGGCTGCGGAACCTGTCCCGCCCTTTCAATGCTAAAGGATTTGGGAACGATACCTTGACCCAGGCCGATGGCCTGGGCTTTGTTTACACGCCCCTTCAGGGCCTGCGGAACTTTGCTTTTTCGCCCCTTTGGGCTGATACCTTGGGGGAATCTATGCGAACAGGCGGCGAATGGCAATGGATTTCTTTAGCGTGTGCCGCACCCATGCATCGCGCCGGCTTTCGCCGGCATGTCAGGAGCTCGGAAGAGCAGGAATCCGAAGCCCGGCCGGGCTATCCGCCGATCGGCGAATCTGTCACCGTGGCCTGAGTGCTGTTGGAGTTCTGGCGAATCACGCCCGACTCGTCGGAGAAGTAGGAATTGGTCCCGGTCAGCCCGCGCGTGACGGGGTCGGCATGAAAGCTGAATCCGTAAATCCTGCCCCCCACGAGGGGCGCCGCTGAATAGGTGAAAATGTAGCCGCTCTTGACCGAGGTGTTTCCGCTGCCCGCGAGGACATTGTCCACCAGGCCGGCGGCGGTGCTGTTGGAATTGGTTCCCGCTGCCGGCGGACCCAGATAGGAAAGGTCCAGACTGTATCCCAGATTGTATGTTGACGCGTAGGTCATCTCCCCGGTGCCCAGCGTCCGCAGCGAGCCCACAGCCGAAGCCTGATTGGCCGCAATCCGGGAGCGGAGAAAATTCGGGATGGCGATGGCGGCGATAATCAATATGATTGCCACCACAATCAGAAGTTCAATCAGCGAAAAACCCCGAGTCTCTTTAGTCATCTGGTCACCCCCAGGTCAAATAGCGCAAATCCTTGAATAAACAGCGCAAGAACCTTGCCATAACCTGGATCATTTCTGGACATCAGCCGATACAGCAAGTTATAGATTGTAAATGTGTTACGTGATGTTTCGTGAGGCCTTGAAATTCTAGATCGATCGTAAATGCCATTCTCTGTCATTTCTCGACATTGCGCAGACAATTTCTGTCTCCCTACCCCGATAGGATGCACAATGTGGTATAACTCTATGTAATACAAAGGCTTATAACAACCAGCCGGCTTCCACTTGCAGGCTACACTGATCACGCAGATTTATATTCAATCCCAAATTGCAAAGGTGCATTGAACAATAAAAAAGTGCCTTTCAATAAAGTGAGTGCATTGGTGAGCAGCATGGCTTTTGAACCGGCTTGTACTCCATTACTTCCGCGCGCGTAAAGTCCGGATCATAGAGATTGAGTTGCCATTTTCCATCCCGCCCAATTTTAGGAGGCTCGGAAGGCTTATAGCCGCGTTTCAGAACCGTATGATAAACGGGTTGTATGGACTTCACGCCAAGCGAGAAATGGTTCATCACACCCAATGTTCGCGGCGACGGATTGTGGACATTCAGCATGTACTCAAGCCAGTTTTTACCCTCCGGAACTCGCATATCCACCCAGTCCGTCCGCTTATCCGTCATGCCTCCCTCCCACATCAGCTTGAATCCCAGGATGTCCTTGTAGAAGCGGTCGGCGCGAGCACGGTCTTGAACCGTTACGCCAAAATGAATAATTTGCGTCGCGATTCTGCTCGCAGGCACGTCTTTTCCAAAGTCGCGACTCTCAAGAGTATTTCGGGAGTACTCAACAAATTGAACGTTATGGCCGTCCGGATCCTTCACCATGAAGCTCAAGGTGCCGTCCGGGCCCCGCGTAACCTGGCTTGGCACATCAACGCCTTTGGAGGCAAGGTAGTCGCGGAGGCGGCGGGCGTTAGTTGTTTCAAACCCGATGTGTTGAAGGCGATCGGCGGTCGGGCTCTTCAGGCCCGGATAAATCTCGATATACTGATGGAAGTTCACTTTGAAATACGTCAGCATCAACCCGCCATCGGATTTCTTGACCGAAAAAGCGTCGGCAAATCCAAGCACATGACCGTAGAACTTCTTCGCGGCGGCAAGGTCGCTTGTGTATAGGCCGATGTTGGCCACGCCCACAATGGGCGGGCGAGTGATTTGAGCCGGCCTGGCGGGAGCCGCTACTATGCCGGCGCTCCAGGCGAGCGCCAGAATGGCCAAAGTGATAACGAAATATTTCTGAACAGGTCTATTCATAGTTGGGCATTCTCTGTCAGACAGCCGATAACGTCAAGGCTGTAAATGCGTCGTCGCATCGCCCGGCATTCCGCTTTCACGGCCCCTCGTTGCAGCTTCGAATTGCAGGCCGCACAACCATGTGCTAGCATTCTCCGACACGGTCGGCCGGATTCCTTGGTGTCTGATAGCGATCTGTTTCGACGGGAATGACATGGGCGAGGAAGAACGAGCTTTCATAACCCCGCAAATCAACAAGCGCGCCTACCGCCGCGCCACCCTGGTGACGGAAGTCAGCTGCGAGGCCACGGGGCGGGCGGCCATGCTCGTGACGCGTGACATCAGCGCCGGGGGAATCTTTGTCACGGCCAAAACCCTTTTCTCGGAGGGCAGCGAAGTTCGAGTCTCCCTCCGCCTCGCGGCCGATCAGTCAGTTCTTACCCTCCATGGCAAAGTCGTCCATTCCCTGCCCGGCACGGGCATGGGAATCGAGTTCCAGAACATCGAACCCACTGCCCGCGAATCGCTCGAAAAATTTGTGGACGAAGCGCGCTAAATCCTGCCATCCTGAAGTGCGCCCCTGGGGAATGCTGCCATAGTGCCGGCGCCAATTTTTGGGTTTCCCTCAAGGGCCGCAAAAGCGAGTTTCGGAAAGGGATTCGAAATGCGCCTTATCATCGGCCTCATATTTCTTATTCCGTTGGCTTCCCAGGGCTTTGCCCAGTCAAACGTGCCCGCGCAAAATTCCGGTGCCTCATCTCAAACCCGACAGGCTCCGGTGATCCAGACGGAAAAGGTTCTGGTTCCGGAAACGATGCAGGCTCCTCCGCCTTCGATGGCCAGCCAGCCGGGCTTCATGCAGCCGGCGCAAATCAAACAGTTGCTGGTTAAGATCTGGCAATCCGAGGAGCGAATCCGGGATCTTACAGGACAGGTCCACCCTGAGAGCGTGAAGATGCCGCCCGTCGTTGCAAGCAATCTGGAGAGGAACCTGGCCGCCGTGAAGAAGGGCCTCGACTCGCTGGAGGGGGCACGGGCGAGGTTTGCGAGCCGTCCGGACAGCGAGTATTTCGGATTCGAAACATATTCAGGAATGACCCTGGTGCTGCCGCGTCTCAGCGAAGTTGCTGATCCTGTTTACCGCTACCAGAATGAGAACATGGGAAGTGAAATCCGCCAAGCCTGGAACGATCTTTTTGCGCTTGAGCAGGCGCTTGCCCCGTACATTACCTTTCTCACCCGAAACCACGATCAGATTTACGCGCTCACCCAGGGCAATCTTTACAATTGCCAGGATCAGCTCAACCGCGCCGTCAAAACCGAACACGCCACGCCCATGCGGAACATTCTTCCGGAGTTCAAGGGTCACCCCCGCCACAAAAAGAAGGCGTCTTCACCAGCCCAGGACAAGAAGGACTAGCTCAGAGGCGGAAAGAAATCCACCGGGCACGACTTTTAATTTTCAGGTGTGAGCTTTTGGACTGAGCGGTAGATTCACCAACGTTGGTGAACTTGCTCTCGAATTCCTGACGTGTAAACCTCGCGCACTCTTTCCATTTGCGCTTCACTCAGCGCCCGAAGTTCGGCGGAGCGGACGTTCTCTTCCACTTGAGCGGGATTCTTGGCTCCCGGAATAGCGCACGTCACGGCGTCAAACATCAGAATCCATCGGAGCGCGAACTGGGCCAGGGATGCCTCAGCCGGGGCCAGCTTGCGCAAGTCCTCGACTGCCGCCAAGCCCTTCTCATAATCAACCCCTGAAAACGTTTCACCTCGGTCGAACATTTCGCCATGGCGATTGAAGGTACGGTGATCGTCTTGTGCAAACTGTGAGTCGCGCTTCAGCCGCCCGGCCAGCAGTCCGCTCGCCAGCGGCACCCGAGCCAGAATTCCGACGCGCTTCTTTTTCGCTTCCGGGAAGAACAGTTCGGCCGGACGCTGCCTGAACATATTGAAAATAATCTGAACGCTCTGAACGCCGGGATATTCGATCGCTTTCAGCGCTTCTTCAACTTTTTCGACGCTCACACCGTAATTTCGGATTTTGCCGGCCTCGACCAGCCTGTCCAGCGCTCCAAAAACTTCCGGACGGTAATGGACTTCAGTCGGCGGACAATGCAGTTGCAGAAGGTCCAGACAATCAGTCTCGAGGCGCTTGAGGCTGCCCTCCACAAAACGGCCGATGTTTTCAGCGTTATAGCCATCCGCCGTATGCGGCGCAAGAGCGCGGCCCGCTTTCGTCGCCACGTAGATCTGTTCACCACATTCTTTGCGCAGGCGGGCAATCAGACGCTCGCTACGGCCGTCGCCGTAAACGTCAGCCGTGTCGATGAAGTTGACGCCCAATTCCACGGCTCGATGCAGAGCGGCCAAGGCGTCGCTCTCTTCCACATGGCCCCACATGCCCCCAATCGCCCACGCGCCAAAGCTGATTTCCGAAACTTTCCAGCCCGTTCGACCGAGTTCACGATATTTCAAAGTTTGCTCCGGTAATGCAGGATGCGCTGCCAGGAATGCGGGTCCAAAATTGTACTTTTCATAATTCAGCGAAGCTTTTGTCGAGAATGCGCACGGCATCGTCAGCGTCTGCCTTGGTGATATTGAGGGGCGGGGACATACGAATCACGTTTCCGTAAAGGCCGCCCTTGCCGATGAGCAGCCCGTTTGCGCGGGCGCGTTCCATCAACTGATTGGTCACATCCGGCGCAGGTTCCTTAGTCTTTCGATCCTTAACAAGCTCAAATCCTTGCATGAGGCCCATGCCGCGCACGTCGCCGATGGCGGGATATTTCTCCTTTAACCCATCGAGTCCTTCGCGAAATCGCTTGCCTACCATTTCCGCATTTTCCATCAGGCGCTCTTCCTCGATCAGATCAATCGTGGCTTTGGCGGAAACTGCGGTCACGGGGTTGCCGCCGAAGGTTGAAATCGTGAAACCCTTGTAGGCGTCGGCGATCTCCGGCCTCGTGATCGTGCAGCCGACGGGCGCGCCATTCGCCATGCCTTTGGCCATGGTCATCATGTCCGGCTCGACTTCCCAATGCTCGATGCCGAACCATTTGGCGCCGGTCCGGCCGAAACCGGTTTGAACTTCGTCGGAAATGAACAGCCCGCCGTAGTTGCGGACAATGTTGGCAACAATCTTGAAATAGCCCGGGGGCGGAACAATAAATCCGCCCGCGCCCTGAATCGTCTCCGCCAGCATTCCGGCGATGGAGCCCGTGGTCGAGGTCTTGATGACCTCCTCGATGTCCCGCGCGCAGTGAAGCTCGCAGGCCGGATAAGTCAAACCGTAAGGACAGCGGTAGCAATAGGGTCCGGGCGCATGGACCACGTGTTGCGGAACCAATCCGGCGCGCCGCCAGTTATACATGCCCGTCATGGATTTGGTGAGTTGGGTGTGACCACTGTATCCGTGACGTAAGGCAATCATCTCGGAATTGCCGGTAAACATTCGCGCGGAAATCACGGCGACTTCATTCGCCTCTGAGCCGCTGTTGGTGAAATAGGATTTTTTCAGGCGGCCGGGTGCAATATGGGCCATTTTTTCCGCGAGAGCAACGACGGCTTCCGTCAGGTGCGCCGTCGAAGTGTGAGAAACATTGTCAACCTGAGCTTTGACTTTTTCCGCGACCTTAGGGTTCGCATGTCCCACGCTAACGGTCACGATGCCGCCGAAGAAATCGAGATATTGCTTCCCTTCGACGTCAAAAACGTGCTGCATCCTGCCGTGGTCCACAACCAGCGGCTCCTTGTAATACGTCGCAGCGCAATCGAAGATGAATTCCTTCTTCTTGCGGATGATTTCGTCCTTGGTCATGAGTGAGCCTCTTGGAATTCAAGGTATGTGCAGACGCAGGTGCCGGCGCGAATCGGCAACTGTATTAAGATTTCAGACAAGACGCCGGGTGGACTGCCGGGTTACCCGGCGACTGCGGAAACGGCCGCCTCGCGCATGAATCTGGCGGATTCCTCGGGCGGAGTCGGATTGATATAGAAACCAGTCCCCCATTCGAATCCGGCCATCTTCGTCAGCTTAGGCATAATCTCGATATGCCAGTGAAAGTAATCGTTGGTTGCCTCGTAAATGGGAGAAGTGTGGATGACAAAATTGTACGCCGGCAGGTCCAGGACCTTGTCCAGGCGCATCAACATGTCCTTCAGGATGGCGGCCAGCGTCTCGAACTGGGTTTTCGAAGACTCCTCGAACGACGCCAGATGCACTTTCGGTGTAATCCAGAGTTCAAAAGGAAAACGTGGCGCGAATGGGGAAAGGGCGATAAAGTCCGAGTTTTCAGCAATTACCCGCAAGCCTTGCTCACTCTCCTGGCGAATGATGTCGCAGAAAATGCAGCGTTCCTTAAAGCTGTAATAATCGCGCGAGCCGTCCACTTCCTCCTGGACCCGCTTCGGCACGACGGGCAATGCAATCAATTGCGAATGCGTGTGCTCGAGCGAGGCTCCGGCCGCGTCGCCGTGGTTTTTGAAAATCAGGATGTACTTAAAGCGCCGATCCTTCTTCAAATCCTGCATTCTCTCTTTGTAGGCCCAAAGCACGTCTTCAACCTGGCGCTGCGGAAGATTTGCGAGCGTCATCCGGTGGTCCGGCGTTTCGATGATGACTTCATGGGCGCCGATTCCGTTCATTTTGTCGTAGAGACCTTCGCCTTGCCGGTTCAGTCCTCCTTCGATGCCCAGGGCCGGAAATTTGTTCGGCACAACGCGCAACGACCATCCCGGTGTGTTCTGCTGGCTGCCGTCACTGCGGTAGGCGCTGATTTCAGGAGGGGTCTTGGATTCATTGCCCATGCAGAATGGACAAAAGCCGGTGCCGCGAATTTCCACTTTGTCGCGCACAAAATCTGTGGGGCGCTTGGCGCGGTCCGTGGCTATGATGACCCAACGTCCCGTGATCGGGTCTTTCCTGAGTTCAGGCAAGGCCTTAGCTCCTTTGCTCTAGTCGGAACGATCCTCGTTCCGCATTGGCTTGAGGCTTACGCGTCGAAGGCATCTTTGATGACCCGCACCCCGAACCCTTGCTCAGGATGCCATGAAACGCTGGCGACATCGAAACGGAAGCTCGCGGGGGCAACTCTTAAGCGTTGGATGTACCTTTGTGCGGCCCTGGCTATTCGCTGCTGCTGGCCGGTTTGCAATGACGCTTCCGGCGGACCGGCCTCTTCCGAGGTTCGCGTTTTCACTTCGATGAAGGCCAGCACAGGGCCGTCCCAGCCCACCATGTCCAGTTCGCCCGCGCCGCCGCTCCCCCGCCGGTTGCGCGCAACTATGGTATAGCCTTTCCGTCGCAAATACCAGTAGACGAGGGTCTCGCCGTGGCGTCCCGTTTCAAGATGGCCATGCCTGCCGCGCGATAACGTTGTGGGAGGCAGACCTTTCAGAGCTTTCGCCCGCTGCTTTTCCTTGCGAATCAAAAGGGTATAAACTGCACGCGCCAGAATACTCATAGCAGTTCACAATAACCACACTGCAGGTCAAATCTCGCCGCTCTCAAGCCGATTAACTCGCTGCCTCCGCCTCAGTAAGGCAGCGGTCAAGAACTTCGAGCGCGTAATCCGCCTCCTCACGAGAAACAATCAGGGGAGGCATCAGCCGGATGGTGCTCTCGCCGCAGCCAAGCACAAGAAGGCCGCTTTCGAAGGCCCGCCGAAGGACGCGCGTTCTGGCGTCGGGATTAGGAGATCGAGTCTTCTGATCTTTCACCAGTTCAATTCCGATCATCAAACCTTTGCCCCGGACGTCTCCCACCAGCGGGTGGCGCGATTTCCAGCCGGCCAAGCGATCGAGCAAATATCCGCCGACATCGGCGGCATTCGCGATGTATTTTTCCTCGAGCAGACGGATCGTTTCCAGAGCCGCCGCGCAGGCGATTGGATTTCCGCCGAAGGTGGAAGCGTGCGCTCCCGGTGGCCAGTTCATCAGGTCGGCACGAGCAACCGTCACGCCCAGCGGCATGCCCGATGCAATGCCTTTTGCCGTGGTCAGGATATCCGGGACAGTGTTGAAATGATCGCAGGCCCACATCTTCCCGGTCCGGCCCATGCCGGACTGGACCTCGTCAAAGATCAGCAGAATGCCGTGGCGATCCGCCAGGCTCCTCAAGGCGGGGAGAAAATCCGGAGGCGGAACGATATAACCGCCTTCTCCCTGAATGGGTTCCACAATGATCGCGGCCACTTCCTGAGCCGGAACCGCGGTCTTGAATAGCTTCTCGATCTCCTCGATTCCAGTACAGGTACACTTTTCCGGAGCGTGCCCCTTGGGACAACGGTAGGGATTCGGATACTGAACATGGGTTACGCCCGGCAACAGCGGCCCGAATCCATTGCGCTGCACCGCCTTGCTCGCAGTCAGCGACAGAGAACCGAAAGTCCGGCCATGGAAGCAGCCCAGAAAAGCGATGAAGCGATGCCTCCGGGTGTGGAATCGGGCCAGTTTCAGTGCCGCTTCCATCGCCTCAGTCCCTGAATTAGAAAAGTAAACGCGTTTAGGAGAATCGCCGGGGGCAATGCTGGCCATCTTTTCCGCCACCTGAACCAGCAACGGATAGTAGAAATCCGTCCCCGACATGTGAATCAGCGTCTCCGCCTGCTTTTGGATGGCACGCACTACATCGGGATGGCAGTGGCCGGTTGAAACCACGGCGATGCCGGCGCTGAAATCGAGAAAGGTGTTTCCATCCGCATCCTCCACCAGCATTCCAGTTCCACGGCGCGCCACCAGCGGATAATCGCGAGTATAGGACGGAGATATGTAACGCTTGTCCATCTCCAGAACCTTCTGCGCTTCCGGACCAGGCAGTGAAGTTTTGATTTTCGGCTTTTGCATGTGATTCCTCCTCGCAGCTTGGGTGAACCCACTCGGGTGAGTCGAGTTGCGAGGATTCCTAGTCTCCGCCAAACAAGCCGGGGCGCGCGAATGCCGGGCATTCGCGCAAAACAATTCTGCTTTCCGCTATTTTCTTTTCCACCGGGTTCCGCCCTTGGTATCTTCCAAAAGAACGCCGGCCTGCGTAAGTTCGTCCCGAATCTGATCGGCCAGCGCGAATTTGCCGCCCCGCCTGGCTTCGTTGCGCTGGCCAACACGCATTTCGATCTCTTCGTCGGTCAGAGCTTCGATCAAAACGCCCACGGAGCGTCCATCTCCGCCGGCAGCTGCTGGGGCATCAGCGGCTTTCACAAATCCAAATTCCCGTAGCTTTGCGTAGTCCGTGTCCTCAAGAACCGCAAAAATACTATCCCAGCGGCTCAGCATGTCAAGAAACGCCGGCCGGTCGCCCTCCCGGAAATTGCCACCGTCCATCGCGGTATTGCCATCGCGCACCATGTCGAAAACCGCCGCCAGAGCTTCCGCCGTATTCAGATTGTCATCCATCGCTGCTTCGAATTTTTCACGGGCGGACCGAGCGACTTCCTGCAACGGCTGACTTTCCCCCGCCGGGAATTTTTCCGTGTCCAGCCGGTAGCGGAAATTCCTCAGCCGGTCGATGGACTGGTCAGCCTGGTGCAGGCCCTCAAAAGTAAAATTGAGCTGCCGCCGGAACGGCACGGAAGCAAGGAGATAGCGAATCGAAGACGGTTTGAATCCGCGGCCGATCAGGTCACGAAGCGTATAAAAGTTTCCCAGCGACTTTGACATCTTCTCGCCATTAACCACCAGGTGCTCGCCGTGCACCCAGAAACGCACAAAGGGCTTTCCCGTCGCAGCCTCGCTTTGCGCGATTTCGTTTTCATGGTGAGGAAAGATCAGGTCGGCGCCGCCGGAGTGAATATCAAAAGGCACGCCCAGGTATTTCATGGACATCACCGAGCATTCGATGTGCCACCCCGGTCTTCCCCGCCCGATCGGCGTGTCCCAGGAAGGCTCGCCCTCCTTGGCCGCTTTCCAGAGCACAAAGTCGCGGGCGTTTTCTTTGTCGTATTTGTCCGTATCCACTCGTGCGCCGGCGCGGATGCCGGAAAAGTCAATCTTCGACAGCTTGCCGTAACCCGGGAATTTCTCGATGGCAAAGTACACGGAGCCTTCACTCGAATACGCAAAACCCTTGCTGATCAAAGTCTCAATCACCTGGACCATATCGGGAATATGATCGGTGGCGCGCACCACAATCTCCGGAGTTTCGAGATTGAGCAGATCGCGGTCAACCTCAAAAGCCTTGATGAATTGATCCGTATATTCCCGCAGGGGAAGTCCAGCCTGCTGCGAGTTTCGGATCGTGTTGTCATCAACGTCCGTCAGATTCATCACCTGCCGGACCTGAAACCCCCGATATTTCAAATACCTGCGCAGGACGTCCTGGAAAACGAAGGTTCGGAAATTGCCGATGTGGGCATAGGCGTAAACCGTTGGGCCGCAAGTGTATATGCGGACAAGATTGTCCTCCAGCGGCTCAAACTGCTCCACTTTGCCGGCCAGCGTGTTGTAAAACTGCAGTGCCATCGCGGTTGGGATGCTCGTTTCTCATTCTATCGGCGCGCCACAATCGCGTCAAGGAACGGCGTCGGGAACTGCCGTCCACGGTCGCCCGTCGTCCCAATTGACTCTTATGACGGTGTCGCGCCAGGCAGGAACAGGGACATCGCCGTGAGGATGATGGTGCCGACGCAAGTAGCCCATGCAATCACGTTAAAGACGCGGGAGTTGGTATGCTCGCCCATCAGGTCCTTGCGGTTGACGAGGCGCAGCATGAAGATCAGAACGAACGGCAGCAGGACGCCGTTCGCCACCTGCGAGAGCAGGATGATCGGGATTTGCATTTTCTCACTCAGAAGGATGACGGAAAGTCCGCCGAGAAAGATCAAGGTTGTATAGAGCCAATAGAAGGTCGGCGCTTCGTGAAAGCGCTTGTCAATTCCGGACTCGGCGCCCAGCCCTTCACAGACATAATGGGCAGTCGCCAGCGGAAGGATACAGGCTGAGAATAAGGACGCATTGACCAGGCCGAGCGCGAAAAGAGCGCTGGCCGCACGCCCCGCCAGAGGCTCGAGCGCCATCGCGGCATCGGCGGCGTCCTTGATGTCGCGGTGCCCTGTCATATAGATTGTGGCGGCGCAGGCAACGATGATGAAAAAGGCCACGAGGTCCGTGATGATACAGCCCACAATCACATCCATCCGCGAGTAAAAATAATTCTTCAGCTTCACCCCTTTTTCGACCACCGCGGATTGCAGATAGAATTGCATCCAGGGCGCGATCGTCGTTCCCACCAGACCGATCACCATGTACAAATAACCGGAATTCAGGGAGAAGGTCGGCTTTGCCGTCGCGACCATAGCCGTGGCCCACTTCGGATGAGCCAGGAAGCAGGAAATGGGATAGGCAATGTAAAAAACGCAGGCAGCCAGGAAAACGTTCTCGACAATCCGGTAAGTACCTTTGACGACCAGCACCCAAACGAGCACAGCTCCCAGCGGCACAGCGATGAACCGGCTGACGCCGAAAACGGACATTCCTGATGCCAGTCCGGCAAATTCGGAAATCGTATTACCCAAATCCACAACGATCAAAAGCGCCATCAGGATGAAGGTTATGCGGAAGCCGTATTCTTCGCGAATCAGATCGGCAAGGCCTTTTCCGGTGACGACGCCCATCCGGGCCACGATTTCCTGAACGACGACCAGCGCAATCGTAATGGGAATCAGGGTCCAAAGCAGCGAGAAGCCGAACTTCGCCCCGGCGACGGAGTAGGTATAGATTCCCCCCGCGTCGTTGTCCACGTTGGCGGTGATGATGCCCGGGCCGAGAACAGCCAGAAAAATAAGGATGTTCAGGCGCCAGCGCCGGTAGCGTTTGACCATGGGTTCGACCTTCAATGATTCAGATACTGATTCTCAGCGTTTAACCACAAGCTCCAGAACGTCGTCCGCCGTGATCACTCCGACCAGATGCTGTTTATCGTCCACGACGGGAAGCGTCAGCAAATTGTACTTATTGAACATATCCACCACAGTCTTTTCGTCGGCGTGGACCGGGGCGCTGATCAGCGAATCCATTCCCAACTGCTGGACGGGCGTTTCGGCCCCGGCGAGCAGAATTCGCGCCAGCGGAACCGCTCCGGTGAGCACGGCTTCCGAATTGACCATGTAGATCTCATGAATCATTTCCAGCGGGCCGTCGTAATGCTTGAATGCCTCGATCACTCCGCCAACGGTGGCACCATCGCCGATTACGATGTACTCGGTCGTCATCAAGGCTCCTGCCGTGTTTTCCTCAAACCCAAGAAGCTCCTTGACCTCCTTGGCTTCTTCCTTCTCCATTCCGGCCAGCAGCTCAGCGGAAGTTTCCGGTGGAAGTTCCTGCAACAAATCGGCAGCCTCATCGGGAGCCATTTCTTCCACAATGTCGGCAGCCTTCGGCCGGGCAATGCCCTCCAGCAGTGCCGCCTGCAAATGCGTTGGGATTTCTGAAATCACCTGGGCTGCGGTCTCTTCATCCAGCGTATCGATGACGGCCCGCTGCTCGTCGCGGCTGAGCTGTTCAAGAATGTCGGCCAGATCGGCGGGATGGAGCAGCTTCAAACGGTCGGACGAAAGCTTCAGACGCAACCGCCGTGCCGGATCCTCTTCGATCAGGTTTACGAATTCCCAGCGGATCGTTGTCGAGGGAAAGAGGCTCGAGATCGCCCGCAGGGTATGCTTGGCCGTCAGACCCTGCAGTAGCCGCCGGACCGCCGCGGCGACGCCCACGTTCACCGCAAGAATGCGCAGGTCCGTGTGTCCGTCGGTGGGCTGAATGTCCAGATCGACGTCGTTCACGCGGACAACTTTGCGATGATTGACGTCAATCACCTGCTGGTCCAGAACGTCCTTCTTGAGATGCAAAAGGCTTTCGTCCGGCGAGTAGCACCGGATATCCTTCGCCGGCACAGTAGTCTGGCAGGCGCGAACCGAGAGCGACTGGATTTGCTCATGCGTGATGCAGAGAGCCCGCTTGCCTGGAGCCCGCACAAGGTACGAGGCGACGCGAACGGAGTTTCGGCTCGGGTCCACCACCAGGTCCATGAGCCGGCCCAGGTATTCGCCTTTGACGTCATAGACCGGAAGATTTTCCAACTCGGTAAAGTAGATCATAGAAGCCTCACAACGCTTGACGCTTTGGTCTGAATGCCCTGAACGCTCCCGGCATGCCTGACCATCACAAAAGCAAAGCCCCGTGCAAGACACGGCTCACACGGGGCGACAAAAGAGTTTCGACCGCGGCCTTCCGGCCGGGCCAGCCTCCTGGTGTGAGCTTTGGCACCGCGCAACGTAGTTTCGTCGATCCTGCTACAGCCACCTTATGCAAAGCCTTAAGCCGGCCATGCCTGCTCCACCCGTTGGCCCGTCTCCGAGTTTCCGGGCAGTGGCTTCTGTTTGCGTGGTAACCTCGCCTAACGAGGGCCAGATCTCAGTTCAATTCTTCGCGATAATCCTCCAATCAACAACAACCTACAGACTTTCCTTATGACAAATCCCCGCGACCGTTGTCAAGGAAAATGGGGAGATTGCAATGGCGCGACTCCCGGTCGCAGGCCGCTCAGACTCCGGCCTCACTTCAGATCGCCCATGGCGTATTTGATGCCGTTCAGCAGCAGCTTCTGGTAACGGGGATCATTCCAGACGGCATCCTCATGCCCCAGCGCCGTATAGAAAACCCTTCCCTTTCCATCGCGTCGCGTCCAGGCCAGGGGCCAGCCGTAGAAACGCCTGTGCACGAAGGGCTTTCTAAGGTCCACTGAATCCGGATCAAGCCGCAAGAGCACATGAGACGTCCTGTATTGAAAATCGGCAATCTGATAAATCTCATCGTTGATCTGAAACGATTTGCCGAGAAAACTGACGATCGGACTCGAAGGATCGGCCACTTCAACGGTGACGTGCTGATGCCAGGGATGATCGTTAAAGTATCCTCCGATCAGTTCCAGATAGTCCTTCCACATATAAAAAGTGTCGGTTGCGCTGTGCACTCCCACAAAGCCGTGCCCCGACTTCACAAAGTCGATGAAAGCCTTCTTTTCGGCATCGGTCATCGGCAACTCGCCGGTCGTGTAAAACATGACGACGTCATACTTTTTGAGGTTCTCCTTAGTAAAGGCACCCACGTCTTCCGTCACCGTCGTATCGAAGAGTCCAGATTTTTCACCGATCTCTTTCACAATTTCGCGCGAAGGCGCAACGCTGGCGTGCTTGTATCCGGCCGAAAGCGTCATATAGAGCAATTTTCCCTTGTGTTTTGACCTGCAGAAACCCGTGCCAGGCAGACCTGCGACCAAAAGGCATAACCCCACCAGGACAACGATTCCCCTGCCCTTTAGGTTCATTGGATACCTCCTCAGGATTTGCGGAGCCATACTACCACAGGCCCCGCTGACCGAGTGAGGTAGTTAGTTTCATTTTTCACAACGCGATTGTTGATTAGAACCGGCAGGCGATGGGCAGATTCAACCGCTTAGCAGCAGGGTCTGGGCCTTTCGCACGACGACTGCCGCGAAAAACCCATCCGTCCCGTGAAGGTCCGGTCGGGTGCGAAAGTATCCTTCCGGTCCAATCACTGAAGCAAGCTGAGGAAGTTCAGCCACCAGCGTGGACCTTGCTACCAACTGATACCCTCCGCAGGACTTCAAAACCCCTTCAACGACGCCTTCATTTTCTTCCGGCTCAAGCGAGCATGTGGAATAAACCAGCCGCCCGCCGGGAGCCAGGAATGGCAGGGCATTCAGGAGCATCCTGCGCTGCTTTGCGGCATAACCGGTGATGTCCTCAGGCCGTAATCGCCATTTGATCTCCGGATTGCGGGCGATCGTGCCGGTTCCCGAACACGGAGCATCAAGCAGAATCCGGTCAAAGCGGAGACCAAAAGGAAGATCTTCCGCCGCATCGAGCCGGAGGAGGCAGACTTGCGCACTTGATCGAACCCAGCGAGGCAGCAATTGCTTCATGGTGCGCAGCCGCCGCTCGCTGTGTTCGCAGGCAACAAGCAGGCCACCTTGCATGCCGTTCGCAATCTGGCTCGTCTTCAGGCCAGGCGCTGCGCACAAATCGAGCACGCGCTCATTCTCTGCCCCGCCCAACAGGCTCTCTACCGCCTGCGAAGCCTCGTCCTGAAAAACGGCGCGAAACTCCTTCAAGAGAGGAAGCGCGCTCGAATGTTGCCCCGGCTCCAGAATGATCGAGTTCGGCGTCAGCAGACCGGCTCTCGCTCGGACGCCGGCATCGCGCAACTCGTATCTGGCGCGCTCAGCTTCCGAGCCGTCACCGAGAATCCTGAGCGCCGCCGGGGGCGGCTGGATTCCCAACCATGCGAGAATTGCGGCCTCAGATTCTCCGAAATTTCGTTGCCAGCGCTCATACAGCCACTGTGGCAGTGACTGCCGCGCCGTGGCCCGCACGCCAGGATTCTCAACGCTCCAATCGGAGTCACCGGGCCTGCAGGGCGCCGGCTCGCACTTGCGTAAGACGGCGTTCACGAATCCCGCCGCAGAACGCTTGCGGGCACGTTTGGTCAGCTCCACCGAATCATTGACGGCGGCGGATTTCGGGATTTTCGCGAGCCACCGGACCTGATAGGCCCCAATTCGCAGGGCCGTGAGGACTTCCGGATCAAGTGATGTGCAGACCTTGCCAGAAGCGGCTTCGAGACACGCATCCACGTCGCCGCGAAGGCGAAGCGTGCCTATCACGATTTCCGTTGCCAGGCGCCGGTCGGAATCCTTCAAGGAGGGTTTAGCAAGGGATTGAAGCAATTCGTCGGCAAAGCCGCGGCCTTGCTCCACTCGGAGGAGAACATCAAAAGCGAGCTTTCGAGATGGCGAAACAGGCACGTTCGCCTCTCTCAAGCCCCCAGCTTGTCGCCGTCATGCAGGCGCGCACCGCGGGCAAAGTCCAGGCCAGGCATACGCTTCCGTCCTTCCGCCTGCACGTCTTCGAGCGCGAGCAGGCTGCCTTCTCCGCAGACGACCGCCAGATGAGATGGGTCAAGGACAAGAGTACCCGGCACAGACTTGGACGGAGCGGCCCCGGCAGGCGTGGCCTTCCAGATGTGCAAGGTTTTCCCGTGGAAGTCCGTGAAAGCTCCCGGCCAGGGATCGAAACCGCGAATGCGACGACAGATTTCTACGGCGCTGCTCGACCAGTCGATTCTCCCGTCTTCCTTCTTGAGCATTGGCGCGAGGGTTGCAAGGCGGGCGTCCTGCGGCCGAGGAACGATTTCTCCGCTTTCCAAGCCGCGCAGCGTTTCAACCATCAACTCGGCGCCGGTCACACTCAACCGCTCGGAAAGCGTACCGGCTGTGTCGGTATCCAGAATGGGCTCGGTCTTTTCGAGCAGCACGTCACCTGTATCCATCCCCGCGTCAATCTTCATGGTTGTTACGCCGGTCTCGCGCTCGCCACGAACAATCGCCCAGGCGATGGGGGCAGCTCCGCGATACTTGGGCAGCAGTGACGCATGAAGATTAATGCACCCCAGGCGGGGCAGATCCAGCACCCATTGAGGAAGGATGTGCCCGTAGGCCGCGACCACCATCGCGTCAGGCTGAAACCCTGAAAGAAACTTCCTGGTTGTGGGCTCTTTGAACTTTGCGGGCTGAAAAATCAGAAGGTGGTGGCGAGTGGCCGCTTCCTTGATAGGCGGAGGCTTCAAGGCATAACCGCGGCCGGCCGGTTCATCAGGATTGGTCACCACAAGTTCGATGGAATGGCCGGCTTCGACCAGCCGCTCCAGCGTGGGCATAGCGAATTCAGGCGTGCCGCAAAAAATCAGTCGCATTGGTTTTCATCAACCCTTGCCGCCGGCTTCCAGAAATCTGGAATCTGTCGGTCTTCTCTACCATTCGTCCGCTTTCATCATCTTCCGCACGCGACGTTTGATCGATTCGCGTTTCAGGCGGCTCAAATGATGAATAAAAAGCCTCCCATTAAGGTGGTCAATCTCATGGCAAAAGGCGCGCGCCAGCAGTCCTTCCCCGCTGAGGGCGATTTCCCTGCCTTGCTCATCCTGGCCACGCACGCTGGCGCGCACTGGGCGCGGTGTCTTGGCGCGAAAGTTGGGCAGGCTCAAACAGCCCTCTTCCTGCATCTGCTCTCCTTCGACGGAAACCACTTCCGGGTTGACCAGCACGATCTTGGCCTTTGGATCCTCGCCGGATGTGATGTCGATAACGCACAATCTTTTCCCAAGCCCGATCTGTGGCGCGGCGAGTCCCACGCCATGCGCGGCGTACATCGTTTCGAACATGCTGGCGACGAGCTTCTCGAGCTCGCTGTCAAAGTCGGTCACATCTACCGCCGGCCGTTCCAAAACCTGATTTCCATATTTCACGATGGGATAGATCATGGCTCGTTTTGACTTCCTTCTGCTGATCCAGTTTGCCGGCGGCAGCCGGCCGTTCCTCAGTATCGGCGCACTTGCTCGAGGTAACCGTCAAAGTTCCGATGGGTCTCAGCCATCGAATCCCCACCGAACTTCTCAAGAAACGCCCGCGCCATGACCAGAGCCACCATGGCCTCACCCACGACGCCCGCCGCGGGAACGACGCAAACGTCCGAGCGTTCGTAAGCAGCCTTGACCGTTGCCCGGCTTTCGAACTCCACCGATTCCAGCGGGCGCCTCAGCGTTGAGATCGGTTTCAGGTAGCCTCGTACAATCACGTCCTCGCCATTCGTAATTCCGCCCTCGAGTCCGCCCGCCCGGTTCGTCTTTCGAGTGAACCGCGCGGCCTTTCGGTCGTATCCGATCTCATCGTGCACGCCGGAACCCGGCGTGGCCGAATTCTCAACTCCCGTCCCGATTTCCACCGCCTTGACGGCCTGGATCGACATCACGGCCTGCGCGAGCTGGCCGTCCAGCTTCTCATCCCATTGGGCGCACGATCCAAGGCCCGGCGGAAGACCATGCGCGATCACCTCAAATGTTCCTCCTACGGTGTCGCGGTTCTCCGTTGCAGAATCAACTTCCGCCTTCATTCGCATTTCGATTTCAGGGTCGACGCAGTTCAGCAGAATCTCCCCGGCATCGCGTAAGGCGAGGACGCGCTCGAATGGAATCTTCTGTTCCGGAAGCGCTGCCTTACCGACGGCAATAGTGTGCGAGGCGACTTCCGCACCAAAATCCTTGAGAAAGACTTTTGCCAGAGCCCCGGCAGCCACCCTTGCCGCTGTTTCGCGCGCGCTCGCTCGTTCGAGCACGTAACGGGCCTCGCGAAAGTTGTACTTCAGCGATCCGGCAAGGTCGGCATGCCCCGGCCGCGGCGACGCAAGCGGTTTGTATTTCTCCCGCGCTTCCGGCCGGTCTTGCACCGACATGGCATCCTGCCAGTTTTTCCAGTCGCGGTTTTCAATCAGAACGGCAATCGGCGATCCGATGGTCTCGCCGTGCCGAACGCCGGAAAGGAATTGCGCCGTATCCGACTCGATTTTCATCCGGCCGCCGCGCCCATATCCTCCCATCCGCCGCTTCAAATCGCGGTTGATATAGGCGAAGTCCACACGCAAGCCCGCGGGCAGACCGGAAAGCAAGGTAATCAGGCCCTGGCCATGAGACTCGCCGGCAGTTTGAAATCGAAGCATAAGAAACTCAGGGCTTTAGGATAGCACGTGTCCAAAAGGACGAATACTAACCAAATTTTCCAATCCGAGTCAAAATTTGCGCGTTAGATTGGCCGTGAACATCGTATAATTCTTCCTCAGCCTTGATGGAGTCCGGTTTGCGCTATCTGATTCTCAGCGATATCCATTCGAATCTCGAAGCCCTGGAGGAGTGTCTTAAACTGGCCGACGGCAAATATGACCAGGTCCTCTGCCTGGGTGACTTGGTCGGCTACGGTCCCGATCCGAATGCAGTCATCCGCCGCGTCAGGGACCTTGGGGCCGTGGTCATCCGCGGCAATCACGATAAAGCCTGCTCCGGCTTGATGGATACCGAGGACTTTAATGCCCTGGCTCGCGCCGCCACCGACTGGACGCGGGCCCAATTGAGCCAGGAGGAAACTGATTTCCTTCGCAATTTGCCACAAGGACCCCTGTCGATGGACGGGTTCCAGTTGGTGCACGGATCTCCCGGTGATGAAGATGAATATATTTTGAGCACCGTGGAAGCCATTTCCGCTTTACAGCAGATGATGAAACCCATCACCTTTTTCGGTCATACCCATTATCAGGGCGGTTTCTCCATCACCGCCGCACACAGCCTGCAATCCATCACGCATGGCCCATCCGAAGACCAGGTTTCGAACCCGGTTGGGATTTTTTCAAGTTGCCGCTATTTGGTCAATCCCGGCTCGGTCGGGCAGCCCAGGGACGGAGACTGGCGAGCCGCGTTCATCATTTTCGACCAGGAAAAGAAGCTGCTCACCTATTACCGTACTGGCTACAATATCGAAAAGACTCAGGAGAAGATGCGCGCTGCAGACCTGCCCGAACCGCTTGTGCGCCGACTGGAAATCGGGCGCTGACACATTGAACTTGTTTACGGAAAGCCGCTTCGTCCGCTGCTTTACTCCCCGGCAACAGTCAGCCCGTCAATCAAAAGCGTAGGCGAGGCAAGCGGCCCGCGAAATTTGAGGTCCGAACCGATCATCCGCACATTCCGCAACATATCGCCTAAATTCCCGGCAATCGTGACCTCTTCCACCGGATACGCCAGTTCGCCCTTTTCGATCCAAACGCCGGCTGCGCCCCGGGAATAATCGCCCGTCACCACATTGAATCCAAAGCCAATCAATTCAGTCACATAGAAACCATCGCTGACCGATTGGATTATCTCTTCCGAAGAATGAAGGCCGGGAGCGAGATAGAAATTCTTAGTTCCGACGGCCGGAGGGCCTGCCAGCCCGCGCGTCGCATTGCCCGTGGTCCTCAGACCCAGCTTGCGGGCGGTATAGGAATTCAGAAGATAATTACGCAAGATTCCCTTCTCAATCACTGGCTTCACCGACGGCCGAACTCCTTCATCATCGAAGGGCGCCGAGCCGAAACCGCCCGGGCGGATTCCATCGTCAATCACGTTGACGCTTTCAGCCGCAACCGGTTCGTTGAGCTTTCCCGCCAGAAATGATGCGTTCCGATAAATGGCGTCGCCCCGCACAGCCTGGAAGATGTGCCTCATCAGAGATGCGGCGGTTTCCTGGTCGAACACAACAGGGACGCTTCGCGTCCGGGCTTTTCGCGCGCCAAGCCGGCGCAATGCACGCTGCGCAGCCTGCCGTCCGACTTCTTCCGGGGAATCGAGTTCCCGGGCGCTCCGTGCCACGGAGTACCAGTAATCGCGCTGCATGCCGCCCTGGTTCGAACCGCTCGCGCGCGCCACCGGCGTCACAGAGGCTGCGCAAAAGGAAGATCGATAGGCGCCTGCGAAACCCTGAGAGTTGGCGTAAGACTTTGTTCCCACCACAGAGTCAAAGACCGAGCCCTCGGAATTCTGGATGCGGCGATCCACCTCGAAGGCTGCAGCTTCACCGCGGCGGGCATAATCAATTCTTGCTTCGACGCTCATCCGGCCCACGTCTTCTGAGTAAATTGCCAGATCGCCTTCGTAGCTGCCTGCCATCTCGGAAGGGGCAAGGCCGCTTGCAGGGTCTTCCGAAGTGGCCCGAGCCAGCGCCACAGCGCGCCCCGCCAGCCTTTCCAGCGACGCCTCGCCGAAATCACTGGTAAAGACCGTTGCGCTGCGGCTATCAAGGAAGACTCGAAGCGTGATTGATTTCGATGCGGCTTCCTTCAGCCGATCGATTTTTCCCATTCGGACTGTAGTTGAAAATTCGTCGGTCTCACGCGCCAATGCGTCGGCGGCGGTCGCTCCCGCGCGCCCCGCGCGGGCAACCGCCTCCTGCGCCACCTGGATGAGAGTTGAGTCCGGCATGATTTAAACCGCTTACCCGGTTCCTACGTAAAGCTCTGCATACCCTTTGATGCGGTCCCGCCCACGGTCAGACGGCTGATCTTAACCGTCGGAATTCCAACCCCGACCGGAACGGTCTGACCATCTTTCCCACAGCTCCCGATTCCCGGATCGAGCTGGAGATTGTTCCCCACTGCCGTGACACGTTTCAGAACAGATGGACCGTCGCCAATCAGCGTGGCGCCACGCACCGGAGACGTGAGACGGCCGTCCTCGATGAGATAAGCCTCCGAAGCGGAGAAGACGAACTTCCCGCTGGTAATATCCACCTGGCCGCCTCCGAAGTGCGCCGCAAAAAGTCCGCGGCGCACTGAGCGGAGGATATCGTCGGGATCATCGTGTCCCGCCAGCATGTAGGTGTTTGTCATGCGCGGCATCGGAATATGGGCGTAACTTTCCCGCCGGCCATTGCCGGTCCGTGTGGCATTCATCAGACCGGAATTCAACCGGTCCTGCAAGTACCCGCGAAGAATGCCTCCTTCGATCAGGACGGTCTGGTTCGTGGATTCTCCTTCGTCATCCACATTCAGTGAGCCGCGCCGCCCCGGAATCGTCCCGTCATCCACCACGGTGCACAACTCTGAAGCCACTCGCTGGCCTGTCAGGCCGCTGAAGGCCGAGATCCCTTTACGGTTGAAATCCGCCTCCAGACCGTGTCCCACCGCCTCATGCAGCAGAATGCCGGGCCAGCCTGGTCCCAGGACGACTTCCATTTCTCCGGCCGGTGCATCCCTGGCCTCAAGCTGAACCACGGCCTGGCGGGCCGCTTCAGCTCCGAGATGCTCAGGGCTATTCTCTCCTGCAAAAAACTCCAATCCCACCCGCCCGCCGGCGCCGCTGGTTCCCGTGGATAGTTTCCCGTTCTTTCGTGCAATGGCGTAAATGCCGATGCGAACCAAAGGTTGAAAATCCGTAATCACCTTGCCGTCTGAGCCCGCGATCAGGACGTGCCGGGCCTGGTCGCCGTAAGTGATCCGGACCTGAACAATCTGAGGGTTCCAGCTGCGAGCGGCACGGTCCGTCCTGCTGACGATTCCAAGCTTTTCCTCCAGCGCACGCTCGCCCGATGCCGAGACCACAGGGTAGAAATCGTGTTCAGATTCCGTGGTTGAAAGGCCCACCGTGGACACTCGCGCCGGGCCGCTGGCAATGCGCGCCGCAATCTTCGCCGCCCGCAGTATCCGGCCTGGGGACAAATCATCACTGTAGGCGTAACCCGTCTGTTCGCGCGCAATCACGCGTACGCCGCAGCCCACGGCAACGCCTTCCGTGGCGGTTTTGACCAGCGATTCATCCACGAGGATGGACGATTTGACGGTGTGCTCAAAATAGAGGTCGGCGTAATCGCCGCCTTCCGAGAGCGCCTCCGCCAGATAACGGGAGAGATCAGCTTCAGTCAGTCCGTAACTTTCAAGGAAGAATTTGTCGAAATGGGACACTCTCTTTTACCTGTAACCTTCAGCCCGAGCGAGGTAGGTCAATGAATGCGGCCGAAATTCAAATTAACATACGCCCAATAGGGTGTCAATTTTGGCCGTTGGCTTCCCGCACGGGTTTTCGGTCATCCCGCCACCATGTTAGGATTCAACTTCGTCGAGGTTTCTGTACCACAAGGAGGACATGCGTGATGCGCGGACTCTCATCCGTTCTTTTGGTGACCCTCTCGCTTGGGATTACCGTTCCGCAGGCAGTGGCGCAGAAAGTTGAATTGCTCTGGCCCAACGGCGCGCCGGGCGCGGTCGGAGACCAGCAGCAGGACAAGCCCTCCCTGACCATCTACCTTCCTGATCCCGCCAAGGCGGTTCCCACCGGAGTGGTAGTGTGTCCGGGCGGAGGTTACGTCTATCTCGCCACGGACAAAGAGGGAACGGAATTCGCCAAATGGCTGAACTCACTGGGAATCACCGCATTCGTCTTGAAGTACCGCATTGCCCCGCGTTACCGCTATCCTGCTGAGATTCAGGACGGCGAGCGCGCCATCCGTTATGTCCGCTTTCATGCCAAGGACTATGGCATCAAGAGCGACCGCATCGGGATTTGGGGGTTCTCCGCCGGCGGCCATCTGGCCTCAAGTGTGGGAACGCATTTCGATAGCGGCAAGCCGGATGCATCCGATCCGATCGACCAGGTGAGCGACAGGCCGGACTTCATGATTCTGGGATATGCGGTGATTTCCTTCACCACGCCATATACCCACAAGGGTTCCATGCATGCGCTTCTCGGTCCTAACCCTGACCCCAAACTCGTCCGTTCCTTTTCGAACGAACTGCAGGTCACGCCGCAGACGCCTCCAACCTTTCTGTTTTCCACCGATGACGACACCACTGTCCCCTGCGAGAACAGCATCCTGTTCTTTCTCGCCTTGCGCAAGAACCACGTGCCCGCTGAAATGCACATCTTCGAACCCGGCCACCATGGTGTTGGGCTGGCTTCGACGGATGCAAATCTCTCAATCTGGCCCGACCTGGTTGCCAATTGGTTGCGCCTTCGCGGGCTTCTGAGGTGATCCCTTCAGGCGAAGCGGGCACGGCTGCGCGCAACAATTTCCAGAAGGACCATGTAAAAAGTCTCACCTCGGGTTGTCCGTCCAGTCAACCTTCGCGCGTCGAAACGCGTCCAACCTCATGAATTCTAGGAAGATGCATACATGCCGCAATCGACTGTAGTGATTTGGCAGGTTGGTTGCTCATACTTTAACCAGGAGCGAGAGACTCGCTCCAAGTGATTCTGAATGTGGTTATTGCGAGTCTCCGGAGGTGCTGAATGCGTTTAAGATTACTCGTTGCGACTCTTTGTCTTGTGATGCTCGGATTTGGCGCTAACGCGCAGGCTGGAGCTTTGCGCACGGCGGGCAGCGCCATTGCCAGCGGCGCGACTACTGCCGCCACGGCAACGGCGAATGCGACCGCAAGCGGTGCCCACGCGGTCGCGAGCAGTTCGATTGGCCAAGCGACTGCCAACTTTGGGAAAGCCGCTGGGGATACCATGGCTGATGGCTCAGTCGCGGTCGCCAAGGGTGCAGTCAAGGCTCCAGGTGTCGTTGCATCCGGGGCCACCAAACTCTGGCATGCCATCTGGTAAACCGCCAGATGCTGCAAGTTGAAAAGGAGAAGAGGGCGCTGAAAGGCGCCCTCTTCTTTTTTGGGGTCGAGTTCGGATCCGTAGTCTCCAACCGCGGACTACTTCCCTGCCGTCACAGTTGCCGCACTGACGTTCCAGCCGTCAACTGCCACGAAAGGCGCCGCACCGCCAAGATCCGACTTGGCATACGTCGCCGCAAGTTCGCGTTTCTGCCCCGGCATCAGTTCAAAGTAGTTGTCCTCCCAGAGGACGGGCAAAATTTCCTTTCCGCCTTTCCCCTTCAGAACGCGCAGATGTACGAAGAACGCCAGGTGCGAAGTGGAATTCTCCACTGTGACGTGAGTAGTATTGTCGTCACCTGCCGTCTCGGTTGAGGCCGCAACCTTCAGCGCAACTTCGGGAAGCGTCTTCAGTTCAGTCAGGTCCGCATAGGACGATTCCGGAGTGATGTACCACTTCGAATGGTCCCAATCGAGCACATCCGGCTTGGTCGAAAGCCAGTAGAAGTTGCGGCTTCGAACATTGCCGCCGTTGTCCTTAAGCGTCAGCCGCACAAAGTAGGTTGTCGAAAGCCTATCGATTTCGGGGAGGACAAACGCCCGCGCCACGCCATCCGGCCCGACGCTGACTGTCTGGTCGTGCGAATACTTTTTGGTCAGGTCGATGTTGTAAACATCCGCTGTCGCCTGCATATCGTCAAAAGCCCGTTCGAGCGAGTTCACAACAACGATTGAGCGATCGTCGTACGAGTACTGAATGTGAATCGGCTCGCAGGCTTTCTTGGCGCCGAAATAACCACCGCCCGGCCGCATGTAGTAGTCGAAGAGGTGCCAGATGATGGAGGGCCAGCCGTTGTTCTCCATCCACTGAATCACACCTGTTGAAACATATTTGTTGCGTCCATACCCCTCAAACATGGCGCGCTCGCCATCGTAGGCCGCAAGCTGCGACTTTTCGGCATAATCCTCAACATTGGTGGCCTTTCCATAACGCGCATCGAGGGCTTCGGTGTAAACGTGGATGTCCTTGAACTCACCGCCGCCCGCGTGATAATTCCAGAATTCGTCAATCGGCCACAGGTGGTCGGCAGGAAGCATTTCCTTCAGGCTGGCAAGTGGAGGCACTGCCGGACCGGGGCTGATTTCTGTGGCGAACCCGTGCGCGCCGCCCAGCGTCTTGTCGAGCAGCCAGTAATTCGGAGGGACCCAATCGTAGGGTCCAGCCATCTTCACTCCGGTCGGACCTTCGACGACGGTCGGCCGCGCGGTCGCCGAGGAAATGTGTGGATTGGGCCAATGGAACTGCTGAAGAACCTTCAGGTACATTCGCTCCACCTTCGGTGGCGGAGGATTGTCGCTTCCGTAGAGCCAGGCGAGCACGCAGGGATAATTGCGGAGGCGCCGCACCTGGTCCCGCAGTGAATCCGCCGCCACCATGTAGTCCTCGGGCTTCCAGCTTTTCCATCTTTCCCAGTGGTCGCAGCAGCACCAGCCGGCGAGCACCAGAATTCCGTAATGGTCGCAAAGCTTGAAGAACTGATCTACATCCAGCTTGCCTTCCAACCGGATCGTGTTCAGGTTCATGTCCCTGGTATAGCGGATTTCCCACTCCAGCTTTTTAGGATCCGTCCGCAGCAGCATGTCCATTGCCCAGCCGCCGCCGCGGATCAGGATATTCTTTCCATTCACCTGAAACTCGCGGTACCCGTACTTGTTGATTTCCGACGTGATTTCCCGGATACCGAATTCGGTCCGCGTGCTGTCGGAAACCCTCTTGCCTTCCTCAAACGAAAGGTCGAGGTTTTCCAGATTCTGCGGTCCCATTTCCCACGGCCACCAGATTTTCGGCTGCGCGACGTTGAGCTGGGTGTACGCTTCGGGAGTAAAGGTCACCACGCGCGATTCGTGAGCGTCGAGCCGAATGGGTTCAGAGAACTCCACGGCCTCGATTTTTCCCTTCAAGGTTCCCTGCACCGGATGGTCAGTCGCATTGACCAGTTCGGCGCGGACCGTCAAGTGCGCCACGGCCAGCGAGGGCAAATCGAAATGCGTTTCGACCTGCGGGTATCGGATCTCGACCGGACCTGAAGTTGTAAAATATACTGGCCGCCACAAACCCATTTCCTTGTCGGGCGGCATGGGATTCCAGTCTACCCAGGTGATGCCCAGGTCATCCGGATTCGGCGCGGAAATTTCAACCGCCAGTGCATTCTCCGCACCAGGACGCACGTAAGGCGTCACGTTAAATTCGTACAATCGCCACATTCCGACGACCTTGTCCGGACCGGCAATCTCGTGTCCGTTCAGCCAGATCGTGGCGCGATAATTGATGCCGTCAAAGTGCAGCCAGACCTGCTTGCCGCGATAGCTTTCCGGAAGCCGGAAGTTCTTCTGATACCACCACGGAACACGAAACGGGCTGTTGTCCGGCATGGGAAGGTTTTCGAAATTGCCGCCGATCGGATAATCAACCCCCGGGGCGGATCGGAGGTTCATGCCAAAGTAAGGATTGGAATAGACTTTTCGCTCGACCAAGGCTGAAAAAACTGTGGTGGGAACTGAAACCGGATACCAGCCGGACGGTGAAGTCCCAGGCTGCGAAAGTTTTTCCCCCGACTCGTGCACGGCCGATGACGACTGCAATGACCAGCCGTTGGCCAACGTCACCCGGGCCGTCGATTCGGGGCTGCGAACTGCTGCGCGCGCCGCCGCGCTGACCGACAAAACAGACAGAACCGCGATAGCCGTTTTAATTTTCACTTGCTCCCCCAACTCATGATTTACATCGTTAAGCTTCCGCGCGGAAGCCACCTTCGCGCCATGGGGAGGCACATCGGATTGAAGGCTGCTTGACGGAACGGAGCCAGCCCAATAGAATAATTATTTTTAGGGCGAAACGCCAGAGAAACAGAGGGACTATGATTGATGGCCCCATCCCGGAAGGCCTGACGTTCGACGACGTTCTGCTTCTGCCGGCCAAGTCTTCCGTTCTTCCTTCGCAGACCGATACCACTACGCAGTTCAGCCGCAACATTGTTCTGAACATCCCCATCGTAAGTTCCGCCATGGACACGGTGACCGAGTCGCGCCTGGCCATCGCTCTTGCGCAACAGGGCGGCATGGGAATCATTCACCGGACGATGTCTCCCGAGCAGCAGGCCTCCGAAGTGGACAAGGTCAAGCGTTCAGAGAGCGGGATGATCGTGGATCCCGTTACCATCGGCCCCAAAAAGAAAATCGCCGAAGCACTTGAGATCATGCAGAGGTATAAAATCTCGGGAGTGCCGGTCACGGAAAAGGGCAGGCTGGTTGGCATCCTGACCAATCGCGACCTGCGGTTCGAGACCCGTTCGGACCTGCTGGTCGAAAAACTCATGACGAAGGAACACCTGATTACAGTTCCCGTCGGCACCACTCTCGACGAGGCGGAAAAAATTCTTCACCGGCATCGCGTTGAGAAGCTTCTGGTGGTTGATAAGAATTACATGCTCAAGGGATTGATTACGGTCAAAGATATTCAGAAGCGGCTGAAGTATCCTCTGGCGGCCAAGGACTCGCACGGCCGGTTGCGTGTGGGCGCCGCCGTGGGCGTCACGGGTGATTATCTGGAGCGGGCGCTGATGCTTGCGAAAGCTAAGGCCGACGTCATCGTGGTGGATACCGCCCACGGCCATTCCTCACGCGTCCTGGACGCTGTTCGAACGCTCAAGAAGAAGCTTCATGGAGTGGACCTGGTGGCCGGCAACGTAGCGACTTTCCAGGGAGCTTCCGACCTGATCCAATTGGGCGTGGACGGCGTCAAGGTGGGTATCGGTCCGGGTTCCATCTGCACGACTCGGGTCGTTACCGGCGCGGGCGTGCCGCAAATCACCGCTATTGCCGAATGTTCGCGCGCCGCGCGGGCTTCGGCGATCCCCGTCATCGCCGATGGAGGAGTCAAATTCTCAGGGGATATCAGCAAGGGCATCGCTGCCGGGGCTAGCTGCGTGATGATCGGGAGCCTTTTCGCCGGCACCGAGGAAAGTCCCGGCGAGACGATCCTCTATCAGGGACGAACTTTCAAGTCCTACCGGGGCATGGGCTCCATGGGAGCCATGACGGCAGGGTCCAGGGACCGCTACGCGCAGGAAAACGAAACCTCCAAATTTGTCCCTGAGGGCATTGAAGGCCGTGTCCCTTACAAAGGGGTGATTTCAGAAATGGTCGCGCAACTGGTCGGCGGGCTGCGCTCCGGAATGGGCTATTGCGGCTGCGCCAGTATTCCCGAGCTCCAGAAACAGGCGCGCTTTGTCCGCATCACTTCGGCCGGACTTCGTGAGAGCCACGTCCACGATGTGATCATCACCAAGGAGGCGCCGAACTATCGCCTGGAATAGCCCTGTTTCCGATTCAGATCCGACAAGTCACAGGACTTTCTCCCTTTGGTGGATCGTAACTATCGGATGGGCGAGCCTCATTTTCTTCTTCTCAACCGGTTCCTTTGGCGCGTCCACCACCAAGTGGATTTTGCATCAAGCGCTGACTTTCATTCACTTGCACGTCTCCGAGCTGACGCTCGACGATCTTGACTTGCTAATCAGAAAACTCGCGCACCTCTCAAACTATACGATTCTCGCAGCTTTCCTTTACCAGGCTTTCTCGGGAGTCAATCGGCTCGCGTGGAATCGAAAGCGCGCCTTTGCCTGCGTTCTCGTGGCATGCCTCTACTCCCTCACCGATGAATTGCACCAGGTTTTTGTACCCGGCAGAACACCGGCGCTCCATGATTGCGCAATTGACACCGCAGGAGCATTGCTCGGCATAGCCATCGTTTACCTCGATACCCGCCTTTTCCCCCGTGGCAGTCGAAACCGCCCGCGCCCGCGCCCGCAACCGGCTCTCACATCTGACTAGCCGAAAATCGTACCTGCTGGTGTGAACAAAAAAATCCCGGCTGGCGCGGAAGCCCGCCGGGATTCGTGATGGTTCGTTCTCTTTTAAGAAAAGGCTACTTCTCTTCGTCGCCGCCTTCGTCGGGAGGCGGGGTTTGCTGTTGCGCGGCAGCCTTTTCGGCAGCCTTCTTGCGGGCTTCGACGCGCTTGGCGCGCGCTTCGGCCCGTTTCTGAAGCACTTCCGTACCCACCAGTTCCAGCACGGCCGTATCAGCGCCGTCGCCCTTTCGCCATCCGGTACGGACGATGCGCGTATATCCACCCGCCCGCTTTCCGTACCGCTTGGCAATGTCGTCGAACAGCTTTTTGACCGCAGCCGCCGTCATGCAATATCCCGCGGCCAGCCGGCGGGCGTGGAGGTCGCCGCGCTTGCCCAGCGTAATCATTTGCTCGGCCAGTCGTCGGGTCTCCTTCGCCTTGGGCACCGTCGTCTCAATCCGCTCTTCCAGGATGAGGGACGTGACCAGGTTGCGCAGCAGGGCGCGGCGGTGCGAAGTGTTGCGGCTCAGTTTTCGGCCTCGATTGCGATGTCTCATAATTCAGAGTCTCCCGGCTATTGAGCCGGTTCCTGCGGCGCTTCGGGGGTGATGGCAAGCGGGTTGCCGCGCTCGTCGAATTTCATCCCCAGGCCGAGGCCCATTGCAGTTAGGATTTCCTTTATTTCATTCAGCGACTTCCGCCCGAAGTTTTTGGTGCGCAGCATTTCCTGCTCGCTCTTTTGCACCAATTCGCGGATCGTCGTGATATTGGCGTTCTTGAGGCAATTGTAGGAGCGGACGGAAAGCTCCAACTCCTCCACCGAGCGGTCAAGATTCTCGTTATAAACCAGCGGCGTTCTTGCCTCCGTCGCTTCTTCGGGGATCGTGGCTTCTTCGAAGTTGATGAAGATGTCCAGATGGCTCTTGAGCAATTGCGCCGCCAACCCGATGGCATCCTGCGGCGTGATGGCGCCATTGGTCCAGACGTCCAGGGTCAGCTTGTCGTAATCCGTCATCTGTCCCAGACGCGCGGCCTCTACCATGTAATTCACCTTGCGAATGGGCGAGTGCACCGAGTCCACGGGAATGTATCCGATGGGCAGGTCCTCATCAAAGTTCTTTTCCGCGGAGACATAGCCGCGGCCGTTCTTCACCCGCATTTCAATCCGCAGATTTCCGCCTTCGCTCACCGTCGCGATGTAGGCGTCTTTATCGAGAATCTCGACGTCCGCCTCCTCACGAATGGAGCGGGCCGTCACTTCACCAGCTTTGTCAACTTCCAGAAGCAGCGTCTTCGGCCCTTCGCCCGCCATCTTCAGCGGAATCTGCTTCAGGTTGAGGATGATGTCGGTTGCGTCCTCAACCACGCCCGGGATGGAGGAGAATTCGTGCAGAACTCCTTCGATTTTGACCGCCGTGATGGCCGCACCTTCGATGGACGAAAGCAGGACGCGGCGAAGAGCATTGCCGATGGTCGTCCCGAATCCGCGCTCAAAGGGCTGCGCCGTGTACTGGCCGTACTTGTCGGTCAGCGTCTCCGTGTTGCAAACCAGTTGCTTGGGCTTTTGAAAGCCTTTCCATAACATCGTCCGTCACCTCCGCGGGCCTGTGTTTTCGGCCCGCATGCGCGCCGCCCTGGGGCGGCCGATCACTTCGAATAAAGTTCTACGATCATCTGTTCCTGGATGGGGAAACTGACGTCTTCGCGTTTGGGCAGTGAAACCACCTGCCCTTTCAGGGCTGCGCGATCGAAGCTCAGCCACGCGGGAATGCCGCGGTTTCCGGCCAGATCGAGCGCCCGCTGAATCGAGGCCATTTCCCGGCTGCTTTCCCGAACGCTGATTTCCTGCCCTGCAGTCACCTCATAAGAGGGAACGTTCACTTTTCTGCCCGCTACCGCGATGTGGCCGTGCCGAACCAGTTGGCGGCTTTCGGCCCGCGAGGTAGCCAGACCCAGCCGGTAAACCACGTTGTCCAGCCTCCGCTCGAGCGACAGCAGCAGCGCCTCGCCCGTCACGCCTTTCCTGCTGGCGGCTTTCTCAAAGTACTTGCGGAACTGATCTTCGAGAATCTGATAGAAGCGGCGCACCTTCTGCTTCTCGCGCAATTGCACGCCGTAGCCCGCGGGCTTCGGCCGGCGAGCCTTTCCGTGCTGCCCGGGCGGGAAATTCCGCTTCTCGATGGCGCACTTGTCCGTCATGCATCGCTGTCCCTTCAGGAACAGCTTCTGACCTTCCCTCCGGCAGAGCCGACAAACCGCTTCTCGATACCTTGCCAAGCTAACCTCCCAATCGAAACTCTGTGTCTAGACCCGGCGCCGTTTCGGCGGCCTGCAGCCGTTATGTGGAATGGGCGTTGCATCGCTGATCAACCGAACCTCAAGGCCCGTCGTCGCCAGCGCCCGGATGGCCGACTCGCGTCCCGAGCCCGGCCCTTTCACGCGAACTTCCACCGTTCGCATACCGTGGTCGCGCGCTGCAGAGGCGGCTCGCGCGGCTGCCTGCTGCGCCGCGAAAGGCGTTCCCTTGCGCGATCCCTTGAATCCCAGCGCGCCGGAACTCGCCCAGGAAACCACCTTCCCGTCCGGATCCGTAATGCTGATCATCGTGTTGTTGAACGTCGCGCGAATATGCACAATCCCGAACGGAATAACGCGCTTGTCCTTTTTCTTAAAAGCCTTCTTTTTTCCGGTCTTGGCCGCCGCCTTCGCCATAATCCTCCATCCAAACCGGGCGCTTCAGCCGCCCGGGATTTTCAGCAATTCCGATTAGGTTTTCGCCGTCGCGCGCTTCTTATTGGCGATCGTGCCCCGCCGCGGACCCTTTCGCGTACGGGCGTTCGTGTGCGTCCTCTGGCCGCGAACCGGAAGGTTGCGGCGATGGCGCATTCCGCGATAAGACCCGATTTCAATCAGGCGCCGCACATTGAGCGCCGTCTCTTTTCGAAGGTCGCCTTCCACAGCGCCTTCCTCTTCGATGATCTGCCGGATGTGCGCCACTTCGTCTTCGGTCAGGTCCTTCACCTTTTTGGTCGGCTCCACGCCGGCCCTCACCAGGATCGAGACTGAGCGCGCACGGCCGATTCCGTAAATGTAGGTCAGTCCGATTTCCGCGTTCTTCTTGAGCGGAAGGTCAACGCCTGCAATTCTTGCCATCTTTCAGCCTCCAAGCTTCCCGGTCTTCCGGCCCTGCTTCATCCCTGGCGCTGCTTGTGTTTGGGATTCTGGCAAATCACCCGCACCACGCCGCGGCGCCGGATGATTTTGCACTTCGCACAAATTTTCTTTACCGATGATCTGACTTTCATTTCCTGTCCTCAGCCGCCGCTTTCCGGCTACTTATAGCGGTAAACGATTCTTCCTCGCGTCAAATCGTAAGGTGAAAGCTCCACCGCAACCTTATCCCCGGGCAGAATTCGGATAAAATTCTTCCGCATCTTGCCGGAAATATGGGCCAGCACACGGTGCTTGTTTTCAAGCTCCACCCGGAACATGGCATTCGGCAGAGGCTCGATCACCGTGGCCATCACCTCAATCGCTTCTTCTTTTGCCATACGCCTCTTTTGCCGGCGGCGCGCTGTGGCGCGCCTGCCGGAAATCTCTATCGCCTGGTCAGCACTTCCGGGCCGTTGCGAGTGACGGCGACCATATGCTCGAAGTGGGCGGAATAAGCGCCATCGGTCGTCACCGCCGTCCAGTGATCGTCGAGAATCCGCAAGCCCGGCCCGCCTGCATTGACCATGGGTTCGATCGTAAAAACGATGCCTTCCTTAAGCATGGGTCCGTGGCCCGCAACTCCGAAATTCGGAACCTGCGGTTCTTCGTGATACTCCCGTCCGATGCCGTGTCCGACCATCTCCCGCACCACGGAAAACCCATTGCCTTCCACGTGCCTCTGCACGGCGGCCGAAACATCGCCCAGTCGATTGCCCAGCTGTGCCTGCTCGATGCCCCGCTCCAGCGATTCCTCGGTCACTCGAATCAGCCTTTCCGCCTCCGGCGAAATCCTGCCCACTGGAACCGTCAATGCTGAGTCTCCATAGTAGCCGTCCACAATCACGCCCAGGTCGAGGCCGATAATGTCTCCCTCGCGCAACCGCCGGGGCGAAGGCATGCCGTGCACAATCTCATCGTTCACCGAAGTGCAAAGGCACCACGGATACCCGCGATAGCCTTTGGAAGCCGGCCGCGCGCCCAACTCACGCAGCCTCTTTTCCACGAATTTTTCCAGGTCCAGCGTTGTAACGTCCGGCTTGACCAGCTCTTTTGCCTCCAGCAAAACCTGGCGGGCCACCTGGCCGCTGCGCCGCAGCTTTTCGACCTCCGAAGCTGACTTGCAGATAATCATGCCGCGGCCAAAAATTCCGAGAGCTCGCGCGCTACCGTCTCGGAATCGCGGCTGCCGTCCACTTCGTGCAGCACGGACTGCCCGCGATAATATTCGATCAGCGGCGCTGTTTCCCGCTCATAACCCGCCAACCGGTGCCGAATGGCTTCTTCATTATCGTCGCCGCGCTGGCTCAGCGCGGCTCCATCCACGTCGCACACACTGTCCTTGCGCGGAGGCGCAAACACCAGGTTATAGGTCCGCCCGCACGCCGGGCAAGTCCGGCGGGCCGTCAGGCGCTCGACCAGAATGTCCGGCTCGACCTTCAGATTGATCACCACCAGTTCGCCCCGCTGTTGTCTCTCGAGATGCTCGTCCATGAATTTCGCCTGGCCCAGGGTTCGCGGAAAGCCGTCCAGGATGAAGCCATTCCGGCAATCCGCCCGGCTGATTCTTTCCAGCACGATGCCGCAGACCACGTCGTCCGGCACCAGTTCTCCCTGATCCATTCTGGCCTTGGCGGCAAGTCCCAGCGGAGTTCCTTCCGCGGCCGCCCTTCTCAAGATCTCTCCCGTAGAAATATGGGGAATCCCAAATTCCCGGGCCATTCTGGCCGCTTGCGTTCCCTTGCCCGCTCCCGGCCCTCCGAGGAGAATCAGTGCGTGGGCCTTCACGCTTACCTCCCTGCGGCGTCAGGATGCCGCGCGGCGGCCTCGGACGCGGCCCTTCTTCAGGAAACCTTCGTAATGGCGCATGATCAACTGCGCCTCAACCTGCTGAATCGTGTCCATTGCCACGCCCACGACGATCAGCAGGGATGTTCCGCCAAAGTAAAAGTTGACGTTCAAGCCGTGCAACAGCCACCCCGGCATATGCGCGTCAAACCATCCCCCGCCCAGGAAGTTCGGCAGGTGGTTCACGCGCAGACCCGCGAGCATGGTCTCCGGGATCAGGGCGATCAAAGCGAGATAGAATCCGCCCACCCAGGTGATTTTGGTCAGAACGTCGTCAATATGCTCTGCCGTGCGTTTGCCGGGCCGGATTCCCGGAATGAATCCGCCCTGCTTCCTTACATTATCCGCGACATCGTCCGGGTTGTAAATGATGGAAAGGTAAAAGTGCGAAAAGAAAATAATCAGAATGATATAAGTCAGCGTGTAGAGCGGTTCGCCCCAGCCGAAGGCGGTGGAAAACCAGGTCAGAAATCTTCCAAAGAATCCGCCTTTTCCCGTAATCAAAGCGATGGTCTGAGGAAAGGTCAGGATCGAGACGGCAAAGATCAGCGGCATCACGCCGCCGCTGTTTACCTTGAGCGGCAGGTGCGTTGAAACGCCGCCCACCACCTTTCGTCCCACGATGCGCCGCGCGTACTGGATGGGGATGCGGCGCTCGCCCCGTTCCACGTAAACAATGAACGCCATCACCACGACCATGAAGGCCAGCAGAACCAGGACGGTCGCAAAGCCCCAGACATGGGTCACGAAGACCTTCTGATAAAGGTTGCCGATCGCGGCCGGAAGGCCGACCACAATTCCCGCGAAGATCAGCAGCGACATGCCATTGCCGATGCCTCGTGCGGTGATCTGCTCGCCCAGCCACATCACGAACACGCCGCCGGTCGTCAGCGTAATGACCGTGCTGATGATGAAGGCCGCTCCGGGATGTGTGACCAGCGGCATGGCGGCCGAGGTCTGCCGCTGCAGGGCCACGGCAATCGCGAAGGCCTGAAATGCGCTCAAGCCCACGGTCATCCAGCGGGTGTACTCGGTGATCTTCTTCTGCCCCATCTCGCCTTCCTTCTGGAGCTTTTCCAGAGTGGGCGAAACGACTCCGAGCAATTGCAGGATGATGGACGCCGTAATATACGGCATGATCCCCAGAGCAAGAACCGTCAGGCGGTTCAGACTGCCGCCGGAAAACATGGAGAGCAGGCCGAACAGCGTATTGTTCATGCCGCTCAGCGCCTGCTCCAGAACCTGGGGATTGATCCCCGGGGTGGGGACGAACGATCCCAGCCGGTACACGGCGAGCATCAACAGGGTAAACGAGATCCGCTTCCGGAGGTCCGGGATCTCTGTGATGCTTTTGAGACTCTCCATCATGCGGAGATGACCTCAGCTTTGCCGCCGGCTTTCTGGATCTTCTCCAAAGCGGACTTCGAAAAGTGGTGGGCGTGAATTTCAAGAGCGTTTTTCAGTTCGCCGTCTCCCAGAATCTTCAGCCCGTCCTGCAGGCGGCGAACCACTCCGCGTTTCTGGAGCGTCTCGGGCGTAACCTTCTCGCCCGGCTGGAACCTGTCGAGGTCCGAAAGATTGACGACCGCGAACCTCTTTTTGAAAATGTTGGTAAATCCGCGCTTCGGCATGCGCCGGTGGAGCGGCATCTGCCCGCCCTCAAAACCGGGCCGCAGGCTCGCACCGCTGCGCGAGCGCTGGCCTTTTGAACCGCGGGTAGCGGTCTTGCCGTGTCCGGAGCCCATGCCCTGGCCGATTCGTTTGGGCTTTTTGTTCGAGCCGCGGGGTGGCCGAAGCGTTCCGAGATGTGTCGCCATAATGTCTACTTCTTGCCCTTCTTGGTGGTCTTTGATTCCTTGCCTGCCGCCGCTTTATGCTTTTTCTCCGGCGCGGCCTTTTTGGCCGTTTTCGCCGCGCCTTTCTTCGTCTCTTTGGCGTCGGGGGCGGCGTGCTTTTTCGCGGCGGTCTTTGCCTTGGGAGCCTTCTGCTCCGCCACTGGCTCAGGCGCCTCCGCCGCAACCTCAGGCTTCGCTTCCGCAGGCTCAGCCGCGGTCTTAGCCGCCTTGGGAGCCTTCACTCGCTCTTCCGGCTTCGGCTCCTGCACGGTGTACTCGGGAACGGCCTTCCAGGCCGGGGCAGCCGAGACTTCCGTAACTTCCACCAGATGTGGAATCCTCGCCACCAGGCCGCGAATCTGAGCCGTATCCGTCCTTTCCACAACATGGTTCAGGCGGGCCAGTCCCAGGCTGCGCACCATTTCCTTCTGGCGCTTGGGAAATCCGATGCCGCTTCGAACCCACTTGATATGCAACTTCTTCTTGCCTTCCGCCACTTTACCCGCCTCGCTCCTAGATATCTTCCGCCGCCTTGCCACGCGCCGCCGCCACGGCTTCGGCGCTGCGAAGTCCCAGCAGAGCCTCCATCGTGGCCTTCACGACGTTGTACGGATTCGTTGTGCCCAGAGACTTGGTCAGCACGTTCTGAACGCCTGCAGCCTCAACCACAGCGCGCACCGCGCCGCCCGCGATGACCCCCGTGCCCGGAGGCGCCGGTTTCAGCAAAACCCTTCCCGCCCCATAGCGTCCCACCACCACGTGGGGGATGGAAGTCGCCGTAATATTCACCTTTCGAAGCGACTTCTTGGCGGACTCGATTCCCTTGCGGATGGCCATCGGCACTTCCCGCGCCTTGCCCGCTCCATAACCGACAATCCCGTTGCCGTCGCCCACCACAACCAGGGCTGAAAAGCTCAGGTTCTTGCCGCCCTTCACGACCTTGGTCACTCGATTGATCGAAACGACCTGGTCTTTTAACTGAAGCTCATTCGGATCGATACCGGCTGCCAAATGCGTCCTCCGTTTCACCTGCCTAAAACTTAAGTCCGCCCTCACGGGCTGCGTCCGCCAGCGCCTTCACGCGCCCGTGGTAAGCGTATCCCCCGCGGTCGAAAACCACGCGGGTAATGCCTTTCACCTTGGCTCGCTCGGCCAGGGTCTGCCCCACCTGCTTGGCCGCCGCGACATTGCCTCCGGTCTTCAAGGTCTTGCGCATATCGCCATCGACGGAAGAAGCGGAAACCAGCGTGCGGCCCTCGGAATCGTCCACGATTTGAGCGTAAATGTGGTCCAGCGAACGATAGACGTTCAGCCGCGGCGCCGCCTCGACGCCCCGCACCCGCGAGCGGATCCTTCCGTGCACCTGCCGCCGACGGTCATCCTTTGATATGACTTTCAACATGAGCTACGCTCCGCAAACTCCGCAGAATTTCATCATCACGCCTTGCTGGCGCCCGCCGCGGCCTTGCCGACCTTCTTCTTCAGCCGTTCGCCGGTGTACCGCACGCCTTTATTCTTGTACGGGTCGGGCGGCCGAAGCTCCCGGATGTTGGCGGCCACCTGCCCCACCACCTGACGGTCCGCGCCCTTCACCACCAGATGATTCTGCTTTTCCACCGTGATGGCCACGCCTTCCGGCACCGGAAACTCGATGGGATGCGAATAGCCCAGCGTCATCACAAGAACCTTCCCTTTCAGTTCGGCGCGATATCCGATGCCCACGATGTCCAGGTGCTTTTCAAAGCCCTTGGTCACGCCCTTCACGGCGTTGGCAAGCAGGCTGCGGACGAGGCCGTGCAAAGCCGCCTGTTCCGCCCGCTCGCGCTGGAAGACCAGATGGCCGTCCTTCTTCTCAAAGCGGATACCCTTGGGAAGAGGAACGAGAAGCGTCCCCTTGGGTCCTTTCACGACCATCGTTCCGCCCGAAGCTTCCGTCGTCACCCCGGATGGAATCAAAACCGGTTTCAGGCCAATCCTTGACATAAGTTTCCGCTCGATTAATCCCGCAAGTCCGTCCCGTTACTCGACCCTGCAGAGAATCTCGCCTCCCACGCCGGCCTGGCGAGCCGCTTTCCCCGTCATTAGTCCGCGCGGCGTGGTCACGATGTTGATGCCCAATCCGCCCAGGACGCTGGGAATCTCTTTCGACGCGGCATAAACCCGCCGGCCCGGCTTCGAAACGCGCTCCAAACGCGAAATCACGTTTTGCCCCTGCCCGTCGTACTTCAGCACCACGCGCAGCAGCTTCTTCTTGCCTTCGTCGCCCAGCTTGTAGCTGCTCACGTAGCCTTCTTCCTTCAGGATTCGGGCAATCTCCACCTTCAACTTGGAAGCCGGCATTTCAACCCGCGCATGGCGCGCGCCAATCGCGTTCCGGATTCGCGTAAGCATATCGGCAATCGGATCAGTTACGGCTGACATAAAACTCCCAATTCTGAATTTTCAACACCCGGGCCGCCGTGCGTTTTCCCTTACCAGCTCGACTTGGTGACTCCGGGAATATCTCCGCGCAGCGCCAGTTGCCGGAAGCAAAGCCGGCACATATCGAATTTCCGGAGGTAGCCCCGCGGCCGCCCGCAAATCCGGCAGCGGTTGCGGTGCCGAATCTTATACTTCGGCTTGCGAACAAGCTTGGCCATCTGTGAAGTTCTCGCCACTCGTTATCCTCCTGCCGCTTCCCCGCCCGCGGGTGCCGCGCCCCGGCGTTGCGTCTCGGCCCGGAACGGCATGCCGAGGTGGCGCAACAGCGCCAGCGCTTCGCCGTCGCTCCGCGCGTCGGTCACGATTGAAATATTCATCCCCTTTGCCTTATCGACCTTCGAATAGTCGATTTCGGGAAAGACGAGCTGGTCGTGCAGGCCCAGCGTATAATTTCCGCGCCCGTCGAAAGCGCGGCTTGAAAGCCCGCGAAAATCGCGCACGCGCGGCAGCGCCACATTGACCAGCCGGTCGAGAAATTCATACATCAGCTGCCCTCGCAGCGTGACCATGGCGCCGATCGGCATGCTCTTGCGAAGCTTGAAGTTCGCAATCGATTTCTTGGCCCGGGTGATGACCGCCTTCTGGCCGGTAATCTGCCCCAGTTCGCGCGTCGCCGAATCCAGCAGCTTGGCGTTCTGGATCGCCTCGCCCAGACCCATATTGACCACGATCTTCCGCACCCGCGGAACCGCCATGCGGTTCGCGTAGCCGAACTCCTTGGCCAGCGCCGGAACCACTTCACTCTGATACCGCTCTTTCAATCTCGAAGCCATCTCAGCCCCTAAACGTCCAAAACCTTTCCGCACTTGGCGCACTGCCGCACTTTCTTGCCTTTTTCCCCGCCCGCCATGCGCTGATGCCGCACCCGCGTTGGCCCGCATTCGCTGCAGACCAGCGCCACGTTGGAAACGTGAATCGGACCCTCTTTCTCAAGCACGCCGCCGCGAATCTGCTTGGCGGGATTCGGCCGCGTGTGCCGTTTGATCATATTGGCGTGCTCGACAAAAACCATCCGATTCCGCGGCTCCACTTCCAGCACGCGTCCGGTTTTTCCTTTGTCCCGCCCTGCCAGCACCTGCACTTGGTCGTTCTTTCGGATATCCAGCGCCAAGCCCATTACAGAACCTCCGGCGCAAGCGACACGATTTTCAGGAACTTCTTCTCGCGCAACTCCCGCGCCACCGGACCGAACACGCGCGTGCCTACCGGCTCGCCCGTGTCGTTGATTAAGACCGCCGCGTTTTCATCGAACCGGATGTAACTTCCGTCACGCCGCCGCTGTTCCTTGCGCATGCGCACAATCACGGCCTTCACCACCTTGCCCTTGGGCACGGCGCTTTCCGGAGCCGCTTCCTTCACGGCCGCGGTCACCACGTCGCCCAATCCGGCCTGCAATCCCACGTCGCCGCCCAGCGGCAGAATGCAGGATAGCCTCCGCGCGCCGGAGTTATCGGCCACTTCCAGGATGGTCCGCATTCCGATCATGCCGCACCTTCCTCGTGCGAGCCGACCTGCGTCGCCTTGGAGATCACGCTGGAAACTCTCCAGCGCTTCTGCCGGCTCAGCGGGCGTGTCTCCTCGATTCGAACCCAGTCGCCCGGCCGGCACTCATTCTTCTCGTCGTGGGCCAGGAAGTTCTTCGACCGCCGGATCACTTTCTTGTAAAGCGGATGCATAAACTGCCGGTCCACGGTCACCACCACGGTCTTCTGCATCTTGGCGCTCGTGACCATGCCGATCTTTTCCTGCCGTCTCTTCGTCATCACACTGTTTCCTCGCCCCGCCGGCGGCTTGGCCTCAAGCCTTCGCTTGAACCTTGAGTCCCAGCTCCCTCTCTCGCTGAATGGTCTTCACCTTGCCGATGCCGCGCTTCAACTGCCGCATGGTTTCCAGGACGTCCGTCTGCCCGGCCGCGTACTGAAAGCGAAGCCGCAGCAGCCGGCTGGCATAATCCTTCGTCGCGTCGGCCAGTTCCTCATCCGTCCATTCCCGCATATTTTCGGCGGGCCATTTCCATCTTTTATCTTTTTCCAGTTTCATTTCCGCCGCACCTTGTCCCGTCGTTATACCGAAGTCAGTCGCGTCACGAACTGCGTGGGAAGGCAAAGCTTGTGGCTGGCCAGCGCCATCGCTTCCCGCGCTACCGGCTCCGGCACGCCTTCCATCTCAAACAGAATCCGCCCCGGCTTGACCACCGCCACCCAGAATTCCGGCGCGCCTTTGCCTTTGCCCATGCGGGTTTCAGCCGGCTTCTTGGTCACCGGCTTGTCCGGAAAAATCCTTATCCAAAGTTTCCCGCCGCGCTTGATGTACCGCATGATGGCCACACGGCTGGCCTCGATCTGCCGGTCGGTGATCCAGCCCGGCTTCAGCACCTTCAGCCCGTAATCGCCGAAAGAGAGCTTCGAGCCGCGCCACGCCTTGCCGCGCATCCGGCCGCGCTGCTGCTTCCTGAACTTCACTTTGCTTGGCATCAACATGAGACGATTCCTGACTCCCCGTTCTGAACTTAAGCGGCCGGTTCGGCCACAGGTCCCCGCGTTTTCTCAGGGCGGCGCTTTTCCTGCAGGATTTCTCCATTATAAATCCAGCACTTCACGCCGATCACCCCGTAAGTCGTTCTGGCCTCCGCCAGACCGTAATCAATGTCGGCCCGCAGCGTGTGCAGCGGCAGCCGGCCCTGCAGGTACCATTCCGTGCGGGCGATTTCCGCTCCATTCAAACGGCCGCCCACCCGAACCTTGATGCCCTTGCATCCGAATCGCAGCGCGGAATCCACCGCCTTGCGCATGGCCCGCCGGAACGCCACGCGTTTTTCAAGCTGCAGCGTAATCGACTCCGCCACCAGTTGCGCGTTCAGTTCCGGACGATGCACTTCCTGAATATTAATGGGCAGAACCTCGCGGCCCGTCCTTCTCTGCACTTCCTGCCGCAGCCGGTCAATCTCGGCGCCTTTGCGTCCGATGATGATTCCCGGCCGCGCCGTGTGAATCGAAATCTTCAGCTTGTTACCCGGGCGCTCCACTTCGATCGAAGCCACGCCCGCGGTCTTCAACTGGTCCTTCAACTGCTTTTTGAGCTTCAGGTCTTCGTGCAGAAGCTCGGAGTATCCTTTTTTGGCGAACCAGCGCGACTTCCACGTCTTGTTGTAGCCGAGCCGGAATCCGAACGGATGAACCTTCTGCCCCACAAACGCCTCCTCAAATCCTTCGAAAAAAATTACTCTTCCCGCTCCGGCGCCGCCACCACCAGCGTGATGTGGCTCATCCGGCGCTGATAGCGGTAGGCCCGCCCCTGCGGCGCGGGTCGAATGCGCTTCATTCTCGGACCTTCATTCACGTAAGCCTTCTCGACGATCAGTTCATCCACGTCGAGCGTCTCCGATCTATCTTCCGCATTCGCGATGGCCGCCTTCAGAACCTTTGAAACTTCCCCCGCGGCGCGCTTCTTGGTGAAGCGCAGAATGTTCAGCGCCTCGCCGGCGTTGCGGCCGCGGATCAAGTCCACCACCAGCCGCGCCTTCTGCGGTGAAATCCGAATGTATTTCGCTATGGCTCTTGCTTCCATAAAATCCTATTCCCGTTCCGACGGCTTTGCTTCTGCAGGATCAGGCCGACGGCGCCGCCGGTTTGGCAGCTCCTCCGACCACGCCCGCCGGCGGTGCAGCCGCCGCGGCTGTCCGTTCCGCCGCCACCTTCATTCCGTGTCCCTTGAAGTTCCGCGTCGGCGAAAACTCTCCCAGCTTGTGTCCCACCATATTCTCGGTCACGTAAACCGGAATAAACTTTTTCCCGTTGTGAACGGCAATCGTGTGGCCGACCATTTCCGGGACGATCGTCGAGCGCCGCGACCAGGTCTTGACCACTTTCTTCTCGAAGCGCCGGTTCAGCAGCTCGACCTTCTTCATCAGATGTTCGTCCACGAAGGGACCTTTTTTCAGCGACCTGGCCAAAGCTTCCTCCCTTTATTTCTTCTGGCGCCGCTTCACGATGAACTGTCCCGTGCGCTTGTTGTGACGGGTCTTGAAGCCGCGCGTCGGCTGTCCCCAGGGCGTTACCGGATGCCGGCCGCCGGAGGTTCTTCCTTCGCCGCCGCCCAGCGGATGATCCACGGGATTCATCGCCACGCCGCGTGTCGTCGGCCGGATACCCATCCAGCGTTTGCGTCCCGCCTTGCCGATCGTAATATTCTCGTGATCCAGATTGCCCACCTGCCCGATTGTCGCCATGCAATCCACGTGCAGCTTGCGAACCTCGCCCGAAGGCAGCCGCACCTGGGCGTAATCGCCTTCCTTGGCAAGCAACTGGGCGCTGGCTCCGGCGCTGCGCACCAACTGGCCGCCTTTGCCGGGCCGCAACTCCAGGTTATGGATTTCCGTGCCCACCGGAACGTTCTTCAGCGGCAGCGCGTTTCCGGTCACGATATCGGCTTCCGCTCCCGCCACCACCGTGTCGCCCACCTTCAAACCCATGGGGCACAGAATGTAACGCTTTTCCCCGTCCGAGTAGCTGAGCAGGGCGATAAACGCCGAGCGGTTCGGGTCATACTCGATCGTCGCCACGCGCGCCGGAATGCCCGGCTTGTTGCGCCGGAAGTCCACAATCCGGTAATGGCGCTTGTGTCCGCCGCCGCGGTGCCAGATGGCAATCCTGCCGCGATTGTCCCGGCCTGAGATGCGATTCTTCGGCTCGAGCAACGGCTTGTGCGGCTTCGAGTCGCTGAGTTCCTCGAAGGTCAACCCCGTCTGGTAACGCCGGGTTTCCGTGTACGGTCTGAATGTCTTGATGCCCATAAGTCACTTCTTCCGAATCAAACTCGAGTTGCCTCTTACACCGGGGCGGAATATTCCGGCATGGTCGTTCCCGCCTTCAGCTTGATGTAGGCCTTTTTCCAGTCGGGACGCCGGCCCGATCTCGTGCCGCGCCGCCGCGTCTTGCCGTGAAAGTTTGCGGTGTGAACCGCCTCGACTTTTCCGCGCAACTCCTTGAAAACCTCTTCCACCGCTTCCCGGATTTCCACTTTCGTGGCGCCGGGATCCACCTGGAAGCACATCGTCCGGTGGCGCTCCTGCGCGTCCACGCTCTTCTCGGTCACAATCGGCTTTCGCAGGATCCGGTAAGCACTCTTCTTCATCGCAGACTCTCCTGCAGGCGCACAATCGCGCCCTCGGATATCACCAGCCGGTCGTGGCTCAGGATGTGATAGGCATGCAGTTGGTGATGCCGCACCAGTTCGCATCCCTCGAGGTTGCGCGAAGAAAGCTCCAGATTGCGATTCGTCGCGTCGTTTACCACCAGCACCTTCGGTCCCGCTTCCAGCTTCTTCAGAATTCCCGCCAAAGCCTTTGTCTTGACCGCTTCAAGTTCCAGCCGGTCCACCACCGTCAGCTTGTTCTCCTGGAACTTTACCGCCAGCGCCGAGCGCAGCGCGCCTGCCAGCATCTGTTTGGGCAGCCGCACCGTGTAATCCCGCGGCTTCGGCCCGTGCGCAATCGACCCGTGCCGCCACAGCGAACTGCGGCTGCTTCCGGAGCGCGCCCGGCCCGTGCCCTTCTGCCGCCAGGGCTTTTTTCCCCCGCCGGATACCGCGTCGCGGCTCTTCGTTGAATGCGTGCCGCGCCGCTGGCTGGCCAGAAAAGCTTTGCTTGCTTCCCACAACAGGCTCTGATTGGGCTTGGCCTGAAAGATTTCGTCCGCGAGGTCGAGATCTTTTACTTTCTGCCCTTCGAGATTTTTCACTTCAACTGTCGCCATGTCCGCTTCTCTTCTTACTCCTGAATCCTGGCTTCTGACTTCTTTCTTATTTATGCGGCGCGCGCGCCTTGCGCACGATCACGTAGCCGCCTTTGGGCCCAGGCACCGAGCCTTCCACAAGAATAGCGTTTTCTTCCGGGAGCACCTGAACCACCCGCAGATTCCTCACCGTCACCTGGTCCACTCCCATGTGTCCGGCGGCCCTCATGCCTTTGAAAACCCGCGAAGGAAACGATGATCCGCCAATCGAGCCCGGCGCCCGATGGAACATCGACCCGTGCGCTCCGCCGCCGCCGCCAAAGTGATGGCGCTTGTGGAATCCGGCAAAGCCGTGTCCCTTGGAAGTACCAATCACGTCCACCAGCTCCTGCGGCTTGAACACATCCACCAGAACCTTGTCGCCCACTTTCACTTCGCTCTTGCCGTCACTGAGGCGAACTTCGCGCAGAAACCGCACCGGATTCGCGCCCGCCTTCTTGAAGTGTCCTTCCTGCGCCTTGGTCAGCTGCTTCGGCCCGGGCAATTCCACCAAGCCCAGTTGCGCCGCGTCGTAACCGTCCTTCTGCGTGGTTTTCCGTTGCACCACGACGCACGGCCCCGCCTTGAGCACAGTCACCGGAACCACGTCGCCGTTTTCCGCAAAAATCTGCGTCGTCCCGACTTTCTTTCCCAGAATTGCGTCCACCATAAAAGCTTCACGCCGTCACTTGCGGCTATCTCGCGGCGTGTTCCTTTCCATACGCCTTGATTTCAATGTCCACGCCCGCCGGCAGATCCAGCTTGGTCAGCGCGTCAATCGTCTGCCCGGTGGGCTCCAGAATATCCACCAGCCGCTTGTGCGTCCGGATTTCAAACTGCTCGCGCGACTTCTTGTCCGTGTGCGGCGAGCGCAGCACGCAGTACTTGTTCTTCGCCGTGGGCAGAGGCACCGGGCCCGCCACCTGCGCTCCCGTGCGCTTGGCCGTGGAAACGATCTCCGCCGCCGACTGGTCCAGCACCCGATGGTCGTAACCCTTCAGGCGAATTCTGATTTTCTGATGCAGCATCGTTTTTAACCTTCGCTCGCCCTTCTATTTCATGACTTCGGTGACGCTTCCGGCGCCGACCGTGTGGCCGCCCTCGCGAATCGCGAAGCGCAGCCCTTTCTCCATGGCAATCGGCGTGATCAGTTCGATTTCCAGGCTCACGCTGTCCCCCGGCATCACCATTTCCGTTCCGCTCGGCAGCGTCGCCACTCCCGTCACGTCCGTCGTCCGGAAATAAAACTGTGGCCGGTAGCCTGAGAAGAACGGCGTGTGCCGTCCGCCTTCTTCCTTCGTCAGAATGTAAGTCTCCGCCTTGAACTTCGTGTGCGGCGTAATCGATCCCGGCTTCGCCAGCACCATCCCGCGCTCCACGTCGTCCTTTTCCGTTCCTCGCAGCAGCACTCCGATGTTGTCGCCCGCCTGCCCTTCGTCCAGCAGTTT
>JBJKPU010000043.1:0-16842 GCA_046706005.1 Terriglobia bacterium | reverse complement strand
TATTTGTAGTTGTGTTCGTTGAGCTGGTGTCAATCCGGACCGCGGGGCTCGAAACCTCAACGACCTGCGTCGCCTCGCCCACGACCAGCGTCACCTTGATTGACGCGACCTGGTTCACGGTCACTTCAACGCCTTTGACCTGATAGGCTTTGAAGCCGGTCATCGTCACCTTGACTCCGTAATTTCCCGGGGTCAGAGCCTGAAATAAAAATGACCCGGAGGAACTGGTTGTCGCCTGCTGATTTCCAGTCGGCCCAATCAGGGTTACGCTCGCGCCGGGAATCACCGCTCCTGAAGTGTCGTACACCGTACCTTGCAGGGACCCAGCAACTGCTGAGACCTGGCAAAGTGCCGGCATCGCAAAAGCGGCGATAACCACCGCCGAGGCAAAAGCAAGAATCGCTTTTTTTCTAAGCATTTTGTGCACTCCTTAAATGTGTGCTGATTCTCAAATGACTTTGGCGCCTCTTACAGGCCGCCCAAAAACCACTCCCAATCGGCTCGTGGTATCCTGATTCTCACCACTTGAAAACTGCCGTTTAAGCCTTGCTCCGTTGCGCCAATCCCAGATTGACATCAGAAAAAACCGATGCCTTATAAAAGCGCCCTTCACGCATCGCAATTAATGCGCTAATTCTACTTGCCTGCTTTATTCACTTTCGAAGAACAGAACTAACTTTGAATAGCCCTCGTGACCCAGCCCGCCTCTAAACCACCTCTTGCTGGCCAAACCCAAAGCCTAAGTGGCGCAATGCTAGGCTGGCCCCGACAAGTTGTCAAGCAAAAGATAGACCAATCCAACAAGCTGACGCTTGAAATCGCATTAACTATTGTATTGTCAATGATATAGACAAAACAGTCCTTCCTTGAAAAATTGGAAGTTTGACCACAAAATATGGACTTCTGGATTAATTATTCCCAAAAATGAAATAGAAGCCGTCAAAATTGCGAGCGGAGCCAGATGGTAGGTTTAGTTAGGAATGGAGTGATTTACGAGATCAATACCGTTCACCATTCCCTCTCTTCTGGTTCAGCCGAGACGCGAAAACGAGCGGTCAATAGTGAAGGAGAGCGTCTTCAGGGCGCTTTGAGCATAGGCGCCGAGCGCCTCGCGATAGAAACCCATGCTGCGCTCCCGGACGGAGGCTTCCGGTTCCTGGGGATAGACCAGGTGATTGATTTCGTGCAGGACCACGCTGAGCAGTTTCAGCCGGTATTGCTCGGCGTGAAAATCCTCCTGGCGGCTGCCATCGAGGAATTGACTATCGAGGGCAATATCGGTCAACGGCAGAGCCTGCCAGGTCCGGATACGCTCGCAGGCAATATCCAATTCGCCCGCCGCCTCACCGCCCAGGGCGTCGTGCGCAAGGGTGAAGGCCGATTCGCTGACCACCACATGCCGGTGCCCCAGGCACCCGCAGACGTTGGTGCGGCGAAACTGAATCACCACCACTTTCGGGGCGCGCAGCAGAATCTCATCGTAAGTGTCGCGGCAATCCTCCGGCACGTCCGCCCATTCGCGACCCAGCGCCTGTTCGAGATCCGCCACCCGGCCGGCATCCCAGGCCTTGTGTGCCACCACCAGGACCGGCCATCTCCGGTCTCCGAACGAGCAGGCGCGGAACCGGCGTCCCGCAATCCATTCACGCATCCGAATAAACCACGGGCGGGAATGCAAATAGAATTCAATGGCTTTTTCAGGATTTCTTTCGTCCCGATACCGCATAACTTTCTCGACGGGCAGGACGCCCCTTATCCCTTTTCTAATTAAAGTCTAGCACTGAAACCAGACTCTGCCATCCTTCGCCAACCGGCATAAAGGTCCTGCGCGAATTCGCCTCTGAATATCTTCGGCAAAATCGAAGATGAGCTTGAGCGGGAAATTGTGGAGGATGAGAATCAGGAAAGTTCGAGAGGATCAGTTTCAGAAGCCAGAATCTCGGCTTGCAGGCCCAGTTGCCGCGCCAGGACTGGAGCGATTTGGGTGAGGGCGATCCGGCCCAGGTTCTTACCGGCTGTGATGCCGGGTCCGGCCGCAAGGAAGCCGGCTTCCATGCCCGGCGTTTTTGGCAGGTTGCCGTGGGTTCCGTGGTCTTTCTCCGTCTCGCGAACCAGAGGTCCCGAGAAGCGGTCCGAGAAATAATGTCCCGGTGCGGCTTCCAGCATGAGTTCAGCATCGGGGTCGGCGGCGAGCGCTTCGAGTCTTTCGCGGTCCACCACTTCGCGAACCGCGCCCGCCTGGCGAAGCTTTGCCAGCGCTTTCTCAAGATTCTTGCGGTCGTCCGCCGACGGCTCCTCAAGCCAGTAAAGCGCAAACGAACCGCCCGCGTGAACCGCGCCCAGCCGCTTCAGTTCGATTTCACCCAGCCGGCTTCTGCCAAACAGCCCTTCTTCCACCAGGGCCACGAGCGGCGCCGCTTCCTTCGTCACAGGAATGAAGCCGTGATCCGACAGCACGACGAGCGCCGCGTTGCCATCGGCGAGCACTGCTTCCTGAAAACGACCGATTTCCTGGTCGCTTTTCTCCATCGCCGCCAGCGCCTCGGGAGCGAACGGTCCGGAATCGTGCGCCTGATGGTCATAGCCGATCAGATGGACCAGCATCAGGTGCGGCTGATAGTGGCGCCAGATATAGAGCGAGCCCTCAGTGCGAAGGCGATCCGGCCCGGCCTCATGCAATGGCGGCGTCTGGTGTTTGTGACCTGCATGCCGGTGCGCGGACGGCTCACGGAACATAGGCTCGATCGCCTTCACCACTTCCTCAAAAAGCCGGGGCGTCGAATGCCGGGCGGGGGTTGCAAAATCGGTGTAAGGATCGGGAGCGGCAGGGTCCCAGATTTCCGGAATGTTCCAATCAATTGAGGTGCCGGCGCTGACCGGCCAGCCAATGGAAGCGGTTTTCAGTCCGGCGGCGCGCGCCACGTCCCATAGAGTGGGCACATCTATCGCAGCCGCAAACCACATCCAGGGCCGCGCCTTTTCTCCCGGATCGAGTGAAGCCAGATGACTGTAAATTCCGTGCACGCGCGGCGGAACACCCGTCACCAGAGTGGCGTGGGCAGGATAGGTGGTGGAAGGATAAATGCTCTCGACGGCATCGGCACTTGCGCCTGATTGCACCAACTTCCTCAAGTTGGGAACGCGCACACCCAACTCGTCCGGCCGCCGGTAAAAATCCGGCCGCATGCCATCCACCGAAATCACAATGAGGCGTGTCCCGTGTTGCGCCCGAGATCCCAAAAACCTTTCTCCGATAAAATGTTGGCCTTGCCGGGGGCGGCTTGCCCCCGCGCCTGCTGGTTATGATAACGCAAACGCTGAAGATGAGTTTCTTGTTTCTGCCCCCGCGTGCAAATAAGGGAATGAAGAGAATCTGCCACCGCGTGGCTCGTGAAGGGCGGGGTCGACCCGATTGTGCGTTTTACCCTTGTTCAGGTGATTCGCCTTCGCAAACCGAGTTTGCGAATTCGCGAACCGCAGCGGCCGCTTCCTTAGGGACGGATTGGAGAAGGAAATGAGAAGTCTCGAACTCAACCACGCGAATTGCCGGGACGATTGCCCGGATTTCATCGCACGCCCGATGGGGGACAATTCCATCCGACGAAGCTTTCAAGTACAACATTGGAACGGCGACCTGGCGTAGCCTCGACCTAAGATCAACGCGCAACAGCTCGTCGATCCTCTTCCTCAACACATCGCTCGAAATAGTCTCATTCACTTCCGCGATCTTGGACTGCAGCGCGCTCGATATCAGGCCGCGTGACTTCAGGCGACGGAACAACGCAACAGGCTTCCCTTTCACGGGAATGACTCGCGCCAATGGGCGCAATAGCCGAAAAGACCGCCGCGGATACCGCGCAAAAGAGCAGCAGAGAATCAATCCCACAAGACCCGCCGGCCGCGACGCCGCGATGGATATGGCAAGCGGCCCTGAAAACGATTCCCCCAGCAGAAGGAATTGCCCGCAGCCGGGAAGCGCCTTGCGCGCCAGAGATTCCAGATCCGAATAGCCGAGAGGGATGTCGGCGGGATAGGACACGACGATAGGATCGAAGTCGGGCTCGAGCGCCGCCACAAAATCCGCGAAAAACTGTCCCGTTCCGTCCAATCCCGGAAGGAGAACCAGACCCATCTTTCGCATAACTCAGCCCGTAAGGATCAGGTCTAAATCAGCCAGGTCCAGACCAGGTTTCCTGAGTACTGGAGGGCTTCCGGGCCCGCAGTGCAATCGATTACCACCGGCTTGACCGTCCGCGTCCGTCGCGTATAATAGCAGGAAACGGGGCGATGGAGTTCGCCTGAACCGTCCTGCAACTTGGGACTGATGACTCCTGGCCGCCAATGGTGACCGGGAGTTTTTTGTTTCCCCCCTGGCGTGCGGAAATTGGAGAAAACGTGCGCATCATTCTGCTGATGATTTTCGGCTCGCTGGGAACCCTGGCGAGATACTCACTGGAAGGAGCGGTTCAATTGGTTGCCGGGGCGTCGTTCCCTGCGGGAACCATGACGGTCAACCTTCTGGGCTGTTTTTTGCTTGGCCTGGTCGGCCAATACTCGATGCACCACATCAGCATCCCGCCGCATCTGCGCTCCGGGATCACCATCGGCTTTTTCGGCGCGTTCACAACGTTTTCGACCTTCAGTTGGGAAAGCGTGCATCTGCTCGATGACGGCGACTGGATTCGCGCCGCGCTCTACATCGGCGCCAGCGTGATCGGCGGGCTGATTCTGCTGCGCACGGGCATGATTCTGGCTGACAGGATTTAGCGCGCCTGCCGCCTGCTGAAGCAGCAGCGGCGCGACACGTCTGCGGGAGGCTTTATGGAGCACCAGAAATTCGAAGGCGAGCGGACGCTGATGCGCATCCACATCGGCGAAGACGACCGGTGGGAAGGCAAGCCGCTTTATCAGGCCATTGTCGAACTGTTTCGCAAGGAAAGCTTGAGCGGAGTCACGGTGCTGCGCGGCGTAGGCGGCTACGGCCCCAGCAGCCGCGACAAAGGGCTTTACCACACGGCGAACATCCTGCGTCTCTCCCAGGACCTGCCCATCGTCATTGAAGTCGTCGAGTACACGGAGCGGATTGAGAGAATTCTTCCTCAGCTCGACAAGATGGTCGGCGGCGGATTGATTACACTGGAAAAAGTGCGAGTGATCCTCTACCGGCCGCAAAGTGGGAAATAGAGAATCCATCCCTTCGCCACGGAAGCGAGGCAATCCACATTGGCGCAGCCGCATGGCCCATTTCCGAACGTGACCTCCAAGCTTTCCGCCGCCCACGCCCGGGCGCTGGCCGCGCGTCTGAAAACCATCGAAGATTTTTGCGGCGAGATCGAAAGACTGATTGAGGCTCGCGACAATCTTTTTTCCGAATACCGCGGCGCCATTGCCGGAAACGAAAAGAAGAAGATCCAGGCGATTCTCCGGCAGGTCTATGAGCGCCTGCGCGAACTGCGCGAATGCTTCGGCCTCCCTCGGCAGGAAATCGACCGCCTGAACGCAATCAACGCCTATCTGAGCGAGCTCTGGGTTTGCCTGAGCGAGACGCAGAGCCGTCACCTGAAGGCCTATGGCCCTCCGCCGGAGGGACTGGCCGCCGCGCTTGATCCCCGCATCGCCGCCATCGACGCCCAGGTCAAAGAGTTGCAGAGCGTATTTCGCGCGCTCAAGGAGCGCCGCTGATGCCGCTCCATGAATCGCACGCGCGAAGATTGGCCACGGTCGTGAGCCTGGTCGAGGATGCCATGGAGCGCATTGAAATGACGTTGCAGGCCCTGGAAAATCACGTCGCGGACCCGCACGATTCTTCAAATCTCAGCTCCGCTCAAATTCACCGGCTTCGGAGGGAAATGGGTTCCGTGCGGAAGCACCTTGAAGAAGTCACGACGCGTTTTTCGGTCCGGCGGCAGAAGCCGGATGCGCGGCAGGTGCTGGCGGCGGAACTTTCCACGCTCTGGGTCATTCTTGAGAATGCCCTGCCCGAACGGATGAAGGGTTATGGAAGGGAGTTCGCCCCGGAGGATCGCGCCGACTGGGCCCGCCTGATTCGTACCCTGCTGGAAGACACGAATCGCATCCGGCGCGCCGTTCTCGATGGCAAAGCCGGCGGCCAGACCGAATCCGCAGCGACACGCAAAACAGCCAAGTAACAGGATTTCCCGCGACTGGCCGGCCCCGGTGAGGGCACGATTTCCGCCTCTACCCTTTGTGCGAAGTGATGTGAATCGAGCCGCCGCTGGTGCGCAATCGCAGGACCGAGCCGCCCGATCCGAGCGAACCGCGCAGATGGGATGAGGAAATCTTTCCCGTCACATCGTTGAGCGGCAAATCGCTCGAGACCGATCCGCCGGACGTGGCGGCGTCAATCGTGAGATTGACGGAAGGATCCAGACCGACGTGAATCGAACCGCCCGATGTTTCAAGCTCGCCGCCCTGTGCATCCCCGCGAGCAAAACTGGCGTGGATCGAGCCGCCGGAGGTGTGGGCGTCGGCGCGCCCGCTGATTCCGTCAATGTGGATTCCGCCGCCGCTGGTGCGCGCGAAGAGCGAACCTTCGAGCGAAAGGACATCGATGCCGCCGCCGGATGTGGAAACTCTGGCGTCGCCATCCACCTCCCGCAGGTGGATGTTGCCGCCGGAGGTGTGGGCGTTCAATCCGCCCGCGAGACCCGCGACTTCAATGTTCCCGCCCGACGTGCCGAGCTCCTGATGGCCGCGAAGGTTGTAGGTGGAGATGCCGCCGCCGGCGGTCTTGAGCGTCAGTTGCGTGTTCGTGGGAACCTGAATTTCGAAATGCAGATTGAGATTGTGAATCCAGCCGAAGTGATTGCGCCGGCGCACCGTAATCCGGACCTCGCTCGCACTGCTCTCAAAGGAGGTGGTAAACCAGTGATCGAAATCATTACGGTTCGAGGTGATGGTGACTTTGGCTCCGGGCGAGTTCGTCCCCGTGACGGTAATGCTGCCGTCGTCGGTCGAGAGAATAAACTGTCCGCCCGGCTGCAAATTGAATTTTTTTTCGACGCGCGTATCCGTCAGCGCCGTGGCGGCGAACATCAGCGAAAGCAGCACCGCAATGCCGATCGCAATCCCGGAATTTCTTGTGTTCATCAGAGCCTCCCTGGGGAGCTTTGAGCCGCTAGTTTCCGCTATAAATCCAGATTCCTCCCATCCTTACATGTACATTAACGTCCTGGCGGCCGTCAGGGTTCCAGAAAATCGCCTTGGGGTCGAAGCCGGAAACATCCTCGCCTCTCAGGTCGCTCTGGATGGTTCCCAAAAAAGTGCTGGCGTGAAGCGAATGCACGCGCCGTGCGGAAGGAAGGTCAATCTCGACGTCGCCGTAATTCACGAAGATGTCCTCATTGCCCACCACGCCCGTCACCCAGACATCGCCGTCAACGGTTCGCAGAACAAGCTTGGCGTCATAAGGCATCTTGATGCGGAAATTCACCGTGAGCTTGGATTCGCCACGAAAGGGCCGCCAGAGCCGCCGTGGAGGATAGATAGTTCGCAGACGGACGTCTTCGTCCACGCCGTCGAGCTTGATTTTGATCCGCTTGTAGAGCTTCGCGGCTTTCTTCGCGGAAGACGCGCGGACAAGCTTTTCCGCCTCGATGGAAACGTGAGGATCGTCCCAGCCTTCGATGTGAATGTCGCCCGTGCGGGTCTGGATGGTGAATGTTCCGAGAGAGAAAAGACGGACGCGATAATGAGAGACCCGGGTGAACTCATCGGCTCGCGCCGCCGTCGCGCAAAGGAACGCGAGGGCCACGGCAAGACTCACTCTCGCCGCAAGCCATCCCGGCCACGGGCCGCGCGCAGCCGGCTTCCGAGCCGCCGGCCGGCAGGCCCGCGCGTCGGCAGATCGATGGCCCGATTCGATTTCCGCCTTCATGTTTTTCCTTGGGCTGCCAAATGATCCTACGCGCCGCCTCTCCGGATTGTCAAACCCGCAAAACCGGCACCAGGCCGCCCGGCCAGCCCGAAATTCCGGAATCTTTGCCGTTCCACGCGGCCCTCAACTCGTGTAAAATAAAAAGGTTCGTTTGATTGAAGGATCATGGACTACGATCAACTAGCCAGTTTTCTGGAAGTTGCGAAGCTGCAGAGCTTTTCGCGCGCGGCGGAGAAGATTTACCGCACGCAGCCGGCGATCAGCGCCCAGGTGCGATTGCTCGAGCAGGAGTGCGGGGAAAAACTGTTCGACCGCAGCGGCAAGAAGGTTCAGTTGACGCCGGCGGGAGAAATTCTGCGCGAGTATGCGGAAAAAATCCTCGCCTTGCAGAAGCAGGCTTTGCAGACCATTGCCGAATTGAACCAGACGCCGCGCGGCAAGCTGCAGATCGGCGCCAATGAAGCGACTTGCCTCTACGTCATCCCCAAAACCTTCGCCAGCTTCCGGCAGCTCTATCCGCTGGTGCAGATCAGCATTTACCGCAACTTCAGCCACAAAATTGTGCAGAAGGTTCAGGAAGGCGCGGTCGATCTGGGCATCGTCACCCTCCCGCAGATCGCCAACAATATGGAAGTCATTCCGATGTTCAAGGATGAAGTGCAGGTAGTGGTTCCCAAGAATCATCCGCTGGCCAAAAAGCGCAGCGTCACCATCGAGGAAGTGGCTCACTATCCGCTGATTCTTCCCAAAACGGGCCATACGCGCGTGGTGGTGGACCGCCTGTTCCGCGAATTTCGCGATCACATCCAGATTTCCATGGAACTGGCGAGCGTGGAAACGCAGAAGAAGTTCGTGGGCGCCGGCCTGGGCATTTCCCTCATCAACCGCGCTTACGCGCAGCCGGAAGTCGCGGCCGGCGTGCTCAAGCTGATTCCGCTGGAAGGGCAGAAGATTTACCGCGAACTGGGCCTGATTTATCGCCGCGACCGTTATCTTTCACTGCCCGCCAAGGTATTCATCGACGTGGTTCGAGAGTCCGCAAAAGATCCCGCACCGACCGCATCCACCGCGACGGCAAGCACGAAGACTCGCTAGGGCGCTGGAGCGTGATTGACCGCTTCAGCGCCCGGCGACGGAAGCGGAAGTTTGTCCGTATAGGAATTGAAAATGGCTAAGGAAGCAGCTCATCCCGGAAAAGGTCGAAAGCCGCTGATCGTCATGAAATTCGGCGGCACGTCGGTTGGCAACGCCGAGCGCATTTCGAGCGCCGCCGACCTTGTTGCCGAGTGCGCACGGCAGGCGGAAACCGTTGTGGTCGTCTCCGCCCTGGGCGGCGTCACCGATATGCTGATCCGCGCCGCATCCGAAGCGAGCAGCGGCGACCGCGATCACTGGAAAGGCGCCCGTCAGGAACTGGCGCGCCGCCATCGGGAAGTGGCGGACCGCCTGCTCTCCGCCGGCGAGCAGGCCGCCGTCCTGCCGCGCTTAGCCGAGCAGATGAGATATTTCGAGGAATTATGTTCCGGCTTCTCTCTGGTCCGCGAGGTCACGCCGCGCGCCATGGACGCGTTCTCCAGCATGGGCGAAGTAATGTCCGCCACGCTGGTCGCTTCCGCTCTGCGCTCGAAAGGCGTGGACTCCGAGGCCGTGGACGCCACGGAACTGATTGTCACCGACGACAATTTCGGCAATGCCGCGCCGCTTATGGAAGAAACCGCCGCGCGCATGCGCCATCGCCTGGCCGGACTTCGCAAGCGCGGCGCCGTTCCCGTCATTACGGGATTCCGCGGCACCACTCGCGACGGCGTTTGCACCACGCTGGGACGGGGCGGTTCCGATTACAGCGGAACGCTGGTGGGCGCGGCGCTGGAAGCCGATGAAGTCTGGATCTGGACCGATGTGGATGGCGTCATGACGGCCGATCCGCGCCTGGTTCCGGAAGCGCACATTCTTCCGGAAATTTCCTACCGCGAGGCCATTGAGCTTTCTTTCTTCGGCGCCAAGGTGCTTCATCCGAAAACCATTTTGCCGGTGATGAAAAGAAAGATCCCGGTGTGGATCAAGAACAGCTTCAATCCTTCCTGCCCGGGAACCAAAATCGGCCCCGCGCCCGCGAACGGCAAGCCGGGCGTGAAGGCCATCACCTCCGTCAGCAAGGCGGACCTGGTTACGGTCAGCGGCCGCGAGACGCTCACTTTTCCTCAGCTTGCCGCCAGGACTTTCGACGCGCTCAGCCTGGACTCGATTCCGACTTTGATGGTCACGCAATCGTCGGCCGATAACATTCTCTCTTTTGCAATTCACGATTCGGATTTGAAGCGCACCCGGGCCAAGCTGGAAAAATCTTTCGAGCTCGAACTGCTTCACGACGCGCGCGCCGCCATCGAAGTGATGCAGCACGTCGCGATTGTCGTGGCTATCGGCGAAAATATGAAGGGCACGCCGGGCCTGGCGGGCCGCGCTTTTGGCGCGCTGGGCAAACATGGCATCAACATCATCGCCATCGCCCAGGGTTCATCGGAATTGAGCATTTCCTTCGCCGTCAAATCTTCGGACACGAAAGAAGCGGTGAAGGCGGTGCACGAAGAATTTCAACTTTGAGTTTTCAGTTGTAAGTTTTCAGTTCTCAGTCGCGCGCGGCAGGCTCCGGAGGTAGAAGTTGCAGGATTTCAGGAAACTGAAGGTCTGGGAGCGAAGCCATGAACTTACGCTCAGCGTGTATCAAGCTACGGCTCAGTTCCCGAAAGAAGAGTTGTACGGGCTGACGAGCCAGATGCGCCGTGCATGCTCCTCGATCCCGGCAAACATCGCTGAGGGTTGCGGGCGCGCGAGCGCGAGTGACCTTGGCCGTTTCCTGCACATCGCCGCCGGTTCGGCCAGTGAGCTTCAATATCACCTGCTTCTGGCGCGCGACCTTGGTTACCTGCCCGGGAACAAATACGAATCGCTGGGCGGCGAAGCCTCAGAAATCCAACGGATGCTGTGGTCACTGGTTGAAAAGGTTAGGCCGGATCATTCAACCTAGTTGTTGGACTGAAAACTAAGAACTAAGAACTGACGACTGGCAACATTATGTCCTCCGCCTATTTACAATGCATCGAAGAAAGCTGCGGGCGACGGCAGGACCCGAAGCGCGATGAATTCTCCTGCGCCTGGTGCGGAGGCCTGCTCGAGGTCAAGTACGTCTTTGACCCGTTCGATCCGGAGGAATTCCGCGAGCTCTGGCACCGCCGCCGCCTTTCGGGCGAGCCGATTGACCGCAGCGGCGTGTGGCGATTCCGCGAGCTGATTCCCTTCATCGATCCCGACACGCGCATCATTTCGCTTTCCGAGGGCTCAACGCCGCTGGTCGGCACGCGTCGCGCCGGATGGTGGGCGGGGCCGGTTCACCTGACTATCAAGCATCAGGGCAACAATCCCACCGGCTCCTTCAAGGATTTGGGTATGACCGCCTGCATCACGCGCGCCGCATCGCGAGGCGTGCGGATGGTGGCCTGCGCCTCCACGGGCAATACTTCGTCCTCAATGGCCGCGTACGCGGGCCGCGCCGGGCTGAAGGCTCTGCTCTTCGTTCCCTACCGCCAGATTTCCGCCGCCAAGCTGGCCCAGGCGCTCGATTTCGGCGCGCTGGTCGTCGAAGTGGGCGACACTTTCGACCAGGCTTTCGGATTGTTGCGCCAAATCGCGCCCGAACTCGGACTTTATCTAGTGAACTCCGTCAATCCGTTTCGCATCGAAGGACAGAAGACGATTGTGGCGGAAATGCTGGAGCAGCGCGCCTGGCGCCCGCCTGATTACATTGTCGTGCCGGGCGGAAATCTGGGCAACGCTTCCGCCATCGGCAAAGGGCTGCGCGAATTGAAGGACCTCGGTTTCATCGAAAAAGTTCCGCACATCGTCGTGGTGCAGGCCGCCGGAGCAAATCCGTTCTATCAGACGATCACGGCGGATTCTCCCGACCTGATTCCGGTCGAGAATCCTTCGACGGAGGCGACGGCCATTCGCATCGGGCGCCCGGCCAACTGGAAGAAAGCGCGGCGCGTGCTCGAATGGACGGGCGGCTTCTGCGAATCAGTGACCGACGATGAAATCTTTGAAGCCAAAAGCATGCTGGCCGAAGATGGCGTGGGTTGCGAGCCCGCCAGCGCTTCCACCGTGGCGGGCATTCGGAAACTTGTGCGCGCGGGCAGAATCGAGCGCCACGCCGACGTCGTCGCCGTGCTCACCGGCCATCAGTTGAAGGACACGGATTACGTCATGCGCCATCGCTCGGAATCGCAGGAGAACAGCCAGCGATTGCGCTCCGAGCCTGATCTCGACGCGTTGCGGCGAGTGCTCGAAACAGCTCTGGCAGTGCCGGCATGATGCTGCCGCCTCATTCTGTGAGCGGCGGCGCTGTCAGCAGGTTCGACCGGCTCAAAACGAATTTCTATGGATGAAATACTGCGACGTGAAGTTCGATTGCTGACCACCCGGCTGGGCGCGATTGCGCGCGAGCAGGGCGGCGAGGAAGTTTTTGCCGCGATCGAGCGGATCCGCCAGGTTTCGAAGCAGCTCCGCCAGAATCCGCAGCCGCAACTGGCGGAAGCAGGCGAGAGCGAAGCCCGCCAACTCAGCCTGGGGCGGGCGCGCGATGTGGCGCACGCCTTCAGCCTGTTTTTCCACCTCGTCAACCTCTGCGAGGAGCGGCAACGCATCCGCCGCCTGCGAGCCCACGGCCTTTCGGATGCGGGCGCGCCCATGTCGCTTCGCCACACGTTTCACCGCCTGGCGCGGCAGGGCGTGGCGGAAGAATGCGTTTCCGAGCTTCTCGCCTCGATGAGAATTGAGCCGGTGCTGACGGCGCATCCCACCGAAGCCAAGCGCCGCAGCGTGTTCAATCACGTGCTGCGAATCGGCCGCGCGCTCAGCGACCTGGGCGAAAGCGACCGTCACCATGCCGAAGCCGCGCTCGATCCCTGGATTGAGGCGCTCTGGCTCACCGACGAAGTCCGCGAGCGCCCGGTGACGCCGCTTCTCGAAATCGAAAGTTCTCTGGTGTTTCTGGAGCGCACGATTTACGACCTGGCCGGCGTCTTTTGGGAGAATTTCAGCGCCGCGCTCACGCACGCTTTTCCCGGCGTCAAATCGCCCCGGCCGTTTTTGCGATTCGGCTCCTGGGTCGGCACGGACCGCGACGGCAATCCCTTTGTCACGCCGGAAGTAAGCCTGGAAGCCGCGGCCCGCCTGCGCAGGAGCATTCTGCATTACTATCACCAGAAGCTGACGCAATTGCTGAGCGTGGTTTCGTTTCCCTGCCTCGACCCCAAACTCGAGCGCCGCATGCAACGTGAACTCGAAGCCGAGTTGCGCCGATTCCCGGCAGCGCGGTTCGTCGAAAAGCTGGATCAGCCGCACGAATTCTATCGCCGCAAGATGCGCATCATGCTCTGGCGGCTTGAGCAAACGGAAGCGCGCTCCCGCGGAGGCTATTCCAGCCCCGCCGGGTTCGAAAGCGACGTGGCCGCGATTGAAGAGTTGCTGCGCCAGCATCCCAGCCCGCGCGTGGCCCGCTTAGGACCGGCGCGGTTGCGAAGCGCCGTTCAGGTTTTTGGCTTCCACGCTGCAAGCCTCGATTTCCGCCAGCACTCTTCCCACATCCGGCTTGCGGCGGAGGAAATTCTCCAATCCTGGAAGCTGCCGTTTTCGTCGGAAGCGGAACGCATCCATTCCGTCGAGCATGTCATCGGACGCCGGCCGCGCCGGGTGCGTCTTTCCGCCGCCGCGCGCGGCACGCTGCAGGAGTTCTCGACCCTGCTTGAAATTCAAAAGCGCAACGGGCCGGCCGCTTCCCATCGCTACATCCTCAGCATGACCAACAGCGCCGCCGACATCTGGGACGCCGTGCTGCTGGGCTGGCAGGCGGGACTGGTCAGGCCCGCCGGCAAGAGCGCCATTGAATCCTCCTTCGACGTGATTCCTCTTTTTGAGACGCTGGGCGATCTCGAAGCCGGGCCCGTCATCCTGGATCAGCTTCTGAGCAACACGGTTTATCGCCGCATCCTTCGCTCGCGCGGAGACTCGCAGGAAGTGATGCTCGGCTATTCGGACTCCGTCAAGGACGGCGGTTATCTGGCGGCCAATTGGGCGCTGTTCCGCGCCCAGCAGCGGCTTTGGGCGGTGGCGGAAAATCACGGCGTCCGGCTGGGATTCTTCCACGGCAAGGGCGGCACCATCGGCCGCGGCGGCGGCCAGTCGCACCGCAGCGTCCAGGCCCAGCCTTATGCGGCGCCCGGCGGCCGGCTGCGCATCACCGAGCAGGGCGAAGTGATTTCGCTGAAATACGCCAATCTTGAAATCGCCGAGCGCAATATGGAGCAACTGGTGACTTCCGTGCTCGACGCTCATCTGCTCCAGCACCGGAAGAAAACGGAAAGCGATCACCAGGCACAGTGGGAATCCTACGCGGCGGAAATGGCCGAAACTTCAAGCGCCTACTACCGGCATTTGGTTTATGAAACGCCGGGCTTCCCCGCCTATTTCCGCCAGGCCACGCCGATCGACCTGATCGAAGGCCTGCGGCTCGGTTCGCGCCCCAGCCGCCGCTCCAACACGGCGGACATCCGCGCGCTGCGCGCCATTCCCTGGGTTTTTGCCTGGACGCAATCGCGTCACTTCATTCCCGCCTGGTACGGCCTTGGCCACGCGCTTGAAACCTTTGCCGGGGTTCGCGATCCCAACGGCATCGAATTGCTGCGCCAGATGTATCGCGGCTGGCCGTTCTTCGCCGTGCTCATCGAAAACGCCGAAGCGTCGCTCGCCAAAACCGATCTCTACATCGCGCGTCAGTACGACCGCCTTGTCCAGCCCGAAAGCCTGCGCGAAGCGATTGCCGGTGAAATCGAAAGCGAATACCGGCGCAGCGTTCAATGGGTGCTCGCCATCACCGAATCCTCGCGCCTGCTCGAGCGGCAGCCCGTGCTCGAAGAGTCCATCCGCCTGCGCAATCCCTATGTCGATCCGCTCAACTTCATCCAGATTCATTTTCTCGACGAATGGCGTCGCGCCCGGCGGCCGCGCCCGGAACTGATGCACCTGCTCCAGATCACCGTCGGCGGCATCGCGTTCGGAATGAAGAGCACAGGCTGAGCAGGAGCGAGCCGGACATATCTGTGCAGCGCCTACGAATTCGCGGCCGCGATAGGGAAGGGTGAAAGTTGCCGCTGGTTGTTTTGGGCTTGAAGGGCTAAAATAAGTTCGGTGAAGTATGAGCACTCATCTCCAATACCGGGAGATTCTCGAAGGAGCCGAAGGGCTCTCGATAGAGGAACAGGAAACTCTGCTTGGGACTTTGAGGAGCCGCTTGCGGGAGCGCCGCCGGCGTGAACTGGCTCGCGACGTTCGCAGAGCGCAGAAGGAGTTCAAGCTGGGCCACTCCCATCCCTCCACGCCCGCCGAACTCATGAAAGAGATTCTTTCTTGAGACGCCTCCTGCTGAGGTCCACCGCCTTTCTGCGGAAAGCCAAGAAATTCTGCAAGACTCGACCTGAAGCCGCTGACGATTTGAGATCAGCGCTGGAGTTTCTCGAGGCGGACGCCTTCCATCCACGCTTGAAGACTCACAAGCTGAGCGGACAGCTCAAGGGGTCATGGGCAGCAAGCGCCGGCTACGATCTGCGGATCGTCTTCAAGTTTGTAACCCGCGGGGGCAGCGAAGCCATCCTCCTCGAAACACTCGGAACCCATGACGAAGTATATTGAGGTGTAAGTGCCGCTCAAAATCACTCAGGTGGACGCCTTCACCTCAAAACCCTTTGCGGGCAATCCGGCAGCGGTCTGCGTGCTTCCCAAGCCCGCCGAAGAATCCTGGATGCAATCCGTGGCGCGGGAAATGAATCTTTCCGAAACTGCATTCCTGGTTCGCCGCGACGATTACTTCGATCTCCGCTGGTTCACGCCCGCCGTCGAAGTGGCGCTCTGCGGCCACGCGACTCTGGCCGGCGCTCACGTTCTTTGGGAAGAAGATTATCTGCGGCCGGACGAGCAGGCGCGGTTTTTCACCAAAAGCGGAGTCCTGACGGCCGTCCGCCGCGGCGATTGGATTGAGTTGGATTTTCCGGCCACCCTGGAGCAGCCGTCCGACGCGCCGCCCGGTCTGGCGGAGGCGCTGGGCGCGAATCCCGTTTACACGGGAAAAAATAAATTCGATTATCTCGTCGAACTCGCTTCGGAAGACGAAGTGCGCTCACTCAAACCCGATCACTCACGCCTGCGCCAACTGCCGGTGCGCGGCGTCATCGTGACCAGCCGCTCGGCCGCCCCGGAATTTAATTTTGTTTCCCGATTCTTCGCGCCCGGTTCGGGCATTGATGAAGATCCCGTCACCGGCTCGGCCCACTGCTGCCTTGCGCCTTTCTGGTCCAAGCGCCTCGGCAAACCGGGGATGACCGCTTATCAGGCTTCGCCGCGTGGCGGGGTCGTTCGGGTCCGTGTCGAGGGCGAGCGCGTCAAGCTTGCGGGCCAGGCCGTCACTGTTCTGCGCGGCAAACTCGTCGGATCCGCCGCTGACACTGAATCGTGAGCCGCCTCAGTTTTCCCGCCCTGGTGAGATTTTAATGTAATCCAACGGCGCGTATTCGTGGCCGTCGGGCGCGCCTTCAATCGTGATTTCATCTCCGGGCCGCAGAGCCACGCCGTGAATCACGCGCCGGGTTGAGGAACTGCCGCTCGGCCGCCAGGCCGGAAGGTGCGCATCGGCTTTCCACTCAGCGATTCGCTGCTTGTTGACCATCAACTGGAACGTGGACACGCCGTTAAACTGGTCAAAATATTCCACGCTGATCGTGAACCAGCCCGGCCGCCCGTTGTAGCTCATGCTCGCCGTGCATTGAGTCTGCGGCGGCTCGCATTCGATGGCTTTGCCGCCGGAGGCGGCTTCCCACGGCCTGACGTCCACAACCTGGTAG
>JBJKPU010000042.1:0-97573 GCA_046706005.1 Terriglobia bacterium | reverse complement strand
ACCCCGCGGGCGAGAAGACGCGCGGCCCGAAGTCGACGACGTTCCAGAGCAACAAAATCTCGTTTGACTCCTCGTGGATTTCCCATGCCCGAGAGAGTAACACAGAAACTGAGAGTTGTCACTATATTTTATCATTCTCAATAAGTCCGCCTTGAAGCCCGCATCCGAAGGCTGCGCTTCTCTGTTTCCAGCAGACATCGCTTTAGCGTACTGAATTGGAAAGATGAAAGGGCAGAATGTCGGGTCGGCGGGCACCGAATAGGCACTTACCGCGCCGATGTACGCGTCAAACGTCCTCCCGCCTGTACCGCCGAATGCGCCCTTCGCGCACGCAGTCGTCAGGAGCGCGTCAAAGAGCTTCGAAAAGAAAGCCAGGACGGTTTGAGAGTCGCCTTCATCGAGGTCGATACGAACGGCCAAGAACCCACGCTTCTCCGCCTCCATCTGCGTCATATTCAGAAGGCTCGTTTTGCCGGACGCCCTCTCTCCGAGCAAAGCTAGGTTGATCGGGCGGGGCGCGGTCCGCGCGTGGTCCAGGTAATAGCAAACCTCCTCCATCTCGCGTTTCCGCCCCACGAACAACTCCGAATCCGCGACAGGGTTCGCGAAATCGTAGGGATTGTGTAGATTGCCGAAATCGATCAGCTCGGCCACGCATCCTCCATTTTCCTCAGGTCAGCGAGAGCCTCCCCCGCGATTGCTTCGACCCCCCGTTCCTTAACCCAACGCTCTAGCTTGTGTCCCTCTCCTCGACCACGAGGAAGTCTGCCATACTCTGCCAGCGCACCGAAGGCCCTCTTGATTCCTTCCGGAGTCGACCCCAGATACAGCTCGTCGAACCACCACTCACCACTCACCTTGCCCCAAACCTGTAACCCGTTCAATGCCTCGACGCGGAGGCAAGTCTGGGTAGCCCCTTCCAGTTCTCTCCGCAGCTCGCCCAGTTTTTCACTCACCGTGGCCGCGCTTGTGCATCGCGAGACCAGCTGCTCGAACCTGTCCCGCCGGACTGCATTGGCGACGACTGCGCAAGCAGACCGGAGGAAGGCGACATCCTCAGGGGTGGTCTTTCGGTTGTGGGCGACCTTGTTCCTGATGGGCTCGATTTGACAGAGCGTCGCGCTGAGGACGTCCTTTCGGGAAAATATCGCGCTGAACACGTCCCTCCAATTGTCGCTCCTCTCTATTATTTTCCTGAGACTCGCGAACTCTATGTAGTACAGCGGATGGTGCGGCACAAGGTTGGTCCACTTCAGAGACTTCTCATACTCGAAGGCGCGCTTAGCCTCCTGTAGGATGTCACCCGGGACCCTGTGCCTGAACCAGCGCGGGCCTTCCGCCGAGCTCAGGGTCTCTATTATCAACTCCCTGAGCCCCACCTCGATGCAGTAAACGTACCGGTAGGCCTCCATGTTGGCCTCAGCGACGAGCCTGTCCGGGACCACGGGCCTCCTCATCCGCGGGTGGCGCACATTTCGCGTTTTGTGCGAAGTGTGCGATCCAATAACCCCGCCATCAATATGCCGTTCTTATACCTCCGGGCGTGGGAAAAGGCAAGGCGGAAATGCAGTGACGAGTGACAAGTGACGGGTGGCGAGCAGAAGGCAAGAAAAACAGGTGTCAGGTTTCAGGTGTTAGGGGCTAGGGAAGAAGAAGTCAGAAGTCAGAAGCCAGGAGCCAGAAGTCGGAACTGAAAACTGACCACTGACAGCTGACAACTGGCCACTGAAAACTGATCACTGACAACTGACCACTGCCACCTGCCATCTACCATCTGCCACCTTCCACCTAAAGACCGCCGCCATTCGGCATCAACACGATTTTTCCCAGCACTCCGCCCGCGCCCAGCATTTCATGCGCGCGGCGAGCGTCTTCAAGCGGCAGGCGCTGCGCGATCAGAGGCCGAATCCGGCCCTGCCTGAGCAGGTCAAGCAGCGTCATCAGGTCGCTGCGGAACCACTCCGGCCTCAGCCGCGCCAGCCACTGAATGCTGTACGGCGTCATTTTTTTCCGGCCCTGCTTGAACCAACTGCGCACGATATACCCGCCCAATTCGAGGGATTCGCGAAGCGGGTGCCGTCCTTCGCTGCGGGAAATCATTCGTCCTCCGCGCATCTTCGACTGGAAACCGTAGGTGACCACGCGGCCTCCTTCGCGCAGAGCGTCGCAGGAGCGCCACAGATTGTCGCCGCCGATGCCGTCGAACACCGCGTCCACGCCATCGCCCGCGAGGCGATGAATCTGCTTCACAAAGTCGGTGTTTTTGTAATCAATGGGGATGCCGCCCATTTCCCGCACCACCGCCGACGCCTGCTCGGAGCACGTTCCGTACATGGTGACGCCGGCCAGCCCGGCCAGTTGCAGCATGGCCGAACCCACTCCGCCCGAGGCTCCGTGGATCAGCATGCGCTGGCCCGGGCGCGCTTTCGCCGAGCGATGCAGCATCTGCCAGGCGGTGATGTAATTCAGCACCAGCGCCACCGCTTCCGCCGGGTCGAGCCCCGCGGGCACGGGCACAAGCTTCGCCTGCGGCACACAAACATACTGCGCGTAGCATCCGTGAATCGGCATGGCTGCCACGGTCTGGCCCGGTCGAAAGCCGGTCACGCGCTCGCCCGGCTCATCGATCAATCCCACCAGATCCCAGCCCGGCGTGTAGGGCAGGCGAGGCGTTTCCGGATGGACACCCTCGCGCGCCAGGACGTCCGGCAGACTCACTCCTGCCGTCAGCACTTTGACGCGCACCTCGCCCGCCTTCGGAGTAGGGATTTCCTCCTCCAGGGTGGTGATTACTTCCGGGCCGCCGTACTGATGGACGACCACTCGCTTGTGAAGCATGTTTGAATCGGCAGGTCTGACAGGCGGTCTTGCGGACGCAGGCCGGTGGCTCGGCAGCTGCGATCCCGCTCCGCACACCCCGCACCTCGCCAGACTATCACACGAAAATGGGACGATTGGGACGTTCGGGACGTTCGCGAAAATATTTTATAAGTTGTTAATTATCAATAAATAAGTGCGCCAACCTAACTCGATTGGCGCACCAATTTGTGACAATTTGGCACAGCGTGTAGATTTTACATCCTACGCTGAAACGTAACTTTCCAGACCCTCTTTGTCCTGGATTACCAGCGTCGATCCTCGCAAATTGGCCAGATGCCTGATGCGAAAATCGCCCAGAATGCGCGTTACAGTTTCGCGCGAAGTGCCGATCAACTGCGCGATTTCTTCATGCGTCAATCCAAGTTTGACGCGCGTGCCCTGCGATGAAGCTTCACCCTGCGTTGACCAATCCAGCAGCAGGCGCGCCAGCTTCTCCGGCGCTGAGCCCGCAAGCCCCAGCGTTCGAAGTTGATCGCAGGCCGCAGAGTAGCTGGTGCTGATCGATTGCACCGCGCGCACGCCCGCTTCTCCATGCTCGCGAATGAAGCGCAGGAAATCGTCGCGGCCAATGAAATTCACCTGGCACGGATGCAGCGTTTCCGCAGTCACTTCGAATGGCGCGCCGGAAATGGCCGCGCTCAATCCCAGAACTTCACCCGGCCTGGCAATGCGCAGAATCAGAGTCTTTCCTTCGCTCGAGCTGGTCGAAAGTTTTACGCGTCCCTGGCACACCACAAAAACGCCTCGCGGCATCTGTCCTTCAACGAACAGAATGGCGTTCTCGGGATAGCTGGTTGTAAATTTGATCGCCTCAAAATCTCTCAACGCCGCCGGCGACAGTTTGCAGAAGGAGTTGTCGTTCCGAAGCTTGCACGTGTGACAGCTTTCGGTAATTTCCAGACCATAAGGGGAGCGCATTTTAGTTTCCTTTCTTCGAAACTCCGTTCGCAGACCCATTCGACCCTTCGGAAACCCGTTCGACGATGTATTTGGTCATGGGCATGTCGGCTAAGAAGGAAGCGCCTTTGCCAGCCATTCGCGCCAGCAATTGCTTTCCTGACTGATCAACCGCTGTTACGCCTCGCATATCTACCAGTAGTGGCTTCATGTTTTCCGCCAGCCATGTCCGCTTCAATTCCTCCACCCAGGGGCCAATGAGTCTGCCTTCTACTCTTATTGTTGTGGCTCCGTTAGAGCATTCCCTCGTAATTCTCAGCAATGTCGTTCTTTACCCTTTCTGTATCCACTGGTTCGAATTGCAGTTGATGCTCCAAATAGTCCATAAATCACAAACTATATTTATCCTATTAAAAACAAAACCGTTAGAGTCTTGCGCGGGTTGAAAGTAACCGCGAACGAGCGGCGCTGAATTGGAAATCATCGGCGACATTTCGCCAGTGGCTGGATTTCGTCAATCACCAGTGCGGGAGATGCCAAGCTTGCGCATCCTGGAATTGAGGGTTGTGCGGTTGATTCCCAGGCGGGCTGCCGCGCCGTTAGGTCCGGCGATCAGTCCGCCGGTCTCCTGTAAGACACGCTTGATATGCTCGCGCTCAACCGCCTCCAAGGTCATGTTTCCAGCAGGAAGCGGTTCAGCCGTAGCCCGCAGTTCTGCAAGGGGCGCCCGAAGCACAGTCCCCTGGGAGAGGATAACGGCGCGCTCAATGAAGTTTTCGAGTTCGCGCACGTTTCCCGGCCACTGCCAGTGGACCAACGCTTCCATTGCCTCAGGGGGAATTGTTTCGATGCGCCGGTTCATTCTCTTGGCATGCCTCTGTGTGAAATAGCGAACCAGAATGGGGATGTCGTCAGGGCGTTCACGCAGGGGAGGAATTGTTATGGGGAAAACCCGAAGGCGATAATACAGGTCGCTTCGAAATTGTTTTTCCTGAACCATCTTATCCAAATGACGATTCGTCGCCGCAATCAGGCGGACATCAACCGGAATCGGGCGATTGCCGCCCACTCGCTCAATTTCCTTATCCTGAAGCGCCCGGAGGAGCTTAGGCTGCAGTTCGAGCGGGATATCGCCGACTTCATCGAGAAACAAAGTTCCACGGTCCGCCAACTCCATCCGGCCGATCTTTTGCGCGATGGCTCCGGTAAAGGCTCCCTTCTCATGGCCGAAGAGTTCGCTTTCCAGCAGGCCGGCCGGAATGGCGGCGCAGTTGATCCTGATGAAGGTGTGGTCGCGGCGATGGCTCAAGTCGTGGATGGCGCGCGCGATCAATTCCTTTCCGGTCCCCGTTTCTCCAAGGATCAGCACGGTCGCGTCAGTATCGGCCACTGTCTCAACCTGCTTAAGAACCCGCTTCAGCCCGCGGCTCTCACCGATGATTTCATCGAAGTTGTGTTCGGTTCGGAGTTCGTCCTCGAGATAGATTTTTTCCTGGGTGAGCCGGTCCTGAAGTTCAGCGATGCGGCGGAAGGCAAGCGCGTTATCGATGGCCAGGGCCACCTGGCCCGTCACTTGCGTGAGCAATTGGACGACCTCTTCGTTGAACGCATGCGCCCGGGTGGAGGCTAAATTCAACGTGCCGAGGATTCGATCGCGGCTGACGAGAGGGATCCAGCACGCGGAGCGCATCTTGGCCGAGGCCAGAAACGGAATCAGTCCGGAAGAGAATCGGGCGGACTCAAGCTGGCCGATAGACACAGGCTTGCGGGTTCGCAGCGCCCAGCCTTCGGGTGAATCTGCCGGGTCGATCACCGTTTCCGGCGGGGCGACGTCCGAATCGGGAGCCGGATCGAGCGGCTGAACGTAAAGCTGGCCGGTGTCGGAATCGAGTAAAGCCAGGCTCGCGTAATTGTAAGGAACGATATGCTTAAGGCTCAATCCGATGGCCGTCAGCAGTTGCCGGATATCAAGATTGGAAACCAGTGTTCCGGCGACTTCAACCAGCAAGGCTTCCTGGGCTTTCTTTTTTTCCGTGATGTCACGGACGATTTTTGCATAGCCACGTATCTGACCTTGCTCATCCTTGACCGCCGTGGTGATGACGTTAGCCCAGAAGCGTGAACCGTCCTTGCGCAGCCGCCAGCCTTCGTCTTCGGACCTTCCTTCGACCGCCGCGGTCCTCAGTTCTTCCTCCGCCTTACCGAGTTCAAGCTCATCGGGCGGAAAAAGCATGGAGTAGTGTTTGCCAAGGATTTCTTCCGCTTTGAACCCGTTGATGCGTTCCGCGCCAGGGTTCCAACTCGTCACTCGCCCCTCAAGATCGACCATGAAGATTGCATAGTCGCGGGCGCTGTCCACGAGCAGGCGGAACTTCTCCTCGCTGATTCGCAGAGCGTCCTCAATTTTCATCCGCTCCGTGATATCGCGAACCACGGCTACGACGAAGAGGTTTTCACCCATCCGGAGGGGGCTCAGCATGATATCGACTGGGACGGAATCGCCGTTCTTCTTTCGGGCATAAAGCTGGAGCCCGGCGCCCATCGGACGGGAACGCGGCTGGGCATGGAAATCCTGGCGGTGGCTCTTGTGAGAGTCGCGAAAACCGTCCGGCACCAGCACATCGACCGGCTGACTGAGAAGTTCGTCGCGCTGATATCCGAACAGTGCTTCGGCTTGCGCGTTTACCCGGACGACCGTTCCTTCGGTGTCGGTCAGGAGGATAGCATCCGGTGAGGATTCAAAAATCTTCTCGAAGTCCAAATCTGAACCTCAATCGCATCGGGCCGCGCCTAGTGGGTTGCCGCCCAAGCATAGCAAAGGCTGAATTAAGCTTGCAGATTACAATAGCATCCGGAAAGGGAGTCATCAACAGGCCGGGAAAAGGGCAGGCGGATTCGAAGGGAGAAGCCCGGAGGCGGCCGGTGGCCGGGTTGCTGAATGGGGTGAGGCATCTTGGTGTTTCATACTGAAGATGATAACCACCGAGTTAAGACAGACAGTCGGCCCTTGAAGAGCGTGGACGAATTCCGTATAGTACCGCAATATGGCCTGGGTGCTTGGGGTAGTCATTCTGGCTTTCTCAGGGTTCATGCTTCGGCGCTTGTTGTACTCCGGCGGCGAATCGTCTCCTGTGCTCTCGCCAATGGATCCTCTGGGTCCTTGCCGCGAAACTTTCTACCGGTCCGTGGCGCAAGAAGTTGAAACGCGGATCGGAATCCTGGCGGTCTCCCTGAATGAGGTTCTTGAACAGGATGACAGGGGACGTGCTGACCTCGCCTCCCGTCTGCTCTCGCTCGTGGGGTCTGAGTGGCGGCATCTCGACGAGTTGGTGCTTTCCCTCCAGGATTTGATGCTTAAATACTCGCCGCTTCTGACCTACGCCGTTCCGGTGCGTTCAGCTTCGCCCCGCCATTTCCGGTCGTCCGTCCTTCAATCGCACATCGGGACGCTTGATGAACTCAGTCAGTTTGTCTTCCGCCCCCGGCTCCGGTTTCATATTCATGTCGGAGTTCTGCGCTCCGCTGGACGGACGCTGACGGAGGAGTTCAGCGATTCTGTTGCGCGGGCGCAAACAGCTCCCTCGGTGATTCGCCGGAGCCGCAGTTTGTTGGATTTGTCTTTTCACGATTATGATTTGATTGCCAAGGACAGCCTGCTTGCGCTCCGTATGGCGCTGGCGGCTCTTCCTGACGAGCTTCTTTCTGACTTTGGCGCCGAGCTCAAGACTGCGGCCCGCCGCGAGGCGAGAGCGCCCGCGCTGATTTCGCGCGCCTGATCTGTTTCCACGTCTCCCCGCCAACTTTTCTCTCAAATTGTGGGAATGCCGCCACCCGTGCAGCAGGTCCTCATCTGTCATGCCTCAGCCGCGGGTTCGGGTTACAATAGTCTTTTAAATCCTTTTGAAGGAGCATGTATGGCGGAGAAACGAATCGGCATTCTTACCGGCGGCGGTGATGTGCCGGGATTGAATTCAGTCATCAAGTCTGTGGTCTATCGAAGCGGCGAGTTGGGACTCCAGGTCCTGGGCGTCCGGCGTGGCTGGGAAGGCCTGACCCATGTAAACCTGGAGGACCCCGCGAGCCGCGCCAGCTACATCCTGCCTCTGAACCGCGAGAATACGCGCACCATTGACCGCACGGGCGGCACCTTTCTGCATACCTCGCGCACTAATCCGGCAAAGATGAAGAAGCTTCCACCGTTCCTCGCCGGCGGCACTTTCCCCAAGAATGAAGTTTCGAAGGGGGGAGCAAAGTCGGAGGTTTATGATGTGACGCAGCAGGTCCTGAAGAACATCGAGAAACTAGGCCTGGAATACATGGTGGCGATCGGCGGCGACGACACGCTTAGCTACGCGTCGCGGCTGGATCATGAGGGCGTGAAGGTCCTGGCAATTCCCAAGACGATGGATAACGACGTGCGCAACACGGAATACTGCATCGGATTTTCCACTGCCATCACCCGCGCCATGGACGCCATTGACCGCCAGAGGACGACGGTCGGCTCGCACGAGCGTATCGGAGTTTTCCGGGTTTTCGGGCGGGACGCCGGTTACACCGCCCTTTACACAGCCTATGTGACGTCGCTTCGCTGCGCCATCCCGGAATACAAGTTCGATTTGCAGCACATGATCGAACTGCTGGTGGAAGACAAAAAATCGAACCCCAGCCACTACTCGCTGGTGATCGTTTCCGAGGGCGCGCAATGGGAAGGCTACCAGCTTCGAGAGTATGGGGATGCGGATGCGTTCGGCCACCGCAAGAAAGCCAATGTGGGCGAAGATTTGAGTGACGAAATCAAAAAGGGGAGCGGATTCGAAACGATCGTCAGCGACCTGACCTATGATCTGCGCAGCGGAAGCCCCGATTTTGTGGACAAGCTCGTCGCCACTACTTTCGCCAACATGGCGATGGATTCCATGGCTAAGGGCGAGCACGGTCTGATGACGGCGATCAGCAAGGGGTGCTACGCGACGGTTCCCATTCCCGATCCAAAACAGGGCGCCCGGCGGGTGGACATCGAGACCATGTATAACACCCGGCGCTATCGTCCACATTACGCGCACAAGTTCGGGTTGCCGATTTTCCTGACTCGGGCTTGATTTCCGGGGGGTGGAATAGGAAGAGCTATCTTCAAAGCAGCGCTGCTTAATGGTGCCCTTCCGGATGTCGGCAGCCGGGGAAGTCCGCGAAAATCACCTGGCCCGTCCATCCCAGTTCCTTCATCCCGACTTCCGAGGAGTAGTAGGCGCCGCTGACCCAGCCTTTGAGGTTCTCAAAGTGGCCGTGAAGATCCAGCTTGTCTGATGCGCCGGCCGCCTTGGCAGCGTCATGCCTGGCGGAAGCTGCAGCCAGCAAATCATTCTGCCGGGCTTCGGAGATGTCCTTGTAAGGCTTTCCGTATTGGCGGATCGCCTCCGCTTCGAAGGCGCCGAGCGAAGCCAGAAATTTCTTTTGATTTTCCTGTGTATCAACGCTGAGCAACAGGTCCACGAAGGGCGTGACTTTGGCTTCCGCCGATCCTGGGACGATACGCTCCGCGATCACCGCCAGGGTCGCAGCCTGATGAGGATCGAGGAATAGTGGCTTCCAGTTCAGCTCAGCCGCCTGGGCGTCAGCGTGGGCGAGTGTGGCCGGATCGGCCAAATGCCTGTGGATGGGATGCGAGGCGGCGACGAGCGGCGCCGCGTAACCGAGCCCGGCGCCTCCCAAAAGCCGGCGCACCATTTCCCGGCGTCCCATGGAGTGCTTGGTCGGAGTTGATTTGCTCAGATTCTGGTGCTGAGAATCATTTTTCATAATGGCCTCCTCCGGAACGCTCTCTGTTTGAATTGCCGCGAGGGATGTTAGCACCGGCCGCCGGGACGGCACAATACTTGTTTGAGCAATTCAATTCTGGCGCGGCCTTGCCCGTTAAGCCCTGAAAAGGTAAGATGCCCTGAAGTCAATTCTTGAGGAACGGTTTGCACATGCAGAAGCTGGCGGGAAAGCCTGCGTCAAAGTCGAAGGTCGAAATGGTGGAAGTGGTCCTGCCGAACGACGCCAATCCTCTGGGGAACATCCTGGGAGGGAAGGTCATGCACCTGATTGATATTGCGGGTGCAATTGCAGCTCATCGGCATTCGCGCTGTGTCATGGTTACGGTTTCGGTGGACAATCTGGATTTTGTTCATTCCATTCGGGTGGGCCAGCTGATCATTCTCCACGCCAAGGTCACCCGCGCCTTCCACACTTCGGTGGAAGTGGCAGTGAAGGTTTACAGTGAGGACTTCATTACGGGAGAGCGGCGCCAGACCAGCTCAGCTTTCGTGACCTACGTCGCTTTGAACACCAAGGGGCAGCCGGCCCGAATTCCGCCGGTCATCCCGCAAACAGCCGAAGAGAAGCGGGAGTACCGTGAGGCATTGGCACGAAGGCGGCATCGCCTGCGGGCGGCGGCGCGCGCCCATCGCCTTTACTTTGAAAAGCAGAAATGATGGAAGTGCCGCGGTCACCATGAATCCGGGACCGCTGCCATCTCGCATGTCGGAGCCGCGCCTTATAAGGAGGGGAAGATGAAAGCGAAACGCACAAAGACATTGTCAGGAACTCCGTGGGAGCCGAAGGTGGGCTATTCGCGCGCCGTTCTGGTGGGCGACACGGTTTATGTCTCGGGAACGACTGGAACTGACACCTCGGGTAAAGTGCTGGCTCCGGGAGATGCGCACGCTCAAACGGTGCAGACCATTCGCAACATCGAAGCCGCGCTGACTCGCCTCGGCCTGGGCTTGGAGCACGTTGTCCGCACGCGAATCTATGTGACTGACATTAACCGCTGGGAGGATGTAGCGCGCGGCCATGCTGAGCTCTTCGGCGAAATCCGGCCCGCCACGACCTTGGTTGCTGTGGCTCGTCTGGTGGATCCGGAAATGCTCGTGGAAATTGAAGCTGTGGCTGTGGCGTGACCGGCGCTCATCTTGCTCCGGCAGGAGACTGCAGAGGCTCGTGCTGAGCAGTTTGGGAAGGCCGAGCTTTTAGCTGGTCTTCGACGTGCGGGAACAGAGTCAGGGCTTTTCGAATTTGAGGGTCGCTGCGAGCGCCGGCTTCGTCGCCCACCGCCAGACCGAAGGCCAGGTTCAGAACCTCCATCCTGATTCGAAGCTTCAGATAACTCTGGTCAGAATTCCAGAATTGCTCCGGCGTGCGAATGCCCTTTCCGCCCAAAAAATCCTTGAATTCCGCCAGCACGGCGTCATCCGGTTCGAAGTCGCGGCTGACGTGCGGATGAAGCAGCAGGTAATTCGAGGCAAAATCAGTAAAGTAGCCCTGCGAATTTACAAAGCCCTCCCAGGGGTCGAGCTTGCGGGGGGGAATCGGCACGTCGGGCGTAATGCCTCCGCCGTTAGAAAGCGGGCGGCCGTCATCCGTATGAAATCCGCCCTTGGCGTCCACAGCGTGAACCGCTGCCGCCAGCGCCGTTCCGGGCAGCGGCCGCTGTACCGAACGTCCACTGGGAGTGAAATAAAGTGCGGTAGTGAGCGCCAGGCCGGTCTGGTCATCGAGCGGCATCACGGACTGGACCAGTCCCTTGCCGAACGTCGGCTCGCCGGCGATGACGGCGCGGTCATGATCCTGCAGTGCCGCGGTCAGTAGTTCGGCGGCGCTGGCCGTTTCGCTGTTGACCAAAACCACCATCGGAAAATCATAATGAACCGGCGTGGGGATGGTGCCGTAGGATTTGGACGGCGAGGCCCGGCCTCGAACGGAGAGGACCGATTCATCAGGCTTCAGGAAAAGACTTGCCACGGCCACGGCCGTAGCCACCAGACCGCCATGATTATCTCGAAGGTCGAGCAAGAGCCCCTTCAGTTTGCTTCCGCCCAGCCGCTGGATGGCATCCGCTGCTTCTTCGGGCGTCTTCGCCTCAAATCCAGCGATATGAATATAGCCAACGTCGGCGCGCTCGAACTTGAAGGATTTGTCCACCGTGTGCACCGCAACCTGTGCCGGTTTCAGACTGTAATCCTGGGGAACGTCCCGGCCGGGATGAATGACGCTCAACCGGACGGGCTTTGATCGCGAACTCCGCAGAAGCCTTACAAGGGACTCGAAGCCGAGTCTGTCAACTCGCTGGCCGTTGATGACCACGATTTGGTCGCCCGGCCCCAGGCCGGCCCTCGAGGAAGGCGAGCCCTCCGCTGTTTCCAACACCAGAACCTTTCCCGGCTCGACGTAGAGAATGGAGCCGAATCCCATCGCTTCGCCGCGCGTCTGCTCCTGGAGCATTTCAAACTGGCTGGGATCAAAAAAGGCCGAAAACGGGTCAAGCACGTCGAGCATGCCGCGAATGCCGCCGTCAAAAATCAGGCGGTCGGGATCGGTGGGATCCATGTAGTTCTTCTCGACCAGACTGTATATTTTTGCGAAACGAACTGCTTCTGCGCCGGCGGCGTCAGGAGCGGCCGCGGTTTGGGCGCGCATGAGCGGCGGCTTCGCGAGCAAAAAAGCGAACACAAGGGAGCAGAACGCAAAAATGATTGCGCGGGATGGCGGCGACTCGACCATTAATCCAGTATAACGTAGATACGAATTCCCACAGAAAAGCAAGCCGGCTTCGGTGCAGTGCTGAAGGCTGCGAGCGCGGGCCGGCAGGAGGGAAGGTGAAATTGGAGGATTTGGATCAAAGATGCCGTCATGTTCGGTCCAGCCGTCCTCAATTCTGTGCCCGTTTGCAGTGGAAATTTTCTTTGACGCTTCAGTCGCGGGCCAGTTATTGTACATAGAAATGAAACCGGCGGCTGCCGGCTAAAGGGAAAGGCGGCTACTTGGACCAGCGCGCAAAGGAAGACTGGCAGAAGAAGAAGGTCCAGTGGCTTGCCTACGTTGAGAACACACTGAAGGTACTCGAATCGGGCCAGGCGATTCCGCTTGGGCCATCCCACGAATTGTTGTCGCCGCCGCAGAATCGGACGTCCGTGGCGACGGCTTCGAATGTCCTGATTGCGGCTCCGCATCCGGATGATGAGGCGCTCATTGGCGCCCTGCCGCTTCGCATGCGGATTGAGGCCGGCGCGCGTGTTCTCGACTGCGCGATTACTCTGGGCAGTGACCTGCGGCAGCGGGCCCGGCGGCTGTCGGAACTTCAGTCAGCGTGCCGGGTCCTTGATTTTGAATTGACGGTGCCGCCCGAAACCGGCTTTGACAACGTCACGCTGCCTAATCGCCGCGAGCGTCCGGATGAATGGCGCGCCAAGGTCACGGCTTTGCGCGAAATTTTCGACCGCGAAAAACCCGAAGTTGTCTTCGCGCCCCACGCAGAGGATTTCAATACCGCGCACATCGGAACACACTACCTTGTCCTCGATGCGCTGAGGGAGCATCTTGCGAGCACAGGCCGCGGGCCGGTGGCGCTGGTCGAAACTGAATTCTGGCATGAGATGACCGCCCCGAATCTGATGGTGGCTGTCACGCCGGAACTGGCGGCCATTCAAATCATGGCTGCCGCCGAACATGGCGGGGAAGTCTCCCGAAATCCATATCATCTTCGCTTTCCGGCCCGTTTGATTGATAATGTCCGTCGCGGGTCGGAAGTGGTGGGCGGCCAGGGCGCGGCGGCCCGGCCTTTTGCATTCGCCGAGCTTTACCGGGTAAGTTTTATGAAGGGAAAGGAACGCATCGAACCAACGCCGGGCGGCCGGATCGCAGGTCCGGACGAACGGATGGACGTGCGCTGGCTCTGGTCGCAGTTCTGGCCGGAGAAAGCTGACCGCGCGTCTTGAGAAGGTTCGTGCAGAATGGAGATCGAGACATGAGAACGAGAATTGCGATGGTTGCTGTGGCTCTTCTGGGAGTAACCCTGTTTGCCGGGCAGGCCTGGGCCCAGAACAGCTTCCGGATCGAAACCGGGAAAGCGTTCGACAACGCTGTTCCCAAGGATTTTTACTTACAGGGAAACGCGATTCCGGTGCAAAAGCGGAACACGGTTCTCGCCGTAGAGCCCTCCGGTGCGCGGCTCGTGACGGGATTGCTGGACACCACCGGCTACAGTTCCGAGGTTCAACAGAAATATGAAGGCATGTTGATCACCGAGGGGCCGCTTGATGTTTGCGGGCGCAAAGTCGGCGGGGGAAGCTACGGCTTCGGACTGTCGCGGCAGGGTTCAGGTTCCGGAAAGCCGGAAGGTCCGGCGCGATTCCATCTTTACAACCAGGCGGGCCACGAAGTGGCGGCATGCCGGGCTCCCTGGGATTCCAAGGTCGAGCATCCGCGCCCGCTTGAATTGGCGCCGGGAGCGGCCGGATCGGCAAAGCTTTATCTGGGCAGAAACTGGATCGAGTTGAAGTAGATGGTTTCACGGGGAAGCATCGGTGTGCGCGTTCGAGGGCCGCTGCGGGTGATGATTTTCATCTGCGTGCTCGCGGCGGCACTTTTGCCCGGTGGTCTGGGCCTGGCCCAGGACGCCGCGAATTCCAAACCGCAAACGATTACCGGGGTGATCATCGCAATGTCACCCCGGCAATTGACCATCCAGGACGATAAAGGCGGCGGCGCCGTCCTGGCGACGACAAAGGACTACACCGACGAAGTTTCCTACGGGTCACGCGTTACGGCCACCTATGTTTCCGAGGGAGGCCGGAACATCCTGCAATCCATGACCCCGCCCCTCGAAGCTCAGTTCATTCCGCCCGATGAAGTTCGCTCCTATCTCCACAAAGTCATCCTGCTTCCGGAAACTAAAACGGCGGGAGCGGAAGAGTTCGACAACAAGCTGGAGGATTACCTGCGCGCCGCTTTCGATTGGTATGTAAAGCCGCGCGCGATGGCCGAGGAAATCAGCCAGAATTACACGGGCTCGGAGTCGGCGTTGAACCTGATCAATCCGGAGACCGGCAAATTCGATATGGCGCACTATCTGGGCGGCAAACCTCAACTGATCAAGAAAATTGCCGAGGAAACCCGCGTGGACGCCGTGATTGAAGTTTCCCTGGAACAGACCGAGGCCAAACTCAACGGCGGGCGCCGCGTGGCCCAGTGGGACGGCTATGAGGAATCAACCAGTGTGGGCGGGCTCGGGCTCAGCAAGCTGACTGTGCTTCCCATCCGGGCGCTGATTCCCGCCGTGACGGCCAGCGTCAAAATCTGGAATGCGCAGGGCAAGCCGCTTTGGAGCCGGCGGCGCGGCTTTACCGTGCTGATGGTGCAGGAGGGAATGCTCGGCAAACTGCGCGACTACTCTCTTTCTGAAGCTCTCCACAACCAGGACTATGTTCAGAACTGGTTCGAAACGTTCTTCCAGCCGCTGCTTCCACCCGGCGAAGCTCCCGCGGCAGCGAAGAAACATTGATGCTCACGCCGCGTCACCTGCGGGCCGACATCGGACATGAATTCAACCGCAAGTTTCGTGTTCCTTGTGTTCGCCTTGTGTTTCTGAACCCGCTCTCCTAAAATAGTTAAGTCAGCACAGGTTGTCGGTGTTTGATCTCTTGGCGAGTAGGCCTTTCAAGTTTTCAGCCGGGGCGGGACTTTGTTTGCCCGATTGCCACCAGGGCATGGTGGCTCGCCGGAGTAGTTTCTGAATGTCAACCAGCCGGTGAGGTTGGGAAAATACAGGAGGTGGTTTGATGAAGCGAAAGTTGCTGATGTCGGTCGTTGTAATTCTTGCCTTCGGCAGCCTGGCGGTTGCCGCGGGTAAAAGCAGTTCATTTGTGGGAGTCGTCAGTGATTCGAACTGCGGCCTGAAGCATTCCACGCCCAGCAAGGCGGCGGCGGAGTGTGTGAAGAAGTGTGTGAATATGGGCGCGAAATACGTCCTCGTTTATCATGGCAAGGTGTATCAAGTGGGTCCCCAGAAGGAATTCGACGGCATGGGCGGCCAGCGTGTGAAGGTGACCGGCAAGATGAACGGTGACATGATCATGGCTGAGAACGTCAAGCCGGTGATGGGTCACATGAAAAGCATGAAGCACAAGTCCGGAATGTGAAGTGCTTCGGCAGGAACCGGATTGGGGCCGCGCTTGCGCGGCCTCATGACTTTTCGCCTTTCGCTCAGATTTGCTTCCGCGCAACTGCGACGAAATTTGCGCCAGCAAGTTAACGGTCAATCAGGAGGATGTTGATGAAGAAGACAGCCGCCTTAATCTTCTCTTTTCTGCTTGCCGCCGGAATGGCTTTTGCGGGCTCTGCGCCGCGCCCCGCTTCCGAAACCGGCAAGACGTTTGTCGGATATATCAGCGACAGCATGTGCGGCCTGAAACATATGATGGCCGGTGTGTCCGACGCCAAATGCACGCTCGAATGCGTCAAGATGGGCGCTAAATACGTTCTGGCCGACCATGCCAACGGGAAAGTCTACGGGCTGAGCGACCAGAAGGCGCCTGAGAAGTTCGCCGGAAAGAAAGTTGAAGTGAAGGGCTCGCTCCACGGCAAAGAGATTATGGTCTCTTCCATCAAGGCTGCGCCCTAGCCGCAAATTCCGAATCAGGAGGAAGGTTGGATGAATCAGATCCCGAATGAATCAAAGGCGAAGCCCTGGTCGGTTCGCCGTGTCGGTACCACAACTTTTGCGATTTCCAAGCCTAAGCGCAACCGCCGCAAGCTCCGTCAGACGCGGCTGAAGGGCCGAAGACGCTCCCGCTGACCGCTATGCCGGCGTATCCCGCGCCCCCATACAACCCTGAGCCCCGCGCCGGAGTCTATCTAGTGAGGAGTCTTCCACACGGGATGGGACGATGAAACGATCTGTACCTCGGGATGGATTGTTGGGGAAAGCCCTGCTGCTTGCTTCGGTTCTGGTGCTGTTTTCCTCTTTTCTCCTTGCGGTCCAGCCGCTCAGCCAGGATGACATCACTCTGCTTCTGATCGGCGGCGCCAACTCTCAAAAGATAGTGACCATGGTCGCCGAGCGAGGCGTGAATTTCCCCATGACGCCGGAACTGGCAAAGAAGTTCCGAAAAGACGGCGCGACCAAGGAACTCATCCAGGCTCTCGAGAACGCTTCCAAGAACGTTTTCCCGAACGCTTCGACCGCTCCGCCTGCGCCGCAAACGGCTCCTCCTCCGCCGCGGCAAACTCGCGCCAAGCCGGCTACCGCCGTGCAAAGGCGTGTCCAGGAAGCCATTGGCGGGCCTTCGCGCGCCACTTCCGGGCCGGAAGGAGGCGGCGCAGCCTCCGGAGGCAGTGGGTCATCGGACAAGCCTCCCACAATCACCAGAGCGTCAAAGCCCGCCGCGCAGCCGGATTTGTCCGATCCCAGCCCGGCCGAAATTCAGAACATCATTCAGACCTTTGCCGCCAAAGAAACCGAGTTCAAGGAAGCTCGCGACAATTACACCTATCACCAGATCAACAAGGTCGAGACTCTGGACGCCGATGGCAAGGCGGACGGCTATTGGGAACAGGATTGGGACATCCTCTACGACGATAAAGGAAATCGGATCGAGAAGGTCACCTATGCTCCGACCAGCACCCTCACGCGCGTGGGGATGACGGAGCAGGACATCAATGCCATGCGCAACATCCAGCCGTTTGTCCTGACGACAGCCCAGCTTCCGGAATATCAGATCAAATATCTCGGCCACGTCGTCCTGGACAAGCTGACGGCCTACGTCTTTTCAATCCGGCCCAAAGTCATTCAAAAGCATCATCTGTATTTTGACGGCGTCGTCTGGGTGGACGACCACGACCTGCAGATCGTCAAGACCGAAGGCCGGCAGGTCCCGCAGGTCACCGAAGGCAGCAATCAGAATCTCTTCCCGCGCTTCAGCACGTGGCGTCAGCAGATTGACGGGAAGTTCTGGTTTCCCACTTTCACGCTGGCGGACGACACGCTCTATTTTTCGAGTAGCCCGGTTCACATCCGCGAAGTGATCCGTTACACCGATTACAAACAGTTCAGGTCAACTTCGACAATTAAGATGGTCAAAGTTGAAGGATCCGGCAACTCGCAGCCGAAGGCGCCGGCGCCCGCCGCCAAGGATTCGTCTCAACATTGATTGTGAGAAAGAGATAGCGGGGATTCCTCCCGCCCGCCGGCGCCGGAATTCGGCCCGTTCTGCTTGCCCCGTTTCAATTCCCGGCTAAAATGTCAAAGCATGCCTCGTTCCTCATCGTCGTGGCGAATTGTTCTGGTGAGACCGCGCAATCCGCTCAATATCGGCGCGGCGGCTCGCGCCATGGCCAATTTTGGTTTCAAGGATCTGGTTCTGGTGGAACCTTACGCGCCTGTGTGGAAGGAAACGCGCGCGGCCGTGGGCGCGGGCGAAGTCATCCATTCCGCGAAAGAAGCGAAGACTTTGGCCGAAGCCCTTCGAGACCGGACTCTGGTCATCGGCACCACCACCGGACGGCGGCGAAACCTCGATCGCGATCTGATTTCCATGCGGGAACTCCCGGCCTGGCTCGCCGGGCGGAACGGGCGCTACCGTGCCGCGCTGCTCTTTGGCTCGGAAAAAACGGGCCTTTCCAATGAGGCCTTGAGCTATTGCCACGCGCTGGTGCGGATTCCCACGACGGTCCACAGCCCTTCAATGAATCTGGGCCAGGCCGTGGCGGTCTGCTGCTATGAGCTGGCGCGCTCCGCGAAAGCCGCTCAGACCGGTTCCCCTGCTCGAAGGCGGCCGTCCGATCCCACCACTCTTCAATCGCTCGACCATTTGTTCGACCGTCTGGTCCGCATTCTCGACGTTTCCAGCTATTTCACTCCCAAGAGCCGCGAAGCTCAGTTGCTTAAGCTGCGCCGGTTCATGCTCGATCTCAATTTGAGCAATCATGACGCGCGAATCCTGGGCGGTGCGCTGGCGCAGACCGAGTGGCGGCTGAACTCCACAAAATCGGGGAAATGAGGCAAGGTTTTCGGCAAGAGCACGCTGTGGCAACAGTCACACGATTTTAGTTTTCGAATCTCCTGCTTTGGATTTATGATTTCAGAGTCAGAATGGCACGACAGTCGGGAAGCACAATCGGTATCTATCAAGTCCTCTCGCCGCTGGGCGCGGGCGGCATGGGTGAGGTTTATCGCGCCCGCGATACCAAACTGAATCGCGACGTCGCGCTCAAAGTCCTGCCGGAAGCTTTTGCCGCTGACCCGCAACGCATGGCGCGCTTCGAGCGTGAAGCGCAAGTCCTCGCTTCACTGAACCATCCCAACATTGCTGCAATTTACGGCCTGGAAGAATCGGGGTCGACGCGCGCTCTGGTCATGGAACTTGTCGAAGGCGAGACGCTGGCGGAACGAATTGGGACGGCGAAGGCCGCGCCGAGCACGCGCTCCGGCAGCGTAGGGGCAATTCATGAATTGTCCCTGCAGGAAACGTTGCAAATCGCCAGACAGGTTGCTGAGGCGCTCGAATACGCTCACGACCGCGGTGTGGTGCATCGCGACCTGAAACCCGCCAACATCAAAATCACTCCTGAAGGAACGGTCAAGGTTCTCGACTTCGGTCTGGCCAAGGCCATGGGGCCGGAGGACATTTCACGGGACACTTCAAATTCCCCCACGCTCAGCCTGGCGATGACGCAGGCGGGGTTCATCGTTGGAACCGCCGCCTACATGTCGCCGGAGCAGGCGAAGGCCAAGCCAATTGAACGTCGTGCGGACATCTGGGCCTTCGGTGTCGTGCTGTTTGAAATGCTCTCGGGTAAGAAACTTTTTGAAGGCGAAACGGTTTCCGACATTCTTGCCGCGGTGATTCGCGCCGAACCGGATTGGAACATGCTTCCGGAGGAGACGCCTCCCGCGATTCGACGCCTGGTTCGCCGCTGCCTTGAGAAAGATCCGCGCCAGCGTTTACAAGCGATAGGCGAGGCACGAATCACCATCGAAGAATCGCTGGCCGGCGGCGCAAAGCCGATTGAAACTCAGGCCACGGCGAGCGGCGTCGCGCCGCTGCCGCCGCAGCCAGCCGAAGCAATTCCGCCGCGCCGATCAAGGATGCCGTGGATCGCGACGGCCGCAAGCCTTATGGTCGCAGCCGTTTTTGCCGTGGCCTATTTCATCAAGTCGCCGCCTCCCGCCGGAGCTATTCGTTCCCTGATCGCAGTCCCTGACAAAGTCAACTTTGCATTCGATGGCACCGAAGGCGGGCCGGTCCTTTCGCCCGACGGCACGCGGCTGGTTTTTCCCGGCATAGACTCTTCCGGCAAGGAAGCCCTTTGGCTTCGGCCTCTCGATTCCCTCGATGCCCAGCGTTTGCAGGGCACGGAGGGCGCGACCTTCCCCTTCTGGTCTCCCGGCAGCCGCTACCTCGGCTTTTTCCAGGACGGCAAACTCAAAAAGATTGACGTCACGGGCGGGCCGCCGGTTCTGATCTGCGACGCTGCGGACGCGCGGGGCGGCGCGTGGAGCATGAACGGCACCATCGTTTTCGCGCCGGCAATTCTTGCGGGGGGACTGGAGAGCGTTCCCGCGGCGGGCGGTACGCCGTCGCGTGTTGCCGCCCCCAAAGGAACGGGCGCCGCTTTCAGCAACCGCTGGCCGGAGTTTCTGCCCGACGGGAAGCATTTCATCTACCTGAGCGGAGATCTTTCCGCTGCCGGAACGCAAAAGCTTGGGATCCGCATCGGCGAAGTTGGAACGAACGAGGAAAAGTTCCTGATTCAGGCGGACTCGGAGGCGATTTACACTGCGCCGGGCTATCTGCTCTTTCTGCGCGGCGACACGCTGATGGCGCAGCGGTTCGATGCGGGGAGCCGTAAGCTCGAAGGCGAGGTCTTTCCCGTGGCCGAGCACATCGCGTCGCCGCAACTTTTCCGCCTGGGCTATTTCAGCGTTTCGCAAACTGGATTGCTGATTTACAGCGCCGCCGGAGCCAGTACCAGCGGAGGACAGCTTGTGTGGGTGGATGGAAACGGCAAGGAAATCGGGAAAATCGGCCCGGCGGGGACTTTGGGCCCGGTCCTTTCGCCGGATGGCAAGCAAGTGGCGTATAACTTATTGAGCCCGGGGGCGCCGGGACCGGACCTCTGGCTGATTGATATCAAGCGCGGCGTGCAAACGCGGTTTACTTTTGGACCCAGCGACAACGTCACGCCTGTCTGGTCGCCGGACGGCTCGCGCATTGCCTATTCGTCTCTGCGCCAAAGTCAGTACAACATCTATGTCAAAGATGCCTCCGGTGCGGGTTCCGCCACGCCACTGCTGGAATCGGATCCGGAAAAGTTTCCTACCGATTGGTCACACGACGGCCGGTACATCGCCTTTGAAAGAATGGACCCCAAGGGTAAAACGAAGTTCGATATCTGGATCCTGCCTACCTCCGGAGATCACAAGCCTTTTGCCTATCTTCAGACGCCTTTTAATGAAGGCGGTGCCATGTTTTCACCCGACGGCCACTGGATGGCTTATGAGTCGGACCAATCCGGGAGCTTTGAGATCTATCTTTCGCCGTTCCCCGCCGGTGGTTCCAAATGGCAGGTTTCGCAAGGCGGTGGGGTTCAGGCGCTCTGGAGCCGCGATGGCAACAAGCTTTATTACATTGCGCCGGGCGGAAAGCTGATGGAAGCTGCAATCAAGGAAAACGGTTCGGCGGTCCAGATTGGAACGCCACAGGAGCTTTTCCAGGAACAGTTCCAGGATTCGACTTCAAGCGGCCAATCTTACGCCGTGGCGCCGGATGGAAAGCGATTCCTGGTGGATAAAGCCTTGCAGGGAGCATCCCCGCCGCTCACGCTGGTCGCCAACTGGACAGCCGGAATCCAAAAGTGAAATTGATAAGGAGCGCAGCGCCGCGAGGAAGGGAATTTGCCGCCGCGCACTCTCTAGCTATCCTGAACCTGAGTTTTGAGCGGGGCAGGGGAGTTGGAGAAGGCTTCGCGGTCCTGCGGTTTGCGCCAGTTATCGAGCAGCGCCACCTGCTGCACGCACTGAATGGTGCATAGCGGCGCGCACGACTTGCGTGACAGATATTCATTGCGCAGATGCTCGCGCGTATATTGCGCCAGCGGAATGGCGGGAAATCCGCGCTGCTGCGAGCAATAATGAACCAGGCCGTCCTCGCAAATATAGAGATAACGGCTGCCCGCCCGGCAGCGCCAATCGTGCGCGCGTCCTTCCGCGATGTCCTTTTCAAACCAGTTGAATCGTGAATAAGAGCGTTTGCCGAAGCTCATGATCCTGCTAAAAATTTCCCTCTGATGGTCGGCCAGCGGCTTGAGCTGGCCCTGGTGGTCGTGCAAAATGCCGACCGTGGAAGTGAAGCCAAGTTCGAGTGCGCGGCGAGCCACGGTGAGGGCGTCCTCGGGATTGCGCACGGCGCTGCCCAGCACGGAATTGATGTTTACCTGAAAAACCGCGTGCTTCCGGAGAAGCTGCAGCTTCTGGTCCAGTACCTTCAGGCTCTTCTTCGAAACATCGTCGGGCTTCACGTTATCAATGCTGATCTGCAGATGCTCCAGGCCGGCGGCGTTCAGGCTTTCAATGCGCTTGGCCGTCAGCAGGTAGCCGTTGGTAATCATTCCAGCGATGACGCCGTGGCTCCGGATGCGGCGGATGACGGCCTCAAGCTCGGGATGAAGCAGCGGCTCTCCGCCGCTGATGGTAATAATACTCGTGCCCAGCGCGGCCAGCCGGTCCACGCGCTCAAACATCAGGTCAAGAGACACAGGCTTCGAGAAATCATCGAACTCGTTGCAATAGGTGCAGGACAGGTTGCAGCGGCGAATGGGAATCAAATGGGCCAGGACGGGATGGCGGGAAGAGGCTAGACCACGCGCAATCATCCTCAGCTCACGGGCGCGAGTTCGGGCAAAGCGAAGACCTCGTCGAATCTTGGTCGTGTTCATGATGCACTGACTTCCTGAGTGCTGCCTGCGAGAAGCACAAAGATGCTTCTCCCGGCTCAACTCCCAAGCCGAAAACGGCGGCAACCTGACCTTGTTCGCCCGCCGGGCGTTGCCCTGAATCCCAGGATTTCCCACTTACAGCATAGGCGAGCAAAAGCTGATTCGCAACACCGGCAAGGTGAATGGGCGGAAAAGTGCGTCGAATTGCGCTAATTGAGACTTGATCTGGAGGGCATTCTCGGCGAACGCCGCGGCAGGACAGAAACGGAATTATTGCATTTTGACGATCTTGGCGCCCTTAGCCTCAATTCGGAACAGGGAATTCGACAGAGGACGGTTGGTCTTGACATCGTTGTACCGGGCGACCATGTAGTCACCGCTGGGCTCAAAAAACTTCTGCTGGAACGGAACCCAGGATTCCTCATTGATCCAAAGCTGGACTTTCGAAAGCTGGCTCTTCACTTTCGGATCGAGCGGAATCAGTTCGAGCACCGCCGTCTCATTCCCTTCGAGCTTTTCTTCTTTCAGGTACTTGATGTCATAAGCCTTCTTCAATTCCTTCGTGTCGGCTCCGAAGCCAAGCAGAAAGAATTGCTGAACCATGTCCGGATGATTGGACAGATCGAATTCCTGAATCTGATTGGTCGTGGGCTGGTAAAGTTCACCCTTGTCCTTCCGCAAGAGAAACTGCTGTCCGGCGGGCCGTGTGAAATCGATACGAATTTCCGGTGACCGGCCGCTGCGGTAGTAGATCCGCCCGGTCTCTGTCGAACGGTCGTTGACGAGAACCGTGACCTTGGTGTATTCCAGGTCGGCGGAAAAAGTCTTCAAATGCTTCCCGGCTTGGTCCATCCGGGCAAGAATTTCCTTCAGGTTGAGATCCTGGCTTGCCTCGCGATGCCAGCGAGGCGCGGCGCCCGCAGGAAGGGCGAAACCCGCCAGCAAAAGGCCCGCAATCAGAAGGAATCGAGCTCGTTTGTGCATGAGAACACTGCCTCTCCGTTCGATTCCGGATTTCGAGCCGGAGATGCTTCAGGGAGAAGTGACGGCCACCGTATAGCCCAGCACCACGCCGCGCGGATCGAGGATCGGCTTGACCGACTTGATCGCGACATGCTCTCCGAACCGCGGACGTAGAAGGTTCCGGATCGTTTCTTCGGCCTCCGGCCCGCTCGCCGAGGGAAGCAGCCGGGCGTCCACCTGGAACGTCCAGGCGTTCTTCGCGTGGCTAAGTTCCACGATGCCCGGTACGTGTCGCAGGTCGGTCAGTTGCAACTGCGGCCGGTCATGAAACCACGCCGCGGGGGCAAGAAAAATGAAGGCCAGGATCAGGACGACAATCACGTCGTACTGCCAGCTCCCCCGCTCGTAGGACCAGAAAATCGCGCGGGAAGCCACCAGCTTCAGCTTTTCCCAAGCCCCCACGCCCGCTCCTTCGCGGCCGGCCACACGGCTACGCGGAAATGCCGGCTCCCGGAACTCAGCTCCTTCCCCCATGTTTCCTCTGCCCAATGAAACCGGCGGCCTCGACGACGCCGGTCAATCCAGAATGATGTGTCCATCCCGCATTCGCACGACGCGGTCCGCGACGGCGGCGGCCTCGGGGTTGTGCGTGATCATCAGGATGGTTTGCCGGTAGCTTCGGTTGAGCGCCCGCAGCATATTGAGAACCACCTGAGAGTTCTCGCTGTCCAGGTTTCCCGTGGGCTCATCGGCCAGCAGAATCTTGGGTTCGCAGATGACCGCGCGGGCGATCGCCACGCGCTGCTGTTCGCCGCCGGAAAGTGCGAACGGCCGGCGATGCAGCTTTTCACGAATGCCAAGCATATCCGTCACCTGGTCGAAGTGGTGTGGATTATACCCGTTGCCCTGGATGTGCTGCGCGAGCGCGATGTTATCCTGGGCGGTCAGCGTCGGGATCAGGTTGAAGCGTTGAAATACAAAGCCGATCTTGTGGCGCCGGAATTTGGTTCTTTCGGCGTCATTCATGTAAAAAATGTTGTTGCCGTCCACCAAAACTTTGCCCGAACTCGGCCGCGTCAAACCGCCCAGGACGTGCAGCAGGGTTGATTTACCGCATCCCGACGGCCCGACCACGGCGATGAATTCACCCTCCTGAACGATCAAGTCCACGCCCCGAAGGGCCGGGACCTCCACTTTGCCCATTCGATAGGACTTTTTCAGGTCGGTTGTGGCGATAATGGGTTCCAAAAATCTTTCCTTCGGGGCGCTGCCGCCGTGCTCGGTGGCGGGCTTCTGTTCCGCGCTCAGGCGCTCTGCCCTCGCTTCGATTTCCAGCAGGTCACTCGTAGGCAAGGGCGTCCACCGGATCAAGTTGTGCGGCGCGGAGGGCCGGATAGAAAGATCCCAGCAGGGCCCCCGCAATCGCCAGCAAGCCTGCCCAGACAGCCCAGCGTACAGTCAATTCAAGGGTTAAGGTCGGGAAGGCCTTGAGTATGAACTTATCCGCAAGAAAGGTTCCCCCATACCCTGCCAATATTCCGATGATGCTGAGCAGGCCGGCCTCCCTCAGAATCAACTCAATGATATACCTTTTCGTTGCTCCCAAAGACTTCAAAATGCCGATTTCCCGTGTGCGTTCGGTAATCGTTGTGTACATCGAGAGGAAGATTACCAGAAATCCGATGATGACCGCGACGCCGATCAGAACGTTGATGAAATCAGTCAGGGCAGGCAAATCGTTCGAGGTCAGCAGGCTCATGTATTCCTGGACGGATAGAATGGTGTAATTCGGCTCCAGTTTCTTGATGGAAGCAATCACATCTTCTGTGTAACCGGGGTTCGTGCACTTGACGAAGAATGCGGAGGCCCGGTCCTGCTGTTGCGCCAGGTCTTGAGCAGTCTGGAGCGGGATAAACAGCCTTGAACCCTTGCCGTGTTCCACGATCCCGCAAACCCTGAAATTGTGATTGAGAAGGTTGATCGTTTGCCCTACTTTCACGTGATTCGCCGCAGCGTAAAGATCGTCCACAATAATGTCGTACGGAGCGGTGAAAGGGCCTCCGGAATGATAGACAAAGCCTCCCGTCACCCGATCCCAGCTTGCAATATCAATGCCCCAGATCAGGCTGATGCCGGAAGTTGAAAATTGGAAGAGAACGGGCGTCACCGCTTCGGCGTGCTGGACCTGCGCGAAACGGTCGCCCAGTTTGGCGGGCAGGGGCGCTGTCGTCATGCCCAGGAACATCGAGGCTCCGGGCGCTTCCACCATGACGTCGGCGCCGAGCCCTCCGATCCGGTTTGCGGAATCGCGCAGCATGCCGTGCGTCAGCCCGACGACGAGCATGATCATGCCCACTTCGATGGCAACCGCAAGTACGCTCACCAGGGTCCGGATGGGCCTGTGCAGCGTATTCTGAATTATCATTCTACCGACCATCGGAGCCCTCATCTAATTGGACGACTTCCGCGTTCGCAGGTTTCTCTAAAATAAATGCTTTAGGCGGCAGTTCAACATTGAAGGTCGCCTTTTCAAACGTAATGCCAAGCGAATAGTCTTCCGGGATACGCCGCAGGTTGATTTGCGAGGGATAGGAAACTCCATTGTAATCCTGGTAGGCGGAGTACGTGACGTCCTCCACGAGCGCGCCCTCGGCGCCGTAAATCTGGAGTCTTGATAGCTTCAGGTCCGACCGGTCGAACCAGAATCTTCGCCGCAGCCCCATTTCACTCCCCTGGCCAGGCTGAACCAGGCCCACGACATAAAAAGCGCGATTCCCGCTCAGTGACTGTTCGACAAAGTAGTGGTCCTGGGCGGTATCAACCTGCGGAATCAGCAGCGCGTCCAGGATGTGCTGCGGCCGGATGTTTTCCAACTGGTTCTTCGCCGGCCCGGAGTAGCTGGATTTGCCGATGATGAACTTGTTTTTGGGAGGTATAGACAGGCGGAATTGCTGGCCGTCGGAAACCATATCGAAAATTGTCGTCCTCACCACCGGCGCCTGGCCCTGGATGCGGATCATTTCGGGCGCCTTCAGAAGAATATCGCCCCGCACGTCATGATATTTGCTGATGACGCCGGAATACACCGAGCCCGTCGTCGGCTGGAAATTAACCACAGCCTCCAGGGTGCGGATGTTGCTGCTCCACCCATTGATAGCCTTGAGAAGGTCAGAAACGGAAGCATTCAGTGCCGGGCTTGGTTGCTCAGACGGCGGAACAACGGTTGTGCGCCGGACGGCGCAGCCGCTCATCACCAGGAGCGAGGCCAAAACCAGCGCTTGAACCTTCCTTTGGCCCGCCACTCCAATGAAATCTCTGAAAACATTCCACAACTCTTCAATTTAGCAGACCACCAAAAGAGAGTCAATCGGTAGCAGTCGGCGAAGCTTTCACCTCGCTTTTCACCTCTGAGGCCTGGTCAGGTCTTGACGGGCATCGGGTCGCACAATCCGAGAACTGTGCATCCCTGGTTTTGCCTAGTAGCCTCCTGCAGCGGTCAGCTCTGGGCCGGCGTCTCTCATCTTCAGACAGACTTCGGCTACCGGCCCACGCGCAAGTCGAAGCGATCCAGATTCATCACCTTGCCCCACGCCGAAACGAAGTCGGCCACGAATTTCTCTCCCGCGTCGGCAGAACCATAGACTTCTGCAATGGCGCGCAGTTCGGAGTTCGAGCCAAAGACGAGGTCCACTCGTGTGCCCGTCCACTTGGTTTTGCCCTTGGCGCGATCGAGCCCCTCGTAAACGCCTTCGGACGTCGAGGAAGCTTGCCACGTCATATTCATGTCCAGCAGGTTGACGAAGAAATCGTTGGTCAGCAATCCCGGCCGGCGGGTGAAGACTCCGTGTTGCGACTTCCCGAAATTCGCGCCCAGAACGCGCAGGCCGCCCACAAGAACCGTCATCTCGGGCGCTGTCAGATTCAGGAGTTGCGCCTTATCAATCAGCAATTCCTCCGGCGAGATGCTGAACCTGGCCTTCTGATAGTTGCGGAACCCGTCCGCGACCGGTTCGAGATATGTGAACGATTCCACATCGGTTTGCTCCTGCGACGCGTCCGTGCGTCCCGGAGCGAATGGCACCGTTACCTTGTGTCCTGCCTTTTTGGCGGCTTCCTCGACTGCGGCGCAACCGCCCAGAACAATCAGGTCGGCGAGAGAAACCTTCTTCTTGCCGGACTTCGAGCTGTTGAAAGCCTCCTGGATCGCCTTCAGTTTCTTCAGAACCTTGGCCAGCGCGGCCGGCTGATTCACTTCCCAATCCTTTTGCGGAGCCAGGCGAATCCGCGCGCCGTTCGCCCCGCCGCGTTTGTCGGAACCGCGGAAGGTCGCCGCCGACGCCCATGCTGTCGTGACCAGCTCGGAAATCCCGAGGCCGGAGGCGAGGATCTTGGCCTTCAAAGCTGCAATCTCCGGCTTTCCAATCAATTGATGATCCGGAACTGGAACGGGGTCCTGCCAGATCAGGTTCTCGGCCGGAACCTCCGGGCCGAGATATCGCGAACGCGGGCCCATATCACGGTGGGTGAGCTTGAACCACGCGCGCGCAAAAGCATCGGCGAATTCGGCCGGATGCTCGTAGAACCGCCGGGAGATCTTTTCGTAAGCCGGATCGACTCGAAGAGCGACATCCGTCACCAGCATGGTCGGCGCGTGATGCTTCGACGGGTCGTAGGCATCCGGAACTTGTTTGGCGCCGTTTTTGGCTTGAAACTGAAAGGCACCGGCCGGGCTCTTGGTCAGTTCCCATTCGTGCCCGAACAGGTTCTCGAAGAAGTTGTTGCTCCACTTCGTCGGCGTCCCGGTCCACGTCACTTCCGGTCCGCCGGTAATTGCGTCTTTGCCTTTGCCCGTGCCGAATTTGCTCTTCCAGCCGAGGCCCATCTCTTCAATGGGCGCCGCCTCGGGTTCGGGGCCCACCAGCTTGGGATCGCCTGCGCCGTGCGTTTTGCCAAAGGTGTGGCCCCCGGCAATCAGCGCAACGGTTTCTTCGTCATTCATGGCCATTCGCCGGAACGTTTCGCGAATATCCCTGGCCGCCGCCAGAGGATCCGGCTTGCCGTTGGGCCCTTCCGGATTCACATAGATCAGGCCCATCTGCACTGCCGCCAGCGGATTCTCCAGGTCCCGCTCGCCCGAATAGCGCTTGTCGCTGGCCGGATCGGGGAACCACGCCTTCTCCTTGCCCCAATACACGGACTCGTCCGGTTCCCACACATCGGGACGTCCTGCTCCGAAGCCGAAGGTCTTGAAGCCCATCGACTCCAAGGCAACGTTTCCCGCCAGAATCATCAGATCGGCCCAGGAAATCTTCCGGCCGTACTTTTGCTTGATCGGCCAAAGCAGCCGGCGAGCCTTGTCGAGGTTCGCGTTGTCGGGCCAGCTGTTCAGCGGTGCGAAGCGCTGTTGGCCGCTGCCGGCGCCGCCGCGACCATCGCCGATGCGGTAGGTGCCCGCACCGTGCCAGGCCATTCGGATGAAAAGTCCTCCGTAATGGCCGAAATCCGCCGGCCACCACTCCTGGCTGTCTGTCATCAGCGCCTGCAGGTCCTTCTTCAGCGCCTTGAAGTCGAGCTTCTTGAATTCTTTGGGGTAATTGAACGCCCCGCCCATTGGATCGGATTGGGGCGAATTCTGGCGAAGAATTCTGAGGTTCAGCTTGTTCGGCCACCAGTCGCTGTTCGACCTCATTCCGACGTTCGTTGTCCCGTGGACGACCGGGCACTTTGTTTCGCTTGAAAAAGATTGCTGCTGATTCGCGGGAACGGACGTCCCTGCATTCGAGCCGAGTTGATTGCCCATGGGTGTATCCTCCTTGCTTTCTTGTTCGAGTTATCGTAGCCGGACGCGCTGCTGCTCATCCGATGCGCACGCCTGCGAAATCTAACGGGAAGTCCGCCGCGGGGCGCACTTCGCGCAGAGCCCGCGGAAAATCACTTCGTACTCGCGAAGAATCCGCTTGCCGAGGGAGCCCGAAGCGGGTCTGCCCGCGTCGTACCACTCGATGTCCTCAACCTTGCCGCAGCGGTCGCAAATAAAGTGATGATGCCGCATGCCTTTGACATCGAATCGCGCCGCGCGGCCTTCCACGGCCACTTCACGCACCAGTCCCGCCTCGACCAGGTCCCGCAGATTATTGTAGGTGGTGGCTCTTGAGCAGCGGGGATCGGCGCGATTTACCGCTTTGAAGATTTCCGCCGCCGTCGGGTGGCCGGTGTGTTCCATCAGAAACGCCATCACGGCATAGCGCTGCGGCGTGCACCGCAGGCCGATGGCCTCCAGAGAACTTCTAATCGTTTCGGCGTCCAAGAGATATTTAGACTAAATCTAATCTGAAGTTTTGTCAAGACTCAGGGGTTGGCCGGAGCGGTCACATTCGGGATTACTGGTGACGAGTGGGTGAGGCGCCGGAGGGTCTGCCTTGCCCCGGCAGGACCCTCCAGGCGCGCTCTTGGCTCAGAATTGCACGCGGGCCAGCTCGGTGCTTGAATGCTTCTTTTCATTGCGCATCATGCGTGCCAGTTTTGTGCGCGTGGCTTTGTTGCGTGCTTCGTCACGCTTGAGCCGCGATTCCAACGTCTTATTCTCCGCCGCTTCAACTTGAAGCTTCTTTACTTCGCGGATCAGGTCCACCACTTCGGAGTTCTCTTTGTTCCGGGCGTGCGACAGTGTTTGAATCTCACTGTTTTCTTTCCGAAGTCTGACCTGCTGTTCAGCGATTTGTTTCTGTTGTTCCTTCACGGCTTCGATCAGCACCGCCGTCAGGCGCGAATAATCCACGCCTTCAGCTTTGCCGTCCTTGTTCACACCCACGATCTGGGGCAGCACTTCCGCCACTTCCTCCGCAATCACCCCGACTTCCGCTTTGCCGTTAAACTTCGAATTGTATGTAACGCCCCGCATCTGCTCCACCATCGCGAGTCCGTGCCGGAGGGTGTGGATGTTGGTTTTGAACCGGCGCGAACTGTAAGTACTCCATCCGTCCGCGTAGGCGTTGCCGCAACCGGAGCAGACGGTGAAAGGGTGAGTCGTCAGATTGGTCCCGATACTCACCGACGGGCCGGAGTGAACATACAGCACCGGTACGGCGCCGGGGCCCGGAACAACCGCAAGGAAGCCTCCGCCATAACCGCTGGGGTTGCTGGTTGAGTCCAAGTACCAGTTGACTCCACCGGTGCCCGTATTGCGAATCTTCAGTCCCAGATCGCCATAGGTTGAAGACGCACCTTCAATCGTGATTCCGGTGTCAGCCGGTCCGGGGCTGCCGATGTTGACGTCCAGGAAATCCGACGGAATCGTAGTGCCGATCCCCACGTTCGTGCTGGCGGTAGCGCGATTTATGCCGTTGATGCTTCCCAGAATCAGGGCATTGCTTTCGCCGACGGCGGCATTGGCGCCCAGGGCGGTGGCGTTGCTTACTTGAGTCGTCCCGGCAGGGCCGGTGCTGGCACCAATAAAGGTGTCAGAGCCGCCCGTTACGTTGGCGTAATTCGAGTTGGAGCTCTCGCCCGCGGCCGCCCCTAAGGCGGTGTTGTTGTTCCCAGTGCAGTTGGCCGCCACACTCCGGCAGTTCGAAAACATCGCCGAATTGCCGACCGCGGTGTTGGACGACCCGTTGGTGCTGTCCGCCATCGCATTGTTGCCGATGGCCGTATTGCTATAACCGGTGGTGTTCTCCTGCATCACATTGTCTCCGACCCCGGTGTTCCCCGAGCCCGTGCTGTTGGAGACAAGCGCCGACATTCCTATGCCCACGTTGTAATAGCCCCCGGTGTTGAATTGCAAAGCTCGGTAACCCATCGCTGTGTTTTCCAGGCCCGAAGTATTCAATTCCAATGCTTCGAATCCAGTCGCCGTGTTGGCCCCGCCGGTCGTAATGCTGCCCAGGGCGGAGTACCCTACCGCAACGTTATCATAGCCCGTGGAGGAGGGATTGCCCGCCAGCGCCCCCACGAAGGTGTTGTAGGTGGTGGTGGCGTCGGAACTCAGATTCGCCGCATAAATGTTGCCACTGGCATTGATGTCTCCGTTCACGTCGAGCTTTGTTGCCGGGGTTGTGGTTCCGATGCCGACGTTGCCATTGCTGACCAGCGACATCACCGTCGTATCCGGCAAGAGGTCGTAGGCGCGGTTGGCGTTCTGAAGAGCGATGTCCAGTCTTGAGTTGTTGGTCCCCACATGCGGGTTCGACAGCAGAAACGACGCCGCCGACGTGTAAGAGATCCCCGGATTGTAGCGGCGCGACAAATCCATAACCACTGACGGCGTCGAGGTGCTTGGCGTTCCCATCACTTCTGTTTTGGCCAGAGGGTTCGTCGTTCCGATGCCGACGTTCCCATTGCTGACCAGCGACATTACGGTTGTATCCGGCAAGAGATCGTAGGCGCGGCTTGCGTTCTGAAGCGCGATGTCCAGTCTCGAATTGTTGGTCCCCACCTTCGGGTTCGAAAGCAGGAACGACGCCGCCGACATGTAGGCGAGGCCCGCGTTATAGGCGCGCGATAAATCCAGAACCGTCGCCGGCGCCGAGGTGCTCGGAGGTCCAGCAACCTCGGTGCTGGCCAGAGGCACGGTAGTCCCGATGCCGATGTCGTTCGTCGTCGGGTCCTGGTAGATAATCGAATTTCCCAGCCCGCCGCTGTTGTTCGAGAAGGCCGCCAGATAGTTCGTCGTCCCGCCCGTCGTAATGCTCTGCGGACTCGCCGTCGTCGCCAGCTTCGCCGTCCGCCCGCTGGTCGTTGAAGTTGAACTCGTGCCGACCACTGTCGTCGTTGTCGAACTCGTTCCACTCTGCGAGGCCAGCAGATAATCGGAAGCGGGCTTCCCGCCCAGCATTTCCGCGTCACCCGAGGTCATCGCATACGGCACGCTCACCAGCAGAATGCGAGACTGCTCGGGCAATCCGCGAACCGCCACACCCAGCCAGCGAGCCTGACCGGAAGTAAAGAGGTCCATCGGAACTCCCGTCGCGGTCATCGCGCCCAGCAAGGTTGTGTACTCGCCAGCGGCATTCGCGTTGACGGTTTGCGATTCATACCACAGCGGAGTGCCGCCCGATTGCTGCGAATAAAGTGAAAACGTCACATCAACCGGACCTGAGATCGGTTTCCCGGCCAGATCGGTCAAGGTTCCCGAAAGCTTGATTAATTGCGGAACCAGCGCCTGCGACGCCGCAGGAGTCACCGCCGTCGTCGCCGATGACTTCTGCGCCGCCGCTGCATTCCGTCCAATACCCAGAATGATTAAACCCATGACTGCACACGTCACTCCAATGCATCTCGTAAAGGAGAAACATTTCCGCTTCATGATCTTGCCTCCTGATTGTCGTTTTCGGCTACCCAGTGTTGAATGGTCACTCGGAGCCTACTCCGGCGCACCCGCCAAGTCAAGGGAAGCGTTGAAGCCTGCTTGATTCCTGGCCGGGACTGCTTCAGACTACGGTTCCGAGGAGTGGGGTGAAGGTTTGGGAAACGAGCAAGCCTGAACTCTGCGAGGTCCAAAATGGAAAACTCTCGCATCGAGTTTTTGGAAAAGAGCTTGGCCGGAAGGCCGGGAGAGCCTTTCCTGCGCTATGCGCTGGCGCTTGAGCTTTCAAGCGGCGGGCGGCCGGAGGAAGCCTGGAATCACTTTGAAAAGTTGCTGCAGGAGCATCCCGACTATGCTGCCACTTATTATCAGGCCGGAACGCTGCTGGCGCGGCTTGGGCGGCGGAGCGAAGCGAAAGAGATCCTCCTGCGCGGCGTCGAAGTGACCACGCGGCAGGGCAACCTGCATGCGCGAGGTGAGCTTGAGGCCGCTCTGGCGGATCTCGCCGACGCGCCTTGAAGGTCACTCAGGCCGGAGTCGCAATTCTGATTGTTTGGCTGAATTCTCCCGCAAAGGGAATATAATCTCCGTCATCCCATGCAAATCCCCGAAGCCAGTTTGGTGAATCCGGCGATCACCCGCGAAAAGCAGAAGGTGGCTCTGACTTCGGTTGCGGCGGCCGCGATTTTGACCGCTCTGAAGTTCGGAGTCGGCTGGGTGACGGGAAGCCTAGGGATTCTTTCCGAGGGCGCGCATTCCGGCCTCGATCTGATCGCCGCTTCCATCACCTATTTTTCCGTGCGCGTCTCCGACCTGCCCGCCGATTCCTCGCATCCTTTCGGCCACGGCAAGGTGGAGCATCTTTCCGCGTTTATCGAAACCGCGCTGCTCTTCGTGACCTGCGCCTGGATCGTGGTGGAAGCCGTGCGGCGGCTCTTTTTTCATCAGGTTCACGTTGAGCCGTCGGTCTGGGCTTTTGCGGTGATGGCGGCTTCGATTGCCATGGACACGCTGCGATCGCGGGCGCTATTTCGCGTCGCCGGCCGGCATCAGAGCCAGGCTCTGGAAGCCGATGCCATTCATTTCTCGACGGACGTCTACAGTTCCGCCGTGGTGATTCTGGGGCTGGTGCTGGTCTGGGCGTCGAACCATTGGGGCATCGCCTGGCTGCGGAATGCCGACACGCTGGCGGCGCTGGTGGTGGCGGCGGTGATTGTGAAGCTTTCGCTGCGCCTGGGCCGCAGAACCGTGGACGCTCTGGTGGACGCAGCCCCGGAAGGTGCGGCGGAGGCGATTGCCCGCGCGGTTTCCGAGGTCAAGGGGGTCGTGGGAGGGCACCACATTCGGGTGCGCCAGAGCGGCAACCGGCTGTTCGTTGATTTGCGGCTGACGCTTGAAAGCAACATCCCGCTCGAGCATGCGCAATCGGTGACGGAGCTGGCGGAGGGCCGGGTGCGCGAACTTTTTCCTTCCGCCGACGTCGTGGTCCACGTCGAGCCGCGCGAGCCGCAGGAAAATGAGCTGGTGGAGAAGATCCGCGCCGTGGCGCACCGGCGCAATTTTCAGATTCACGACGTCACGGCCTTCAACGTGAACGGACGCATCAGCGTGAACCTGGATCTGGAGGTTGATCCGGATTTGAGGCTGGAAAAGGCCCACGAAGAAGCGACGCGCCTGGAGCAGGCCATCAAAGAGGAAACGCCCGGCGTAGAGCGGGTCAACGTTCACCTGGAGCCGCTGCTGCGGCAGGTTGAGCCCGCGGGCGCCGCGCAATTGGACATCGAGGCGATCGAGCGCAAGCTTCTGGAAATCGCCTCCGTCACGCCCGGCGTGCTCGATTGCCATTCCGTCCGGGCGCACCGCGTTGCCGGGAGCATTCTGGTACAAATGCACTGCACCATGGAGCCCGGCCTGCCCATCGGCCTGGTTCACAAAATCACGGAGGATCTGGAGTTCCGCTTTCGCGAGGCCTTCCCGCAGATTTCCAAAGTCAGCATCCACGCCGAGCCCGACGAAAAATCGCGCGGCGCCGCAGGCCGGTGAGCGAGCGATCGCCCGCCGGCCTGATCAACGCATCTCTATGGTTTTGCAGGGGGTTTTGCCGGGGGCTTCGCCGCCGGCTTCGTGGCCGGGGCCGCCGCCTGGGCGGGATACTGCGTGTCGTATTGCTTGATCACGGCGTCGGTGATATCCACTCCGTCCGCCGCATAGTAAATCCCCGAACTGCTGTCTATGACCAGGGCGAGCCCGTGCTGCTTGGCGTATTGATCGATCACCTGGACCATCTTCTTGCCGATCCGTGTCACGACATCCTGGCGGTCGTCGTTAAAATCAGTCTGCGCGTCCTCTTCCTTGCGCTTCAGGTCGGTCTGCTTCTGCTGAAGCTGGCGCGACATTCGGGTCTGCTCATCTTCACTGAGCGTCGTCATCTGCCTTTGCAGGGTGTCCTGTAGGGCGCTCACTTCCTGATTGAGTTTGGTGATGGCCTCCTGCTCAGGACGATATTTTGTCTGCAGGTCCTCCAACGCTTTTTTCCCCTCCGCGCACTGGCTGATGGCGCGCTGCATGTTGATGATGGCAACCTGGCCTTGCGCAGCCGGGGGATCCGTCTGGGCTGCGGCGATCAGAGGGCAAAGGCAAAAAGCTGCCAGCGTGGTTATGGCTAAGAATCGGGTTCTCATTCTCACTCCTTTTTGCATGCTGCAATTCTCAAAAGTCCGTCGTTCAAAATCAGCTTACAGGTTCAAAAAGTTCGCGCCACCGTAAAGCCCAGGCGCGCCTTGCGGTCGTGCCATGGGATGCCCTGGTAATAGGGCATGGCCGCGTAACAGGTGGCGAGGTTCGGGAAAATTGAGCAGTCCTTCACGTCCGCGGGAGGTGCAGGCGGCTGCAGCGTAGTATTCAGCCGCAGCCAATTGTATCCGTAGAAGATCCGAAAAGGAACATTCATCACGGGCACGATGACCTGAAGTTCCAGTCCCGTGGAGCTTCGCGGGCGGAAGTTGCTGGCGGAAATAGGTCTGATTTCAGTCGGGGTGGAAAAGTTCGGAAACTCCGTATGGATAGTGTTCAGCGCCGTCTGCTCGATTTTGAGCTGACTGGGCATCATCACGAAGTCCACTCCCGTATCAATAAAATAGGCCAGCGTGACGGGTCCGGCGATGGGGATGCGGTATTCGAAGTTGGTATAGACCTCGGTATCGCCGCCCGGGAAGATGATGGTGTTATAGGGGAACTTTGTGCTGGAGCCGCAGCTTCCGGTGGGATATCCATTGGCGCTCACCGCTGGAATGATATTGCCCGCGTTATCGCGGTTGCAGACCGATCCCACAGTCGGGAAGAAAGCGATGGGGCTGATGGTGCGGATATCGAATCCGCGCAGATCGAATTCCCCGCCCATAAAGAAGCGCGAAAAGGGCGGCGGCACTTTGCCGCCATACCCCATAACCGACGAGGCAAAGACGTGGAAGCCGAGAACATTCCGGCCCTTGTTGATGGGATGGAAATATTTGAACTCAAAGATCGGCTGGATGCTGTTGACATTTCCACCCAGCCCGGAAAACCCCAGCGCGGCGTAGATGTACTTCCCGGTGTGCGGGTCGTAGGGATTGCTCACCGTGTTGTAGAGGTACGTCGGCATGATCTGGCTGGTCGTGATGCCGGCAAGCTGGTTGGGGCCGGCGATGCCGGTGTAGTTCAGGGCGCTGAAGAGAGTTTGCGAGGCGGCGCTGAAGGCCTGCAGACTGCTCTTGGAATAGCTGTAGGTCAGCCCCACTCGCGCAAACGACCGGCGCAGCGGGTAGCTGGCGAAGGCCGTGAAGCCGGAGGAATTCTGCGTGAAGTTCTGGAAGTAGTATTGCCCGTAAGCCGTGTTCTGGAGCGCGGTCAGATTGGTTTGCGTGGCGATGGAGGTCTGGCGAAGCTGGTTGTAATTATAGTCGCTCTTGAAGATGGTAAAGCCCGTGGTGATGGGCCGGTCCATCAGATACGGTTCGGTAAATCCGAACTGATAGAGTTTTTGATAGGTTCCGAACTGCATCTCCATGCTGAGCGTCTCACCCAGACCGAGGAAGTTGTTGGTCGCGTAATTGAACCCGATGAAGTTTCCCGACAGGCCCGACACGCCGCCCGAAAATCCGATGGAGTTCCGCCCTTTTTCCTTGACCTTCAGGGTGATGTCTACGGTGTGGTTCTTCGCGTTCTGCTCGATGTCGTAATCGTCTTTCTTGACTTCGTTGAAGAAGCCGAGCTGATTCACGCGCAGGATGCTCAAGTCCCACAGGTGGGAATTGAAAACGCCTCCTTCGTCCACCAGCAGCTCGCGCCGGATCACTTTGTCGCGCGTCTTGGTGTTGCCGGAAAACTCAATGCGGTGGACGAAGAACTGCTGCCCTTCGTCGAAATCGAGCGTCAGGTTGACGACTTTCTTCTTGCGGTCCGGCTCCGGGTCAGGGGTGGCCACAAAGTTGATGTATCCATAAGCGCCGTAGAGCGCCGTAATGTTCTTGATCGCCTTGCGCATCTTGGAGACGTCGAAAATATCGCCCTTCTTCATCCCCAGGAAATACTCCAGCGGTTTGGCTTTGAACAGCTTGTTGCCTTCGATCCGGAAATTCCCCAGCCGGTACTGCGCTCCCTCTTCAATGGGAATCGTCACATCCACGACTTTTCCGTGGCCCCAGCTCCAGAAAAAGAAAGGCCAGCGGTGCGAGGTGTTCTTCATCTTGGTCTTCGGTTCGCCGGGGAGAGCGTAGAAATAGCCGTCGTTCTGGTAGAGCTCACGCACTTTTTCCAGGTCATACATGACCTTGTCGTGGTCGTACGTTTTGTGGAGGAAGTAAAAGAAGGGCGGTACGCCCATGGGTCGCGAAAGCTTCATCTGCTCAACCAGTTTGCGATTGGAGAAAACAGTGTTTCCTGTAAACCGGATGCTTCCCACTTTCACCTTGGGGCCTTCGTTGATGATGAACGTCAGGGCCACGGATTCCGGAGGAATATTGCGCGTGCGCGCCCGCACCGTGGCGAATTGCCGTCCGCGCGAGGCCAGCAATTGCTTGATGATCACTTCCGCCCGCTTCACGATCACCGGGTCGTACTGCGAGTCGATGCTGAGCGGCACTTTTTCCTTCTTGTACGCGTCCAGCACGTCCGAAGTGGAGACGGTGCTCATCCCTTTGTAGGTAATGGCCCGCACCACTTTCTTTTCCTGCATGTAAAAAATCAGGATTACGTGTCCCGGCTCTTTTCCCGGGGCCAGCTCGGCGCGGATGTCGTCAAAGTGGCCGGTGTTGTAGAGCGCCATGAAGTCGCGCTCCATCTGATTTGAGTTGTACACCTCCCCGGCGTGCTCCGTGATTTCGGAGCGCAGCACCGATGAGGGAATCCGCCGGTTGCCGCGGAAGATGATACTTTCGATGATCTGTTCCTTGGGCTTCTTCGGCGTGACCGGCGTCAGCGACTTTCCCGGCGTCACGTTCTTGAGTTGTTGTTGTGGCGCCTGGGCCGGCGCTTCCGTGGGATTTTCCAGACTCAAAGGCTGCTGGGCCTTGGGGGCCGGATTGGCCGCGGGCTGCTCCTGCTTCTTCTGCTGGCCGGAAGTCTGTTCCTGCGCCGGCGGAGAAGCGGATTTCCCGCTTTGCGAGGCGGACTGGGAATTCTGAGCGCGAAGCGCCGTCCCCGAAAGGAGAATCACCCCGGCGGCGATCCACAGCCACCGGAGGGGCCTATGGCTCCTGATTCTTTCCACAGAGATCCTCAAAGAGACAGCCCTTCCCCTTCCTTTCTGCTCACCATTATTTCAATGCGATGCGGCCACTCCGGCCGGAGTTGCCGCAGGCGGCCCGGGCGCTTTGCAGCGGATTACCGGCAGGCAACGGCATTGGTCTTGCGTGCACAGCTCTCAGGTGGCAGTCCCCGCTCCCTCGCGGCCGTTCGCGGCCGCGAAACGCAAACGAGCATTATAGGACTGAAAGCTGAGGACTGAGAACTGAAAACTGACAGCTGGCCTCTAATGAAACAGCGGCGTGGCCGCGACCAGCTTGTCGTTCACCGAGCGATAGTAAAGCGTGTCATTCTCGACGATCACTTCCAGAACCGCCGGCGGCTGCACTTCGCCCTGAATCATCGCCTCCGACAAGGGATCTTCCACGTACTTCTGCAGCGCCCGGCGCAGCGGCCGCGCCCCGTAGGAGCGGTCACTGCAGGTCTTCTCCAGAATCCATTGGCCGGCCTCGGGCGAAAGCGTGATGGAAATGTTTTTCTGGCTCAGGTGCTGATTGATCTCGCCCACCAGCAATTCCAGAATTTGCACAAGGTCGGGATCGGTCAGTGCGTTGAAGACAATCACTTCATCCAGCCGGTTCAGGAACTCCGGATTGAACAGCCGCTTGACCTCGCTCATCACCAGTTCTTCGATCTTCTTTTCCGTCGCGCCCTCGGTGGCCGACTGGAAGCCGAGATGCGCCCGCCGCTCCAGGTAACGCGCGCCGATGTTCGACGTCATGATGACGATGGTGTTCTTGAAGTCCACGCTGTTGCCCAGCCCGTCGGTCAACTGCCCGTCTTCGAAAACCTGCAGCAGGATGTTGAAAAGATCGGGATGCGCTTTTTCAATTTCGTCCAGCAGGATCACGGAATAAGGCGTGCGCCGCACTCGCTCGGTCAGTTGCCCGCCTTCCTCGTAGCCCACATATCCGGGCGGCGAGCCGATCAGCTTGGAGACCGAATGCTTTTCCATGAATTCCGACATGTCGAAGCGGATCAGCGCCCGCTCGCTTCCGAACAGGAAGGCCGCCAGCGACCGTGCCATTTCCGTCTTGCCCACGCCCGTCGGTCCCAGGAACAGGAACGAGCCCACAGGCCGGTTGGGCGATTTCAGCCCCGCCCGCGAGCGCCGAATGGCCCGCGCCAGCGCCGAGATCGCTTTGTCCTGGCTGATAATCCTGCGGTGCAGCTCCTCTTCCATGCGCAGGAGCTTTGACATTTCCTCTTCCTTGATGGCGTTCACCGGAACGCCCGTCCAGCGGGAAACCACTTCCTCGATGTCTTCGCGCGTCACCACGCCGATGGCCGTCTCGTCAATGTTGTATTTCTCGCGCAGCAGCCGCAGGTTTTCGCGCTCTTTCCGTTCTTCATCGGAATAGAACCGCGCCTTTTCGAATTCGTGGCTGGAGATGGCGTTTTCCATCCGGTGCACGACGAATTTGATCCGCTTCTGCACGTCAATCATTTCTTCCGGCAGCGAGCTTTGCCGCAGCTTCACCCGCGACCCGGCTTCGTCAATCAGGTCTACGGCCTTGTCGGGCAGAAAGCGGTCGGGAATATAGCGGTTGGAATGATAAACGGCGGCCGAGAGCGCGTCGTCATGGTAGCTGACGGCATGGAACTTCTCGTACCGTTCCTTGATTCCGAACAGAATCTTGATGGCTTCCGCTTCCGACGGCGGCGGAACCTTGACGGCCTGGAAGCGCCGCTCCAGCGACCGGTCTTTTTCGATGGACTTCCGGTATTCGCCCGGCGTCGTGGCGCCGATGCACTGGATTTCGCCACGCGAAAGCGCCGGCTTCAGAATGTTCGCCGCGTCCAGCGAGCCTTCCGCCGAACCCGCTCCCACCAGCGTGTGCAATTCGTCAATAAAGATGACGGCGTTCTGCGCCTCCATCAATTCCTTCATGATGGTTTTCAGGCGCTCTTCGAACTGTCCGCGATACTTGGTGCCGGCGACGATCAGGGAAAGGTCGAGCGCCAGAATCCGTTTGTCGGCCAGGAACGACGGAACGTCGCCTTCAGAAATTCTCTCCGCCAGGCCCTCCACGATGGCCGTTTTGCCCACGCCCGGCTCGCCGATCAGCACCGGATTGTTTTTGGTGCGCCGGCACAGAATCTGGATCACGCGCTCCACTTCGTATTCGCGTCCCACCAGCGGATCGAGCTGATTTTCCAGCGCCGCCTGCGTCAAATCGCGGCTGAATTCCGTCAGCAGGGAAGTTTCCTTGGAGCGGCCCGCGGCCACCTTCTCGCTCTGCGAGCGGCTCAATTCCTCGCGCAGGCCGGATAGCCGCAATCCGCGCTCGTGCAGCATTTCCGCCGCAAAGGACTTGTCCTCGCGCAGCAGGCCCAGCAGCAGATGCTCCGTGCCGATGTGCTTGTGCGAAAGCCTCTCGGCCTCTTCCGCGGCAAACGACAGCACGCGCTTGCACTCCTGGCTGAGCGGCAATTCGACTGAGGTGGAAACTTTTTCGCGCGAAGGCGTGCGCGCTTCAATCTGTTTGCGAATGGATTCGATGGAGGCGTGGGAGCGCAGAAACCGGTTGGTCAGCGCCTTGTCTTCCCGCAGCAGGCCGAGCAGCAGGTGCTCGGTTTCGATATACGGGCTGCCGAACTGACTGGCTTCGTAGCGGGCAAAAAAAATGACTCGCCGGGCCTTTTCCGTGTATCTCTCGAACATAGCTCCTCAGTTCTTCTTACGACTCCGCCCGTCTTTCGCCGGACGGCATGTCAATCAAACCGTGGAACTACGGTCTCGGTAAGCTGACCGTTTTCCAGGCGCAACGTCCGAGAAGCCCGTTGCGCTAGCTCCAAATTATGTGTGGCCACCACCGAGGTCAATCCGTGAGCCCGGTGCAGCCGTTCGAGAAGATCCATGACCAGACCGGCGGTCCGATGGTCCAGGTTTCCCGTTGGCTCGTCGGCCAGAAGCAGCGCCGGCCGGTTGGCCAATGCTCTGGCCAGGGCCACTCGCTGCTGCTCGCCGCCGGAAATTTCGCCCGCCCGCCTTGCTCGAACCTTTTCGATCCCTACTTCCGCCAGCAGTTCCGTGGCGCGCCGCCCGGCTCCCTCAAAATCCGTCCCCGCAAGCAGTTGCGGAAGCATGATATTTTCGAGTGCCGAAAATTCCGGCAGCAGGTGATGCATTTGCCATACAAAACCTACCTGCCGGCTGCGAAATTGGGCTCTTTCGTCCGCGCGGAACGCGCCCATCTTCTTTCCCCTGAAGTATAGCTCACCTCTCGTTGGAGTGTCCAGCGCGGCGAACAGGTGCAGCAGCGTCGTCTTGCCCGATCCCGACTCTCCCACCAGAGCCACCAGTTCGCCCTGGCGCAATTCCACGCTCAGATTCTCAAAAACCGCTACTTCTTCTTCCCCCGAACGGAAGATTTTTGCCAGATTTTCCGCCCGCAGCAATGGCTCAGCTTGCTCGATCATTTTTCTCCGCTACTCGTATCTCAGTATTTCCGTCGGCTGCAGTTTCGCCGCCGACCGCGCCGGGTAAATTGCCGCGAGAAAGCTGATCGCGAGCGCCGCCGCGCCGATCCACAATCCATCCCACGGGCGCGGATGGAACGGCACAAACGACAACGAATAAACGTCCGCGGAAAGCGGAATCAGCCGGAATTGCTGGCCCGCCCAGGAAATTCCGTAGCCCAGCGCCAGTCCCAGCGCCGTTCCCGCCCCGCCGATCAGCAATCCGTGCATCGTAAAAATCTTCGCAATTTGTTTTGCCTTCGCGCCCATGGACATCAGCACGGCCACGTCGCGATTCTTCTCCATCACCATCATCGCCAGCGTAATAAAAATGTTCAGCGCCGCCACCAGCATAATCAGTCCGATGGTAAGAATCGTCACCAGCCGCTCCAGCTTCAGCGCGCGAAAGAGTGAGCGGTTTTGTTGCATCCAGGTCGTCGTGTCGAACCCCGGCCCGGCTTCCTTGCGGATCGTCGCAGCTACGTTTTCCGCCTGATAAATGTCCTTCAGCTTGAATTCGATGACGGAGGCGACGTTCCTCAAATCGAACAGCTTTTGCGCTGCGTCCAGATTCGTGTAAGCCCAGGTGGAATCGAAATCGTAGTAGCCGGAATCGAAAATCCCCACCACGCGGAATCTCCGGTACTTCGGCACCGTGCCGAATGGCGTCAGCGAGCCTTGCGGGCTGGTGACCAGCACTTCGCCGCCCACTTCCACGCCCAGTGATTTCGCCAGGTCGGCGCCCAGCACAATCGGGTCGGCGTCCGGAAATTTTTCCTCCAGGTCCGCGGCATTTCCTGATTTGAGATGCCGCAAGACTCCGCTTACCTGCTGCTCGCGTTTCACGTCAATGCCCTTCAGCACCGCGCCCTTCGAGCGCTGCCGGCTGGAGATCAGAATTTCTTCATAGAGCGCCGGCGCATCCGCCACGACGCCGGGAGTTTTTGCCAGCCGCGCCGTCAGCACCTCGTAATTCGAGATGCCGTTGTTTTCAACCTTCAGCAGATTCACGTCCGCCACCGCGCCCAGCAGTTTCTGCTGCAGTGCCTCGCGAAATCCGTTGTTGATGGCCAACGCCACCACCAGCGCCGCCACGCCCGCCGCCACGCCCACGACGGAAATCACCGTGATCACGGAAATCGCCGTCTGCCGCCGCTTGGCTTTCAGGTATCGCAACGCCACAAAAAGTTCGAACCGCATCGCCCCATCATTATGAGGCATGACCGCCCATTTCAAGTTAAAATCAGGAAAGGAGGGGGCCAACATTACACTGGAGGCTCCTGATGCGAAAAACAGCGATTGCCCTGGTTCTTGCTTTTGTCTTCGGCCTGCCGGCGCTTCTTCCGGCCCAGGTCGTCCCGCGCGTTACGCTTTTTGGCGGATACACTTTTGTCCGCTCTCAGCAGAATTCAGGTTCGGGAATTGCGGGCTCGAACTTCAACCTCAACGGCTGGGATGCTTCTCTTGAAGGCGGCTTCGCGCCCTGGCTCGGCATCGTCACCGACGTCAGCCAGCAGTACGGCAGCCCGTTCGGCTATCAGGAAAAGCAGACCACGGTGCTTTTCGGTCCGCAAATCAACATTCACGGCATCCACAAGATCATGCCTTTTGCCCACGTGCTGGCCGGCGTCGTTCACGGCACGAACAGATTCACCCAACTCGTTCCTCCCTGTTCGCCCAGTTCCTGCCCGGGAACGATTGCCACCGGCTACGCCTTTGCCACGGCCGTGGGTGGCGGCGTGGATATCAAAGTCTTCGGCCCGCTCTGGATTCGTGCCGTTCAGGCCGACTGGCTGCACGCCAATCTCAATCCCGACCATCACACGCAATTCCGCCTCTCCGCCGGCATTGCGCTCCACTTCGGCGGACTCTGATCGCTCTTCACTCCTCCCTATAGCCCTCGTCCCGCTTGCGGGTGTCCCGCAACGCGGGACGGGTGAGGGGCGATTCACGAATTTCCCCCCGATTCTTCTTCGCATACATCACTCGCTCGGCACCTATTCAGCGCCTGTATTGGCGCAGAATGGAGAGGTACTGGGCAGGCAATATCGTTCAAAATAAGTTGTTTCAACCCAAACCCGCCGGTGATAGATTCGGCCACGCCTGCTCAAGACGGGCTCTAGACCTGCAATATTTCAAGACTGCAAGAGCCAATTTATGCGAAAGCTAATCATCGCCGGTCAGACGAATTGTCGGCCGAAAAGCGGAGGGCAAAATGCGCAATCAAAAGCCGTGGGCGAATTCGAGCTGGGGGAAATTTGCAAAGTTCATTCAGGTGGCATTATCCGTGGCGGCCATTCTGTTCGCCACCGGCCTCACCTGCCGCGCGCAGAGCACGGCTGCACTTTACAGCTTCACCGGCAACATCCACGGCGGCGGCGCCAACCCTAACGCCACGCTGATCAGGGACGCGGCGGGCAACCTCTACGGAACCACGTATGCGGGCGGGACTTCGACGGCGTGCACCAACGGTTGCGGCACGGTCTTCGAACTGGTCAACTCCTCCGGCAGCTACGCGCAGAAAGTGCTTCACGCTTTCACGGGGCAGAGTGGCGACGGTTCACAACCCATCGGAGGCCTCGTCATGGACAGCTCCGGCGACTTGTTCGGCACGACCTCCGGCGGTGGAATCGGAGATGGTACGGTCTTTGAGCTTGTCCCCTCCGCGAGCGGCTACACGGAAAGCATCATTTATACTTTTGCAGGCTTCCCCAGCGATGGCACTGGCCCATGGAGCGATCTCATTCTGGACAGTTCCGGCGACATTTTCGGCACAACCGCTTTCGGCGGCGCACACCGCGTTGGAACTGCATTCGAGCTGGTAAAGTCCTCCGGCGGCTACACGGAGAAAATCCTCTATAGTTTCGGAAGCGTCCAGGGCGATGGATTAAATCCTGACGGAACTCTCGTCATGGACAAATCCGGGAATATTTTCGGAATTGCTACAGCCGGGGGCCCGAACAACAGCGGAACGATTTTCGAGCTCGTAAACTCTTCAGGAAGCTACACGGAGCAGGCCGCTTACACCTTTCCCTTCGGATCGAGTTATGTCAGCGGTTTGCTTGCCGACAGTCAAGGGAATCTGTATGGAAGCTCGATGACGGGCGGAAATTCCGGCGCGGGGTATGTGTTTGAACTGGTCAATTCCTCCGGGACCTTCACGGAAACGACCCTTGCCAGCTTTGCCTTCGGTTCGCCTGAAGGAGTCTGGCCGAACGGCGGCATCGCCATGGACAGTGCAGGCGACATTTTCGGCACAACCTCCAACGGCGGTCCGGACAATCTGGGGGCGCTCTACGAACTGGTCAACTCTTCGGGCAGTTACAGCACTACCGTTCTCGATAGCTCCACGCTCGCGTATTACGATGTAGGCAACATTAACTCATTTCCGTATCCCCCGCAGGCAGGAGCCTGGGCCACAGACGTAAACGGGAACCTCTATGGAACCCTTCCCCGCAGCGGCCTATACCAGGCCGGAGCGGTGTTCGAATACAGCACAACGCAAACGACCGCGCAAGTGCTCGACGCGGCCAGCCTGTCCGCTCAAATCAACACATCGGCTACCGGGACCGCCTTCGCCATTAACGTCGGAAACGCCAGCCTGACGTTTCCGGCGAACGCCGTGACTCTTGCGGGCGGCAATGCCTCGGAATTTGCGGTCACTTCCGACTCCTGCAGCGGGACGACCGTTGTTGCCGGCGCGTACTGTTCGGTGGGCGTGAGTTTCACCCCCACCGTGCCGGGGGGCGTCAACGCGACGCTTACCTTCACTGACAACGCGGTGAACGCCAGCCAGCCGCGCATTCTGTATGGACAGGCTTTTTCAGCAGGAAGTGCGAGCCTTTCCCCGTCCAGCCTGACCTTCCCGAGCCAGACGGTGGGCACCACCAGCAATTCGCAACCAGTGACGCTTTCCAATAGCGGCTTAGGACCACTCGGGATTACCAGCATCTCAATCACGACCAACGGCAGCCTCTTTTCCGAATCGAATAATTGCCCGGCCAGCCTGGTTCCCGGCGGAAGCTGCATCATCAATGTCACGTTTACGCCCACCTACGTCGGAACCGCATCCGGACAACTGGCCGTTGTTTCCGACGGTCCCACTACGACCATACCCCTGAGCCTCAGCGGCACGGGCTCCGGGGTTTCATCCACCGGTGCAACGCTCAACATTCTCCATTCTTTCTCCGTCTTCGATGGAGAAGCCCCGGCGGGCGGCGTGCTGATCGATTCGTCCGGCAATCTTTTCGGAGCCACTCAACAGGGCGGCACCAAGGGATCTGGCGTCGTTTACCAGCTGGTGAAATCGTCGTCCGGACACACAGAGAATATCCTCTATAGTTTCCCCGGCGTCGCCAACGATGGAGCCGACCCGGCGGGCCCCGTCATCATGGACAGCGCAGGCGACCTGTTCGGCGTAACCGGAACGGGCGGCAGCCTGGGGTACGGAGTCGTTTACGAGATGGTGAATTCAGGGACCGGCTACACTGAAAAACCGATCTATTTCTTCAATAGCAGCCCAAACGATGGCCGGGCGCCGACCGGGGCCCTGGTTATGGACTCCGCAGGCGATCTGTTCGGCGTAACCATATTCGGCGGAACCTACTCAGCAGGAACGGTCTATGAGCTGGTCAACTCCTCGGGGACATACACAGAGCAGGTCCTCTACAACTTTAAGGGCTTGCCCGCCGACGGCGCATCCCCAAGCAGCGGTTTGGCCATTGATAATTCGGGGGATCTCTTTGGCACAACTTCGAACGGCGGCATGTTCAGCGGCGGGACGGTCTTCGAACTCGTCAAGTCGTCAGGCGGCTATTCTGAAAGCATTCTTGACAATTTCGGGGCGACGACCAGCGATGGCAGGGTCCCGCGAAGCGCCAGGCTGCTGATGGACTCCTCCGGCGACCTTTTTGGAACGACCTCGGTAGGCGGGGCGAATGACCACGGAACCGTCTTCGAACTGGCCAAATCAGCCGCCGGATACACGGAGAGCGTGCTCTACAGATTTGGAAGCTCGGCGAGTGACGGAACAGGCCCGTTGAGTGGACTTACGATGGATCCCTCCGGCAACCTCTACGGCGAAACCAATAGTGGCGGCACGGGGACTTCATGCTCCTCCGGGTCCGGATGCGGAACGATCTATGAGCTTGTCAATACCGCGAGCGGATATCAGGAAAAGCTGCTGTACAGCTTCACGGACGGCCCGGATGGCTCATTCCCCCAGTCGGACCTGATCCTGGACAATTCAGGCAACCTCTACGGAACGGCAGGTGGTTACCCCTCGGCTAGTTCGGGGGTTGTGTTCGAACTGTCTCCTTTGCCCGCGCCGGGCGTTACGCTTTCGGCGGCCGGCCTGGGATTCGGCAGCATCGGCATCGGCGCGGCCAGCAGTCCTCTGAGCATGACCGTCACCAACGTCGGCACGGGCGGCCTGACTTTCGCCGCGGGAGCGGTAACGGTCACCGGCCCCAACTCCGCCGATTTCACCATTTCATCCGACAACTGCAGCGGCCAGACCGTCGCGCCGAACGGCAATTGCACCGTCGGCGTTACGTTCAGCCCGACGACCGCCACAGCGGAAATGGCGGCGCTCGACTTCGCGGACAACGCCGCCACCAGTCCGCAGACGGCCGCACTTTCCGGAACCGGCCTGGGACCTCTGGTCACGCTTTCCTCGCCTTCGCTCACTTTTGCAGCGCTCGATATGGGAACAACCAGCGCCGCCCAGACCGTCACCGTCACCAACAGCGGTTCCGGCAACCTGACCTTTGCCACGGCCGCGGCGACTCTCTCCGGAACCAACGCTGCGGACTTCGCAATCGCATCCGACACCTGCAGTGGCCAGACCATCGCGCCAGCCGGTACCTGCGCCGTGGGCCTGACGGTTACGCCTTCGCACGGTGGAAGCGAAGCCGCCACGCTCAATCTGGCGGATAACGCCACGGGCAGCCCGCAGACGGTTGCGCTCACGGGAACCGGTCTCGCTTCCACTGTCACGCTTTCCACATCGACGCTCAGTTTTGCGCCGCTCGATAAAGGCGCAACCAGTCCGGCGCAAAGCGTCACCGTCACTAACACCGGTTCGGCCGCGCTCATCTTCGCCGCGAGCGCGGTGACGGTTGCGGGGCCGAACGGTGGCGACTTCGCTATTGCTTCCGACACCTGCAGCGGCCAGAGCATCGCGCCCAAGGGCACCTGCGCCGTCGGCGTTACTTTTGATCCTTCACGCGGCGGAAGCGAATCCGCAACGCTCACTCTGGCGGATAACGCCGCCGGCAGTCCGCAGACGGTCTCGCTTTCCGGCACGGGGCAGGACTTTAAGCTGGGCGGGTTTACGACTTCTGAGACGGTGACGGCGGGAACCACCGCTCCTTTCGAGTTTCAACTCTCGCCGCAGGGTGGATTCACGGGTACGGTGTCGTTCACCTGCACGGGCTCGCCGTCGAATTCAACCTGCACGGTCACGCCGTCTTCGGTGACGGTCAGCGGCTCGGGTCCGCAGGATATTGAGCTGGACGTCGCCACCACGGCGCCTTCTTCTCTTATTCCCGTGGCGCCTGCTCCGCCCGCCATTCCGCCCGCGGCATTGTGGCTCGTGCTGGCGGGACTCATGGGGCTGCTCGCCATTGGCATTCGCCTCTGGCCCGCAAGGGCGATTCATGAATCGCCCCTGCCGAGGGCGCGAGTCACGAAGCTCGTGCCGCTGGCCGCGCTGCTGCTGTTTGCCGCGCTGTGGGCTTCCTGCGGCGGCGGCGGAGCATCTCCGGTCGCGCCCGCTCCAACCGGCGGCACGTCGGCCGGAACCTACACGCTGACCGTGACGGCCACTTCCGGCAGCATCTCGCAGTCGGCCAACGTCACGCTGATCGTGAAGTAGGGCGCGGGCACTCTGCGCGCAGCAGTGCCCAAATCCGAAGTGCCCTTCCACCAGGAAAGCCACGTGTCCGGTCAGCCGAAATTCGAGCTCCGGACGCTCGCTCGGCGAAATCTAAATTTTTGTGAGAAGATTCCTCGAATAGCAGGCCGTGTAAATACCACCCGGCCTTTCAGAACATGGCCGAGGGCAGCCACGCGCACGCAGGGTCCTGGTACTCGCCCAGGGACATCAGCAGCATTGACCTTTCGATTCGCAAGTCCTGGTTGCGGCACCACTCGAGCAGACTTTGTTGCCGCGCCGGAACTAAAAACGTGACATCATTTCCAGCCGCTGCTGAAGCGAGGATTAACGCTTTCAGATCATCCTCCGACTTCGCTACAGCGTGCCCGCACGGCCACGAGTTGAGGCCGGTCGAGTAAGCGGTGATGCGGCCTTCGCGCGCCGCAATCAATCCCGTGCCCGCTTCAACGGCGTCGCGCAATTCGCTTGCGCGCTCAAATCCGTGCGCAGTTTCGCCAAGCTCGCCGCACGCTTCAAAATCATCGCAGGTCATGGCCCGAGTTTCGACTCTGTTCACGGCGGAGTCTTTGCAGCGGCCGCGAACCAGCGCCAGCGGCTCCTTCGATTCAAATCGCAGCGAGGACAAAAGCTCGATCGCGCCCGCGTTCTTCTGGTCCACAACCGACCGCATGCCGGGTGATGTGAGCGATCTGTCGATCACTTCGTTCATCATCAATCTGCCGATGCCGTGGCGCTGAAGTTGCGGTTCAACACTCAGCCAGCCCACGCCGCGCACGACGGCCCGCTCATCCAAAAAAACCGTGCCCGCAATGTGACTCTCCGCTTCCGCCACGAGGCCATACATTTCCGGATGGTCGAGCAACCGGGCAACAAGATTCGACGCCTCGCTTTCGCCGAATCCGCTCGAATTGCCCTGGGACTTTTCGGTTGCCGCCAGCGCTTCCGCAATCAGCTTGCCGCAAGCTGCGGAGTCCGAGCTTACGGCAGGGCGGATTTTGATTTCCATTTCCTCGCCTTTCGGGAATTTCTCAGGATCGCTTTTCGGGCCGAAGCAGCGGAAACAGGATGACATCCCTGATGGATTTTGAATTGGTCAAAAGCATCGTCAATCGGTCAATCCCGATGCCTTCGCCCGCTGCCGGAGGCATGCCGTAACTGAGGGCACGAATGTAATCCTCGTCAATCGTGTGGGCTGAGAGATCGCCCTTTTCCCGCAACATCTGCTGGTATTCAAAGCGGTCGCGCTGTTCGGCGGGATCGTTCAGCTCGCTGAAAGCGTTGGCGATTTCCATTCCGCCCGCGTACAGCTCAAAGCGCTCGACGAAATTGGGATCTTCCGGTTTCTGCTTCGAAAGCGGCGAAACTTCGAGCGGAAAATCCAGAATAAACGTGGGCTGCGTCAGGTGGCGCTCGGCGACGGCGCTGAACAATTCCTGAAGCGCCGCGCCGGGTGACGCGGCGGGCTCGAGTTCGAGCGGCGCATAAGCGCCGGCCGAACCGCCGGCGAACTGATTGAACTTTTCAATCCAGCCGAAAACCGCTTTCGGGTCCGCGAAATCTTCAAGGGCCGGCTTTTCCGCCGCAGCCTCCGGCCAGAAGCGGACAATCGCTTCCTTCATTGTGAAGCGGTGGAATTTCGAAAAGGAAATTTTCTGGCCGTCAAACTCGAATTCCGCCGATCCCGTGGCGGCCTCCGCCACGCGCCGCAGCAGGCGCTCGGTCAGCGTCATCAGGTCGCGATAATCGGCATAGGCCTGGTAGAACTCGAGCATGGTGAACTCGGGATTGTGCTGCGTGGAAATTCCCTCGTTGCGGAAATTGCGATTGATTTCGAACACGCGATCGAAGCCGCCCACCACCAGGCGCTTCAAATAAAGTTCCGGGGCAACGCGCAGATAGAGGTCAAGGTCGAGCGCGTTGTGATGGGTGACGAAAGGCCGCGCCAGCGCGCCGCCCGCCAGCGGCTGCATCATCGGCGTCTCAACTTCCAGATAGCCTTCCGCGGCCAGGAAATCGCGGATGGCGCGCACGACTCTGGCCCTCGATTCGAAAATGGCCTGGACGTCGGCGTTGACCATCAGGTCCACGTAGCGCTGACGGTATCGAACTTCCACGTCCGTGAGGCCGTGCCACTTCTCGGGAAGCGGCAGCAGAGCTTTGGCGAGAAAATGCAGATGCTCGGCATGAATGGTCAATTCACCGGTCCGGGTGCGGAACAAGTAGCCCTCGACGCCGATGAGATCACCCAGATCGAGCAGCTTGAAAAGTTCGAAATCGCGTTCGCCCACGGCATCCAGTCGAACGTAGATCTGCAGCCGCTCGCTGCCGCCTGCCAGGTGCGCGAATCCCGCCTTGCCGTGCGGACGGATCGTCATCACGCGTCCGGCCACGCGCACGGGAACTTTCTCCGCCGTCAGTTCATCGGCGCTTCGCGCGCCATGGTCGGCGAGCACCTGGGGAATCTTGTGCGAGAAATCGAATTTGCGGGGATAAGGCTCGAAGCCGAGATCCGTGATCGCCTGAAGTTTTTTTCTGCGCTGGGCGATCAGGTCCTGCGCTTCACCACTCGATGAGGACAAGCGTTTCCATCCCTTCCTGTCGTATGCGACGCTGCATCTGGAAAACTTGAATTATAGGAACCGCGTTCGGGTGGTGTCAAGGAAGGGCGCGACACATGGAAGCGGATTCCGGGCGGCGCGGCTGCACTCAAAACGGCCCGACGATTCGGCCGGAAGAATCGGGTTCGTTCGGCTTCGTTTGGGGCACTGTTGTTGATAATAAAAGACTTATCGGCTTCGTTCGTAAAAAAAGATTGTTTTGTTTTTGCGCATTTCCGGCCCCGCCAGATGCACGGAAGCCGCTCCTGGAGCGGGTTTTGTGCGTTTTTGCGACCGCGCAAAGTGGCACATCCGGCGCCATTCCGCCGGTGATGACATCTGTTTGAGCTGCATTTGATGCGGCTCCCATGCACTTCGGCAATTGCAGTAAACGGTGCAAAAATCCTTCCTCTCGGCTTCCGCCAGCGGCGGCCGTTTCATCCCGGAGGCCCGCTCGCTGTGACCTACTATTGAATGATATCACAGTAGTTAACAAAGTCAAGTTGAACCGGGGCTTGCATATGCCACGGTCCCACAATTCAATCAGCTTGCCGTCTTGTGCGGGGTTCGCGGTTTGGCGCCGGGCGGGGCGGCGCGAAGATACTGCGCGGGCCAGGGAACGGGCTGGCCCAGTTCGCGGGCGGCGCGAAGCGGGAAGTAGGGATCGCGCAGAAACTCGCGCGCGAGAATCGCAATGTCAGCCTGTCCGGTGCGGATGATGTGGCCGGCCTGAACCGGCGAAGTGATCAAACCGACGGCGCCGGTCATGACCTGCGCCTCGCGGCGAATCCGTTCGGCAAACGGCGTCTGGAAACCCGGGCCGAAGGGAATCTTAGCCGAGGCTGAATTCCCGCCCGAGGAGCAATCCACCAGATCAACGCCGGATTTTTTCAGGTGCCGCGCGAGTTCAACCGAATCGTCAATCGTCCATCCGCCTTCCACCCAATCGGTGGCGGAAATGCGCACGAACAGCGGCGCGCGCTCCGGCCAGACGGCGCGAACCGCGGCGACGACTTCCACGAGAAAACGAATGCGATTTTCGAACGAGCCGCCGTATTCATCCGTCCGATGGTTGGCCAGCGGCGAGAGAAATTCAGAAATCAGATAACCGTGCGCACCGTGAATTTCGAGAACATCGAAGCCTGCTTCGCGCGCGCGGCGGGCAGCTTCGGAAAATGCTTTGACGGCAGCGCGAATCTGCGCCGGCGTTATGGCCTGCGGCATCGGATAATCGCTCGAAAAGGGAATGGCGCTGGGAGCGAGAACATTTTTCCAGCCGCCTTCGGATTCCGGCACGGCGCCCTGTTTTTCACTCCAGGTACGATACGTGCTGGCTTTGCGGCCGGCGTGCGCCAATTGCATTCCGGCGGCGCTGCCCTGCGAATGAATGAACTTCGTAATGCGCGAGAGAAATTCAATGTGCGCGTCGCTCCAGATTCCCAGATCCTGCGGGCTGATTCGTCCTTCGGGGCTGACGGCCGTGGCTTCCGTGAAGACCAGGCCCGCGCCGCCCACGGCCCGGCTGCCCAGATGAACCAGGTGCCAGTCGTTGGCGAATCCGTCGGTGCTGGAATACTCGCACATCGGTGAGACGACGATGCGATTGGGAAGAGTGACGTCACGGATGGAAAGCGGCTCGAACAGATTGGGCATGAGTTGGCTCCTGAATTCTTGCGCTACAGCTATCTGATGAATGGTTCGAGGTGCAGGATGCGGCGCTCAGCCGGGAATATGAATGCTTCCATCCACGGCAATCGGGAATTGGGGATTCCAGGCGACTTCCCACAGGAAGCCGTCGAGGTCGGCAAAGTAACCTGAATATCCTCCCCAGAAAGCTTCGACTGCCGGTTTCAGAATTTTTGCGCCTGCGGCCGCGGCCTGCGCCAGCACGGAATCAACTTCCTGGCGAGTGCGGGCGTTGAAGGCGAGCGATATTCCGCTGAAGCCCTGGCCCTCGGCGGAAATGTTTGCGTCCTTTGCCAGTTCTCCTCGCGGAAACAAGGCGAGCCCGATGCCTCCAAGCTGGAAGAAAACGATGCCCTGGGCTTTGGTCATGGAGCGCCGCCATCCCAGCCTTTCGTAGAATTCCGTGCTTTGCGCCAGGTTTGTCACACCGAGCGTGATCAGACTCAATCTTTGTTCCATTTTGTTTTCCTCAGCAGCAGATGTTGCTGCACAATGCGACAGTTTAACGCAGGAATCGATCGCGCCCAAATCCGCTCTTTGTGGCCTTATACTCTCGATGAGTGCGAGCCGGGGGGCAGGTGATGAGTCAGCCCTGGGCGTGATGCCGGTCACAGTTGGTGAGGCCGAGCAGAGGGAAAATCCTAAAATGGAAGCGTCCCAAATCTCGACGGGTGTGAAGCAGCCAATTCAGGAAAAGGCCGCCGGGCCGCAGGCGTCTCCACTCGACTCGCTGCAAAGACTCTGGTCGCATCCCGATGCCACAATCGCAATTTTCACGGCAGCGATGATCGCCGCGCATCTGGCTTTGCGATACTTTGCGCATGCGGGCCGAATTGCATGGCTGGCGCCTCTCTGGGCGGCATTGATTGTCGGCGGAATCCCAATTGTCTGGAGGCTGGCGCGCAAGGCAGTTCAGGGAGAATTCAGTTCGGATCTGCTGGCCGGCATTTCCATTCTGGCGGCGGTGTTGCTGGGAGAATTCCTGGTCGGCGCGATTGTAGTGCTGATGCTTTCGGGCGGGGAATCGCTGGAAGCGTTTGCCACGCGGCGAGCGTCGTCGGTGCTGGAGGCGCTGGCGAAGCGCATGCCGCAGAAGGCGCACCGGCGGAGTGGTTCGACGCTGGCCGATGTGAGTCTGGAAGAAGTCCGCGTGGGCGATACGCTGCAGGTTTTTCCGCACGAAATCTGCCCGGTGGACGGAAGCGTGATCGAGGGCCACGGCGTGATGGATGAATCCTATCTCACCGGCGAGCCCTTTGAGATGTCGAAAACGCCCGGCTCCCAGGTGATCTCCGGCGCGATTAACGGCGACACGGCCATCACGATCGTGGCGGAAAGATTAGCGGCGGATTCGCGCTATGCCCGAATCATGCATGTGATGCAGGAAACCGAGCAGAAGCGGCCACGAATGCGGCGGCTGGCGGACCGGCTGGGCGCGTGGTACACGCCCGCCGCGGTGAGCCTGGCGCTCGCCGGCTGGATCGTGAGCGCCGACCCGAGACGGTTCCTTGCCGTGATTGTGATCGCCACGCCCTGTCCACTGCTTATCGCTATTCCGGTTGCAGTCATCGGCGCGATTTCACTTTCAGCGCGCCGCAGCATCATTATTAAGAATCCCGCCGTCCTCGAGCAGGTCACGGCCTGCACGACGATCATTTTCGATAAGACCGGCACACTGACTTACGGCCGGCCGGCGCTGACGGAAATTCTGTGCGCGCCGGGCTTTGCGCGGGAAGATGTTCTGCGCAAGGTGGCAAGTCTGGAGGTCTATTCGAAGCATCCGCTGGCGGGGGCGATTGTCGCGGCGGCGCGGTCCGAAAAGATGGCGCTCGAGGCGGTGAACCGCATCAGTGAAAGGCCGGGCGAAGGATTGCGCGGGTCGGTGGACGGGCAGGAAATTCTGGTGACGGGCCGAAACAAAGTTACCGGAGAAGACCTGCCGCCGCTGGTTTCCGGCATGGAGTGCCTGGCGTTCGTGGACGGCCGTTATGCGGCAGCTTTTCGCTTCCACGACGAGCCGCGCGTCGAGAGCCGGAAATTCGTGGATCACCTTGCTCCGCGGCACAAAGTTCAGAATGTGATGCTGGTTTCCGGCGACCGCGAGTCCGAAGTGCGATACCTGGCGGAGCTGGTCGGGATTACCGGGATTCATGCGGGAAAGAGCCCGGAAGAGAAGGTCGCGATCGTGGCGGAATCGGCCCGGCGCGAAAAGACGCTGTTTGTGGGCGACGGCATCAACGACGCTCCGGCCCTGCAGGCGGCGACGGTGGGAGTGGCTTTCGGAGCGCACAGCGACATTACTTCGGAAGCGGCCGGCGCCGTTCTCCTCACTCCTTCGCTTGAGAAGGTGGATGAGCTGATGCACATCGGACGGCGGATGCGTTCGATTGCGCTGCAGAGCGCCGTGGGCGGCATGGCGCTGAGCGTGGCCGGAATGATCCTTGCCGTCCTCGGCTATCTGCCTCCCCTTGAGGGCGCGATCGCCCAGGAACTTATTGACTTGATTGCCGTTCTCAATGCGGTCCGAATGGCCCTGCCGTTTCGTGATCTTACGGATTATTAGGGTGCGCGGGGGACCGGAAGGCACACCCCAGGTTTCTTCCTGGACATCAAAATATTTTCAATGGTCACAACGACTTGTGAGCCACATCACAGACCTCCAGAGCAGTCTTCTTTAGAATCCTTCTGTTAAAAACGTTTGAACAGTTTGTTCGGTTCAAACCGAAAGAAACGGAATATGCCGGAGATCTCGCCCGTCATGCAAAAGTTCATCGATTGCTGGGGAGAGATGGGTGCGCGCTGGGGCGTGAACCGGACGGTAGCGCAGACGCACGCGCTGTTCTATTTGAGCGCCACGCCGCTGAACGCGGAGGACATTGCGACAGCGCTGGGAGTTGCGCGGTCGAACGTCAGTTCGAGTTTGAGGGAACTGGAAGGATGGGGTTTGATCAAGCCGTTTCATGTGCGGGGCGACCGGCGGCAGCACTATGAATCCGTCAAGGACGTTTGGCAGATGTTTGGGATCATCCTTGACGAACGGAAGCGGCGCGAAATTGATCCCACCATCGCGGTTCTGCGCGAGTGCCTGCATGAAGCTCAAAGCGCGACGCCCCGTGAGCCGCACACGGTCCAGCGCCTGCATGATGCGCTCGATTTCTTTGACGCCATCATTCCGTTGTACGACCGGGTGCGAAGGCTGCCCGGCAATCCGGCGCGCGCCCTGATCAAGGCCAAGAGCGGCATGAAAGCGCTGATGGGAAGCGGGAGCAAGTCTTAGGGAGTACGACATTGGACAGGTTGAAAGTTATGAATTTCCAGCTTATTATTTTCTCTATTTACTGTCCTTACAGAAATATCGATGATGAGCGAAAGTGGAATTGAACCGCCGGAAACCGCGGGCGTGGGAGAGTGAAATGAAAAAGCGATTGTGGGCAATCCTCATCAGCGCAGTTTTCATTGCCGGCGCAGCCGGAATCTCGTTTGCCCAAAGGCGCCCTGCGGCGACTAAAGGCCCGTCCGTCGCCTGGAAGGCCCCGCTGCGCGGCAATGCCAGCGACTACGTGGGCTCGCAAACCTGCGCCGGCTGCCATCGGGCGGAAGGGCAGGAATTTTTCAAGACGGTTCACGCGCGGGCGGGCGAAGAGGTCCAGCCCACACCGCCTACCGGCAAAGGCGAGTCGGCTTCGGTTGCGGCGGGACGAAAGATTTACGACAACATGATGTGCGCCGGGTGCCACCAGATCGGCGGCAAAGGCGGGACCGTGGCGCCCGCGCTGGATGATGTGGGGGCGCGCCGCACCCGCGCGGAATTGATGGATCGGATGCTCAAGCGACGCGCCGGAACGGTGATGCCGACGTTGCCGCCGGACACTTCGGACAAGACCATCAACGAACTGGTGGATTATCTGATGACTTTGAAGGGCCAGACCGAGGCGCCCACGCCGACGGCCGCCGCGGCTCCGCCGGTGGTGAGCGGATGCGAAGCCTGCCACGGTCCGGGGCGCGCGCACGCCGAAGCAGAACAGAATGCCAACGGCGATCCGGCGAAAATGATGGCGGGCGCGAAACTGATTTTCAAATTCGACGCCAGTCCGAAAGAGAACTCCGAGCGCTGCCTGGCCTGCCACGAAACCGGCAAGCCACAGGATTCCTTCGCCCACTCGATGCACATGGCGGCCGGCGTTTCCTGCCAGGATTGCCACTCTCCGCACCTGGTTGAGGCCTCGGGCAATCCGCACGGCGTGAAGCTGGTCTCCGCGCAGAGTGCGATGTTCACGGTTCCAACTCTGCCGGAAGAAACACGCTGGCTCCATAACAATCTGCTCAAGGAATCCCAGCCGCAACTCTGCTATCAGTGCCACCAGACGGTCGAGGCGCAGTTCGCGCTGCCCGAGCATCACCGGGTTCCCGAGGGCTTCATGAAGTGCACCGATTGCCATAACCCGCACGGGAGCATGAACCACTTCAACCTGACGAAAGCCAATTGGGAAACTTGCGTGAGCTGCCACGTTGAAAAACGCGGGCCCTTCGTCTATGAACATGCCGCCGTGAGAGTGGATGGCTGCGTCGCCTGCCACAATCCACACGGCAGCGTGAATAACTTCATGCTGAAGCGGCGGGAACAGCGGCTGTTGTGCTTGCAATGCCATACCGGGTTTCACGATCAGGCGGGCGTTCCGCATAGCCGCGGCGGCTATCAAACTTCGGGTGACTGCACGCGCTGCCACGTGCAGATCCATGGTTCAAACCTCGACGAGTACTTTTTGCGATAGGAGGAGTCCTGTGCAAATCAAACGCTGCGCAACTTTCTTATTCGTGATGCTTTTGTCTTTGGCCGTCGTGCCCGCGGTTCACGCACAGGACCAGAGCGACTCCCAACTTCAGTGGGGTGATTTCGGCGTCCATGGCTCGGCCAGCGCCGGCTATCGCTTCACTACCGTCAAGGGCTATGAGCCGATGTTCCAGGAGCTTTACGACTTGAAACAAGGCCCTCGCATCATGGACTTCAGCCTTTTCGGCAACTCCAAGGCCAGCCCCTTTGCGGATCAGTTTTCGCTTACCATGAGCGGATTGGGCGGCGACCCTTATCCCGGGGCACAGCTTACGCTTTCGAAAACCAAGGTTTACGATCTGCGGGTCAACTGGCGCCAGGCCTACTTTTATTGGAATCAGAACGACAATGTAATTCTGCCGACTCGCCCGGTCACGGGGCTCACGGATAATCACGATTGGGCAACCGTCCGCAAGATCGGCTCCGTGGACCTCACCCTGCATGCCACGAACAACCTGCGATTCAACTTTGAGTATCACCGGACATCGTTCACGGGCAATACTTTCACGACGTTTTCACCGGATTACATCGGATCACCATCAAGTTGGGGTAGTTTCGCACGCGCTGCCGCTTATCCGTTGTTTGCGCCGACATCAGACTACACCAATCGCTTCACGGGCGGTTTGGACTACACGTGGCGCCACTGGAATTTCCACTACAACACGGGCTATCAAACGTTTACCGATAACGTTACTCTGAACAACGTGACCTCGCCCGAAGTTCCCCTTGATACGACGACCAACGGGAATACTTCGCAGCCGCTGCTGAATGCTTCCTGGGGTGACTTTCGCAAGCTGACGACGCCGGTTAGTGAATTCTCCTATAACGGCAAGCCCTATTCGTGGATGCAAATGCGCGGCAGCTACATTTTTTATCGGTATAGCGGGCCGGCGACGTTCGATCAATCCTTCAATGGAATTGTCCAGACGGGAACGGACCCACAAACGAAAGCACCCATTTACGGTCCTTATTCCGTATCTGAAACTGGGCGGGCCACGGTCTCAGAGCCCACAAACATTGTCGAGCAGGGCTTTACCTTCTACGTCAAACCCTGGTGGGACATCAATGTGAATTATCGTTATTCGCGGTTCACCACAAGCACGCACGGAACGTTTTCAAGCCTGTTTGACAGCACCACACCGGCGAGCGACGAAGCGTCGAACTCCTGGGCTGACGGCTTGTATCAGGTGGATTTCGACACGATGTTCACGCCCAGGTCCAACCTGGTGATTCGTCCCGGACTGACCTTTTTCAAATCGGACGTTGAGGCCTTCGAAGACGGCGTGTCGGACCCCGCGCGCTCGCTGAGATGGAAAACGTGGTGGCCCTCGTTGAGCGTGTATTACCAGCCGGTGAAGCGGCTTTCATTGCGCGGCGAAATTCATGGGTTTTCCACCAATGCATCCTACACGGCGATCACGCCTCATACTGACCTGACGAGCCGCATCGTGGCGACGGTGCGCATCACCGACAAGATCTCGCTGCAGGATGAAATGTATATCGTGAATCAGAAGTTGCTGGCATCGAACTTCCGCGGCAGGTCCCATATGAACGCCACGACGTTGAATTATGCGATGAACGAACGCTACTCATTGTTCGCGGGATTCAGCTACGACAGCGAGTTCGCCGCCGGGGATTTCACCTACGCTCCCGGGACGACCAGGGAGGCAACCGGATCACTCCGGGATCAGGATATCAACCGTGTTTGGCAAGCGGGTCTCGATGTTAAGCCGACCAAGTATTTCGGCCTCCGATTCGCGGGAAATTTCGTTCGAGCCACTGGGGTAGGCGAGGAGAGCGGCCGCCCTCCGGTTTACGGACCCTTGACTTTCCCCTATGGGACCGGCACGGTTTATTTTGACTTTCCCCGCGCCGGACGGCTCTCGGTTGACCTGCAGCGAACTTATTACATCCAACAGATCACCACGGTAAATAACTTCAGCGCCAATCTGCTGACGGTGCGCTGGACGCGGGATTTTTGATGATTTGAAGTGAACGGGATAGGGATGGGGATCGCTTCTTCGGGACATCTTGAGAAAATGAAAGAAGGCGCAACCCCGGTCAGACTGCAGAATCTAATAACGAAGAAGGAGACACAAATGCGAATTCTCACGAACGGTCGAAAGAAGTGGCTGGCGGGAGCCGGCCTGCTGGCAGGAGCGGGGCTTGCGCTGTTCCTCGCCGTGCCCACGCAGGCGAACGCCGCGTCGGCAGCGAAAGGGAAGGATACCTTTGAGGCAAAGTGCGCCATGTGCCATGGGAAAAATGGCAGCGCGGATACGCCCATGGGCAAGAGCCTGAAGATTGTCGATCTCCGCTCGAAAGAAGTTCAGAAGAAGTCGGACAAGGAATTGGCCGATATTATTTCCAAGGGGAAAAGCCCCATGCCGGGCTATGGATCGCAGCTCAGCAAGGAACAGATTGACGACGTTGTGGCTTTCATCCGCGAGTTAGGCAAGAAGAAGTAACTATCGCCTTGCGGCGATTCACTCCGAGCGGCTCCTGGTCAGAAAAAAGGCGCGGAGACTGAAGGAGAGCAGCCATGAAAACGAAACTGGGTATTGGCCTGACGGCTCTGGTGTTTGTGGCGGGCCTGGCGATGATTCCTGTAAACACGCAGGCCACGATGGACGTCGCCAAAAAGGAAAAGGCGTCCTGCACCGTTTGCCACGTCAAGGCCGGCTCGAAGGAATTGAATGACGTTGGAAAGTGCTACGAGAAGAACAAAAAAGAAAAGGACGCTTTAAAGACCTGCGAAAAGAAAGAAGAGAAGAAAAAGTAAGAACTGAGATTCAGCGGCACGCTTCGATCTCGTGGGGGCACTTGTGTGTGCCGCGAGAAGTGAAGCGTCCGCTTCAAGCGTCAACGATGAGCCATGAGATTCCGACTGCAACGCGTGTTCTTAGCGGGGTTTCTGCTCATCCTCGTGCCCTCGGCGTGGGGACAGACGGCGGGTCAGCTCGACTGCGCTTCCTGCCACGCCGATAAAGCCAAGAGCCTCAAGACCTCCGCCCATTCTTCTCTTCACTGCACCGATTGCCACCAGGGAATCACCGCCTTTCCGCATCCCAAGGACGTTGCGCTTCCCAAGTGCAGCCAGTGTCACGCCAAACAAGCCACTGAATACGAACACAGCATTCACGGTCAGCAGTTTGCCAAGGGAAACAAAGCCGCTCCCACCTGCGAGGTTTGCCATGGCGACGCTCACGAACTGAAGAACACCAGGACCTGGGAGTTCAAGAAATCCATCCCGGAATTGTGCGGGGCCTGCCACGCCAAGCCCTTGAGCGATTACGAAATGAGTATCCATGGGCAGGCGATTGCGCGCGGCGTGTTCCAGGCTCCCGTCTGCACAAGCTGCCACACGGCGCACACCATTGAGCCGCCGACAAGCGCAAACTCGACGGTCTTCCCGACCCACATCCCGGAAACTTGCGGCCAATGCCACGGCAACGTCAAGATGGCCAGCGAATTCAATATCCCCCGGGACCGCCTCCTGAGTTACGACGCCTCGTTCCACGGACTGGCCGTCAAGGAAGGTTCGGAGACGGCCGCGAATTGCGCAAGCTGCCACGGCTTTCACAAGATTCTGCCTTCGTCGGATCCTCGCTCGTCCATCAATGCGAAGAACCTGCCGAAGACCTGCGGAAAGTGCCATCCGGGCGCCGGCGACCGTTTTGCGATCGGGCCTGTTCACGAACTGCCGGGCTTGTCAGAGCCGACAGCCGTCCGCTGGGTGCGCGCCATTTATCTGGTCATGATTCCGCTCGTCATTGGACTTATGTTTTTGCATAATCTCGGGGACTGGATCCGGAAGCTTAAAGCGCTTCGATTTAGAAAGACCGGTTCCAATGTGTTGGAAACGGCCTCAGCTTCCCCGTCTGCGTCCGCACAAAGCGGTGAAGTCCGGATGTACCCGTTCGAGCGCCTGCAGCACTTCCTTTTGCTCGTCTCCTTCATCGTGCTTGTCTGGACCGGCTTTGCGCTGAAGTATCCGACCGGCTGGTGGGCCAGGCCGCTGCTTGCCTGGGGCGCGGAGTTTCGCGGGCTTCTCCACCGAATTGCCGCCGTTGTCTTTATCGCGGTCGGCGTCCTTCACGTAGTCGCGTTGGTCAAGGATCGGAGGTTGCGGGAGCACTGGCTCAAGCTCTGGCCCAGAGTTCGCGACGCAACGGAGGCGATCCAGAATTTCGCTTATAACCTGGGTCTGCGGCGCAAGCGGCCCCCTCTCTCAGACCACAGTTACATTGAGAAGGCAGAATACTGGGCGATGGTTTGGGGAGCGGTCGTCATGGGCATTACCGGCCTGATGCTCTGGGCGCATAACCTGGTTCTGGCGTGGCTGCCCAAGAGTTTTCTGGACTTTGCGAGCGCGGTCCACTTCTACGAAGCGGTTCTGGCCACCCTGGCAATCCTGGTGTGGCATTTCTATTCCGTGATTTTTGACCCCGAGGTGTATCCTATGGATTCCTCCTGGTTGACGGGTCGAACCGCGAGACGAAAGCAGCCGGAGCCCGCGGAGGCCGATCCGATCGAGACTTTGGACGCAAACAAAGAGGGAAGCGAGGGGAATGAGCAATCCGAACGGTAGGTTTCGAAAATGGCTCTCACCATATGTTCATCTTTCGAGCAATTGGCTGAGCCGCATTGGTGTTGTCCTGGTAACGACCGGGGCCGTTCTTTGGTTCTACCTCCTTCCCACCCTGCTGCGCGGCGAAGTAAACCATCCCTACGCCGGGATTCTGATCTTCATGGGATTGCCCGGCTTGTTCTTCGGCGGCCTCATCCTCATTCCCCTTGGTATCGCTATTCAGCGGCGGCGTGAGAAGCGGCGGGGAGCTCTTCCCACCGAATTTCCCGATCTTGATTTCAAGAATGTAGAGTTTCGCCGGCTCCTTCTTTTTGTGGGACTGGTGACGTGCGTCAATGTCATCATTGGCGGACAGCTTGTCTACAGCGGCGTCAATTACATGGACAGCGTAACTTTCTGCGGCCAGACCTGCCACACCATCATGCAGCCGCAGTACGTCGCTTACGAACACTCGCCGCACGCGCACGTGGCCTGCGTCGCTTGCCACATCGGCCCCGGAGCTTCCTGGTTCGTTCGCAGCAAATTGTCGGGAAGCTATCAGGTTTACGCCACGATTTTCCACGTTTACCCGCGTCCCATTCCCGTTCCGGTCACGAGCCTGCGGCCGGCCCGCGAGACCTGTGAACAATGCCACTGGCCCGCGAGGTTCGAAGGGAATCGTCTGGTGATTGTTCCCGCTTATGCCGACGACGAATCCAACACGCTGACCAAGACGGTTTTGCTGATGCACATCGGCGGCGGGGACGGGCTGGGCGGCATTCACGGGGCGCATGTGGGACCCGGCATTACGATTCGTTACGGCTCCGATCCAAGCCGCCAGAAGATGCATTGGGTGGAATACTCGGATTCAACCACGGGCAAGAAGACCCTGTTCGTGGACGACAAGACCAACCCTAAGACGGTCAATGTTCAAAGCGGCCGAGTGATGGACTGCATTGACTGCCACAATCAACCCGCGCACAAGTTTCACCTGCCGGGCGATGCCGTCAATGAAGCGATGGCTGCAGGCCAGATTTCGCCTTCTCTGCCCTACGTCAAGAAAGAGGGAGTGGAACTGCTGAGGGCCAGTTACGAAAGTCAGGAAGAGGCCGCAAAGAAGATTCCGTCGGCCCTGGAGGCTTTTTACAGAGAGAAATATCCCAGCATCCTGGCGAAGGATGGCAGCGAAGTTTCCCAAGCCGCCGCGAGTCTGGTTTCGATCTATCACCAGAATATCTTTCCCAAAATGAAGATCACCTGGGGCACCTACCCCAACAACCTCGGTCACATGAATTTTCCCGGCTGCTTCCGCTGCCATGGCACTCTTCATGAGGCCAGCAACCCCAGCGTGATGGTTCCTCAGGATTGCAATACGTGCCACAACCTCCTCTCGATGGGCGAAGCCAATCCCAAGATCCTGCAGGACCTTGGGCTGGCAGCGAGCGCACAATCCGCAACCAAGTAGCGGATGTTCGCAGCCATCCTGTGGAGTTGCCGTCAATCCCACCCCCTTTCACTTTCCTAGAATGTGACCGGCGTCACAGTTGGTCGTGATGCGGGTCATGGTCTGGTCCGGCGTCTAAGAATATCTTGCGAGTGGAAGCAAGGATCCCGGAGGCGGGACAGGAGCGCTCCCAAGTAGCTCGCCAAACACTGTGCTCCGGCGTCCCGTGGAAAGGGGGATGCGATGCTCAAGATTGAACGCATCCTGTGCCCTGTTGATTTCTCCGACGCCTCGGGACTCGCCTACGATTACGCCCAATCCTTTGCGCGCCGCTATGACTCGACACTCTATGTTGAACACGTCGTCGAGCCTTTTGGGTCGCGTTATGGTTACCTTTCGATGGGCGAAGCCACCAGCGAAGTCCGGGCCGGCCTCGATTCGCAGGCTCGGGGCGAACTCGAGGAATTCATCTCCACCCATCGCCGCAACGGACGGATTCCGGAAGCCGTGGTCGAAGTAGGACCTGTGATGGAAGGCATTCTGGGGTTCGCCCGGCAGGAGAGCATAGACCTGATCGTCATGGGAACGCACGGGCGTCGCGGCGTGGATCGCTTTTTGCTCGGGTCCGTTGCCGAAAAGGTCCTGCGCAAATCACGCTGCCCGGTGCTGGCTGTCCGCAAGCCTGCGCATGGATTTCTGCGCAAAGCCGGCGAGGTCGGTGGCATCGATTTGCGGAAGATCGTTTTTTGCACGGATTTCTCGGACGCATCCGCGCAGGCATTGGATTACGCGCTGTCCATGGCGATGGAGTTCAACTCCGAATTGACGCTTCTTCATGTGTTGGAAGACATCCCAGGGGACACGGACATCCGCGAATTGACCGATGGCGTGATGGAAAAGTTGGGCAAATTGATTACACCTGATGCCGGCGACTGGTGCAAGGTCAAGCCCGTCGTCCGGATCGGCAAACCCTATCAGGAAATCATCCAGCTTGCCCTGGAGAATCAGGCGGACCTGATTGTGATGGGCGTGCGGGGAAGGAACGTCCTCGATCTTGCGGTGTTTGGTTCAACCACTCATCGCGTGATTCAACTGGGGTCGTGCCCGGTTCTGGCTGTTCATCACAAGTGAACCTTTCCGGCGCGTTGCAGTCGGAGGGCGATTGGCTCGGATTGGCGGGGAATGAAAACACGGTTGAGGGAGGATGCGATGCTTAAAATCGAAAGCGTTCTGTGTCCGCTGGATTTTTCGGAAACTTCCGGCCTCGCCTACGATTATGCGCAATCCATCGCGCAGCATTACAACACGCCGCTCTATCTGGAACACATCATTGAGCCGTTTGCGTCCGTTTACAACTACACGCCGCTCCGTGAATCCTGGGACGACGTTCGCACCCGTGAGGCTCGGGAGCACCTCCAGCGATTTGTGGTGGCGCACAGGCATGGTGAGCTTCCGCCGGAAGCGGTGGTGCAGGAGGGCCCTGTCCCCGAAAGCATCCTTGAGTTTGCCAAGAAGCGGAACGTCAGCCTGATTGTGATGGGACCACATGAACGGCCGGGGATTGAGGGACAGTTCGTGTCGGTGACGGAAAGAGTGATGCGCAAATCCGGATGCCCGGTGCTGGCGGTTCGCAGGGGCGCGCACGGATCTGCACCGGCGACCGCGGGCCAGGAGTTCAATCCGCGCCGGATCATTTTGTGCACGGATTTTTCGCGGCCCTCATCGCAGGCGTTGGGAACTGCGCTTGCCCTGGCCATGGAGTTCGGGGCGGAACTCAGGGCTGTTCACGTGCTGGAGAACATTCCGGCCGATGCGGACTTTCAAAAGACTTCGGAAGGCCTGGCAGAAAAGATCACCGGCCTGATTCCGGCCGAGGCGGCCGACTGGTGCGAATCCAAGGTCACGGTCCGCATCGGGAAGCCCCACCTGGAGATTGTGCAGCTTGCCCTGGAGGAGCAGGCGGATTTGATTGTGATGGGAGTGCGGGGAAGGAACGCGCTCAATCTCGCTGTGTTCGGGTCGACCACTCATCGCGTGATCCAGATGGCGCCGTGTCCGGTGCTGGCGATTCACTCGAGCAGGGTTGCGGTCTGAATCCGGATGGGGTGTCGAGAAAGGAGGGAACGCCATGAGCGGAAACCATCGAGCCAAGCTCCTGAATGTGCTCAAGGAAGAACTTGGATTTCTTGAACATGGCGGATACCGGGAGCCTAACCGGAATCCCTGGAAAGCGAGTTCGATCTTTCTCGATTCTCCGACCTGCATCAATCGCGGCGATCCCAAGAGGTCGCGGGCTTGCGCGGAGTGCCCGCTGATGGAGTTTGTGCCCCCAGAAGGGAAAGAAGCCACCTTTCCCTGTCACCACATCCCGCTGACGCAGTCCGGGGATACGGTGAACTCGGTGGAGCGCTGGGGAGACCAGAACGAACTGGAAGAGATTGTCAAAAGCTGGCTGGAAATGAGAATCCGGGAAATGGAGTTGCAGGTTCTCGAATCAAAGCGTCCTCGCGGGCGGTAGTGAGGCAGCCCTCAGGAATCCTTGCTGGCAAGGGAAGAAAGACCGGCCAGCAGTGGCTTCGTGTTCGGGCGGCGGCGGCGGTGGGGCGGAGGAACGCGCTGCGTATGCCGGTAAATAAGTGTCGGAAAGAAGGATCCATGAATATCGACCCCCACCGGTCGCTTCAGCAAATCGCTATCGAGATTCCAGGGTCGATTCCGGTCCTCGACAGGCTGGGCATCGACTATTGCCATCAGAATCTGGAATCGCTGGACAACGTTTGTCGCGTCCGGGGATTGGCTACGGACGACGTTCTGGCGCTACTGGAGGAAAGCAGGAAGGAAGTTGGAGAGCCCGGAGATTACGAGCAATGGGCCGCCAAGCCGCTGGCTGAACTGATTTCTCATATTGTCGGTTGCCACCATTCGTTCAGCCGCCGCGAATTCACCCGCCTGGAGAATGTTTTTGGAAACATCCTCGCGGTTGGAATCCGGCGGTCGGAGCAGAGGGTTATTCGCAGGCTGTTCGAGGCTCTGGATCGCAAGATCTGTTCGCATATGGATTTCGAAGAGCAGATTGCTTTTCCGCAGATTCTGGAACTGGAGTCGGGGACGAAGCGCGACGCCTCCGCAGCGTCCTCCCGGTGCGAAACAGTGCAAAGGCCGGTTCGAATGATGATGCTCGAGCACGACAGCGTGCGCGAGATGATGAATCGATTGCGAGCACTTACCCTGGACTTCCAGCCTCCCTCCGGCGCTTCACCCGACTGGTGTGACTTATATCAGGGGCTTCAGGGGCTGGATCAGGACTTTCACCGTCACTTTTTCCTCGAAAACAATATTCTGTTCCCGCGAGCAGTTAGTCTGGAGTCCTCGAAGGTTGCGAACGCGGGGAGAAGCCGTTCGGATTAGCCCAGGCCTGTGTTTTCCGGGCTGGTCCGGAATCGTAAGAGAAGAAGTGAGCGTGAGCGGTACGGTTCCTCCGACGCTTACTCGCGGACGGCCTCCAGTTGGGCGGCAGGCGCTGAAACCTGCAACACGCGGCCGTTGTCGTCAACCCAAAGATCGATTTTGGCGAGATCCGTCGTAACCGTATAGTGAGTTGCTTCAATCTTCTTAGCGCCTGATTTCAGGGATTCCTGGCCTGCCTTTTCCATCGTGACTTTCCCTGACAATGCTTCCTGAGGAATAAAAGCCGTGAAGACCTGCTTCCCTCCGGCAGTCTGCCGGTAGCGTTCGACAAGGATTTCGTAGTCCGTCAGCACATTGTCATCGAGCACCACCAGGTCTTTCGGCAATTTGATCTTCCGCTCGTCGGTCTTCCCGTCAACCGTGTGGTATTTGGCCGAAGCCGGAGTCGATTGGAAATCGATTTCCATGCCGGAAGAATGCGCCCCCTCCTGCTTCCAGGTGTAGGTCAGCGGATGGAGCGTGCCGTCCAGCACCAGATCCGAAGAGCTGCTGAACTCCTGGCGCTTTCCGCCTTCCGTGGTGGAAAGATCGGTGTGAACTTTGACGTTCACTTTGCCGTTCGAAGTTTGGATGGAAAACTTTTCCGTGCCGGCGGGTTTGCCGCCGACGGAAATCTGAAAAGTCCCATCGTCATTAATCGGGCGGCCGGCAGCGGGACTGGAGCGTGGAAGGGCGATCAGGCAACACGCCAAGGCCAGCGTTTGGCAGCACACGAGGATTGCCGGGGATTTTTTCATGCGAAGTCAGCTCACCAGATGTCGAGACGAAGAATTTTGCGCACAACTTCTTCGGGCCTTTGGCCTTCAGTTCCGATTCGGTGGTCCGCCAGCCGGTAATAGGGGAGCCGCTGCTGGAGGAGCCGGTAAAAGCTCTCGGGATCGCGGAACAGAGGCCGGTTGTCCATTCTTTGGCAGCGCTCGCGTAATTCATCGACGGGACAATCCAGCCAGATTGTCGTGCCGCCGGAATCCCGGATCAGGTTCAGATTGGCGGGCTGAACAAAGGTTCCTCCGCCCAGCGCGATGACGGCCGGCTGGATCTTCGAAATCTCAGCCAAAGCGACGCGCTCGATTTCGCGGAAGAAGGGTTCGCCCGAATTCTCAAAAATCTGCCGGATGGTCAGGCCCTGGCCCGATTCAATCACGCGATCGAGGTCAATGAACGGCCACTCAATCTCCCGGGCCAGCAATTCGCCGACCGAGGTTTTTCCGCTTCCCATGAAGCCGGCCAGATAAATCTGTTTTGGGTGGTGAAGGGTCATTCCTCAGAGCCGGGCCAGTGCAATCGGTCCCAGGGAAATTATAGGGGCAGGGAATTCTATTGTCCAATGCGCGTTGTGCAGCCGTGGCTTTGCCGTGACGGAATGCGCGAAAAGTTGCGAATCGGCCAGGTTCAGGGCTGAGGATGAATCTGAATGGTTCCGCTGAAGGACTTGACCTCGAGAGTCGCTTTGCCGGTGCTGAAAGTGCCGAAAAGGCTGTTCCCCTCGCGCAAAGGCGAAGAGCGCCGGTGATGTGAGACCAACGGGAAAGTGTTTTCAAGCCGGCCGCGAACCGTCTTGGCTGTCAATTCGAAGGATGCCGAGGGAGGGCAAAGGATTTCAATATTACCGCTGTAATTCGTCATGACGTAGCGGCCGCCCGGAGCAAAATTGCCCTCGTAAACAATATCCCCGGTCGTCGTATTGGCCCGCACGTCACTCGGACTCGCGTTAATGAAATGAAGATTGCCGTAAGTTGAATAGGCCTCGACCCGGCCCGACGCCCCGATAATGTCGATATCGCCGCCCACGGTCTGCACGGAAAGATGACCGGTCACATTGGAAAGGGAAATCGTCCCGGCGATGGAATCCACGGAAGTGCTGCCCTGAATCGTCTCGACCCGCACGCTTCCTTGAGGATTATGGATTTCCAGACTGGAAGCCTGCGGCACTTCAAGGGTATAGTCCACGGCATCGCTGGCGGTCTGGCCGATGGTTCGAGTGATGAAATGGACTTTGTCGGCGCGTCCCTGCGGAGGGACCTGGTCAAAGTCAACTTCCATTTGCGGTGAAGAAGTAAGGTAAACGGCATGGACCTGGGTCTTGTTCCAGCCTCGGATGACGACTTTGCCCCCAAGACTGGAAATGGTGACCCGGGGGGCCGGGGAAGTGGCGATCGTCTTCTCCACCGGGGCGGAGTTTGAGGCGGCGAGCAGTCCCACGGGAATCATCAGCAGCACGCTGACTTGTTGCAAGCCGGTTCGGACCTTTGAGTAGCCGTTTAACAAGTTTCCAACTTTCCCCCTAGACCGTCAGTTGGTATCATACTCCAACGCTGAAGCCAGCACGTCCGCCTTCTTTGCGTAGGCGTCCATCAGGAACTGCCGCGCCAGCTCGTCCTGCGGATCATGCCGCACGGTATCGAGACTTTCGCGGATGGAAAAGTCGAGAGACGCCAATCCTCTTTCGTACGTTGATTTGATTGCCGGGGGTAGATCCATTTCCCTCTGTCTGAAAGTCCGTTCCATATCCTGAACTGTCTTGGCGAGTGAAAGCTGCTCGGCCGTAAAAGTGGCGGTTGTGGCAGAGGCCGCCGCTTCGGCCCGGGGAGCGACCGCCGCCGGCCGCCGTGAGAGTCTTGGGCCAAAGACGAAGACGGCTCCCACAATTGCAAGAGCCGCGGCGGTTGTGGCAGAGGCGAACCGGAGGGGAATGCCGGGGGCTCGAAACCAGCCCAGCCAATGACGCTCGGGCTGGCGGATCAGGCCTTCGCGGGCCAGGGCCGCCCGGACGTTCTTCCACACCCGCGGGGAAGGAGAATCGAGAGGCAGTTCCCGCGCTTCCGCCCGGATCAGTTGCAGGTCCTTCAGCACACCCCGGCACGCGGAACATTCCTCCGAGTGCTGGAGAACTGAAGTTCCTTCCGAGCCGTCCAGGTAGGCGGGCAATTGATCGTCGAACAAGTAGCAGGCCGAGTTGATTCGGTGACTTGATTTTTCGATTTCATCCGCAGACATAATCCGCTTCTACCGCCCCTCCTTCACCGACCCTATGACCCTCGCCGCTTCGGGTCGCGTTGCAGCCATTCGCGAAGTTTCAACCTGGCTTTGTGCAACTGCGACTTGGAGTTCCCGACCGAACAATTCATGATTTCAGCAATCTCATTATGCTCGTACCCTTCAACATCGTGCAAGATGAACACGGCACGATAACCGGGCGGAAGCTGAGCGATCGCGCGGCTCAATCCAATCCGGTCAACCGAACCTATAAGCCGCGAATCCTGCTCCCCGTAATCGCGGCGGACCGTCTCTCCCTGCGAATCCTCAGTTTCGTCAAAGGAAACCTGCTGAAGGCCCTTTTTTCTGAGGTGCATCAGGACAACATTCACGGCCAGCCGATGCAGCCAGGTCGAAAACGCCGACTCTCCACGGAAGGTTGAAATCTTCCGGAACAGCTGCAGAAACGCTTCCTGGGTCAGATCCTCCGCTTCAGCGGTGTTCCCTGTCATTCGCAGGCACAGGGAATACACACGCCTTTTGTGCGCTTCGAACAGGGCCGTAAAAGCCCCTTCGTCGCCCTCCTGGGCGCGCGCTATCGTCTGAGCTTCAGGCGCCTTCGCTGCCGTCGTTTTGTCTAAACTCAAGGATGCTCGCTAACGGCCGCACCTGGGCTCGTCCTGTGTGATGCGTGGCCGGAGACCCAAGTTGTCTCCTGCGGCCAAGCCCCTGGCGGGCCTTTTGGCTCTATTTTAGGGTGTTAGCCCCGCCGCCTATTCAGTCTTCCGCGCGCCGGATTCGGGAACTTCGAGAACCGCTTTTCCGAGCCCCGCGTTGCCGGCGCTGTCGTAGGCGCGCAACGTGACCAGATGTTCTCCAGCCTTCAGACTGGAAAGATGCACGGTAAAGACTTCAGTCGTCGAGTCCACGATGCCGTCGTCCGAGAGAATGTCTTTCCAGCCGCCGCCATCCAGCGAATATTCGGCCTTCACAATCGGTGACGCCGAATCTACGGCCTCAAAGGCCACGATCGTCTCCGTCCCTTTCGTGCTCCGGCGGGTGACCGTCACCGAAGGCGGCGTGTTATCCACCCAGAAAGGCGCGCTGACCATTTCGGCGGTCTTTGCCAGCGACGGTGGATTGGACGGCTCATCGGACGCGACGACCTTGGCTTCATACCTGCCGTCCGGAAGCGTATTCGGCTCCACGGTGAAGGTTGTTTCTTTCAGCTTCTTCTTGAGGAGGTGCCATCCGTGCTCATCCGACGCTTTGACATAAATGGAGTAAACCAGCGAATCGCCGTTTGGGTCATCCGCCTGCCAACTGATGGTCAACGGAGCGGGCGAAGAACCCGCCGAATTGGAATTCGCGACAACACTGATGGCGGCTGCATTCGCCAGGTCATAAGGCGCGGGGGTGCCCGCCGGCGTGCCGGCGCCTCCGGCGGGACTGGTTCTTTCCGTGCTGGTGCTGATGTTCAGTGAATGAATCCGGGGTGCGACATTTTGATTCAGATAAGAAACGGAGACTTCATTGAGCAGCGGATGGGCGGCATCCGACCCCTGAAAGACCGCCTTCCACTGAATATAGCGCGCCGGCGGACTGGTGATGGCGCTGCCGTCGGGATTGCTCAAAGGACCGGCCCAGCCGCTCCAGGTCGAGTCAGGCCGCTCGGAATTTCCCGAGCGGGTGAAGAATTTCACGCCGCTGCCGTCCGGAAAATCTCCGCGCCACATGACATGTCCCCAGCGAGAAATGAACTTGGTGTCCTTGACCTCGGACACGTAGGTGCCGGAGTGTCCCGGCGCGAATTCCAGCCGCAAAAGCTTGGCGACGTTGCTTGTGACCATGTAAATCCCACGGCTTTCAGGCAGGAGGCGGGTCACAACGGATTCGTGCGTCTCGGCGATCAGCCGGAGATCCTGCCCGTTGTCGGCAGGGTTCAGCTCATAAACTTCGCCATTGGAATCGGTGGAGAAGACGACGCGGTTTCCGTGCAAGGCGAGGCTGTAAGCGCTCGATTCATCGGAACTCCAAAGCACTTCCACGTTCGAATTCGGAGTAATTTCAAATATTTCGCCCCGGCTCTTCTGCCCGACAAAAGCCGACGGATTACGGGCTTCGTGCGGCCGGATAAAGCTGGGAGTCTTGGCGGGCGCTTTCTGTTTTTTGGGCGCCGGCTTCTGAGCTTTGCCCTTGGCTTTCTCTCCCTCTGCCGATCCTGTGCTGCCTTCCACGGTGATCGTCATGACCTTGGGAGCGGTTTCAAGCGCATGGGTGGCGGGATGGAGTAGGGAAGGGATTCCTTTCGATTCTCCCCCGCCCAGCGCGGAAGCATAGATTTGCCCCTCGGGACCGGTAATGATCGAATGGATCTCCGGCAGATCGGCCTGGTAAATGACGAATGCCTTGCCCTCGCCGCTGATGCGGTAGATGAGGCCATTCGGATCGCTGCCCGCCAGCAATTCCCCTTTTGAGTCGAAGGCCAAGCACATGATGTGGGTCTGGTCACTGTCGTAATAAACGGAACCCTCGCCTTTGGGATTCACCTTGAGAATCTTCCCCTCATCGCCCGTGCCGACATAGAGATTGCCTTTGGGTCCGAAGAGCAAGGCCCAGATGTATTTTGACTGAGGATCGTAGAACACGGAAGATTTGCCATCGGGCGAAACCCGATAGATTTTTCCTTCGGGCGAACTGCCGACGTAAAGGTCGCCGTCAGGGCCGACGGCCAGCGCGAAGATGTCGGGTTCCTGGGCGGTAAAGAAAAGGGAGCCTTTGCCGTCAGGATCCACCCGGAAAACTTTTCCCTGGTGTCCCGTTCCCACGTAGAGATGGTGCTCCTGATCCGCGGCCAGGGAATAGGCAAGCGCCTGCTCCGGGTCAAAAACGACCTTGATTTCCGGCGCGAGGCCCAATTCTCCATTTTCAGTTACCGAGACGCCATCCAATTTCCCCTTGAGGAAGTCTTTGAAAGTGCCTACCTGCCACACGCTCGTTTCCACCGCCAGAAGAGACGTTGCGGCGAACAGGATGGAAAGCATTGGCAGGATTTTCGCTTTGCGTTTTGAAAGTCTCGTCATGTCTGTTTTTCTCATTTGCGCCAGGGGCTAGTCTCCCGCGGGTTCCACTTTGAGCTGGAGCATCTTCTCTCCGCGAATCGAGTAAAGCATCGGTTCGGTCTGGAAATCGCCCGCCACGGAAGTCGCCTTGAAAGTCACGCTGCTCGACGCGGCGGGGTTGGCCAGAAACGTCTGCAACAAGGAAGGCGGGGGGGACGGGTATTCATCACCCTGCAGCGTCAGTGAGCGTTGGGGCGTCATCAGCAGCGCGTAGAGGCGGTTGTCCCGCCGCTCCTTGTTCAAGGCCCGCACGAGCTGATGGAGGTCGACCGGGGCGGTGATCGTCGGAATCAATGATCCTTGCAGCGCATTGAGCGCCGAGCCGCTGCCCACCTGGACCATCAGTGTCTTGCCGGTGATGTTTTCCGGGATCACGATGGGAATTTTCTGAACGATGGATTTGCCTGAAGGCGTGCGCAGTAAAGCGATCACGTCGAGATGATCGCCGGGATGAACTTCCGACTTGCTGCACCACGCTTCTTCGACCGTGGCCACACGCAATTCATCGCTGGCGCGGACGGTGAGATCGATCGCTTTGATTGAAAGACCCGGGAAACCCGCCCCCAGTAAATACGTCAGGGGCGTGGAGACCTCAGCGCCGGCCATATTGGCGGTGCTCATGGAACCTGATAGCAGATTCTCAAGGCGAACGGACTCTCCGTCAGACAGTTTGATATTGCCGGAAATCTGAAGCGACGACGGCCCCACCATTCGCTCCGTGCCGCTGATCGCAGATGTCAAAGTGAGATCCAGGAGCACAGGAGAGAGGTACGGATGCTGAACGATTGTGAATCGGTAGTGTTCCTGCCGGCCCAGGCTGGAATCCAGACGCATGTCAACTGGAATTGTCGGAGCGTGCTCGCCGACCACTCCGAAGATTGCGCCGAAGCGGTCCTGCCGGATCGTTCCGACGACCGGGCCGGGGACATCGATTTTGAACGAGCTGGACAGATTCGGGACCGTCGTCAGAACACGGGCTTCGGCAAACGGGATTTCAGCCGGGCCCGAAAGCAGGAAGCGGTGCCCGCAGGCATAAAAATCGTTTCCCAGCCGGAGCGTGACCGTGCAATCGACGTTCACGTTGAAATCGCCGTCAACCAGCATCAGGCTGATCATCGATCCCGGTTCCGGTCCCGCCTTGCTGGCGGGAGCGTTTTCGTCACTGGAAATCTCTCCGCTCTGCATGGGCAGAAAACCGATGCGGCGGAAGAAAGGGCTGAAGGAATTGACAGCTTCATCCGAAAATCCCCCGAAACGCAGTGGAAGCTGCAGACCGGCGATGGAGGCACTCTCATTCTCCTTCGGCAAAAAGCCCTCCAGCCTCGTGAAGCTTCCATCCTGATCTTCGGGAATCAGGCGGACGACGGCGTCGGGGCCGCTTCCGACCCTCGCAATCTTGTAAGGCAGGGGTTGCGAAAGTTCCGCCTGGTTTGTTGCCTTCTTGCCTGCGGGAGCACTCGGCACGACATTCAGCATTTGCTGGATCGGAGTAATCCCGGTGATGGGTTCCTTGGCGAACGGGAAGGAAAGCGCAACGGCGCCGAGCAGCTTGCCGTCCACATAAACCGGGCTTCCACTCATGCCGGCGATAACACCGGTTTCAGCGAGCGGCCCTCCGGACAGCTTGGCCAGAATCACATCCTGCTTGGGCGCAAGGGCGTTTTTCAGGACTCCCAGGATTTCCACCTGGAAATTTTCGATCTTATTCCCCTGGAAGACTGTGCGGCCGAATCCCTTGAGCCCGGCATGCACCTGGCTCAACGGAAAGTAATCTGGGTTGCTTTGCGCCCTGGCAACAGATGAGGCAGCAAGCGCGAGGGCCGCAAGGATCAGAAGGCGGTGCCGCATAGATGAAGTCCGCGTTCCTGTGGGCAATCTTTAAGTTTAGAAGAAGGCGCTTTGAACCGTCAAGCACGACGCCGCGCGCCGGCCTCTCAGCTTGAGAGGCAAGCCGGGGATGCTCATTTTGCAAGAAGCCAAATCAGCGGCACGAGACCCAAAACAGCCAGCGCCATCAAGAGCACGAGGCTCTGGGTTCCGGTCTCGCGGTCGGCCAGGCTGTAGGCGTAAATTGCCTTCACCACGTTGTTGCTGGCCGTGGCAATGACAATTCCGGCTGCAGCAACCTGAATCGTAATCAATTTTCCCAGAGCCTGAGTCATGCCCATAATGAAGGGAGTGATGTCGGTGATTCCAGTCAACGCGCCGAGGGCATAGACGCCGCCTGAGCCGAGATGAACTGCGGCCACGTGGGACAATGCCAGGACAAACACGAACAGCAGGGCGAAAAGAAGAGCCGCGCGCATTTCCAGAGGATTCTTCGGCTCAAAGGGTTTGGCGGGACTTGCTCCTTGCGCGTCCGACCGTCGGGACCACCACCATCCGAATCCTGTCCCGGTGACGGTAAGAATCGCGAAGGGCGCAGCAAGCGCCATTGCCAGTTGCGAGCTGAAAAATGCGACCAGAATGACGACGCGAAGAAAAGTAATGCCCGAAGCCACCAGGATTCCTCCCGCAAACAGGTGCGGATGCTTTTCCTCTTTCGCCCGCCGCGAAAGAACCACGGTCGCGACGGTGGAGGAGTAAGCTCCGCCCAGCAAGGCCGAAAGAATCACCCCGCCTTTACCTCTGGTCGATTTTTGCAGCACGTAGCTGAGGTAGGAAATGGCGCTCACCGCCACCACCACCAGCCAGGTCTTGAACGGATTCAGGTGGAAACGCGTGAAATCGCGATTGGGCAAAACCGGCAGGATGACCGCCGACAGCAGGAGGAATTTTGCGAAGGTGAGGATTTCTTCCGGCGGAAAGCGTTTGGTCAGGCCTTCGAGCGCTGTCTTCAATTCAAGAAGCAGAACACACGCGACGCCGATTGTGGTCGCAATCCAGTAATCGCCGAAGTAAACCAGCGCGCCCAGCAGGTAAGTGGCGAGCGCGGAAATTTCCGTCGTAGCGCCTGCGGCTTCTTCCGATTTCAATTTGTGCCAGTAGGAAAGCCACAGAAATCCTCCTACGGCAAGGAAGCCCACCGCGACCGTGGACATTTGCCCGCCAGAAAGCAGCGCCAGGGCAAAACCAATCAAGCCAATCAGCGGAAATGTCCGGACTCCGCCGAAGGAATAGCGCGCTGCCGTCTTGTGCTCTTCGCGCTCAAGGCCGATCAGGAAGGAAAGCAGCAGCACCAGCAGGATTTTGATTCCGTCCTGCGGAAGCAACCCGTAAAGATTAGTAAAGCTCATGGCCTCGTGGCTCCGTCCCCGGTCCGTTCGCCCATCCCGGGCCGCCGGAACGGCAGCAGGCGGATTTTACTGCGAATGTCGCCGGAGAGTCTTATAAATCTTGGAAACAGAAAAGCGTCTCGTTGCGCACCCCTTTGGACCGGTTGGGCCACCATGACTCTGCAGGGCTGTTGCTCCGTGGCGTACCACTTGAAAACTAGAAGCCCACAGCGGCTTTCCGGGGCCCGCCGCCGGCGCAGATGCCGGTCTCGATACGTAGCAACTTGCGGAAATGAGAGTGCGCAGGAGGGTCGGGGGAATTGCACGGACGCACTACTGAAAGTATGATGCCGGTAAAGGAATCCACACACTTCAGCGTGAGCTTGATTGTGTGCTCAGGCTGGATTTGCGCAATGGTTTCGCAAGAATGCGATTTCACCGTCAGTGGCGGAGCTTACTTCCGGTGGTGGCCGCTGGACTTGCGTTTGGCGGCTTTTTCCTTCTTCTCCTGCTCCTCAGCCTTTTGGCGCTCGGAGGCCATTTTCAGGACGTCGCCGTTGATCTTGGCGTCACTGAGCGTGACGTAGAAATTGGGCGTGGGTGTGTAAGCTGAAAGATTCCCCTGGAAGCTGACCGGATCGCCGGGGCGGAGCAGTTTGGCGTTGGCCTGGGAAGAATCCTGCAATTGAACGTCGAAGGTGGTTTGGCCCTTCGGCTGGGATGGATTGGCCACGTTGACAAGCGTCGTTCCGGAGTCTGAGCCGGGTTCGACGCCGACGACGGTTCCCACGAGCGCCAGCGGCTGGCCCTTCAGTTGTTCCCAAGCCTTCTCGGATGCATCACAACCGATCAGCAGAGGATCTACGATGTTCTGATAGAAGCTGTCCCAAGATTTGTTGCCCGTCAGCGGATGCGTCGCCGGTGGCGCGACGTTGAATCCTGCCGGAGGGTCCATCGAGGTCGTTGCCTGTTTCAAGACGTCGCTTTCGCCGCAGTTGGATTTTCTCTGGCTCTCATAAACGGCGCTGTAGTCCTTTTCGTAAGCGGATGCATTCTGGCTGTTGGAAGACTTTGCCATCGCCGCCGCCTTGGCCAGAAACCAGATCGCGTTGTTGGTCTCCTGCGGCTTCGAATTGTAGTACGCGTGTCCCAGCAGCGAGTAAATCGTGGGATTGTTCGGCTCATCCTGGGCCGCCGCCTTCAGCGGCGCAAATGCGGAGGCATAATCCTTTTGCTGAAGCGCGACGAAACCCAACGTGAGGTTGAAGCTGGCGCGCTTGGGTTTTACATAGGCCTCGAACTGCGCATCGGTCACGTTTGCAGGCTTTTGCAGATTCTGCAGTGCGTCCAGACCCTTCTGCGCTTCCGTTTTTGCCTGGGAGAGCTGGGTTGCAGCATCTGGGTCGGAAGACTTGAAGGTATAAGGGAAGGTGAAGCTCAGGTAACTCAGCGCCTCCAGGTTGTTCGGGTCGGCCGCGAGGGTCTTGCGCGCGGCGTCAATCGCCTTGGCCGTGTCGTTGAGCTGCTCGTAGGTTTGCAACAGCGCCTGCAGGGCATGCCCCTCGAAATCGGATTTCGGATATTTCTCCAGGAACGCCTGGATCAAGGGCAGACGCTTGCTTGCATCTTTCTCCTTCGCAAAAGCCATGAAGGCGTCGTATTCCTCCCGGCTTTTCCATTGCGGCTGCTTCGTCTGTGCGGCACCCTTCGCTGCGGCGGCGGTCGCCGGGGAGGCAGGTCCCGCCCCCAGAATTGTGCCGGCGGCGCCCAGAGCGCACAGCAGGGTCAAAAATGCAGTCGTTTTCTTCATTGCCTGGAAACCTCATTTTCTAACTGGCGTTGTATTAGGCGCCCTGACTTGCTGCAGGCTTGTCCTGGGCTGCCGCGGAAGCGATTCCACCTTCTCGGGACGGAATTCACATCCGTCCCTGCCCGTTCGGGAGCATCATCCCAAATACCAAGATTCAGGATTGTTTGCAAGCGAAATTTCGGGCGCGCGTTATCCATCAACCACCCTGTGGCCCTTTTTTCTTCGATGCGCGCTGCGTTGTTTGTGTCTCCTCGCGTCCGGCGTTCCGCCGGAGCCTTTCTTCGTCCGCCAGCCGGTGGCACGCGATGATTCACATCCATCAGGGAAAGGCTCAGGCTTGGGCGGGCCTCCGGGTTATGAACGCGCCGAACGCCGTCGGCGGGCGCCGTGATGGTCAAGACCGAGTTCCAGAATCTTTCTGCTGAGCGTATTGCGATGAATGCCGAGCGCCCTGGCCGTTTTCGAGCGATGCATCTTGTTGGCCTCGAGCACCTTGCGAATGAACTTCTTTTCGAATTCGGCCACGGCGTCCTCAAAATCGACGCCGTGCTCGACAAGCTGATTGATCAGTGCTTCCATTTGCTCTTTCACCGCAGCACTCCGCCCTCGTGAATTTCCGGGGTCTGCCGGAAAGCCTGCAATGCTTCCGGCCAATCCATTCCTGGAGTCCCGCCGCGCGGAAATCTCCTCGGCGCAGCACGACGATCTTTCGAAGCAATCCCTATCAGAAAGTCAGAATATCTTTGCCTGTTTCAGATAAGCGCTCGCGACAGCCTAGAAAAAATCCAACTAAGGCTGTTTCCCCAGCGATTTCTTATCGCTCACCGCCAGCGCGTCGCGAAACTTCTGAAAGCCGGCCCGAAATTGATTCCGTAACTCGTGCGGCATCGTCCAGGCGATCACGCGCGCCCCCGCCGTGACGTATGGCGCCAGAGACGACTGGTTGACCGCTGCGGGCTTGATGGAAAACGCCACCAGGGCCAGCAGGATGACGCAATCGATCAGCACCCCGCGAACCAGCCCGAAGACTCCTCCCAGAAAGCGGTCGAACCATTCCAGTTCCGCCTTCTGAATAAGCTTTCGAGCAAGCGCTCCCGCGAGCGCTCCGATCATCAGCGTTCCGAGAAAAAGTGAAAGAAAGCCCAGCCCCAGCGCGACATCGTGCGACTTGGCCAGATCCTCAAACCAGCCGGCGGCTCTTTGATAACCCACCGCCGCGATGACGACCCCCATCACCAGCGCTGCGAGGGCAATGAGCTCCCTGACAAACCCTTTTGCGATGGCCGCAACCACTGAGGCCGTCAGGATTGCGGCCAGGATCCAGTCCAGCCAGTTCCACACGCCTGAATTTCCTATCCCAGACTTCTTCCCGTCAGCAGGCGGAATGCTTCCCTGTACTTTTCGCTGGTCTTTTCAACGACTTCGGGCGGAAGCGCCGGCGCGGGAGCCTGCTTGTTCCAGCTCACCGACTCCAGATAATCCCTCACGAACTGTTTATCGAAGGAAGGCTGCGAGCGGCCCGGCGTGTAACCTTCCTTGGGCCAGAATCGCGATGAATCCGGCGTCAAAACCTCATCAATCAGGATGATTTCATCCCCGGCCACGCCCCACTCGAATTTGGTGTCGGCGATCAGAATGCCGCGGGAGGCGGCGTATTCGCGCGCCCGCCCGTATAATTCCAGGCTCAAATCGCGAACCCGGGTTGCCGCTTCCATGCCGATCTGGCGCGCCGCTTCCTCAAACGGAATGTTTTCGTCGTGGCCGGTGGTGCTCTTGGTCGCGGGCGTAAAGATGGGATTGTCGAGCCTGGCTGACTCCGTGAGGCCGGAAGGTAGCTGGACTCCGCAGACCGCGCTCGACGCTTTGTATTCTTTCCAGCCCGATCCTGCCAGGTAGCCTCGCACCACGCATTCGATCGGAAACGCCTTGGCTTTTCGCACCAGCATCGAGCGGCCCTCGAGCTGGTCGCTGAATTTCCTGAGTTCATCCGGATACTCGGAAACGTCAGCGGTCAGGAAGTGCGTCGCCATGTCCCGGCCGAAACGCTCAAACCAGAAGCAGGACATCTGCGTCAGCACCCGGCCTTTGTCCGGAATGCCTTCGCCCAGCACCACATCGAAAGCCGAAATCCGGTCGGTGGCAACCACCAGCAGGCGGTCGCCCGCCGCCTCATAAACGTCCCGCACCTTGCCGCGCGAGAAAAGCTGAATGCCGGGCAAATTCGTTTCGAGCAAAACCTGTTGGCGTGTGGTGCGCATGATGATTGTTTTGGGCAGCGCTCATTGTAGAACATCGGCGAATGATGTCAACCGGAAAAACCACCACCAGTTTTGTCAGGGAAAAAACAGTGGGGAAATTTCGCATGCCTGCCGAAAAATCTCTTGACAAAGATCGCCGGCTTTTCCAGCGGCGGGAATGCAGCGCTTTTGCAATCGACAGGGGCGGACCTGGAGTGGGGCAGTGACCTTGCCGCAAGCCTGCGGCCGGGCCGTGGAGCTTTGGATTACGCGGGCACCGCGAGGGCTTCTTCCGCGGCTTCCTCGAACTTGACCGAGACCAGCTTGGAGACGCCCGGTTCTTCCATCGTGACGCCGTAAAGCGCGCGCGCCGTTTCCATGGTGCGTTTGTTGTGAGTGATCAGGACAAACTGAGTGTGCCGACCCATGTTCCGGATCAGATTCGTGAAGCGCTCCACGTTCGATTCATCCAGCGGAGCGTCCACTTCGTCGAGCACGCAGAATGGGCTCGGAGTATAGCGGAAGATGGCGATCAGCAGGGCCAGAGCCACCAGTGCTTTCTCGCCGCCCGAAAGCAGCAGCACGTTCTGCAGGCGTTTGCCGGGCGGCTGCACGACGATGTCCAGCCCGCTTTCGGGATCGTTTTCATCCGCCAGCCGCATCTGGCCGCTTCCGCCTCCGAACAGAGTCCGGAAGCTCTCGGCGAAGTTTTCATTGATGGCCTTGAAGGCCTCCAGAAACTGCTGGCGCGAAACGCGGTCGATCTCGCGGATGGCTTCCGCCGTTTCTTCAATCGAAGTCAGCAGGTCCTGCCTCTGAACCTCGAGGAAGGAGTAACGTTCTTCCGCTTCCTGCAATTCCTCCAGCGCCATCATGTTGAGCGGCCCCAGATTCTCAATCCGCGTCTTCAATTCGCGCACTTCGGCTTCCGCCGCTTCCAGAGCCTCGCCCGCGAGTGCAGCTTCCGGCTCGAGCGCCTGCAGCAGCAGTTCCGGTTCCTTGTGCAAAGCCTCGCGGCACTGCGCCGAATGATGGCCGCGGTCTGATTCGGCCCGCGCCAGCGCCACTTCCGCCTCCGAGCGCTTAGTTCGATGGGCTTCAAAGGCGGCGCGCGCTTCGTCCACGCGCGGTCCGCACAGATCGCGCTGCGACCGAACGGCTTGCGCTTCTTCCGCAACCGTTCGCACATGCTCGCGCGCCGTTTGCAGGCTTGATTCAAGTTCCGTCGAGCGCGTACCACAGGCTTCAGCTTCTCCCGCAAGTCTCCGCTCTTCCGCCCGCCAGGTTTCGATTTGTTCTCCAAGCTGAGCCACGCGGCCGCTCGCTTCCCGCATTTCATTTTCGAGCCTCGCCTGAGCGGCTTCCATTGAGCGGGCTCGCTCCTCAAGAGCGCTGGCCGCGGCCTGCGCCCGCGCCAGTTCGTTCGCCGTGCGATCGAGTTCCGTCCGCAGGTCGCGCAGTTCCGCGACGCGCTGGCTCGCCAGGTCTTCCTGCCGGGTCTTTTCAGCCGTCACGGTTTCAAGCGATGCGCGCCACTCCGCGCGCCGCGATTCCAGCTCCGCGCGTTCCCGGGCCAGGGCTTCGCCCTCGCTTTCCAGCACGCGCAGCTTTTCAACGGCCCGGTCGAGCGCCTCGCGCGTTTCCCGGACTTTTTCATTCGCGAGCGCCAGCGTCTTCTCCGCTTCAAGCTTCGCGCTTGTCAGCCGGCGCTGTTCCTGGTCGAGCTGGAGGGTGCGCGCTTCGGCATCCCGCAGTTTCTGCTCCGCATCCGCAAGTTCGCGTCCCAGCTCCGACGTGCGGCGCTCGAGTTCGCGGAAATCGCGCCGCAGCGCCAGCGGGCCGGCGTTCTTGCCTTGCCCGCCTGAAACCAGCCGGTGATGATAGTGCTCGCCCGTCGGCGTCAGAAAATGGCAGTCCGGATAGGCCGCGGCCAGGCGTTCCGCCGCCGTCCCATTTTCCACCATATAAGCGCTGGCGAGCGCGGGCAGCGGAAGATCTCCGTTCAACCCCAGGCGAGGTGCAAAGTGAACCAGTTCCCGGACGGAAGCCATCACTCCGGCTTCGGCACGCGGCCCGGCCTGCCCGTTTCCATTGGAATGGCCGTTGCCATTGCCGTGAGAGTCCTGACTGTTCGGCAGGCGAGTTACAAAGAAAGTAGAACGCCCTGCGCCCTCCTGGCGCAGCAGAGCGATGCCGGACCGCGCTTGCGCGTGTTCTTCCACCACCACGCAATCCAGACTGGAGTCGAGAAACTCTTCCACCACTTCCTCGTAGCCGGACGAGACTTCCACAAAATCCGCCAGCACGCCCAAAGGCCGGAAGCGATGGCCGTTGGATCCGATTTCACCCGTGAGCAGCCGCCGCACGCTTTCCGTGGAGTAGGCGTGGCGGGCCAGGGATTCTTCCAGCGCCTGCTTGCGCGCCGCTGCCGCAGAATGCTCCTGCCGAAGTGCTTCCAGACTTGAACGCGCGTCGGCCTCCGCTTTCTCCGCCATCTCGAATTCGTTTGCCGAGCGGGCCAGCGACTCGGCAAGATTCGCAACGTCGCCTTCGTGGGATTGATTTTCAGAAACCAGCCGTTCGTACCCGGCCGCCTGCTCCTGCCGCTCGCTTTCAGCGGCCGCCCGTTCGGAATCAAGCCGCGATTGCTGCCGCTCCAGAGAGACTTCCGTTTCACCCAGCTGCGTCAACTGATTTTGCAGGGCAGCTGCTGCCCCGACGGATTCCAGAAGTGCGGCGCGGCAGGTTTCCAGTTCCTGCTCGGAGGCGGCGATCCGGGCTCCCAGAGATTCATGCGCGGTGGCAAGCCGTTCGCCTTCGGCATGCGCGGCGGCGCGCTCAACTTCCAGCGACTCGCGGCGTTGGGCCGTTTCCGCGGTTTCTCCTTCGAGCGCCCGCCGCCGCTCAGCCAGTCGCGCCGTTTCTTCCAGTGCGTCCGCAGCCCGCGCCAGAAGGCTCGCGCCCTGCTGCCGGATCTGCTCAATCTGCGATTCCAGACGCTGCTTTTCGAGTTCCGCCTGGTTCGCGGATTCGCGCAGTTCCATCAGTTGCGTGTCAAGCTCTTCCGCCCGCGCCGTGGCCGACCGCTGCTCGTGCTCCACCACGTCGAGTTGCCGTGCGGCTTCATCGCACTTTGCGCCGAGCGTCGCCAGTTCGTCGCGAAGGCGCGCGCACTCGCCGTCGAGGGCCTTCAGGCGCGAAGCCAGGGTGATTTCCAGCCGCCCGGTCAATTGCTCCTGAAGTTCGCGGAATCGCTTCGCTTTGGAGGCCTGCCGCTTGAGCGAATTCACCTGTTTGGTGACTTCATCCAGAATGTCGGTGATGCGGGAAAGGTTCTGCCGCGAGCTTTCGAGCTTCAATTCGGCGGCGCGCTTCCGTGTCTTGAATTTTGAGATGCCGGCCGCCTCTTCCAAAATCAGCCGCCGGTCGGAAGGCTTGCTGCTCAGAATCTGGCCGATGCGTCCCTGTTCGATGATCGCGTAGGACTCCGGACCCAAACCCGTGCCCATGAAAATGTCCTGAATGTCGCGCAGGCGGCAGATCTCGCCGTTGATCAGATATTCGCTCTCGCCGGAGCGGAAAAGGCGCCGCGTGGCCGTGATCGTTCCAGCCTGGTTTTGAAGCCTCTCCCGGAGAGTCTTTCCGTTTCCGTTTGCGCGTCCGGACGCGTCCGGGTTTTCGGTTGGGGTCGCGGGCTGGTCGCCGCTCTCCTCCGAGATGAGAGGCGCAGTCTGGCCCGGCTCTTCAACCAGGCGTTCCAGCGAAGCATCATTGCCGCTTTGAGCGTCCGCAAATTCAGGATCTTCCAGCGTAATGCTGACTTCGGCCATTCCGGTGGGCAGCCGCGAACCCGTGCCGCTGAAGATCACGTCCGCCATGCGCTCGCCGCGCAGCAGCCGCGCGCTCTGTTCGCCCAGCACCCAATTGATGGCGTCGGCCAGATTCGATTTGCCACAGCCGTTCGGTCCGACCACGCCGACCGTGCCTTCATCGAATTCCAGCCGGGTGCGGTCCGCAAACGACTTGAATCCCAGTAGTTCGAGTCTCTTTAGCCTGAGCAATGTGGTCGCCTCCCATGGCTTTGCGGGTGCTTGAATGACTGAGTGTCCGAGCGAACGGCGAGACGCGGGCCCAGGGCATGCATCAGCCTCGGCCGCGTGATGGAAAAGCAGATTCGGCTCATCAGCGCGATCAGCCCCACGATCGACCTGGCGACAAGTATCCGGCTGACGCGAGTATCCCCATAACTCAGCCGAAAGTTAGCATGAAAAAAAGAGCCTGTAAAGCGGAAAAACTACTACAGGGTGGGGTCGATCGGCTGGAAATACTAAATATTGTGCCTGTTGCCAAGGGGCTGCCGGCGCGCGGAATCGAAGCTGTTAGAGCTTCTACGGTTTCCACCGCAGGACAGGCTTGCGGGCCGCAGTGGCTTCATCAAGGCGCGTGACGCGCGTCGAGTGCGGCGCCTTAAGAACGAATTCCGGATCCTCTTCGATCTCTTCTGCAATTGAGCGAACCGCTTCAATGAATTCATCCAGTTCTTCCTTGCTTGCGCTTTCCGTGGGCTCGATCATCATCGCGCCCGCGACGATCAATGGGAAAGAAGTAGTGTAGGGGTGGAATCCGTAATCAATCAGCCGCTTTGCAATATCGCCGGTGCGCACGCCGCGCGCCGCCTGGCGCCGGTCGGAGAGCACACACTCGTGCATGCAGGGCTGGTCGTAAGGAAGATCGTAGAGGTCGCGCAGTCGCGTCATCACGTAGTTGGCGTTGAGCACGGCGTCCTGGGCCGTCTGGCGCAGGCCTTCGAAACCGTTGGCCATGATGTAGGCAAGCGCCCGCACGGCCATGCCGAAATTTCCGTAGAACGCCCGCACGCGACCGATGGATTTGGGCCGGTCGTAATTCAATCGGTAAGTTCCTTCCGGCGATTGCTCGACGACAGGAGACGGCAGATAAGGTTCCAGAACCTTGCGCACCACCACGGGGCCCGAGCCGGGACCGCCGCCGCCGTGCGGCGTAGTGAAAGTCTTGTGCAGGTTCAAGTGCATCACGTCCACGCCAAAGTCGGCCGGGCGCGCTATGCCCATGAGCGCATTCATGTTTGCGCCGTCCATGTAAACCAATCCGCCGCGCTCGTGCACGAGATCGGCGATAGCGCGGATTTCGGTTTCAAAAATTCCCAGCGTGTTGGGATTGGTCAGCATCAGCCCGGCCACTTCCGGGGTCATGGCGCGGTCGAGCTCGGCCAGGTCCACGGTGCCGCGCGCATTCGATTTCAGGTTTCGAACTTCATAGCCCGAAGTTGTGACGCTGGCGGGATTGGTGCCGTGGGCGGAATCGGGAATCAGAATGTAACGCCGCGGATCGCCGCGCCCGGCGAGGCAGGCGTGGATCATCAAAATGCCGGAAAGCTCGCCCTGGGCACCCGCCGCCGGCTGAAGAGAAACGGCGTCCATGCCGGTGATTTCCGCAATGGCGCGCGCCGTTTCATAAAGAACTTTCAAGCAGCCCTGCGCCAGCGATTCCGGCGCGTAAGGATGGTCGGTCGCAAGACCTTCCAGGCGCGCTACGGTCTCATTCACGCGCGGATTGTATTTCATGGTGCAGGAGCCGAGCGGATAAAGGCCCGTGTCCACGCCGTAATTCCAGGTGGAAAGCCGCGTGAAATGACGAATCACTTCCAGCTCGGAAACTTCAGGAAAGCCTGCGACCTCATCCCGCGCAAGTTCAGGCCCGAATGTTTCCGCGGCTGAAACGGCGGGCACGTCGAGCGGCGGCAGTTCCGCGCCCGTCTTTCCCGCCGACGAGCGCTCGAAGATCAGCGCTTCGTTTCGGGTCATGTGCGGCCGTGCATGTTGAATGCGATTTTTCATGATTGTCTTCTAGTGTCGCCCCGCCGCTATCCGGCTTTCGAGACGAGACTCCCCAGCGGAGTGCCTCTGCCCGCGCCGCGCGCCCACACTTCCGCCATGCGGTCGAGCGCGGCACGGCTGGCGGTTTCGGTGACGCAAACGAGCAAGTGACTTTTCAGTTCGGGGTAAAAGCGTTCCAGGCTGACTCCGCCCAGAATCTTTTCCTCACGCAATTCTTCGAGCAACGCTTCCGCACTGCGAGGCGCGCGCACGACAAACTCATTGAAAAACGGCGCATCGAAGGGCAGGGCAGCGCCTTCGACGGAGGCGAGTTTTTGCGCGGCGTAATGTGCCTTGGCCAGATTTTGCTCAGCGAGCGTGCGCAATCCCTGTTTGCCCAGCAGGCAAAGATAAATCGTGGCGGCAAGCGCGCAGAGCGACTGATTGGTGCAGATGTTCGAAGTCGCCTTTTCGCGCCGGATATGCTGCTCGCGCGTCGCGAGCGTCAACACAAATCCGCGACGGCTCTCGGTATCTACCGTCTGGCCGACGAGGCGTCCGGGCATTTGGCGGACGAATTTTTCTTTCGCCGCAAGGAAGCCGAGATAGGGCCCGCCGTACGCAACCGGCACACCGAAGGATTGAGCCTCGCCGCAAACGATGTCCGCCTCAACCGGCGGGCGGACGAGGGCGAGGGAAAGCGGTTCGTTGATAGTCACGATAAGGAGCGCGCCGGCCGCGTGCGCAACTTCGGCGATTTCCGCGACCTGCTCCACGGCGCCGAAGAAATTGGGCGATTGCACCACGACGGCGGCAGTTTCAGAATTGACAGCTTTCGCGAGCGCCTCCATATCGAGCCGGCCTGTCGCGGCCCACGGCAGTTCCACCAGGTCCGTTTTCTGGTGGCGGACGTAAGTTGAAATCACTTCGCGATATTCCGGATGCAGCGTGCGCGCCACCACCACTCGATTGCGGCGAGTCAGGCGCATCGCCATAAGCACCGCTTCAGTAGCCGCGGTTGAGCCGTCATAGAGCGAAGCGTTTGCCACTTCCATTCCCGTCAGTTGCGCGATGAGCGTCTGGAACTCGAACATAGCCTGCAGCGTTCCTTGCGCGAGTTCGGCCTGATAAGGCGTGTAAGCAGTGAAGAATTCGCCGCGCATCAGCAGGGAATCGACGGCCACGGGCCGGAAATGACTGTAAGCGCCCGCGCCCAGCAGAGAAACGTATTCGCGCGTGCTTTGCCCGGCGGCCTCGCGGAAAAAGGCCAGAATTTCCGGTTCTGAAAGCGGCCCGGGCAGATTCAGCTTGCCCTTGAGTTTGAGCGATTCAGGAATCTGCGCGAACAGCTCATCCACGGACTTGTGGCCGGCGGCCTCCAACATTTGCTCGCGGTCGATGGGTGAATTCGGAAGGTAGCGCATCAGTGTGATTCCTGCTCCTGGACGTAAGCTTCATACTGGTCGGCGGTCATCAGTTTCTCAGTCTCCGAATGGTCCGTCATGCGGACGCGAATCAGCCAGGCGTCGCCGTGCGGATCTGTATTGACCAGTTCCGGATGATCCTGCAGCTTGGAGTTAACGGCCATCACGTCGCCGGTCACGGGCGAGTAAACGTCGGAGACCGCCTTGACGGATTCAACCGTGCCGAAAGTTTCCGTCGCCGTCACGTGGTCGCCCGCCTTGGGCAGTTCCACAAAGACGATATCGCCCAGTTGCTTCTGCGCGTAATCGGTGATGCCGATCGTGCCGGCGTTCTCATCAACTCGCAGCCACTCATGATCTTTGGTGTAAAGCAATTCGGGTGGATAGTTCACAGCTTTTACTCCGTGTTCTTGGACTTTAGGTAGCGTTAGATACCTTTTGGAGCCCTGTGTGCCGGGCTTTCAATTCGTTTCGGCCGCCTTGGGCCGCTTGTAGAAAGGCAAGGGAACCTGGCGCGCACCAACGAGCTTGCCTCGGATTTCAATCTTGATTTCGCGGCCCGGCTGCGCCATCTCCGGCGGCACGTACGCAAGTCCGATGTTCTTGTTCAAGAAAGGCGCGGGCGAACCGCTGGTGACTTTGCCGACGGTCTTTCCATCAATCTGGACGGGATAGCCGTCGCGGGCAATTCCGCGCTCTGTCATTTCAAAGCCGATCAGCTTCTTTGTAACACCTTTGGCGCGTTGATTCTGGAGCGCCTCGCGTCCGATGAATTCGCCCTTTTCAAGTTTCGCAATCCAGCCGAGCCCGGCTTCGAGCAGCGTCGTCTCCTCATCCAGTTCGTGGCCGTAAAGCGGATACGAGGCCTCCATGCGCAGTGTGTTGCGGGCGCCCAGCCCGACGGGGATCAGGCCATCGTTGCTGCCAGCTTCCAATAATTCGTTCCAGACGCGCTCGGATTCCTCGGGATGAAAATAAAACTCAAATCCGTCCTCGCCTGTATAGCCCGTGCGAGCCAGTAAGCCGTCCACGCCGCAACACCGCGCTCGCGTGAACCAGTAATATCGCAGCTTTGAGAGATCAGCCGAGGTCAGCGGCTTCAGGATCTTGGCAGCCAGCGGCCCCTGCAAAGCCAGTTGCGAGTAATCTTCCGAAGCGTCTCGAACGGCCGCTCCAAAGCGGTTCTGCTGCTTGATCCAGTCAAAGTCGCGCGCCGAATTCGAAGCGTTGACGCATATGAAGAAATTATCCGCTGCCAGTCGGTGGACGACGCAATCATCAATGCAGCTTCCCGGCGGAAGCATCAGCGCCGAATATTGCGCCTGGCCGATTTCCATCTTCGAGGCGTCATTTGAAGTGACAAATTGCACCAGATCGAGAGCCGCCGGACCGCGAATCTCGATTTCGCCCATGTGGCTGACGTCGAAGATACCGGCGGCCGTGCGCACCGCCAGATGCTCCCGCGCGATGCCGAAGTATTCCACGGGCATTTCCCAGCCGGCGAACTCCACCATTTTGGCGCCCAGGGCCTTGTGGGTCCGATTGAGGGCCGTGCGCTTGATGGCAATACCCGCTGGCGAGGCCAAGGTCATCTCTTGCTGCAGATTTAAATTTTCGCAAAGCAGGCACAGCCAAACTAACACACGCCGAAGGAAAGGGTCAAGGCGGGGGACTCTACGGCGAGACTGGGCAAAGGTTTGAGATTTGGATGGGATGGCGGAGGTGGTTGAGCCCTGTCAGCGGGCAGGCGCAGGATTCGTAGCTGGCGGTCGGCCGCCCCTCGAAGGACGGTTCATTCTTAGCGGAATGACTGGAAAGAAGTTGCGGGCTCGTTGAGACAGCGGTGAAGTTCGATCACCTCACGGCCTAAGCCTGGCGCGCGGATCCCCGCCGTTTTCGCAGCGCCGTGTGGAGGCGGTCGCGGACGTCGGATGGAAGTTGAAAAAGTTTTCCATCGCAATAAAGCTCGATCGTCTTGCGGGTCGTGTTAAAAACGACCTGGCAGTGGTGACAACTTTTCAGATGTCCGTTCAGCGCCTCCCGGAGGTCTTCATCCAGGGTACCGTCCAGATAATTTGAAATTTCCTTGAGACAGTCTTTGCAGCCTTCCAAGTTTCAACCTCGCTTGAAGATTTTGCTGAGTTCTTCCCGCAGGCGAAGGCGGGCGCGAAACAGGCGCGCCTTCACCGCACCGGCGGAGAGGTGGAGAATTTCCGCCGTCTCGTCGGTGGAAAGGCCCTCCACATCCCGCAGGAAGAAAACCGTACGGAACGAAAGCGGCAGGGCCCGCGCCGCTTTCTGGAGAATGTCCTCGAGTTCTTTTTGGGCGACAACCTGTTCCGGATTAGGCCGCCAGTCGGTGAATTCGCGGGGAATGACTTCGCCGTCATCGTTCGTTTTATCCTCCGCCTGCACCTCTTTGCTGGAGCGGCGCTTGCGAAGTTTCATCAGGCCTTCATTGATGGCGATGCGGACAAGCCAGGTGTAGAAGCGGGAATCCTCCCGAAATTGCGGCAAATGCTCGAACGCCTTCAAAAAGGCTTCCTGGAGAATGTCCTCGGCATCTTCCGGATTCCCGGCGATGTTGAGTCCCAGGCGGTAGATTTTCTTTTCATACCTGTTGACCAGCTCTTCGAACGCGAGATCGTTTCCCGCCTTGGCCTCACTGACCAGAGCGAGGTCGTCCTTGTTCGCCGCCAGAGCTGGAAATGAATCACTCATCTTTCAACTGTTTCGGCTGAATCCCGGGCGAGGCCGTCTGCAGGGCAGGTGACGCCCGGAACCAGTCCCGTTTCAATCCTACCAAAAACCAGCGCTGACCGGCTACCTTCCTCGCCGGTCGCCTGAAATCGGTGATTGACGGTTTCAGCCGCCTCTGATAATTTGGCTAATTGAGCTTAAATTCAGTAAGGAGACTCTGTGGCTAGTCATAAATCGGCCCTCAAACGCATTCGCCAGACCCGGAATCGCACAACTCGGAATCTCTCCGACCAGACCCGGCTGCGCCATCAGGTTCGCAAGCTGCGCACGGCGCTCGACTCCAAGGACAAGGCTGCGGCTGAGGCCCAGATCAAGCCGACCTTCGCCCTGATTGACCGCATGATCCAGAAGGGCGTACTGCATCGGAACACCGCGGCTCGGTATAAGTCGCGGCTCAGTCATCGCTTCAACGCTCTCGCAAAAGCCTGACCGCGAGGAATCGGGCGGGCTGCCGTTTTGCTTCGTTTCCGGTTTCAAACCTCCGCAAGACTTCCTTCTCCAAGCGGCAAGGCGCCGGACGCCTCCTTGCCTTGCGTGATTTGCCAGATCAGCAGTTCCAGAAGCAGCCGCGCGTCCTTCCAAGAAGATTTGATGGCCAGATCCGTCCTTCGAACCAGACGCAGCGCCTGCGCTGACTCCTCCGGGTCGTAATTCCGGGCGGCCACCGGCGCTATCTCCCAGGTGGCAAAGGGATTCGACGGGCGCCTCCAGCCGCCGCGGCCGTAGGAAGCCGGCTTGGTGTTTTTCAGAGCCTCGCGGAAAAGGTCGGCGATGCACCACAGCAGCAGTGTCTCAGCCACCTTGCCCGCAATCAGAGCTCGAAGGAATTCGAGCGCGTCAGCGCATTTCCGCTCGGCAATGGCGCGGAGCATCCTTCCGATTTCGTGTTCCTCGCGCAAGGCGGCGATCATCTGCAGATCACCGGGCTCGATGCGTTTTGCGCCGGAGCGCGCCGTCAGCAGCTTTTCAAGTTCCGTCCTGATCCAGAGCAAATCCACGGTCTGTCGCGACGGTTCGCGGGAAGATTCGCCGCCGGCCGGGAATTTTTCCACCAGCGCCAAAGCCAGGCCCGCATCGAGCTCCACGCCCGCGCGGCGGCAATAATCGCGCGCCCAGTCAGCGGCCTCGCGAACTCCGAGTGGATTCAGTTCCACCACGCGGGTTTTCTTTTCCAGCAACTGGATAAAGCGCCGCCGCCGGTCCGGCACAGCAGCGGCGAAGATCAGCGTGGAAAAGGAAGGCGGATTTTCCAGATGAGCGTGAAGCGCCTCAGTATCCTCATCCGAGGCGCTCCTGAAATCCCGGGGATCGGAAAAAAGGAAATAGTGGTGGCCGCCAAGCATTGGCATCTGGCTGGCATTCTGCAATTCCCGCTCCAGGCAGCCCGGCTCGAATTCGATATCCGCCAGGCACCACTCGCGGGTTTCCGGCGCCAGGGAGTGAATGACGGCCTGGCGGCATTCCTCGTGCAGAAAGCGGTCGGGGCCCAGCAGAAAGTAGGCGGGTTCCAGTTTGCCCTGGTGAAGCGTCGCGATGAATTCGTTCGGGCGCATGGCTGAGAGCCGCGATTCAATTTAATTCGATGCCGGCCGCGTGCGCAAGTTCAAAGCGCGTTCCCCGGAATCAGAAGTTTTCCAGAATGTCCGTCACCAGCGTATGGGCCATGTCGCGCGACAGCCGGTTGAGAGCAGGCTGGTCCTCTTCGAACAGCGTTGAGGTGGTCTGGCTCACCTGATATTCCTCGCGAAACTGATATTTTGGATTCGAGAACAGCACCTTGTGGGTGTGCCGGTCCGTCAGCTTGACGTCTGCCAGCACGGTGATTTGAAACGCCGTCGCCCGGCCGGTGCTGGGATCGAACGTCACGGCGGCGGCGTTCACGGATTTCACCGTTCCCTGCAGAACGGCGTCGGCGCCCTCAGTCTGGTGAGTGACCTGGAATTTCGTGCGCTCGATGAATTCGCGAGAGATAGCGGCCGTCAGTGTCTGTTCGATTTTGAACCGGGGCGTTTGATTCACGAACATCGGAATAGCGATGGTTTTGACGTCGGGCGGAATCCGCGTCGCCTGCCCGGCCACGTGATAACCACAGCCGGCCAGAAGGCTGATGAGAAAAGCTGGAATTGCAACTAGGCGGAAGGTGGTAACTCGCGAGCTCATGGGATCAGGCATTCTTCCCGGTGACGGCCCTTTCCGCAATTGCAACGGCGTTCTCGGCGGCCAGCCGCAGATTGTCCGTCACCGCCCAGATCCAGATGCCGTTGCTGCAGGACGCGTCCGGGCGCACTTTATCCACCAGAATTTCACTTGATCCCGCGGCGCGCACCGGCGAGGGCGCCTCATCGCCGGCCTGGCGAAAGCGGATCGGCTTTCCCGCCAAAGCCTGTTCCACGGCCTCCGGGGCGACCGTCGACGCCGTCTCAACATAGAGCGAAACCGCCAGCGAATAGAAAACCGGCACGCGGAGCAGCGTCAGGGCGGGAGTTTCAACCCGTTCGTCCAGGTAACGGTTCAGTTCGCTTCGAACCCTCGCTTCCAGTGCTTCCGTTTCCGGATTGGCGGCCCGGTTGAGATGCGGTAGCAGGTTGAAAGCGAGTTGCGCTCCAAAAATTTCCTTGGGGAGTTTCTGGAAGCTCATCAGATTCGCGGTCTGCTTGTGCAGCTCTTCAATAGCCTCGGGCCCGGCTTCGGAGGCCGACGCAAAGATCGTCGCCACCGATCGCTCGATTGGGAATCGCGCTCCAAGCCGCAACAAGAGTGTGCTCAGCACAATCGCCGCCGAGTGAGGGGCTGTGAAAATCCGCGAGTCCGCGGCGGCAGCGGCGGGATCCAGGTGGGCAATACTCAGAGTACCTTCGCCCGCATCGTCTCCGCCGCCGGTCAGGCCAATCATGATGGGACCGTCGTTGCCCGTGATTCGGGACTCATCCAGCGCATCCTGATAAAGATCGATATCCTGCCCGGCATTTCCAGCGATGAAAATAAAATCCTGGTTGGCCGGCGAGCCGGTGAAGGATTCGGCATCTTCCGGCATCGGATTTTCGGGATCATCCGGCACCTCGTCGAGCTTGAGCAGATTACCGACAGGGAATTTGCGCTCTTCGAGGACGGCGAGAAGTTCCCGTCCCATCAGCGACGACGAGCCTCTCACCGCCACGCGGTAGCCTTTTCCCGTTTGCATCATCCGACCTCGACCTCCTCGGGCGGAGGAGCGCCGCCGTGAAAATGCGCAACGAGGCGAAGGACCAGTCCGGAAATCAGATAAGAAAGCGCCAGGACGAGCAACACGGGTTCGGAGTAAAGGAAAATGCCCCAGACGACCAGACCCAGAGCAATGATTGTCAGATACGAGCGGCGGCGGCGAAGGTCAATCGCCTTGAAGCTGTAAAATCGAAGGCGGCTCACCATCAGGAAGGCCAGCAGCATGCACAGCGCCATCCAGGTGATCGCCGAGGGCCATGCCTGAAGAGGCGCTTTGTGCCAGTGAACGATGGCCGCAATCACGCCCGCCGCGCCGGGAATCGGAAGTCCCACGAAGTAGCGGCGGTCGAGACCCGGATGGCCGGTCTCAATGTTGAACCTCGCAAGCCTCGCCGCTCCGCAAATCAGGAAGGCAAACGTAACGATCCACGCGGCCTGGCGAAGGTGCATTGACCAACCAGGGCTGGACAGATTCAGGACCGCCCGGATTCCCCAAGTGTAGGCGAGCAAGGCCGGAGCGATGCCGAACGTGATGACATCCGCCAGCGAGTCGAACTCGCGGCCGAATGTGGAGGCGGAATTAGTGAGGCGGGCGATGAATCCATCCAGCCCGTCGAATACGATGGCCAGTCCGATGGCCATGGCGGCGTTGTCAAAGGAAACCGCCGCAAGGATAGGATTTGTGCCCTCAGACATCAGTTGGGTCGCATGAATGCAGGAAAGAATGGCGAAATATCCGCACACCAGCGTTCCCACCGTAAAGACGCTGGGAAGGACATAGAGTCCCCGGCGGACGCGGTGGTTTTGCTCCTGCCCTTTACTATTCCGGACTTCCATCTCGGGACCGGCTGAATCCAATGATGCTGCTCCCTGCCCGAACGCGGCTTCCTGGCTCGACCCGGATATCCACCGCCGGATCGAGCAGCAAGTCCACGCGCGAGCCGAATTTGATCATGCCGACTCGTTCTCCTCGTTCGAGGAGATCGCCTTCCTTCTTCCAGAATACGATGCGCCGGGCGACGGCTCCGGCAATCTGCTTGACGACCGCTTCGCCCTGTTCGCCGCGAACCCGGAAAACGTTCTGCTCGTTCTCGACCGAGGCGCGCGGTTCGTAGGCGGCGCTGAAGGACCCCGGCCGGTATTCAATCTGTTCGATTCTACCGGCAATGGGCGAACGATTCACGTGAACGTTAAGCGGCGACATGAAAATACTGATTCGCTTGACGGGTCCCCGCTCGGTTCCTTCGTCCCGAATCTCCACAACTTTGCCGTCCGCCGGAGAAACAATCGCATTGGCCTCTGCCGGAATGGGCCGCTCTGGATCACGGAAAAAGTTGAGAACAAAGAGGGCAAGAACTAGAAAGAAGCCACCCGCAATGGGAAAGAAAACACCGGGCCAGTAAGCCCAAAATCCGAGCAAGCCGCCTGCCACCACAAGCAGCGGCAATCCATACCAGTAGCCGTCCTTGACCATATTGTGCGGCGCCGCAACCTCACGGCGGGATTTGCCGGAGGCTGAACCACTCCATGCCCGTCCGTCTGCCCCCTCGTTCGTGAATCGGACCGGCGGGCTTTCAGTGCTTTCCGTCGCACATTGGGAACGTCAATTGTGCAACCGCGCCTTGTGCAACATCGTGGCCATCTGATCTTTCAGTCGAAGCTTCAGCTTCTTCAGCCGCACTTCCTCGTATTTATCTTCGTCGGAAAGGAAGGGCTTTGACATGAGATCGTCGAGTTGGGCCGCGTAAATTGCATGCTCCTTCTGCAGGCGCTGAAATTCTTCGTTGTTGGCCATCACTTTCTCCCGGATGGCCTCGGTTGGGGTGCTCACGGGCGTGTCACCTCCCTGGAAGATTTTGTTCCTGCGCGCAGCCTAGCACACCCCGCAAGTCAGATTCAATACTCAATTCCGACGGGCGGCAGCCGCCCTTGCCAACTCCGATTTGCTCAAAGTCCCGCTTCCGAGATAGAATCCGTTTTCGCCGAAGCCACGGCGAAGTTCCCGCCCGGTGGGTATGGCGGGAAAAGCTTTCAGTCCTCAGTCATCAGTTTTCAGCAAAGAGAATCTTCAGGTTTTTCCGGTGGCTGAGAATTGAAAACTGACGACTTTTCAAGGCGGTGATGATGACAGAATGGAGTGGACCTCTGAACATTCGCCCGGCGCGCGTCGAGGACGCGAAGGAAATCGCGCGAATCTACAATCAGGGCGTTCAGGACCGGGCGGCGACCTTTGAGAATGCCTACGTGACGCCCGAAGAACGCTATCTGTGGCTGGCGGCGCGGCCGGACAAGTATCCCGTGCTCGTGGCCGAGGTCAAACACACGATGATGGGCTGGGCCTCGCTCACTCCCTACAGCCCGCGCCACTGCTACGACGGCATCGCCGAGCTTTCAATCTATATCGAGCGCAGCCTGCGCGGCCACGGCGTGGCTCAGGGATTGATGAAGGCCATGCAGGAAGCGGCTCGCGAGCGCGGCTTCTACAAGCTGGTCGGCCGCATGATGGCGGACAATCAGCCGGCCCGCAAACTCTGCCAGATGATGGGCTGGCGCGAGGTTGGCATCCACGAAAAGCACGGCAAGCTGGGCAATGAGTGGCATGATCTGGCCATGGTCGAATTCATCATCCCCGAAAACATGAAATAGCCCGCGAGCCGGTGGAAGCTGATCGCGCTCCCAATCAGATGAACGGATACTTGGCTCTCTTCAGGTGAAGCAGCCGGCTCAGCCTCTTTTTCAATATCCCAAAAGCCTGTTGCGGAGTGTCCGCAAAGTTAAGAGACCGCACCTCTTCTTCGCTGATGGTTCCCGCCTCAGCCAGCCAGGTGAAATTGATCGCTTTCTTCCAGAACTTCGATCCGTAAAACAGAATGGAGACGCGGTGGCCGATTTTGTGCGTCTGGATGAGCGTGAGAAATTCCCACAATTCATCCATCGTCCCGAAGCCGCCGGGGAAAACGACCAGAGCTCGGGACGGCTGGGCGAACCACAGCTTGCGCATAAAAAAATACCGGAACATGAAGTTGAGGTCGGGCGTGTTGTAGGGATTCGGCTCCTGCTCAGTCGGCAGCTTGATGTTGAAACCGATGGAAAGCCCACCCGCCTCGGAGGCTCCGCGGTTTGCAGCCTCCATGATTCCCGGTCCGCCGCCGGAGCAGACCACCAGAAAGTGTTTGTCGTTATTGAGCGAAAGCGACCATGTGGTAACAAGATTCGCAAGTTCGCGAGCGTCCTCGTAATAGCGCGACATTTCTACCGCCATGCGTGCGCGGCGAATCTCCGCCGGGCTGGCGGGCGCCGCGCCGGATGAGGCGCGCTTTTGAAGGTCAGAGAGATTCGTCACCGCCACGTCGCGTGGCAACGTCCGTGCCGAGCCGAAAAAGACGACGGTATTCTTGACTCCCGCCTGTCGCAGGCGCACTTGCGGTTCAAGGTATTC
>JBJKPU010000041.1:0-28025 GCA_046706005.1 Terriglobia bacterium | reverse complement strand
GAAAAGCCGGGCTAACAGAGCCCGCGAGCAGCAAGACCGCGAGTCCTGCCACAATGGATAAAGAGCGTCGCGGATTCATTCAACACACCTCCCTCAGACTTTTGCCGGTACCCACCCTTACTCAGCTACAAGTGTACTTCTCATCAAACCCCACCTGCAAACCGTTAATAACAGTAGCAAGACGCCTGCCAGATGTCAAACGCAAGGTATATTATACATAAAAAAAATGATAGCCATCCCGGAGGGCCCTGGCACCGCGCAATTTCTACACACACGTGGAGTTTTGCGCTACCGGCTTGCGCAACGGCCTCTTTACGATGCAACGGGAGGCGTTTCCGATGTACACTCAGTTAATTAGGAGGGCCGATGTCCGAGAAGATCGTCAAAAGCGACCGGGAATGGAAGCAGGAGCTCACGCCGGAGGAATATCAGGTGGCCCGCGCCAAGGGGACCGAGCCTGCCTTCACCGGCCGCTATTGGGATCATCACGAAGATGGGACTTACCGCTGCGTCTGCTGCGGCAGTGAGCTTTTCAGCTCCGAAACCAAATTTGACTCCGGCACGGGATGGCCCAGCTTCTGGCGGCCCGCCGGCGAAGACAGCGTCCGAACCGAATCCGACCACAGCTTTTTCATGGAGCGCACGGAAGTCCTCTGCAGCCGGTGCGACGCCCATCTCGGCCACCTCTTCCCTGACGGCCCCCGGCCGACCGGCCTTCGCTATTGCATCAATTCCGCCGCTCTCAAATTCGATCCGAAGCCCTGAAACAGGCCGCTTGTCCATGGTTCAGAGCGCCGGCGCCCCCCCTGAAAAGTGATCCGCGGGTGTTGCGCGGAGGCCACGCGGCGCATCAAACAAACTTCATGGCCTGGGGCGGTCCCAGATCTGTTTGGCGTAGGGATTCAGCGCGCGGGATGGTATACTGGCGCGATTCGGTATCGGGGGGCGGGGTTCAATGATCATCAAGCAGAGACTCTTCCGGTTCGCGCTGGCGGCCTTTGCGGTCTGCCTCCTGATGGGCGGGGCCGACGGCCTGCGCCTGAGAGCTTCCAGCGATAAAGCCCCGGGCGAAACCTTCACCCTTCCCCAAAGCTTCAATTCCTTCGCGCGCGTCTACGCGCTGGTGCAGCGGGATTATGCCGACCCGGTGGACCCCGAACAGGCTCTGTTCGGTTCCAACGGGAGCTTTACGCAGGGCGCGATTCCGGCCATGCTGCACACGCTCGACCCTCACTCGAATTTCCTGACCGCCAAGGCGTTTGCCAGGCTTGAGGAAACTCAGGTGGGCAAATACTACGGCGTGGGCATGAGGATTCTGACCATTCCCGGCAAGGCGGGCAAATGGGTGACCACCGTCGTCCAGCCCATGCCGGGCTCGCCCGCTTTTCGCGCCGGCCTGCGCCCCGGAGACGTGATTCTGAAGGTCGCCGGGCACCCGGTGGACGGTCTGGATGGCGACGCCGTAGCCAAACTGCTTAAAGGCCCCAAAGGAACCGTCGTCCAGGTAACGGTCAGCCGCGAGGGTTATCCCAAGCCGCTCGACTTCAGCGTTACCCGGGATGAAATTAGCGGGATGAGCGTTGACGACGCTTTTCTGATCCGGCCCGGCATCGCCTACGTTCACATCACTGCTTTTACTCAGACCACGGGCGACGAACTGGATCAGGCGCTGCAAAAGCTCGGCGAAAATGACCTGAAGGGCCTGATTCTGGACCTGCGCGGAAATCCGGGAGGACTCCTGCAGGCCGCGGTTCAAGTGGCGGGCCACTTTCTGGGCAATCACCAGCTGATTGTCTCCTACTTCGGGCGCCGCAATCCGGAAAGGCGCTTCTACGCTCAGCCCGATTCCCACCATGACAGCGATTATCCTATCGTCATTCTGATTAATCGCTCGACGGCGAGCGCGGCGGAAATTGTGACCGGCGCGCTGCAGGATCACGACCGGGCGCTGGTCATGGGCCAGACCAGTTTCGGCAAGGGGCTGGTTCAGACCCCCTATCCGCTCAGCGAGGGCACGGGGCTGCTGCTGACCACGGCGCACTATTACACGCCCAGCGGCCGCCTGATCCAGCGCGACTATAACAACCTGTCCTTTTACGATTATCTTTACGCGCACGAGAGCGACGCCAAGGGACCTCCCGAAATCCGCTATACCGACGGCGGCCGCCAGGTGTACGGCGGCGGCGGCATCACGCCCGACGTCAAAGTGCCGGAGCCCAAGCTGAACGATGTGGAAAAAGATCTGCTCGCCGGCGATGCCTGCGCCGATTTTCTCGAATGCGGCCCGTTCTTTGAATTCGGAAAGTATTACCTGGGAATCCACAAAACAATTGCGCGCGATTTCAAGCCCGACAGCCAGACCGTCCAGGCCTTCCGCGGCTTTCTGGCCAAGAAAGGCCTGCTGCTCTCGGATAAGGCGGTCGCCACGAACCAGGACTTTATTGACAGCCACCTTCGGGAAGTTCTGGTGAACATGATTTACGGCACGGACGTCGCCCAGCACATGTCCGTCGGCGACGACCCGCTGGTTCTGAAGGCCATCAACTCTCTGCCGCAGGCGGCGGCGCTGGAAACCAACGCCAAGCGCTACGTCGCCATTCACGGCAGCCCGCACCCTCCCACTGAGCGCGGCAGCCATCCTTAATCAATCAATTCTTTGACCACCCTCGATGAACTCGGATGTAGCTGACGCCGCAGGTGAACCATCCCTCGTCTTCGGCCGGCTCCGAATGTTCCACTTCCACCGGGCAGAAGATATTCGCCAGCTCGGGTGAATAAGGCAGCGCGGCCTCCATCGCCGCGCCCGGCGTGTAAAACTTGCGGGTTCTGAACCGGAATCCTCCCCGCGAAATGTCCGCCGTTTCGCTGACCTCTTCGCCCAACTGCGGATGTCGAAGACAAACCGTCATCTGGATGGAAGTCCGGTATTGCCGGCGCTCGTCTCTGGGCCGCGCGGGCGGCAGGAACGGGAGCGGCGCGTCCGTCTCGGGGAATTCCGCCGGCCGCGCCGGAGCGAGCCTCCAGATGGTTGCGTCCACGCAGCGGCGGCAGAAGAAGGAAAGCCGCTCGTGCACGGCCAGCACTTCCGCTTCGAAGGCGTTGAGATAGGCCACCTTTCTCGAACGGCAAACCCCGCACTCCAGCAGCACGCGCGCTTCCGCTTTCTCGCTCTCGGTCATTTCCGGGAATTCGATGTCCCACACGTCGGCCGATTCTTCAACGAAAGCCAGGCCGTAATGGAACTCGCCGTCCGATTTTCCCAGCTCGCCCACGATGCGCGCCGCCGCTTCCTTGCCCGGAATGCTGGTGGAAACCATCACTTCCTGATTCGGCGAAAGCACCCGCCGGCAGGCGACCTTGGCGCCGTGCCGGCTGACCACCAGCGTCCGCGCCGCCTCGAAAAATTCCATGCCGGCCGCGTCCGTGCCGCCAATCTGAATCGGCAACTCCATCGAGACGCGGTCGCTCCTGCGAACCTGAACGCCGCCCGTTTCGAATTCGACGCCGGCCGATGACAAAGTTCTTTCCCCTTCCGATGGATTTTCCACGTCCCCTCCCAAAGCTTTTCACTTTTGAAGGCCTCAATCCGTGCCTCCATCCGGTTTTATCGGCTGTCCGGCCGCAAACATTAATTAATGGAGGATCAGAAAGCAGACGGAAGAGACCGAGTCGCGACCCTCGGTCACAGAAACCGATTTTGCACGGGGAGGTTTCAGGCTGGTTGTAGGGGAACCAGGCTTTTCTTGCGGGAACGCGCTCCGTCGGACATCAAATCGGCTATCCCACTTTGCCCGCGGCGCCGCCGCGCCGGATTTCATAAAGCGGAAAACGGTCGGCCAGCAGTTCCACTTCGCCGCGGACACGCCGCGACAGCGATTCGTCCTCGATGTGGTGGAGAATTTCGGAAATCCATCCGCCGATCTCCAGCATTTCCGGCTCCTTCATGCCGCGCGTGGTCACGGCCGGAGTCCCCACGCGAATGCCGCTCGCCTTCATAGGAGGATTCACGTCGAAAGGAATGGCGTTCTTGTTTACGGTGATTCCGGCGCGCTCCAGCGCCTTCTCGGCGTCGCGGCCCGTGATGCCCTTCGAGAAAACGTCCACCAGCATCAGGTGATTGTCCGTGCCACCGGAAACGATCCGGAAGCCTTCGCCTGCCAGCGACTCCGCCAGCACCCGCGCGTTCTCCACAATCTGCCGCTGATATTCGCGGAACTCGGGCTCCTGCGCTTCCTTGAAGCACACGGCCTTCGCGGCAATCACGTGCATCAGCGGACCGCCCTGAATGCCGGGGAAAATCGTTTTGTCCAGATCCTTGGCGAATTGCGCTTTGCAAAAGACGGCGCCGCCGCGCGGACCGCGCAGCGTTTTGTGCGTCGTGGTGGTCACAAAATCGGCGTGCGGAAACGGGCTGGGGTGCAGATCGGCTGCGATCAGTCCCGCGATGTGCGCCATATCCACCATCAGCAGCGCGCCGGATTTTTTGGCGATCGCGCCGAAGCGCTCAAAATCAATCTTGCGCGGATAAGCGCTTGCGCCCGCCACAATCAGCTTGGGGTGATGCTCCATCGCCAGGCGCTCCAGCTCGTCGTAATCAATCGTTTCCGTATCCTGTCGCACGCCGTAAGGAACAATCTTGTAAAGCTTGCCGGAAAAATTCAGCGGATGTCCGTGCGTCAGGTGGCCGCCGTGCGCCAGGTTCATGCCCAGAATCGTGTCGCCCGGTTGCAGCACGGTCATATAGACGGATTGATTGGCCTGCGCGCCCGAGTGCGGCTGGACGTTCGCGTGGTCGGCGTTGAAAAGTTTTTTCGCCCGCTCGATGGCCAGCGTTTCCGCCACGTCCACGAATTCGCAGCCGCCGTAATATCGCTTGCCCGGCAGCCCTTCGGCGTATTTATTGGTCAAGGGCGAGCCCAATGCCGTCAGCACCGCTTCACTCACGAAATTTTCGGACGCAATCAGTTCCAGCGTCCGTCCCTGGCGCTCGACTTCACGCTCGATGGCCTGCGCGATTTCCGGATCGGCGATTGCCAGCGGCCGTTCGTTCCAGTTTCCTGAATGGGTCATTATTCCTTCTTTCTATTAAATTCTTTTTCAATGCCGCTGATTTTCTCGAGACGCCGCGCGTGCCGTCCGCCTTCAAACGGCGTGGCAAACCACGTATCCAGCACTTTCCGCGCCCGCGACACATCCACCAGACGCCCGCCCATGGCCAGCACGTTGGCGTTGTTGTGGGCGCGCGCGAAGTAAGCGGAAATCGTGTCGTTGCAGAGCGCGGCGCGAATGCCGGGAACCTTGTTGGCGCTGATGCTCACGCCGATCCCCGTGCCGCACATCAGCACGCCGAAATCGGCGCGCCCCCCGGCCACGCGCTCCGCCACTTTTTCCGCATAGTCGGGATAGTCCGTGGATTCCGGCGAGTTCGTTCCCACATCCTCCACTTCGTAGCCCTGCTGCGCCAGATGCTCCCTCACCTGCAGCTTCAGCGGCAGTCCCGCGTGATCCGAACCCACCGCTATGCGCACTTTCTCCGCCATCAAAATTGCCTTGCAGAATTCTTTCCGGATGAAAGAACTGTAGCGCAGACCGCCGTCATTGCGGCCTGCGGTTTTTCCTGTGAAGCACACCTATTTTATCGGAGCCGGCCGAAGTTGACAATCGCCCCGCTACGACGGCATGGCGCCTGAGGGCGGACGGCCGGCGCGCAATTCATCCTGCAGGTCGTCCATTTTGTCGCCCAGCAGATTCAGCTTGAGCGCCAGGCCTTTGATTTCCGACTCCGACCGTCGGTTGACCGCAAAGTCGAGTTCCGAACGCAGGCGGTCTTTGGCGTCCTGGCGGTTCTGGCTCATCATGATGACGGGGGCCTGAATCGCGGCGAGCATCGAGAGAAACAGGTTGAGCAGAATAAAAGGATACGGGTCCCAGGCCGAGCGGCCAAGCCACACGTTGAAGCCCGTATAAACCACGAGCACCACGGAAAAGAGGATGATGAAATTCCACGAGCCGCCGAAGCGCGCCACGGCGTCCGCGATATGCTCGCCCGAAGTGGTTCGCTCTTCGATCAAATCATTGGGATTGCGCGAGGCGCGCACGCGCACCAGTTGCTGCGATGCGTGGAACTGCCGGCCCAGCACCGTGAGCATGTCCATGCCCGCCATCGGCTTGCGCTCGATCAGCTTGGTGATGGCGTCGCGCGTGACTTCCAGGCACGTGGATTCCTCCACGGCCATGGCCGTCGTCTGGTGCGGCGAGCGCTCCAGCATGGAAGCGAATCCGAAAAAGTCGCCGTGCGCGGTTTCATCCACCACCACTTCCTGGTTGTCCTCGTCCACCGTCGAGACGCGCACTTTGCCTGAAACCATCACGTAAGCCCGGTCGGCCGTCTCGCCCATTTTGTAAATGCGCTGCCGCGCCGCGAATTGCCGCAGGTCCACCTGCCCCGCCAGCACCGCGCTCTCTTCGTCGTCCAGCAATGCAAACAGCGGTACATGCCTCAGCGTTTCCGGATCGCACGCCATCGGTCACCTCAACCGGCTGGATTGAGCCTACCCGGCCCTTGCCGCTCCGCCTAGCATAACCTAGCCGTGCTGATTGTGAGAACGCGCGAAACCTTCGATTTTCAGGAGGGCCGACGCGGCTATCCGTTTCCTTCTTGAATCCGCCGGAGCGCCTTTTCGAGCAGGTTGAAAGCCGTGTCCCTGTCCACAAAATAGATTCGAACGATCTTGCCGTTGTTGACCGTGAAATCGTAGCGAAGGTCCTGCAGGACGGCGGGAGCATCCGGCGTTTCCCATCGCACCGCCGAGGGATCCGCCAGCGCGGTAATGTCACCCAAGTCGAACATGGCCTTGTTCGGCGACATAAAATAAGGATTGCGGTGGCGAATCTGCTGCAGGTAAGCGCCCAGCGGACCCAGCGAGCTGAAGCGGCGCCCCGATTCCTCGGGACTGATGCGCAAATAAGTTCCGGCGTCAAACAGGACCAGCCGGCAACGCAACTCAAACAGGAGCCGGGCGGCGAGAATGTCGTTATAGGCATTGAAATTCCAGCAGCGGACGGGCCACTCCGTGCGGCCATGCCAGAAGACGATCATCTTGTCCGCGATGCTCGGATCTTTCAGCAGCGCGGCGGCGGCGTCCGTCGCTTCCCCGATGCAGACCAGCCACAGCGGATTTTCCGGAGTCGCCGCGCGGGCTTTCTCGATGATGAAGTCAACGCCTTCGGCTTCAAACTTTCGATCGCGGAAAACCAGCGGAGATTCTCCCATCTTCACGGGAAACTTTCCGCGCATGCCCGCCTTCTCCAGAACCCGCCGGACTTCCGCGTAGGATTTCCTGCCCCCGTTTACTCCTCCTGACTCTCCGAAGTACGCGGCAACAATTCCTTCCAGGTGGAATCGCTCCGGAGAACCCAGTGCCAGCGACAGAGCGTACTGATCGTCCACTTCGTTGCCGGCATCCGTATCCACGATTACCCGCAAAGGTCCCTCGGGAGGCGGCCAGGGCGCCATCGGTCGGTCCGCCGCTGGTACGCTTGCGTCAGCCTCGCCGGAAGGCGCTGCCATGGCGGCCAAATCCTTTCCTGAATTCAGCAGAGCCCATCCGCCCGCTCCCACGGTTCCCAATCCGTTCAGAAAATCTCTTCGCTGCATAATCATTCCTCCCTTTGCCTGCCCAGGCGCCCGCGGTTTGCGTCCCAATGCAAGCGAGAGAGTTTACCTCACAGCTTCCGGCTGCGAAAAGAGTCCTCTTGACAAATAGTACGCCGCGTATCATCATAGTACTGGACGTACTATGACCTCCGCGACCCAGCTCGAATACGCGCTGCTCGGCCTCATCAGCCAGGGAGTCAGGTCGGGTTACGGCCTGCGCAAGCAGTTTGCTTCCACGCCCATGGGCCATTTCAGCGACAGTCCCGGCTCCATCTACCCGGCGCTGCGGCGTCTGGTCCGGCGCAATTGGATTCGCCGGCTCGAAGAGCCGGGCGGGCCGCGCGGCCGTCAGACCTTCGGGCTGACCAAAGCCGGCACGGCGGCGTTCCAAAGCTGGCTGAAAGCGCCACCGCGCCGCGGCGACGTCGCGCAGCATTATGACGAACTCCTGTTGCGATTCGCTTTTATGGGAAGTGCGGTCGCGCGGCCGTCGGTCATTTCCTTTCTCAAAGCCTTCGAGCGCCAGGCCGCCGATTACGCTCGCGAGCTGCGGACTTTTCTCAAATCCATGCCCGATACGAATTTGCCGACGGGCAGGCTGGCGCTTGAAAACGGCGCAATGCAGTTTGAAACGCAGGCGCGATGGGCGCGGCGTGCCGTGGCGCGCCTCAGGAGGTTGCGATGAGTGATTTTCGTCGTCTCCTCAATTGCCTTTGGAAATTGGTCGTGAGCGGGCTAGTCTTCGCCCTGGCCGGCATGATGGTGGCCGCGATTCTGACCGTCGCGGGTATCCACCCGCCGGCGATGCCGCCGGAAGTGAGCGCCGGCCGTTCGGAAGCGCTTGCTCTCGCTCTCTCGCTTCTGCTCGCGGCGGGAGTGGCCCCGCTTGCCGCCGGGCTTTCCGGAAAGTTCCGGGCGCGATGGCTTGCTCTGGCCCTTCTCGCAATCATCAACCTCGGCGTGAGTCCGGTAATCGAGGCGGAGATTTTCATGACGATGCTTGCCAAGGGCGGAGCGGCATTCCTGATCCTGATGAACGCAGGTGCGGCCGTGGCTTTTGCCGCAGTGCTGGCTCGCCTCTTTCGCCCATCCGCAAACGCCGCCGTGCCCATGCCGCGCCTCGCAGCGGGAGAATGGGCATGGCGCGTGGCGCTCGTTGTGCTGGCCTATCCCGTAATTTATTACACGTTCGGATTGATGGTCTCGCCCTTCGTGGTGCCCGCCTACAGGGCCGGCGTGGCGGGGCTCGTCCTGCCCAGGGTTAGCGTGGTAGTGCCGGTGGAAATCGGGCGCAGCGCCCTTTTCCTGTTGGGATCGCTGCCGGTGATCTGGCTGTGGGCGGGCTCGCGACGCGGCCTGATTCTGGCCTTGGGCTGGGCAGGCGCCGTGACCAATGGATTGTACGCCCTGCTCCAGGCCACCTGGTTTCCGCTCGTGCTGCGAGTGGCGCACAGCCTGGAGATCTCCGCCGATTCCTTTGTGTACGCCTTGGTGATTGTGATGCTGCTCCGTCCGCAGGCCGCTTCGCCTGATCGCTTCGCGCATCCACAGTCCAACGCAACGGTGAGCCCTTCCTGAGCCGATGGGGCGGTCACCGCCTCAATGGCGCTTCGTGCCTGTACGCCAAAAGTGGAATACCGTCCTGCCGCAGCGGCGGAAATCTGAAATCTTGAATCGCACCGGCGCCACGCCGGCCTGGCTAAGCCTGAAAGGGGGGCGGCGCCCTTCCATTTTTCTATTGCTTTCCCATAGGGAGGGTGATATATGGGTAGGCCATAGGAGAACCCATGGACAACAAGACCGACGTCTGGCAGGGAACGCTGGCGCTGATGGTGTTGAAAACTCTGGAAACTCTGGGCCCGCTGCATGGTTATGGCATCGCGCGCCGCATCGAGCAGACCAGCGGCCAGCTTCTCGAACTCAACTACGGCACGCTCTATCCCGCTCTGATCCGGCTCGAGCAGGAGGGCTACATCGCGTCCGCCTGGGGCGTCTCGGACAATAACCGCCGGGCGAAATATTACCGGCTCACGCGCTCCGGCCGCCGCCAGCTCGAAAAGGAAGCGCGCGACTGGCATCAGGCCACGGCCATCATGGCGCGGTTCCTTTCGCCGGTGACGAGTGACAAGTGACGAGTGGAAGGGAGTTTTCAGTTGTAGCGCAGACTGCCGTTTTCGCAGTCTGCGGCACTTCGCTTCACTGAAAACTGAAAGCTGATGGCTGATAGCTGAATACGAGGAGGTGACTTCATGGCACGATTGCGATCCATATTCATTCGCATCGGCAACCTGTTCGGCGCGCGCCGCCGCGAGCGCGAACTGGCGGAAGAGCTCGAAAGCCATCTCCAGATGCATATTGAGGATAACCTGCGCGCCGGCATGTCGCCCGCGGAAGCCCGCCGCCAGGCGCTGATCAAACTCGGCGGCATGGACCAGACCAAAGAAATCTGCCGCGACCGCTGGACCGTCCGCATCATTAATGAACTCGCCCAGGACCTGCGCTACGGGTTTCGGCAGTTCTTGAGGAAGCCTGCGTTTTCGTTATCGATTGTCGTTACACTCGGCGTCGGGATTGGTCTTACAGCGACCGTGTTCAGCGTTGTGCACGCCGTCTTGTTACGTCCGCTACCATTCAAGGAGGCAGCGCGCCTGGTGCTGCTTCAGCAGCAGAATCCAGCAAAGGGACTGTATAACGTCACTGTTAATTCCGCAGATTTTGCAGACTGGAAACAGGAAAACACCTTATTTGAAGGAATGGCAGCGTTTGTAGGTTCGTGGGACCCGGTCTTCGGGACGGGGCTGCAAGCCCGACCGATTCATGCGGCTCTGTGCACGCCGGAAATGTTCACCCTGCTGAATGCCAGGGCCGTGTTGGGACGAACTTTCCTTCCCAGGGAGGGCCGCCCAGGCGGCAGGCGGGTCGTGGTTTTGGGCTACGGTTTCTGGCGAAACCAGTTCGCGGGAAACCCTGGTGTTGTCGGCCGGACCATCACCTTTAACGAATACGGAAATCGCAGGCAGTACGTCATCGTCGGGGTGATGCCCCCAGGGTTCTGCTTTCCATATCCACTTACAAGGGAGCAGCCTGATGTTTGGGGAGCCTTAACCATAAACGCGCAGGTACGGCAAGGGCGTTTCCTGAGCGTTGTCGGCAAACTGAAACCGGGCGTCAGCGTGCGGAGGGCTGCCGCACAGATGCAGGCCATATCGGACCGACTGGAAAGCGAATACCCTAAGACCGGCGCCGGCTGGAAAGCTTCCGTCACTCCTTTGTATGAATACCTTGTCCGAAACGTGCGAACGCTCTTGCTGCTGCTTTTCGGTGCAGCGGGATTCGTGCTGTTGATTGCCTGTTCGAACGTCGCCAATCTGCTTGTCAGCCGGTTTGAATACAGGAGAAGGGAGTTTGCTGTTCGAACCGCTTTGGGTTGCGACAGGGGGCGTCTGGCACGTCAACTGATTGTGGAGACGTTTCTGGTGTCGGGGCTCGGTGGGCTCGTTGGCATTGGATTTGCCGTAGTCTTTCTGCCGTTGTGCGTGCATTTGGTTCCGGCCAGCTTCTACGTCCCGCGTTTGGCCGATGCCAGGATTAACATTCCCCTATTATTGTTTGTCCTGACGGCGTCCCTGCTGTCTGCACTCTTGATTAGTCTCCTTCCCTTGCTTCAGGTTTCTGACCTGAACTTGAACCGAAGCCTGACCGTGCCCCAGGGAATGGTAACGACAAAGGGATTTGAACACCCCTCAGGACCGAGATTGCCCAGCCTGATGGTTGTTGCAGGGGTTGCGTTCGCCTTCGTGTTGTTGGTCGGCGCGGGGCTCATGGTTCGGACGCTGGTCGCCTTTTCACAAACCGATTTCGGATTCAACACTCGAAACCTGCTCACGATGACCGTGAGGGTGCCCAACGCTTCCTATCTTGATGCGCAACGCCGAGTAACATTTTTCGAAGGGTTGCTTCGGCGAGTAAATGCCTTGTCGGGTGTGGAATCGGCTGGAGGGCTGGTCAGTTTTCCGCCGGTCCACTATCCCGTTAGTTTCCACGTTGAAGGGGGAAATGTCCCGTTAGCTGCCACAGCAGGACCGCTTTATGCGGAGGTGCTCACTGTCACTCCGCGCTACTTTTCCGCTTTGGGCATGAGGGTACTGAAGGGACGCGGTATCGAGGGATCAGACGGCTTGGACAGCCCAAGAGTGGCCGTCATCAACCAAGCCATGGCTCGCCGCTTTTGGCAACATGCCGACGTGGTTGGAAATCGCTTGACGATCCAATGGAAGGGTAAGAAGCCTTGGAGAGTTGTGGGCATCGTGAACAACATCAAAGGGTTTGGCTTTCGAGACGAGCCGGAACCTGAAATCTATATCCCATTCTCTCAAGCACCTGCTACGTCGATGTCTCTGATGGTTCGCGCAAAAGTAGATCCCAGGGGCCTCGCGGGAGCGATATCGGGTGCGGCATGGGAAATTGAAAAGGACGCCCGCATGGAGAATATCATGACGATGAGGCAGTTTTTGTCTGCTTCCACCTCGAACTCGTCATTCACAACAATCATGCTCTTGTCTTTTGGAGGGATCGCATTACTTTTGGTGGTGATTGGAGCTTATTCCCAGGTGTCGTATCACACGAGCCGCAGAACGCAGGAGATCGGGATTCGCGTCGCTCTAGGAGCGAGTGAAGGAAGTATCTTGAAACTCCTGGTTGGTGAAGGATTGGCGCTCGTTGCAATCGGCACAGCAATCGGTATAGGAGGGGCATTTGCGCTTACACGTCTCTTGGCCACTTTGCTTTACGGAATCAAGCCGACTGATCCGGTGACTTTCATTGCCGTTTCGCTGATCCTGATCGCCATCGCGTTGCTTGCATGTTACATCCCCGCCCGGCGGGCAGCGAAAGTGGATCCCATGGTCGCGCTGCGCTACGAGTAGCGCCCACCCCGCCATGCGGGGCGGGCCCGGCAGCTGACGTTTGCCAGCCCCGCCCCGGAAGAATCCCTTGCCTCCGTATAGCTCTTCTGATATAGTTCAGATGAACTATATGGCTGCCGAAATTGGAATCTGGGAAATTGCCGTCCTTGCGCTCCTCCGGGAAGCGCCCATGCATCCTTACCAGATGCAGCGCCTGCTGCGCGAGCGCCACAAGGCGGAAATTCTCGCCCTCAAGCGCGGCTCGCTTTACCACTCCATCGGCCGCCTGCTGCGCGCCAATCTCATCGCCGTCAAATCCACCGAACGCCAGGGCCGCCGTCCCGAGCGCACGACTTATCGCATTACGCCGGCGGGCCGCGAAAAGCTTCTCGCCGTTCTGCGCGTCATCGTCGTCACGCCGCGCCGCGAATCCTCCGAATTCATGGCCGCCATGAGCTTTCTCGTTCACCTGTCCTCGGCGGAAGCCGTCTCGCTGCTCCGCGACCGCTCGCGCAATCTCAAGCGTCAGATCGATCAGTTAACCGCCGGCCTCGCCGCCGCATCCCGGTTTGTGCACCGCATCAATCTGGTCGAAAGCGAATATCTCCTGGCGATGTTGCGCGCCGAACTCCGGTGGGTCGAGCATCTGGAGCACGACATCCGCGGCAGAAAGCTCGATTGGGACACGCGGCTGATTTTTAACGATGCGCGCGCCGGCCGCACGTCCGCCGCCGCGACGAGGAAGAAATCATGAGTCAACTCGCTGTCAGCAATCCCGCGGAAGCGGCATCCGTCGCGCGTCAACGTTTTGCCGGGCCCATCTGGACGCTGCTTCTGCTCGCGCCTTTCATCGCCGAAGTGCTCAGCGGATCCACGCGCACCAGCCTGCTGTTCGTTTACGTCCCGGAAGTGATGGTCTGGGGCGTGGGCGCGTTGCTGGCGCGCGAACTCGTCCGCCGATGGCGAGCCGGCGGCGCCAGCCTGCTCTGCCTGGGCCTGGCGCTTTCCATCGCCGAGGAATTCATCATCCAGCAGACGTCGCTCGCGCCGCTTCCCTTTCCCGGCTCGCACGCCGACTACGCGCGCCTATGGGGCATCAACCTCATCTATTTCCTTTTCATGCTGGGATACGAAAGCGTCTGGGTCGTCGTCGTTCCCGTTCAGTTGACGGAACTCTTTTTCCCCGGCCGGCGCCAGTCTCCTTGGCTGCACAAGCGCGGAGCCATCGTCGCCGTCATCATCTTCCTGATCGGCTGCCGCATCGCGTGGTACGGATGGACTCAGCAGGCACTCAAGCGGCTGCACGTTGCGCCCTATCATGTGCCGTTCGGATATTTGCTCGCAGGTTTCGCTTCGATCGGATTGCTGATCGCGCTCGCCTGGATGCTGCGCGGATTCGCCCGGCCGTCATCCGGCGATCCGCGCAAGACCGCTCCGGCCTGGCTCGCCGGCCTCGCCGCATTCGTCATGGGCGCCGCGTGGTTTGAACTCATCGGCCAGAACTTTGTCCCCAACCCCATCCGGCCTTTCTGGATTCCGTTCGCGGCCGGCCTCGGCTGGGCCGTTCTCGCACTGATTCTGTTCCTCTGGTGGTCAAGCCGCCCGTCGTGGAGTGACGTGCATCGCTTCGCCGCCGCCTGCGGCGCCACGCTCGCCTGCATGGCGGCGCCTTACGTAACTTTCGCATCCTGGCCTCTGATTGACCGCATCGGGATAGTCGTCTTCGATCTCGCCGCGCTTGTTGGCTTCGTTCTGCTCGCCCGCCGCGTCCTCGCCCGCCGCTCGTCGTAGCGCCACCCCGCCCTGCGGATTTGCCATTGCGATAAATACATCATGCGCCAATGCGAAATTTTTTCACGATTTGCCGGAAACCGAGCCTGAGTTACCGCTGCCGCATCCAAATAAGAAGGGGTGATTGTTATGACAAAACTACCAATCATCGGCTGGCTTACGCTGGCTTTAGCTTTTGCGGCGCCTGCATTCGGCATGGCGACGCGAGGACGCATGCCCAGTCCCGGTCTCGTCAATTCCGTTCAGGGCAAAGTGCAATTGAACGGACATTCGGTGAAGAACGGCGCCGTTCCGAACCGCATGCTGCGGCCTCATCAGGTCCTGGCCACCCGGCACGGAGATGCCGAAATTCTTTTGACTCCTGGAGCTTTCCTGCGTCTCGGTCGAAATTCCGCGGCGCGGATGACTTCCGCGAGCCTCGAAAATTCACAAGTGAAGCTGATCCACGGCAAGGCTCTGCTCAAGGCTGATCACATTTACAAGCACACGCTCTCCGTGGAAATGGACGGCGCAATCACAAGAATCAATCAGAATGGACTTTACGGCTTCAACGCGCAGGATAAGGTGATCGCGGTCCTCCATCATGGCAAAGCGACGGTTGTTCGGGGTGATTCTCAGGTGAAGCTGACGAAGGGGAAGGAAGTAGTTCTGACCCCCGGTCAGCCACTCTTCGCTCAGAGGTCGAACAGGCAGACCTTTGAATCCGGCCAACTCTATCGGTGGAGCAGACTCCGCGACCGGTATGAAGCTCAGGCCCGTCAGGACGTTCAGCAATACATTGCGCAGACCGGCAGTTGGCACGGACCCGGATGGTATTGGTCGCACTACTGGGGTTTCTATGCGTACATTCCTTCGGATTCGGCGTACTTGATGAACCCGTACTACGGCGGCCTGTACTACAACCCATTCCTCACTCCCTATGGTTGGGGAAACTGGGGTTGGGAAGGCTGGGGCGGCGACTGGGATGACGAAGACTGACGCCGATTGATGCCGAGCCGGGCACGTAGCGCCCACCTCGCCCTGCGGGGTGGGCACCACGCATCCCAAACCGGAAACGTCGGCCTGAAGGCCGCCGGCGCTGCAGCCCATAGCCACGACGCGCTTTTTGTGTCGTGGGCTTTACTCCGTGGATTTTTACTCCGGAAATTTCTCTCTCAGCCCTCTCCCTTCCAGGGACAGGGTCGCGCGTCTCCGATCCCGCGTCTGCGATCCCGCTTCTGACTTCTGACTTCACACTTCTGACTTCTTGTTCCACCGCCCTGCACCGGCGGCACAACCGGCAACTCGGCCGTCTGGCGTGGACATCAACGCCCGCACCAGCGGAGGACGCGGAGCGCGCGCAGCGTGTTCCACCGGCTGGGCCGGCCATCGCCTTCTTCCAGCGCAAAGTGGACCTTGCCGGGGTGTGTGTTCTCCAGGAGCCATCTGCCGTCCGGCTGCCGCTTGGATTGAAGCAATTCGATGGCTTCATTCATTCGGGGATCCGGCGCATCCGCGGCCGCGCGGAAATAATCGAGAGCGCGCAACACGTCATAGTGCCAGCGGGGCGGATATGAGAATTGGAGCCAGGTCGCATTGACGATTTCGCCGCTGCTTTTCCGGCGGAACAGACTGCGTTCCAGCAGATACTCCTCGCCCCGGCGACGCGCCGCCGCGGATTCTGCGCTGCCGGTTGCGCGCTCGTGCTCCAGCAGCCCCTCCAGCACGTTGATCGTGGTTGCGAACGAGGAGCGGGTGGATCCGTTTTCGGCTTCACAGTTCCAGCCGCCGTCCTTCAGTTGCTCGCCAACCAGGCGTGTGACAACGCCGTCCATGTTCAGGCCGAAGTAAGCGCCCAGCGTCACGGTTCTGCCATTGATGCACGGCTCGACCTCGCCGCTGAAAAAGGGCTGGCCGGCGTGCTCCCAATGGCAGCCATCTCTCGCCCGTTCGACCGCGCGGCGTACAGGCTCGCAACCGGGATCCACTCCAAAATCACAAAGCAGCCGGAGCGTGGGCAGCGTCGCGGTCCAGGGTTGGCCCTCCGCGCCGCGCCGCCAGCCCTCCGCCGGAAAACATGCCCCTCCGGCCCACTGGCCGTCTTCTCCCTGCAATGCGAGCAGCCTGGCGCCCCAGCCCTCGTTGGCCACCCGCGCGCGCTCCGCCGCGACGGTCTCCGCGGGCGCATCGGTGAGATCACGCAGCGCCTGCCAGCGGATGGCAGGGTCGGAATCAAGCAGCCAGTCGAGCACGGCCATGGAGAAACTCTAACATGCACGCGCGAGCGGTAGCCACGGCATGCCCTTCATGCCGTGGGTTCTTCGGCCTTGGCCCGGAATAGGCCCACAACACAAAAGCGTGTCGTGTCTACCCGCTCGACACATCAGAGCACGGCTGACAGGATTATGCGGGCTGCGGTCGGGAACCGCGCAGAGAAGGCATGCGAGGCGTAGACGGGCTTCAAATCGTCCGGCACGGTTGCCGGTTCACGCCGCGCCGTGATGTCAGACTGTGCAGCCCCCTGCATCGCCATCATCAACACCGAGGTTACTTCTCCGGCCCGTTTTTTCGGGGCTCTGCTTAACCGTGCAATCACCGCCGCGACCCGGCCGCCGTATCTTTGCATGGTTCGCTTTGCCTCGAACAGCGGGTCATCAGCCACGTTGGCTTCGATGATGGCGGCAAGGCGGGCCAGCAGCGGCAGGAACAGCGGCACCTCCTGCGGCGCGCTCCCCATCAGTTCCACCAGGTTGCCCGCGGTCGCCTCCTGTTCAATGCGAATGACCAATTCCTCCATCGCGTCAACAAAGAGGGCGAGGAACAGTTCTTCCTTGCTGCGAACGTAGAGATAGAGCGTGCCCTTGGAGACCCCGGCCCGTTTCGCAACGGCGCTCATCGTTACGCCGTCGAAGCCTCTCCTGGCGATCATCTCCCGCGCCGCACCGAGGATCGCCGCCCGCCGCGCCTCTTTCTCATCGTCGGAGCGCGCCCTTTTTCTGCTTTTCGCCAGAGTCATGCCTGAACTTTCCTCCCGTGCGCCCAATTTGCCTCTTGACAACTGACCCACGGTCAGTTTATAACTGACCACAGGTCATATATAGACCAGGCCGGGCCGAGACGTCAAGCGAAAGGTCGGAAAGTGGCTTGCAACGGTCCCAACTGGAACCTCCATTGGGGGCAAGTCGTGATGAAAGGACGCAAGAGATGAGCGCAAAGAAAATGTCCATGTCTGTATCTTCCGGGAAAGCCGGGCTGCAGGTGACCCGCAGAATGCTGCTGAAAACCACTGCTGCCGCGCTTGTCGCGGCTAACCTGCGAGCCAGTGGCCAGCCGGCCGCGGCGCCTGTCGCGGAAACCGTGCCCGGCCGTGTCGAGGGTGAAAGCCTGAACGGAGTGGCCCGCTTCCTTGGGATTCCCTACGCGCAGAGCATCGCGGGCCGGAACCGTTTCGCTCCGCCTCGTCCCGTAGAGTCCTGGACGGGCGTCCGCAAGACGATGCGTTACGCGCAATCCTCCCCGCAGCAGAAAGAACAATTCCGCTCGCCCGTCACGCCCGCCTTCACTCCGGCGGATTACGTCGTCCCCGGAGACGATTGCCTGGCGCTCAACGTCTGGGCCCCGGCCGGCGCGAAGGAAAAGCTGCCGGTCATGGTGTGGCTGCACGGCGGCGGCTGGACCAGCGGAAGCGGGTCGTGCCCGATCTACGACGGCGAAAACCTTGCCAGACATAGTGACGTGGTCGTGGTCACCATCAACCACCGGCTCGGCGCGTCCGGCCTGACCGATTTGTCGCGTGTCCTCGGCGGCAGCTTCTCGGACTCCGCCAATCTCGGCATCCGCGACATGATCGCCGCTCTGGAGTGGGTACGCCACAACATTGCCGCGTTCGGCGGCAACCCGGACCTAGTAACGATTTTCGGCGAATCGGGCGGTGGCTGGAAAGTTGCGACCCTGCTGGGTGTTCCGTCGGCCAAAGGCCTGTTCCACCGCGCCATCATTGAGAGCGGCCCGCTGACCCGCTTCATGACCCCCGATCAGGCCGACAAGGTGGCCAACGCCGTCCTTTCGGCGCTCAAGGTAACGCCGCAGACGGCGGGCAAGCTGAATCATATTTCCTGTGAGCAGATCATCGCGGCGGAGGCAAGCGTGCTGGCCAAAACGCCCATGTCGATGCAGGCGCCCGGATTCCCGGCGGGCTTCTGGCCGGTGATTGACGGAAAAATCATCCGTCAGCATGTCTTCGACCCCAAAGCGGCGCCGAGCAGCCTCGACGTGCCCCTGCTCATCGGGCAGAACGGCACGGAAATGACGCTCTTCATGCTCGCCGACAAAGCCGCCTATTCGCTCGATGACGCGCAATTGCAGCAGCGCGTCGCCCATATGTTCGGCGCCGACGCGGCCCCGCAAATCCTGGCAACCTACCGGCGCGATTTTCCGCACTACGATCCTTCCGGACTCTGGTTCCGGATTTTCTCGGACTTTGCGATGGGCGCGCTGAACTCCGCCATCATGGATGCCCGTGCGGTGCCCGGAGCGGCTCCGGTTTACACCTATCGCTTCGACTGGCAAACGCCGATCCAGGACGGAAAGCTCTACTCCCCGCACACCATTGAGATTCCATTCGTGTTTGACAATGGCGGCGAGCCTGCGGGTGTCGTGATGACCGGCGGCGGAGCCGCGGTGGCAACCCTCGCCGATACCGTGTCCAGCGCCTGGGCCGAGTTTGCGCGCACCGGGAAGCCGGCGGCTCCGGGTCTTCCCCCGTGGCCGGCCTATTCCACCGGGCGGCGCGAGAGCATGCATATCGACACGGCCAGCCGCGTCGGGCCCTACATGGACCCGGCCATGGTCACTCTCTTCCACAACAAGCTGTGGAAGGCCGCAGGCCTGGCCTGAAATCATGCTCGGGGCGGCGCATACATCGCTGCCGCTGCGATGTGTGCGGGGAGGCAGGCGGTGTGAGCCGTGGCGCCGATTGAGTTCAGGCTTCGGGGGCGCCGGTGCAGGACTCAGGCGAACCGGGCCAGGCCGTTCCCCGATATTTGCCGAGAATATTGCCGAGAAGCAGAGTGACGGGAAAAACGATTCGCTGCGCGGCCCGCGGCGGCACAGAAAGCGATTGCGTGTGCCGATGCCGCCACAACACGTGGGCCAGGTAGAAGACGGACGGCCTGCCGGACGGACCGGCGTTGAGAATCGCAAAGATCGCCTGCAAGAAACGGTCCAGGTCAACCGCCGGAACCGCCCGGCCGTTGAACTGCAGGAGATCGTCCCCGGCGTTCCACCAGTTGTGGACGACCCCGGCGGGCAGAACCACGCTCCCGCCGGTGGGCACAGTGATCCGCTCATTTCCGACTCGGGCGCCGAGTGTTCCCGCTTTCACGATTCCCTCTTCACGCTCACGCAAATGCCGGTGAGGCGGCGGGCCGCTCGACCTCGCGGGCAAGGAACCCTCGATCGCGAGATAAGTCTGGCCATCCCCGTCGCGCACACGGCGCAATTGCAGAATCTCTCCCGTGTGCCGATTTTCCAGCCGCAAAAAGTCGGTCATCGATTCCTCAAGGCGGATCGGGCGATTGAGAATCCTTCCCTCTTTCCACCGTCCCGGGAAGATACCCTTGCCCGCCCGCCAATGCAACTGCGAACCGGTAGCCACGGCACGCTTTCCGTGTCGTGGGCTTTTGCGTCGGAGATTCTTCCCTCAGCCCTCTACCTTTCAGGGAGAGGGTCGCGCGTCTGCGATCCCGCTCTGCGGGATGTCGCGCCACGCGCGACGGGTGAGGGTAAACCCGCCCGCCGCGACCACAATATATTGTGGTCATGCTTCATAGGACCACAAGTCGTGAGACGAATGGGACGTTCGGCCCTCCCTCACGAATCAATTCTAACTAATTTATTATCAACAATTTATTAAGAAATGCCCACTGAATTGAAACAGCGTTTTGTGCAATTCTGTCACACCGGGTAAATTTTACTTGCCCGGCCTATTCGTTCCAGCCTTCGTGCTCCTGCCAGTCCAGGATGCGAAAGTGAATCTCCTCTCGCTGCAACTGATCGAAGCTCTTCTTATTGCCCTCATCCAGATTGCCATCCTGCGATTGATAGATCCAGCTCATCTCCTGTTTGAGCGCCGCAGCTTCGCCGCTCAGATAAACCGGATCGCGCTGGTAATGATACGGAGCCGGCTTGTAGCCGCCTGCGCCGTAAGTCTGATCGGCCAGCACGATGGTGCGCGGATCAATCTTGCCCTGCTTCAAAAGCTCCTGGCAGGCTTTGATCACGAACCAGTTGGTGGTGCGATGGTCCACGTGCCGCTCATCAGGATGTGGCAATGCCAGCACCGCAGGATGATACTTCACCAGCAGATTCTCCAGCGCCTCGAGCACCGAATCGCGCGCGAAGGGAAGATTGGGAATCAGGACGTTCTCATAGGGCGCGTGGTCGCAGGCAAGGTAGATGGAAAGGAAAGGATCGGAAGGCTTGATGTGATGGAACCAGATTTCCCCCGAGCCGCCATCGGGCAGGCCAAGAAACATCAGCTTGTGGCGCGAAAGGCCGATGTGCTCGAGCGCGTCAGCGGTTTCTTCCATGCGCACCTCGCCGAACTCGCGCGCTTCGTTCGGCCCGCAGGGCTTGGAGTAATACCGTTCGCACTCGCCAACATCGCCGCCTGTCATCACCAGCACGCGCACGGGAAGGCCCGCTTCAACGTAAGCGCGAATCAGCCCTGCGTAAAAATGCTCGTCATCCTCATGCGGCGCGACGACTAGAAGGGAGGGCGGCAGATTGTTCACCGCAAATTCGCTCGCCGCCTCCGCGACAGACTCGCCGTTGGGACGCTTCAGCGTCCACTCGATTCTGTAAACGCCGGGCGCAGCGTTTGCCGGAAGCGTCCACACAGGCGCTTCCACCTGGCGCGAAGAGCCAGCAGCTAAATCGAGCGGCGAAGCCACCACAGCTTTGTGCAAATCCGCACCATGCGCGCCTCGAACCTCGGCCGACAGAATAAGGTTGTCCCAGGCTGAAGCGCTCGGATTCCGGAGCGTCACTTTCATCATCAGCGCATCACCAGGCCGGAACAAACTGTGTGCGCGGTCCACGCGAATGATATCGGAGATATATCCCGGTGGATAAAACTCGCGGTAGCTCGAAAAACCGATGTCGGAATTATAAGGATGCGTGTAGTTCAGATCGTAGGGTTTGGGACGGTCCGCGTTCCACGGACGCACGACGGCCGGGTCGGTGAACTGCATGTCGTAAAGGCGGGAGCGGTCCTGCGACCACACGGCAATCGTGTAAGTATCAACCTCGGGCGGAGGCGTTTTGGCATGGCGAGCGGCCGAGCCGTGACCCAGAAGTGAGACTTCCGCGCCCTGGGTGAACGCTGCAGTTCCAACCACCTGCATCGGAATCGTCACGTTTCCATGCGCGGGCAAATCGAGACTGGTGCGCATGATGTGGAGAGCCAAAGCAGGATTCACCGGCGTGCTGCCGGAAAGATTCTTCTCGCCCGAAAAGAGAGAAATCCAGGGATAGTTGGCGTTGGAAAATTCCACGCGGAGATTCTTGAAGTCCTGCCCGGTCAGATTCTGAAGCGACACTTCGCATCGAATGGGATCGCCGGCCGTATAGAAAGTCTTGTTCAATCGCACGGAGGCGAGCTGAATCAGCTTGCGATAGACGGCAAAAGCGCGCAGCTTCCGTGTTGCAACGACCTGGTGCGAAGCGGTGTCCTCGACGCGGAGCGAAACACTGTAAATTCCTGTGGGCGCGTCGGCAGGAATCGGCCAGCGGGTTTCAAAGTGAACCTCACCCGCGTTCTCTCCCGGAACGGAATCCATTTCGACGCTGACCACAGACGCTGATCCCACGTATTGGATGTTCGCGAGGACCGTATACCGATTCGCCGGGTGCTCCGCTCCTTTCAAGGTTGCCCGGATCAGAGCTTCCGTGCCCGCATTGTATCCGCTGTTCGAGGGCGCGCCTTCAAGCGTAACGGCCTTTGCTCCAAGCGCGCCCGGCGCCAAAAGCAGGATAGAAAGCAGCAACGTGCGCGCGGCAATCGATTTCAACATTGTTTCCTCGTTTCCCCGTAAATCGGATCACACTCATCCGGCCTGCGAACGAATCCAATCGGCCGTTTTGCCAAGGCCTGTCTCAAAACCGATCTTTGGCTCATATCCCAGCAGTCGCCGCGCCAGCGAGATATCGGCATGTGAGTGACGGACGTCACCAGGACGCTCTGAACCGTAACGCGCCTTAACGTCGCGGCCAAAAAGCCGGTTGAGATCCTGGATGGTCTCATTTAGCGTATGGCGCTCGCCCATGCCCACGTTAATGGCCTGGCCGCAAACGTCCGGAGCCGTGCAGGCAAGAAGCGTGGCATCCACGACATTCTCGACAAAGACGAAGTCCCGCGATTGCTCGCCATCACCGAAGATTTTGGGTGTTTTGTTTTCCAGGTAGGCGTTGAGAAAAATAGAAAGAACTCCCGTGTATTCGGATTTGGGATCCTGCCGCGGCCCGAAAACATTGAAGTAACGCACGGTGACTGTCTCGAGCCCATAGAGATGATAAAAGAGCCGGGCATAAATCTCTCCCGTGAGTTTGTGCAAGGCATAGGGAGAAAGAGGCTGAGGGGTTTGAGTTTCCACTCGGGGCAGTTCCGGGCTGTCGCCGTAAACGGCAGCTGAGCCCGCAAAGACCAGGCGCTTCACCTTGGCATCGCGCGCCGCCATGAGAACGTTCAATGTGCCGTCAACGTTCACAGCATTCGTGTTTACCGGATCGGCGACGGACTGGGCCACGGATGCAATCGCCGCCAGATGAATCACGTAATCCACGCCGTCAAAAAAGGGCTCAATCTTGTCGAGGCGGCGGATGTCCGCCTGCTGGAAATCAATGCGGTCGCGAAGCTCAGCAAGATTTTCTATTCGGCCGCTTGAAAGGTCGTCCAGCACGCGGACCTTTTCGCCTCGACGCACAAGCTCGCCAACCGTGTTCGATCCGATGAATCCCGCTCCGCCGGTCACAAGGTATAAAGCCATAGTGAAGTTCCCTCAGGTGAACAGTGAATCTTACACGCGTCCCGCTAAATTTTCGAGGCCGGATACAACCAGGAATATTCTGGCTACGTCATCGCCGGCTACGACGCTCTCGACGGCCGGCCAGGCCTTGCGATGAATAGAAGGTTCGTTCATGCTTAGTGGGCGGTGGTAAAAGGAATGCGGGAATTCGGGGGCCGAAGAATGTTCCTCTCTGAGCCGGATTTTGTCCGCTGGCTGAGCAGGCTGGCGCGGACGCGCGACCGGCGAGTGCGTCTGGGAATCGGGGATGACGCCGCGTTGGTCCGAGTGGGCCGAGGGCATGAGCTTGCTCTGACCACGGATTTTTCAATCGAAGGTGTTCACTTCAACGAGCGACTTCATCCGCCTCAATCCGTTGGTCACCGCGCATTAGCGCGCACCCTCAGCGATCTGGCGGCCATGGGAGCTGAGCCGCGGTTCGCGCTGGTTTCACTCGCAATCTCGAAGCGGACAACAGAGCAGTGGCTCGAAGGATTCTACGAAGGCATGCGATTGCTGGCGCGGCGTTTTGGAGTTTCCATCATCGGGGGCGACACGGCGGTGATTTCGGGATCCGTAACGGTGGACGCCATTGCGGCGGGAGAAGTCGCTCGCGGGCAGGCAGTTTGGCGGTCCGGCGGGCGGCCGGGCGATTTGATTTTTGTCAGCGGCCGACTGGGCATTTCCGAACTTGGCCTGCGCCTGCTGAAGTCGCGCACAACCCATTCACATGGTGTCGCCACGGCGTCCGACCCCGCCGCAGCGTCCAGTGCAATTCATCATCATCTCTTTCCCGAACCTCAATGCCGTCTGGGCCGCTACCTGGCCGCGCGTCACCTGGCGAACGCAATGATGGACCTCAGCGATGGCCTTTCCTCCGACCTCGCGCGCCTTTGCGAGGCAAGCGGAGTCGGAGCTCGAATCCGGGAAGATTTGATCCCCGCCCCCGAGATGCCTTCGCGCGAGCGGGCCCTGCATCTTGCCTTGCACGGCGGCGAAGATTACGAACTTTTGTTTACTATTCCGCCTTCAAAAGTGAAAAACCTGCCGAAGAGGTTCCGTGGTGCGACAATCCGACAGATCGGGGAAATTTGCCGAAACCGCAAGCTGACGCTGATTGAACCAAGAGGTAGAAAGATTCCACTTCAGCCGTCCGGGTACGATCATTTCAGGAAATAGTCAGCAGGCTTACGAATCAGCCGCTGGAGCCGGGAGAGGAAACATTTTCGGCCGGCTTGAGAGCGGGCTTGGCCGGCGGCGCTGGAGACGGCGCGGCCGGACTCGAGGGCGATGCATTCTGAGTTTGCCCCGGAGAAGCCTGGCCCAGAACCGGGCTGGCGCCGCTTGAGGGAAACTGGCCTGGCCCGCCGGCGCTGGCGAGAATCTCCTTAACCTGGGCCGGATTAGTCAGGAGAGGCGAATCCGGAAAAGTTCCCACAGGAACAATCTTCAGCGCCTGGCTCATGAAATCCATCCAGATCGGAAGCGCGACCCGCGAGCCTTCTTCGCCGCGTCCGAGCGTGTGGTGATCGTCGTAACCAACCCAGACGCCACAGGTGAGATTGGGCGAGAACCCCATAAACCAGGCATCGCCAAAATCGTTGGTTGTCCCCGTTTTCCCCGCCAGAGGATACTTCGTGGCCAATGCCTTGGCGCGGATGCCCGTGCCGGAATTGAAAACTTCGCGCAACATCGAAGTTTCAAGTCGCGCCACTCCCGCCGGCAGGACGTCTGTGACATGGGGCGGAAAACTGTCAATGAGGCGGCCATTGTAATCGGTGACGCGCAGGACCATGCGCGGGGCGATGTGGACGCCGTCGTTGGGAAAGGTCGTAAAGGCGGAGGTGTGCTCGAGCAGCGTCAGGTCCGAGGCGCCGAGCGCCAAAGGAAGATTGGGAACCAGACGCGACACGATTCCGAATTTCCTGCACAGCCGGATGACGCTGTCGATGCCGATCTTGGACAATACCTTCACGGCGGGAACATTGCGCGATTCCGCCAGCGCGTGGAGCAAAGTAATCGACCCTTCAAATTTACCGTCGTAGTTATGAGGCGCCCAGGTGCCGGAAGACGTGGTGTAAGTGACCGGCTCATCCAGAACCTTGTCGAAGGGGCTCATTCCATCGAGCAGCGCCTGCGCATAAACGTAAACCTTGAAAGATGAACCCACCTGCCGCTGGGCATCCACAGCGCGGTTGTATTTGCTGGTATCAAAGTCGTACCCGCCCACCATCGCCTTGATTTCACCGGTGCTATTGTCAATGGCCAGCAACGCTCCCTGGACGGTTGGAGTCTGATCCAGACTGACCTGGAGAGTATCGCCCTTCGCCTCCTTCACCAGAAACAGGTCCACGTCACCGGGTGAGAAAACCGCCTGCGGATCGTTCTTGTGCGTCCAACTGAAGTCAGCCGGCGTCAGGCGGGCCCGAAGCTTTCCGAATCGCACGGTCGCGTGAGCTGCAGTCACACTCATGACCAGGCCGTGAACGTAGTCGCCAGGCGAGATGGAACTTCGCCAATCGGGATTCGAGTACGTCTCAAGCGTGGCATTTTTCCCACCCGGAAGGATCTCGGGTTTCTTCAGAATGTTTCTTTCCGGACCGCGCCAGCCCCGGCTCTTGTCGTAGTCGCGCAAGCCGTCGCGCAACGCCTTTTGAGCATCTTTCTGCAGTTGAACGTTCAGCGAGGTGTAAACGCGCAAGCCCTTTTGCTCGACTGCCTCCTCGCCATACTTATCCTCGAGAAATTGCCGGACTTCCTCGACATAGTACGGGGCAATGTCGTTGTTCCATCGCTTAATGTGCAGGCCGAGGGGCGCCGCCTTGGCCTTTTGAAACTTCGCCCGGTCGATCTTGCCGTTTTCGAGCATGGCCTGCAGAACATCATTACGGCGGGCAAGCGACCTTTCGGGGTGAAGCAGAGGCGAATAATAGGTCGGGGAACGTGGCAGGCCGGCCAGCGTGGCAGCCTCCGGAAGCGTCAGTTTGCCGATGGGCTTTCCGAAAAAGAACTCCGACGCAGCTTCAAAACCATAATTGCCGCTCCCCAGGGGGATTGCATTGGTGTACATCGTGAAGATCTGAGGTTTCGTGAAGCGGCGCTCAATCTGGATGGCCAGAAGCGCTTCCTCCACTTTCCGCCTGAAGCTCTTTTCGCGGGTCAAGAAAAGCACGCGGCTCAACTGCTGAGTCAGCGTGCTGGCGCCCTGGTCTTTACGCCATTCCATGATGTCCGTAATGGCCGCTCGGACGATGGCCAGAACGTCAACACCCCAGTGACTTTCAAATCGCCGGTCCTCGATCGAGATAACTGCGTTTCTCAGCACAGGAGGAATCTGATCGTAAGAGACCATCACCCGACGCTCCAGAGCGAACCGGGCGATCGGAGTGCCGTCGTCCGCAAAAACTTCGGTCATGACATCAGGACGATAATCCTCCAGTTGGCGGACTTGCGGGAGGTCGGAAGAATAAACGAAGAGGAGGCCGCCCAGCGCCCCGGCGCCGGCCGAAAGCAGCAGCAGAATCAGAAAAACCAATTGTCCGAAAAGCTTGCGGCTCCGCGGCCGAGTGGCGGCCTTGCCGCCTTGTTCGGATCGATGCTGTCCTTCAGGGGGTGGCCCCGGCATGGGCAAGTAGCCTCTTTGCTTCTCAATTTTATGATTTCGGCCGCTGACAGTCAAACCAGAAGCGGGATTCGCTCTGTACGCTGAACCCCACGGCCCTCGAATTGGAAGCTTGCGAACCCTGAGGGCTGAATCGAGGAATTCGGTCACGGGAGACTAGGGCGGCTAGAAATGAAGAGCTTGCCTTAGGAAGCTGAAAACGCTATTTTTACGTGGTCCGAGAGCATTCCCGTTGCACGCCGAGGTTTACTCTGTGGTTAGCAAGCGCGCCTTCTTTCGGATAGCGATTTTGTGCTATGCTTAGCGATAAGAGGACCCTGATACGGTGAAATCCGCGCCAGATTGAGGTGTCGTTTGGCGCGAAGACATCACTGTGGCCTTCTTATTGGTAGAATTCGAGGGGCGGCTCCTGGATGAGGATCAAGATTTGGGGTGTGAGAGGATCGACGCCAACACCCGAGCGAAGAAACTCCCGCTATGGGGGAAATACTCCGTGCATCGAAGTCCGGCTTGATAACGGGACTCTGATCATTCTGGATTGCGGCACGGGGCTTCGCGGGCTGGGGAAATCTCTGCTTCGCGAATACGGCGAGCGGCCCATTCACGCCTACCTCTTCATTACACACTTTCACTGGGATCACATCCAGGGGATTCCCATCTTCCCACCATGTTACAAAGCCGGCAACATGTTTCTGTTCCACTCCGTAATGAGGAAAGGGGCGGATTTACAGGCGGCCATCGAAGACCAAATGACGAACCCATACTTCCCCGTGGACATGACGGCGATGGCTTCGGCGCGCCACTTCTTCGACCTCGATCAAAGCCCCATTGATATCGGGGGAGCCGTCATCCGGTCGGTCCCGTTGAATCACCCGCAAGGGTGCGTCGCCTACAGGGTAGAGGCTGACGGGGAAGCTTTTGTCTTTGCCACAGATACCGAGCCCGGCTCTCCCAGCCACGACCGCGCGCAACGCGAGTTTGTGAAGGGCGCCGATACAATGGTGTAC
>JBJKPU010000040.1:0-2577 GCA_046706005.1 Terriglobia bacterium | reverse complement strand
TCGGCTTGGCCAGGCCGAAATCCATCAGCTTCGCGCCGCCCTTGGTCAGCATGATGTTCGCCGGCTTCAAATCCCGATGCACCACGCCCTTGCGGTGCGCCTTGTCCAGCGCGTCCGAAATCTGCATCCCGATCCGGACCAGTTCCGCAAGCGGCAGCGGGCCGCGCTTCAGCCGCTCGGCCAGCGTCTCGCCTTCCAGGTATTCCATCACCAGGAAGTCGGTTTCGCCCTCGCGGCCGATATCGAAGAGCGTGCAGATGTGCGGATGATTCAGCGAGGAAACCGTGCGAGCCTCGCGCTCAAAACGCTGCCTGAACATCGGATCACCGGCCAGGCGCGCGGGAAGAACTTTGACCGCCACATCACGATCGAGGCGCGTATCGCGGGCGCGATAGACTTCTCCCATGCCGCCCGCACCGAGCGCGCCGGTGATTTCATACGGGCCGAGTTTTGTGCCGCTGGATAAGCTCATATCAATTCTGGTGAATTCTAACCGATTTCTTCCAGCCGATGAGCGCGCTTACTGTTTGTTCACCAACGCCGGCCAGTTGACGACCACGGTAATCGGCGAAGGATTGGCTTCGCCGACCGGCGCCATCATCAGAAATCGCTGGCCGTCCGGGGTGACCGCGTAACTGTTTCTCCACAGCTGGCTGACGAGCTTCTGCTTGAAGAGCAGCCTGGGCGTGCCGGCCTGGAACTTGCCGGAGTCGGTCGTGACATCAACCGACATTATTTCGTCGTTCGCGCCCCTATAGAACAGTTCTTTTCCGTCACTTCGCCACGCCGGTTCAAAGTCAAGGCCGCCCCCAGTTGAGATCTGCCACTTCCCGAGATGCTGGGGGAAAGTCTGGACATAAATCCCCGAATCCGTCGAGGCATAAGCAACGTACCGGCCGTTCGGCGAAAGCACCGCGTCAAACGCATGTTGGACGTAGGCGGACGGCTTGCGGTCGCCGGTGAGCGGCAGAGCCCATTCGACGCTCGTCGTTGACGGGCTAAGGAAGATCGCGTAGCGGTCTTTGGGCGACAGGGTGTTGAGGTACGCATTCTGACTGGAGGACTGGAAAATCTGTTGGGTGTTTCCCAGCCCGTCGGCTCGCTTCCGGTAGATACCGGCATTCCCGTCGCGGTTCGAGGAGAAGTACACGCTGCTTCCATCACTTGACCACCTGGGAGTGTCATTCAGCGCCGGGGTAAAGGTAAGGCGGGAGCGCGTACCGCGCTTCAGATTGTAAATCCAGATATCGGCTGTCTTGCCGTCCGGGCTGATCGAGGAAACCGCCAGCCTGGCTCCGTCGGGTGAAAAGGCCGGCTCGGCATAGATTCCCGGCTGGCCGAGGACCCCGAGCCTGCGACCCTTCAGGTTGAACCATGTCATTTCATCCAGCGCGCCGGCCCCACTCGTCCGGTAGGCCAGGACGCCGCTCTGAGAGACCGCGAACGGCACCGACTGGAAATTCACATGGACGTTCTGGACCACACGGACAGCCTGGCCCGTGAATTTCAGGCTCTTTGCATTGAAGCCCCGGGTCATCAGATTGCCTCCCTGCACATAGAGCAGATAGCCCGGCCTTGCATAAACCGCGTTCGAACTGCCCTTGAACAACGGCACTGTCTTCTTCGAATCGAGTGTGCCGACCCCGACGGTGGTAGAAGCACCCACCAGATTTTTCGCGAATAGGAAGAGGAAATGCTTCCCGTCAGGCAGGAATTGGGGAAGGAAATATCCGACAGATTTTTTATCGGGGGCAAGAACCGGCGTGGGTGTGCCGCCCGTGGCAGGCACGCGGTAAAGCGCGCCGACGCTCGACAGAAGAATAACGCCGTCGCGATTCCATGTTCCGCCCACACCACCCCGTACGTCGCAGATCGTCTGCGGAACTCCGCCTGTGACAGCAACCTTCTCTAACTTGCGGCTCGCGAAAAAAGCGATGTATTGCCCGTCCGGCGACCAGAAGGAAAGGCCGGCGCCTTCTGTTCCAGGAATCGGCGTGGCCGTGAGGCTGCCGAGTGAACGCAGCCAGAGAACTTTGGGCTTGTCCGGTGCCGGCTTGGCCACGAATGCCAGCGTGCGGCCATCCGGTGAAATGCTCAGCCCAGTGCCGACGAACTGGGCGTTTTGGGGCGGCGGGACGGTAAAGCGCATCAGGCTTTGCTGCGGCTTGGGTTGGAGCACGAAATGGAGAGCAACCGCTCCGAACACGACGGCGGCAATTGTGGTCACGGCCAACGCCCAGGACAGGAGACGGTGACGTGGCGATGGGGCTTCCGGTAGGGGCAATTCATGAATTGCCCCTACGTCGGATTCTCCGTTCAATGTTCTTTCAATCGTGATGCGGGCTTCGCCGATGGCTTGCAATCGTTGTTTCGGATCTTTGTTGAGGCAGCGGCGAATGAGGCGTTGGATTGACGGTGGCGTGGCTTCCGGCAGCGCCGACCAATCGGGATCTTTCATGATGACCGCGGCGAGAACGTCGGAAACCGTTTCGCCTTCGAATGCTTTTTTGCCGGAAAACATTTCAAACAGCACGACGCCGAAGGACCAGATGTCGCAGCGGCGATCCACCGGCTTGG
>JBJKPU010000039.1:0-23955 GCA_046706005.1 Terriglobia bacterium | reverse complement strand
CGGCGGCATGGGCGGCGGAATGTACTAAAAAGAAGCCGTCAGTCGTCAGTTGTCAGCAGTCAGTAAGAGCAAAAGGGCGGGGATCAATTCCCCGCCCTTTTTGTTTGCAGCGGGCCGGCGCGGCAATGAACGGCTAGTACGCCGTCGTGCTATTATTGGCGCTCCGTAAGGGGCCCGCAGAATCATTGGAGGGCGCGGATGACGACCGAGTATGACGTGCTGACCGTGGGCGGCGGGTTGGGCGGAGCGACGCTGGCAAAATCGCTGACAGAGCGAGGCGCTCGCGTGCTGGTAATCGAGCAAACGCGGGAGTTCAAAGACCGCGTGCGCGGCGAAGCGATGCAGCCCTGGGGAGTGGGTGAAGCCAGGGCATTGGGCATTTACGAGCTTCTGCGCCAAGCCTGCGGGCACGAACAACCGCGGCTTGAGTTGATTCTCAACGGGACGCCCCTTATGAGCCGCGATCTGCCCACCACAACGCCGCAGGCCGCGCCTATGTTCAATTTCTACCATCCCCATATGCAGGAGACTGTCCTCGGAGCGGCCGCCAAATCCGGGGCCGAAGTGCGACGCGGCGCCACGGTGAAAGAAGTGCGCCCGGGGAAAAAGCCCGCGGCCGTCATCGAGCAGAACGGGACTGTGGAAGAGATTACGGCGCAGCTGGTAGTGGGCGCTGATGGACGGTCATCCAGCGCACGGCGCTGGGGGAACTTTCAGTTGCGGCAGGACCCGCCGTTCCTGATGATGGCGGGAGTGCTGCTGGAAGGCGCAAAGTCGCCCGAGGACACCGGCTACATGTTTATCAACCCGGCCATTTCCCAGTCGGGTTTGATCCTTCCCCAGGGTGGAGGACGCGCCCGCGCCTATTGTTCCTACGCGGCAAGCGCAAACTTCCGCCTGCAGGGAGAGAAGGACTTTCCGCGATTCATGGAGGAGTCTATCCGCGCGGGATTGCCTGCCGAGTTCGTCGCGGGCTGCAAGTCGGCGGGTCCGCTGGCCACCTTTGACGCGGCGAATACATGGGTTGACCATCCCTACTCCGACGGCGTTGCCCTGCTCGGCGACGCCGCCGCTTCCACGGACCCAACCTGGGGCCAGGGCTTGTCACTCACTTTGCGAGGTGCGCGAATCCTCCGTGACTGCCTGCTGGAAACCACCGACTGGGAGGCCGCCGGACACAAGTATGCCCGCGAGTATGGCCGCGACTGCCGCGTCATCCGCGAAGTCATTTCGGCCTACGGCGAAATGTTCATCAGGTCCGGGCCGGAGGCCGACGCTCGCCGAGGCCGCGCGTTGCCGCTGATTGCCCAGGACCCGACGCGGGTTCCGGACCATCCTACTACCGGGCCTGATTCGCCCTGGAGCGACGATCTCCGCCGCGTTTTCTTCGGCGAAGAAAAGAGCAATTAGCCGCAAAGTGCGAGGGCCGGCACAGGTCCATCGCTCGGATTTGATGAGGTATTTCGGAAAGGGCGGGGATCAATTCCCCGCCCTTTTTGTTTTGTCAGGATTGAACTAGCGGCCGAATTCCATCAGCGTAAACGATCCCGGCTTGATGGATGGAAAGCGGAAGCGCTGGCCGGGCTTTCGCGGCGGCATGGGCCCGAACTGCGCCGTGACCAGATAGACGCGATGCGTTTTGGTATCGAGCGCCATGGTGCGCGCGCCGCGCTCGGTTTTCACGTTATCAATCACGGTATAAGTGTCGGGCGAATCCTCGTGAATCACCGTCAGCGTGCCATCGCCGTTGGAACTGAAGGCGAGGCCGGTTCCGGGATCGAAGCGCGTGGCGTCCACACCCTGCCCGATGGGTTCGGTGGCAACGACCTTGCCGTTGTCGGCGTTCATAATCACCATTTTCTGGTTGTGGCAACCGGAGAAGAGTCGCCGGCTTTCGAGGTCCATGGAAAGCCCGGAAGGACCCTCGCCGGGAGCGAGCGGCCAGCGGTTGAGGATTTTAAGGGTCTTCGAATCAATTTCCAGCTCTTCGCTTTTGTCTTCCAGATTGTTGTAAACGTGGCCTTCGCCGTCCGCCACGGCGTATTCAGGCCGTCCGCCCAAATCAATGGTGCCCACCACTTTGCCGGTTTCGCCGTCAATGGCAGTGGAATTGTCGCTGCGGCCGTTGAAAGTGAAAACGCGTTTGCTTACGGGATCATAAATGATGCAGTCCGGATCCTGGCCGGTGGTTTTGACCGTGCCGATGGTCTTGAGCGTTTTCAAATTGAAAATGGTCACCTCACTTGAGCGGCCGTCGCTGATGAAGCCTCGATTGAGATCCGGCGCAAGCGCGATGCCGTGGACTCCGGGCGTGTTGGGAATGTCGCCGACGACGCGCAAAGTGTTGGTGTTGACCACCATGACGTGCGTGCCGTGAGAAATGAAAAGGTGATGATGGGCACTGTCGCAGACCAGGTAGTCCCAAAACCCCTGGCCGCCCAGAACAACTTTCTTGATCAAGTGATAGCCGCTGGCGCCGCTCGCCGGAACGAGCGAGAATCCGCAAAGAATCGCCAGAAGACAACACAAAGTCCGGATGAAGTTTTTCATTGATTCCTCCTTAGCAAATCGGAATGCCAGGTTGAATTTCGCGGGCGCTATTGCCAGGCGCCGTGGCCCTGCTGGTCGTCGGCGGAGGGCCCGTAGATGGCCGGAACCTTGCCGCCCATGGGACGCAGATACGCCGTGAGCTGGCCGCGATGATGAATGGCGTCAAACAGGCTGAGCCAGATGAAGACTCCCGCGGGATGCTCGGTTACAAGCTGGCCTTCGTAATAAAATCCCGCCTTGCGATCCCATTCAGCGTCACCGCTTTTCTCCACTTGAGCCGCCAGTTTGCGGGCGTTTGCCTCAAACTGCTTGAGCAATTCGGCCCTGGGCGGCGGCGGAAGATTTTTCCAATCGGCTCTTGCTTCCGTCAGCACCTGGAAGCAGGCTTGCATCTCATACGTCAGCAGCCAGGCAAGCTGACCCGCCGAAGACGAGCGCTCATCAGGCTTGTAGTCGAACTTGTCCTCGGGGATGGCTTCGAGAACTTTCTGAGTGACGGGATATTCAATCCTGAGCCGGTGAAGATAGAACTCGCGGGAAGTCATCGTGCCTCCTTCAATTGAGCGGAGAGGCTATTGTATCGCAAGTCGACTGCACGGATGCGGACTTTTCGGGGGCGGACTCAACGCAGATCGCGCGGAAGCTTTTTGCTCACCAGCTTCGCCATCAGGCGCAGAAGTTCGAGATAAGCGGGCAGCGCTTCGGGGCTGGTACGCCGCAGCGCCGCAATATGTTTGCGAATCGTCGTCCAGTCTCCACGCACTACCGGGCCGGTGAGAGCTTTTCCGCCGCCCATTTGCTGAAAGTTTTTTGCCGTCTCCGCCACGAATCGCGAAAGCATGGGGCGAACGATTCGCGGCGGAACACCGGCGCTCCGCAAGACTTTTTCCGCCTGGTCCATCAGCGCGAGTTCCGTGGGGCAAACCAGAAACGCCGAAAGGTGATAAAGCGGCTTGCCGCCGGGACGAATACGAAATACCGTTCCGCTCACCTTTTTGACCCATTGCCGCCCCAGCCTGACAGCCGCCGCGTCGCCTTCGACCGACCAGAAAGTTCCGATCAGATTGCGAGATCCGTCCTCGCGGCTGGGGATGGTTTGATACGGATGGAGCGAACCAATGGCCGCGCCGCGGCGGCGAAAAGGTTCAAGCACATCGGCCGGAATCGAGCCGCAGTTGTGCAGCACGATTCGCCCGCTCCAGTCTTTTTGCAGCGCGGCTATTTCGCGCGCCACAGGCTCAATGGCCGAATCCGAAACGGAAAGCATGATGACAGCGGCCCGGCACAATTCAGGATCGCGCAGACCCACAGCCCGCCCTCCGCCGATGAATTGCGCCGCTCGCTTTGCCCGCGCCGGATTTCGCGCCGCAATCCAGTTGACCGGCACCCCGCGCCGGCGCAGCAGCCTTCCCAGCGCCTGGCCCAACCTGCCCGCCCCGACAATCGCGACACCGCGAGTGCGAATTCCTTTTTTTTGCCGTTTGGCCAAATCTGCTCCGGTGCTTGTTGCAGCCAGCTAAACCTTTGCCGGCGGACGCGGCTTGACGGGTTCCGCCAGCACGTTGCGGAACCCGATCTTTCTCGCCCGCAAATCTTTGGCGCGGTCGCGAAGTTTTGCCGCTTCCTCAAATTCAAACTGTTTGGCCGCGTCGCGCATCCGCGTTTCCAGGCTTTCGATCAACTGGTCGAGCTGATCCTCGGAAACAATTTCCTCTTCCGTCTCGTCCGGCGTCTCAACATAATCCGCCTCGATGATGGAAGCGAGTGTCATGTCGGCCGGCTTCACGATACTTTCCGGCGTGATGCCGTTCTCGCGGTTGTATTCCATCTGCTTTGCGCGGCGGCGGCCGGTTTCATCCATGGCCTGGCGCATGGAATCGGTCATGCGGTCGGCATAGAGAATGGCGCGCCCCCGCACGTGCCGCGCCGCGCGGCCGATAGTCTGGATCAGCGCGCCCGAGGAGCGCAGATAGCCTTCCTTGTCGGCATCGAGAATCGCGACGAGCGAGACTTCCGGCAAATCCAGTCCTTCGCGCAGCAGGTTGATTCCGATGAGCACGTCGAACTCGCCGCGGCGAAGGTCGCGCAGGATTTTGACGCGCTCGAGCGTTTCGATTTCGGAGTGCATGTAGCGGCAGCGCACTCCGACTTCGGCGTAATAGGCAGCCAGGTCCTCCGCCATGCGCTTGGTGAGCGTGGTGACGAGCACGCGCTCACCGGCTTCGGCGCGGCGGCGGATTTCCTCCAACAGATCGTCAATCTGATTTTTGGTGGGCCGCACTTCGATTTCCGGATCCACCAGGCCCGTGGGCCGGATGATCTGCTCGATCACTTCCCCGCCCGATTTTGAAAGCTCATAAGGGCCGGGCGTGGCGGAAACGTAAATCACCTGCGAGGTGCGATGCTCGAACTCCTCGAAAGTCAGCGGACGATTGTCCAGCGCCGAAGGCAGCCGGAAACCGTAATCCACCAGCGTCTGCTTGCGCGAGCGGTCGCCGCGATACATGCCGCGCAACTGCGGAATGGTCTGGTGACTTTCGTCAATGAACATCAGCGCATCGTCGGGCAGGTAATCAAGCAGCGTGGGCGGCGGCTCGCCCGGCGCGCGGCCGGAAAGGTGACGCGAATAATTTTCGATGCCGTGGCAATAGCCGATTTCCTTCATCATTTCCAGGTCGAACATGGTGCGCTGGTGAACGCGCTGCGCTTCCATCGTGTGACCCTGCTTTTCCAGTTCGCTGCGCCACCATTCGAGCTCGCGCAAAATGCCCTCCACGGCGCGCGAGCGCTGATCTTCCGGCAGCACGTAATGCGTGCGCGGATAGATCGGCAGGCGCTGGAGCTTCTGCTTCACGTTGCCGAGCAGCGGATCGATCTGGGCGAGCGTCTCAATTTCATCACCCCACATTTCAATCCGGTAAGCGTTGTCCTCATAGGTGGGATAAAGCTCGATCACATCGCCACGCGCGCGGAAGGTTCCGCGGCGGAGATCGTCTGAACTGCGCTCGTACTGGATTTCAACCAGGCGGTGCAGAATCTCGCGACGGGAAATTTTCTGCCCGTGTTCGAGCGCCAGCACCATGCCGTAATAAGCCTCGGGCGAGCCGAGGCCGTATATGCAACTGACGCTGGCCACAATCAGAACGTCGCGCCGCTCGAAAAGCGAGCGCGTGGCGGACATACGCAGCTTGTCCAGCTCATCGTTGATGGTGGCTTCCTTTTCAATGTAAACGTCGGCCGAGGGAACGTAGGCTTCCGGCTGGTAGTAATCGTAATAGCTGACGAAATATTCCACCGCGTTCTGCGGGAAAAAATTGCGGAATTCCTGGTAGAGCTGCGCGGCCAGCGTCTTGTTGTGTGCCAGGATCAGTGCGGGGCGGTTGACGGCCTCCACGACCTTGGCCATGGAGAAAGTTTTGCCTGAGCCCGTTACGCCCAGCAGCACCTGATGCCGCTCGCCGCCGCGCACGCCGCGTACCAGTTCCGGAATCGCCGCCGCCTGGTCGCCGCGCGGTTCGTAGCTGGACCGAAGCTTGAAGTCCATAGGTGGCTCCGCTGCCTGTTGCCGAAAACTTCATTATACTCCGCCTCGAAGTCCTTCCTTGCCATCCTCCGGCTTTGAATGCTATGTTTCCCGCCGGATTTTCCGCCGAACATCAGTGATTTGCAGGTACGGCCGGGAGAGGTGCAATCCGATGCAACGCATTCGAGCGCGAGATGCCGTTTTGACGATTCTGCTGGCGGCAACCGTCGTGGCGCCGGCCTTGGCGCAGAAATCGCAGAACGGCGTGGGCCATGTTTCCTTTGCCAATTCCGGGCCGTCGGCGGCGCAGCCGGCCTTTCTGCGCGGCCTGGCGCTGCTGCACGATTTTGAATACGCGCGCGCGGCCAAAAACTTTCGTAAGGCGGAAACCATCGCTCCCGGCTTCGCCATGGCTTACTGGGGCGAAGCGATGACTTACAACCATCCCATCTGGATGCAACAGGACCTTGAGGCGGCGCGCGCCGTGTTGGCCCGGCTGGGTCCGACCGAGGCGGCGAGGCTGGCCAAAGCGCCCACCCAACGCGAAAAGGATTATCTAAGCACGCTCGACGTTCTTTACGGCGAAGGTTCGAAAGTCGAGCGCGACTTCCGCTACCGCGACGCCATGGAGCGCCTGCACGCGAAATATCCCGATGACGTGAACTCCGCGGCCTTTTATGCGCTGTCGCTCCTGGGCACGGCGCACAATGGACGCGACGAGCGAATCTACATGCAGGCGGCGGCCATCCTGCTGCCGCTCTTCTGCAAATACCCGACTCACCCCGGCGTGGTGCATTACCTGATTCATTCCTGCGACGATCCGATTCACGCTCCGCTGGCGCTGCCCGCCGCGCTGGCTTATTCCAAAATCGCGCCCGACGCCGCGCACGCCCAGCACATGACCTCGCACATCTTCCTGGCGCTCGGCATGTGGGACCGCGTCGTGCACGCGAACGAAGTGGCCACGTCCATCATCGACCGCCAGAACGCTGCCGCCAAACTTCCGCCCGTCCGCTGCGGACATTACAACTACTGGCTGGAATACGGCTATCTCGAGCAGGGCCGCTTCAAGTTGGCGGAGCATGTTCTGGAAGGATGCAGGGCGCAGGCCGAAGAGGCCGGCATGGCGGCTCGCGCCCGCGGGACGGCGGACCCGGATGATTCAGGCCTGGGCTCATACGTCGTGATGCGCACGCGCTATGTGCTGGACACTTCCGACTGGAACGGACCCGCGAGCAAGTGGACCATCGAAACCGGCGGCGCGCTGATGCCGGAATTCAATCAGGCATGGGGAACAGGATTTGCCGCGGCGGAAAGCGGCGACGCGGCCTCGGCGCGGCGGTCACTCGCAACGATGCAATCGCTGCTGCCCAAACTTCCGGCGCTTTTCGATCATGTGGGCATGACGCCCGAGGATCCCGAGCGGCAGGTTCCGGCGATTGAATGCGATGAACTCGAGGCGGAAATTTCATTGGCGGCGGGCGATGGGCATAAGGCGATTGCGTTGGCGCAGAAAGCCGCCGACGCCGCCAAAGCGCTGCCTTACGCTTTTGGACCGCCGTATCCGGACAAGCCGGCCTTTGAACTGCTGGGCGAATTTCTGCTCCACGAAAACCAGTGGCAGGCGGCCGAGAAAGCCTTCCAGGAGGCGCTGCTGCGCACTCCGCGCCGGACGCAGTCGCTCGCCGGCCTTGTGCGCGCCGCCGGAGCCGCCGGCGACCGGGATACGGCATCGAATGCCGAATCTGAACTGCGCAAGATCAGGCACGCGGCGGACCAGCCGGTAAGCGGGATTGAGTAGGTTTGCCCGAGCTTGCCCCAGGCAGGAACTTCAGCTCACGACTGAAATCGGCGCGCCAAGTCGCAACACTAATTTTCGGCCTCGACCCCCTGCGCTTCAGCGGCTGCCTGCCGGTAATGTCTGCGGCAGGAAATGCGCAAGCACGGCTTGCGCGAGCCGCCCCAAAACCAGCAGCGCGGCGTTATCCGCCGTCCATTGCTGATCGTGCGAGTCGTAGGCAAAACCAGCCAGCGCAATCGCGCCGGCGGGCGTTTCCGCAATGCCCACGTCATTGCGCACGGCGTCGAGCGCGCCGGTTTTGTGTTCCCAGGTCACACCCGCCATCGAGCTCGTGTAGCGCGGAAAAGCGTCATTGTCGCGCTGCTTCGCCAGAATGCCGAGCATCTGTTCGCAGGCGGCGGGTGTCAGGATGCTGTGCTGCTTGATGAGGGTAAGCAGGCGGACCATGTCATCGGCCGTCGTCTCACCCAGGCCGAATTTCAATGCCTCCGGCGTCTTCACCTGCTTCTCGTGGAAAACGTATCCAAACAGAAACGTATGTTTCAGCCCCAGTTCCTTCATGCGAGCGTTAACGGGCTCGATGCCGGTTTGATGAATCACGATATTCGCGGCCGTGTTGTCGCTGAGAACGATCATCAAAGTGATGGCGTCGCCGAGCGTAAGGCCGATTTGCGGATTGAGATCCTGCAGAATGCCCGAGCCGGGCACGCGGTCGAAGGCGGTTTCCGTGACTGGCTGCGACCAGCTCAGCTTGCCTTCGCCCATCAAATAGAACGCCTCCACCATCACCGGCAGCTTAATCACAGATGCCGTCGGTACGGGGCGGTCCGCGCCGATGCCGAAGCGCTCTCCGGTTTTCAGGTTTTCACCTGCCAGCGTCACCTTGCCGCCAAAGCCTGCTGCAATCTTCCGTAATTGCTGATCGAACGTTGCCTGACCGGCGGCGGCTGCCTGCGGGCCGTGCGCTTGCACCACGACGGCTGCGGCGATTGTCGCCGCTGTGCACAACATAGTTGCAATGAAACTTTTCCTGAGTTTTGAGCGCATCTGCGAAGCGCTATCCTTTCGCGTCTCCAGCTCCGAGCGCGCCTTTACGGCGGCGCGGTCCGGCCGAAACACGCCGAACTTATACACCCCCTGCGAAATGAAGACAAGTGCACGCCGGCAAAAGGAGGATGGAAAGCCGAGGTTGGGGACCGGATACGATCGGGTCAGATCCGCGCCTTGCGCGGACCCCGTGCGCTCCGCCCTTGACTCCGGCGCGCAGCGTTTATACACTCATTGGCCCTTCAAAAAGTTCACCGGCCTGACCTGGGGGCAGGCAGGATGGAACTTTGACAAGCCGCCCGGACACAATACGCCGCCCTAGCCGGCGGCAATCAGGCCAGAGGAGGCCGTTATGCTCGCACCCATTCGTTCGTTTCTTCATCGCCTGACGCCGTTTCTGCCGGCGCTGGCCGCGCTCGTGATGCTGAGCGCGCCGGGAAACCTGCCGGCGCAGGAGCCGGAACTGATTCCGCAGCCGCGAGAGATGAAAACCACTTCGGCGCCGTTTGAAGTGAATTCCTCGACACAAATCATTCTGCTTTCGCCGGTCGAATCCGAGGACCGCACGGCGGCCGCCAGCCTGCAGAAGGAATTCAAGCTTTCGGCGGGCTTGAAGCTGCCCGTGGATGCCGCCGTCGAGCCGCCCTCCGGGCAGGCTGCAATCCTGCTGGGGCGCATCGGCCAGCCGGCCATTGACAGCGCGCTCAAAGCCGATGGCATTAACACAATGGGAATCGGCGAGCAGGGTTACGCGCTAGCGGTGGGAGGCACGCAAGTGATCGTGGCGGGCAAAGACGCGGCAGGGCTCTATTACGGCGTGCAGACGCTGCGCCAGCTTGTGGTGCCAACAGGCTCGGGCGAAGCGAAAATCCTGGGAGTCCAGATTCGCGACTGGCCTTCATTGCTCTATCGCGGGACGCAGGTTGACCTGAGCCGCGGTCCGGTCCCCAGACTGAAGTATCTGAAGCACATCGTGAAGACCATTTCCGAATTCAAAATGAACCACCTTTACATGTACATCGAGGATTCCTTCCGCATGAACGGCCAGCCGCTGGTGGGCGTGCTGAGCGATACTCTTCCCCGCAAGGACTGGAAAGAACTGATCGCCTACGCGGCGCGCTATCATGTGGACATCGTTCCTGCCACGGAAGCCTGCGGCCACCTGCACAAAATTCTTCGCTTCGAGCAGTACAGCGGCATGGCGGAAACGCCGCACGGCGCCGTACTTGCGCCCGGCGACCCGAACGCCACCAGCTTTCTGCAAGACATGTATGCGCAGATGGCAAGCGTTTTTCCCTCGAAGTTCTACCACATCGGCTGCGATGAAACCTTTGAGCTGGGACTGGGCCGAAGCAAGCAATTGGTGAAGCAGGAAGGCTACGGCAAGGTTTACGTGGACACGCTGGTCCGCGCTTACAACGTGGTGCGCCAATACAACAAGCAGGTGATGTTCTGGGGCGATATCGCCGTCGAACATCCGGAAATGATTCCCAGCCTGCCCAAGAACCTGATCGTCGCCAGCTGGGAATACGGCTATCACAGAAGCTACGACCGCTGGGTGAAGCCTTTTGAAGGAACGGGCATGAAGATTTTCGTCTGCCCGTGGGTTGCCAACACCAGCGTGATTATTCCCGACGACGAGGAAGCCGCCGCCAACATCGCCGGTTTCATCAACGACGGACGCAAGGCGGGCGCTATCGGGACCGACGTGACCGTGTGGAACGACGACGGCGAAGCGCTCTACGGCCTGAACTGGTGGGGCATCGTTTACGGAGCAGCCTCGGCCTGGGAACCGGCGCGCGTGAGCGTGGACGCATTCAACGCGAAATTCGACTGGGCGTTTTACCGCAACACGGACCACCGTTTTGCGCGGGCCATCCGCGCGCTGAGCGGGTTGAATGAAGTCCTGGATACGGGAAAGGCGAATCCCGGCCCGCTCCAGCCCGGACATGATCGCGGCGCGGACGACCGGCTTTACTGGATTGATCCGTTTACACAATCCGGCCACGACGCGGCAAAGAAAATCCTGCCCGTCGTTTCCGATGTGCGGATGACGGCCGAGCACGCCTATGACACGCTGGCCAACAGCCGCGACCTGGCGCGGCGCAACGCCGACACGCTCGATTACTATGAATTCGCGGCGCTGAAGCTGGACGCGCTCGGAATGCGCTATCAGTATGCGCAGGAAATCTCCAATTATTACGCCGATGCGTATGCGCATCAGAACGACCGCCGTTTCCGGCAGATGGGCAATGATTTTGAAAACATCAGTTCCACCAACGGCCGCCTGCAGGACCTTCGCGATTACACCACTCGCCTGCGCGAGCTTTACAAAGAGCTGTGGCTGCGCGAGCAATTGCCCACATGGCTGCCCAACATGCTTCAGCTATATGATCGCGAAAGCATGTTGTGGCAGGGATGGATTGCCAAAATTTCCGAATTGCGGCACGAACATTACAGCGGCAAGCCGTTTCCGTCTCCGGATTCGCTCGGTTTGCTTCCGGCGCAGACGACGGACAGCTCCGGAAATCCATAGTCCGAGCCGCCCCCGGGATGAACAATCCCGGGGCGCACCTATTGACACAGTTTGCGCGTGATTTCTATAATCCCATTTGGCGCTACATTTTGACTTTGAAGATGGCATCGAGCGGGAGTAACTCAGTGGTAGAGTGCGACCTTGCCAAGGTCGAAGTCGCGGGTTCAAATCCCGTCTCCCGCTCCATTAAGTTCAGCGTTCCGGGATAGGTGGCCTGCAGCGGGGAGGATGAGGGCAGCGCCCCCGATGCCGGTCACTTTTCGCCGTTTCAGGGCGCGGTACCCAAGTGGTAAGGGAGAGGTCTGCAAAACCTTTACGCGTGGGTTCGATTCCCACCCGCGCCTCCAATCCCCAGAGGTCATTTCCGCCGGAAGAACGCTCGACCGCCGTTTGCGGCAAGCGTTTTCCCCGCCCTGCGTCCGCCAATCCACATTTCTATTGCGAGCGCGAACCGAAGGTCGTACAATCAGCATTTTGACAGGGTAAGGGACTAGGTTTGAGTGCGGGCCGGGGAAGTTGCGCCTGGCGCAGCGGCGAGGTCCCTGACGGGGAGATTCACATGGCCACTATCGAGCTGCGGAATCTGGATCCGGATATCGTTGTCGTCACCCTTTCCGGCCAATTGACGATGGGACCGGAATGCCAGAGGCTGGAATCTCAGGTGGACACGCTGGTGCGGCAACAGCGGACGAAGGTCGTGCTGGATATGACGGCGCTTGACTACATCGACAGCGCCGCCATCGGCGCCGTAGCGCTTTCGTTCGGCAAAGCAAAGAATGCCGGTGGCGGATTGACCGTCGCAGGCGCACACGGAAGCGTGGAAGAGGTTTTCCACCTCACCCGCATCAGCGGAATCATTCCGCTTTATCCCGATGTTCCCACCGCCGCCGCCGCGCTCTCCGGAGGCAGCTCCCGCCGCGCGTGAAACAGGCCCGCCGTCACCGGAAAATCCTGTATTCGAGGATTCGCCCCCGCCAGTATGTAAACGGTCCCGCGGGCAAATGCCAGGTCACTTCGGCCACCGTCGGCACGCGGACGCCTGCGAACGTCCTGTATTCCGCAAACGTTCCCGACCAGTCGGTTTCTACCAGCGCTTTCCCCGCCATGCGCGGACGGCGGGACGCGAAAGCCCCGAGCACATGTCCTTCATCGTCAATCCTGAATTCGACCCATGCCTGAGTCTTCCCGTCGTCGAAAGTGGCTCGAAGTTTGTCCGCTGCCTGAATGTCCCACGCAAGGCACGGTGATTCGCGGAAGGCAAAGGGCCGCCACGGAAGCTCGGCCAGCCCGCGCACGGCCTCGCCCCTGTCGGTTGCCGCACCCTCGGAGTGCGCCACACGCACAAAGCCCAGAACACGGGCCGTGAGCAATCCCCTGCCGTCTTCGAAGGAATCAAGCACGCAAGCGCTCACGAGAGGCGCCATGCGGACTCTCGCCTGCCACCGGAACTCGATTCCCTCGCCTGTAAACCATTGCTCCGCCCGGAAAGGAAGCCAAGAGCGGCCGGGATCGAGGCGCATTTCGCCCTCTTGCCGCAACCAGGCTCTCCGCGCCTCGAGCGGCCCGTCCGGCATCGCAAAGCGCCGGACTCGATCAATCAAGCCTTGGGCCTGCATCAGCCCCTCACTGCCGCACGCGCTGAGTTGTATCGACGCGCCTCGTGCCGCCTCAATCATGGATGATAACCTTCCCGCCGCCCGTTTGGCGAAAGAATGTTTGACGTTATTGCAATTTCTGTCATCTTAGGTGATGTGGGATAGGAGAAGACCTTTATGCGAATGCGGATTTTGATTTGCGCTTCTTTGATTTTCGGACTGACGCTTCCGGCCGTGGCGGGTTCATCCCGAACCGACGACCTTGTCCGAATTCAAAATGCCACCGACGTTTTCCGGGACATAGTGGCTACGCCCGAAAGTTCGATTCCCCTGAGCATCATCCAGTCCGCGGCGTGCATTGCCATCATCCCGGGCGAAAAACATTTTGCATTCATCTTCGGCGGCAAATACGGAAAGGGCCTGGTCACCTGCCGCATCGCAAATGGCTGGAGCGCCCCGGCGTTCGTGATGGCGGGAGGCGGAAGCTGGGGACTTCAGATAGGCGGTTCCTCCACCGACCTGATTCTGATCTTCCGCAACCGTGACGGACTGAAAAAACTCCTGAGCGACAAATTCAAGATCGGCGCAGATGCGACAGCGGCCGCCGGGCCGGTGGGACGTCATGTCGGCGCGGCCACCGATCTCCAGCTCCATGCCGAAATTCTCACCTATTCCCGCAGCCGGGGCGTCTTTGCCGGAATCAGCCTGAATGGCGCGGTCTTCCGGCCGGACCAGGACGGCGACGTGGCCATGTACGGCACGAGCGCGAATCATGAGGATATTTTGAACGGAAAAGTCGCCGCCCCTCGGGAAGCGGAAACGCTGCTTGGCGAAATCAAGAAATATGCGTTGGGCTAAAGACAGCTAGCGGTGCTTGCTGCCTTTTCAGTCCCAACTTTTCCCTGTCAGAACGGGCTTGCGACGAGGGAGATTCGAACAGCCGCCTTCAATCTCCTTTAGCGAGCCCATCCCCTACCCCAACCTCATCGGACCCTGAAGAAGGTTCAAAACTCGAAGTGCTCCCAAACTGACTGGCAATTGAAGGTCGGATCCTCCAAATCTGCGAGATGTGTGCAAAAAAAATTGCCGCAGACCCCGCACAGGGTGCGAAGTCCGCGGCAAAAGTACCCAAGAATCGACGCTAGAAGCTGAAGCGCAGGTTGAGGTTGATGGAACGATTCATGGCTGAACTGCCGCCACGGCCTCCAAAGAATCCACCGGCGATTCCGGTGGACTGGCCAAAGAAGGGCGAACTGAGTTGCCCGACAGGCGAAGAGAGATTGACCTTGTTGAAGACATTGTGAACCATCACGCCGACTTCAATCTGATAGCGATGATTTTCAGCGCCGCCGCCGCCGAAGAACCCGCGACGGCCGCTGCCGCCGGCGCTGCTCAAACCGCCGGGCCCGAGCCCTCCTCCGCGACCGTGCCAATGACCGCCGAATCCGCCGCCGCCCCCGCCCGCTTTGCCGAATCCAAACGTCTTACTGAGCCGGGCATCCATGGAGAACTGGTTGGGCCCCGTGAGGTAGTTGACCGGAATTACGGGCTGGCCGGCCGATGGGTAAAGGTTGAAAGTTCCGAGAGAGGTACTGACAATGCCAGGACCGGTAGCCCCGGTCGCGGCAAAAGCCGGCCGCTGATTGAACATCGAGGTGCCCAGCAGGTCATAAGGAATCGTGATGCTGTACGGGCTGCCTGAATTGAAGCTCAGCATTGGACTGAACTGCAAGCCATAAGGCAGGCTCGTGCTCGCGACAAAGAAGAACTTGTTACGTACGGCGAAATCGGCCGGACCGTAATCCTGATGGATGTTGTAAGGATTCGAGGGGAAACCGGTGGGGTCGCTATTGGCGTAGCTAAGCGTGTAATACCCGCTCAACATGATGCCGGAAGGGGCCATATACCGGAAGTTGGCGATGATCTGGTTTTCGTTGAAGTTGCCCACCGGCTGGTACTCATAAATGTTGCCCACATCGCCGAAAGGCAGAACGCCGGCCGAGGCCGTGCAGTTCGGGTCGCCGGACGCGCAGAAAGTCCCGGGCAACGGAGAATTGATGTTGTTGGTCAGCAACTGATGCGCGCCATGGGAATAGATGTAGGTGACGGAAGTCATGATCGACTTGCTGACCTGTCGCTCAATGCTGGCCGCCGATTCAAGGGTGTAGGGCGAGCTGAAATTTGGATCGATCAAAAACTTGGTGGGCTTGGAAGCCGTACCCAGGCCAGCCAGCGTGGCCTCCGAGGGGAGGCCGGCAGTAGTGGTCGCATAGAAATCAGGATTCGTCACGATGTACTGCTTCTCATTGATTCCGTTTTGCTGATGGGCCGTGAGGATGTTGCCCACGCCGAAACGATCGTAGAAGATACCGAATCCGGCACGCACCACCGTTTTCGGCGAGGCACCGTGGCCCAAGCCCCAGGCCAGGCTGAGGCGCGGAGCGAAATCGGCGTGGTCGCTGATCTGATTCTGGGTCTCAAAGCGGAGACCGGCGGTGAGCGAAATGTTGGGCCGTACGCGCCATGAATCCTCGCCGAAAAGCGCCAGATCGGTGACGCCGGCGCTGGCCACAGGATTGCCGACCGTGATGCTGAACTGATTGGGGCCGCACTGCTCGGGGGTACCGCCGTTGGCCACGCAGCCCGCGATAATATTCGGGACGGTCGAGCCCTGCGCCAGGCCTTGAGCCAGAACCTGATAGGCACCGATCGAAGCGAAATTGAAAGAGCCATTGAAGCCGCCCAACTCGTTAACCGAATTACTGTAGTGACGAACCTCGCCGCCATAACTCAAACTGTGCTTCCCGTGGACCGTGGAAGTGACACTACGCACCTCCCAATGGTTTGAATTGTTGGTGGAGGTGCCGCCGCTTGAGCCACCGGACCGGAATGCCCCGGTCACGTTGAGTCCGGGAGCTGTGCTGAGCGGGATGGTCGAATTGGTTTGGCGCTCGAACCCGAAAAGGGTCTGCGTCACCGTGCTGTCGCTGATGATTTGCGTGTCGCTGATGTGAATCTCATTGCCGTTGCCGGAAGAATTCGACCCGGTTTCAGGCAAACTGAATCCGCCGCCGCGGCTCTGGCTAGAGCGAGAGGAAAACTCCCCGCGAACGTTCATGACGTTCTTGCTGGAAAGCTGAAAATCAACCCGCGGGCTGTAGACATTGAAGCTGTTCGGGCTGCGAATGGCATCACTGAAAGTATAGGGCTGGAGCGTCGTCGGGTCGAGCAGCGTCGCCCTGGAAATGATGGAGGGGTTCAGCGCGCCGCGGTGGAAGAAGAAGAAAGAGAATGAGACTTTCTTGCCCAGCGGTCCGCCGACATTGGCGGAAGCGAATTCAGAGTGATAACTCGGCTCCGTGCCGACAAAAGGATTGCGCGAGTTCAACGCGTCGTTGTTGTAGAACGTGAAGGCGCCGCCGTGCCATTTTGCGTAGCCGGGCTTGGTAATAATGTCAATGCGGCCGTAGCCGAGCCGGTCATACTGGGCCGAAAAGGGATCCTGGTTGACGCGGATTTCCAAAATCTGTTCCTTGGGCGGAAGCTGGCCGCCGCTGAAACCGTCAATGTAGATCTGGCCTCCATTGGGGCCGGCGGCGGGTCCGGCGAGCTGCTGGAGTTCCTGCTGAAGCTCGTCGGGGTCGTCGGAAAGCGCGTTCAGCGCTTCTCCCTTGATCACCATGGAGCTGGCATTGTTCTCCGGAGAGACACTCAGGCGCTGCGCCTCGCTCTGCACGGTCACTTGCTGTTTCGCCATCGTGACCGACAATTGTGCGTCCACGACCTGGGATTTGCCGCCGGCCGTGATCTCAACACCCGTCTTTTCAAATGGGGCAAAACCCTTCATGCCTACTCGAACCGTGTAGGAACCGGGCGCCAGGTGACGGAAGATGTAGTGGCCCTGCTCATCGGTTTGCGTTTCAAGCGCGGCGCCGCCCGGCCCGGTGACCGTGACGGTGGCGGCCGGAATGACGGCCCCCGTCGAATCGGTCAAAGTCCCGGAAATGGTGGGCCCCGAAGTTTGCGCGAACATCGCCGCCGCAAAAAACATCGAAATCAGGCCCGCCAAGATCAATCGTTCGATCTGTTTCAAAACTCGCATCTGTGCAACATCCTTTCTTCGCATTTCTATTCGGACTCGACTTTTCCCTTGCTTCTGTCCGGGACTATTTCTGACCCGCCTTCAGACCAACGATGGGTTCGGAAATCCGAGTGGCACGGATTGCAGCTACATACCGCCGCCACCGCCACCCTGACCCATTCCTCCACCCATCCCCTGGCCTTCGCCGCCGCCACTGCCGCCCGTGCTCATGTTCCAGGGCCCCAGCTGAACGTTCTGGCTTCCCTTGGGCCGGGCTTCGAGAATCGGCTCGACGCCGGCAAGAACATCAATGGCAGTGACTTCACCGGGCTTCGTGCCCTCGGTACTGACCACAATCAGGGCCTGGCCCGCTTTCAGGCTGGAAAGCGAAAGCGGAGGAGTGCGCTCGAGCATCTGATTGAAGCTTGGCATGTGGCCGCCCATGGGTTCGAATCCTCCGCGGCCTTCCTGACCCTGACCGCTCTGGCCCTTCGCACCCTCTGGCCGCCCGGAAGCCTGCGACCCTCCGGCGCCACCACGGCCGCGGAATCCCTCTGCGCCATGGGATCCTCCTCCGTTCGCGCCGGGACCGCCCGCGCCGTTCGGTCCGCCCTCGCCTCCGGAATTGAACCGTGCAATCATGTACGCGATAAACGTCGGCAGAGTGTGCATCTTCGATTCAGAATTGGTGTGCACCAGCACCGGCTTTTTCGTGGACAGATCATTCACCATGATGGTGCCCTTGGCAGCGTCCACGGAAATGACCGTGGCCGGAATGTTGAGGAAAGTTCCGGAAACAAGTTCTTCCGCCTTGAAACTTGCGCCGTCCGCGCTCTTTTCGCCAAGTGCGCGCACCTGGTCGTCAACTTTGATGTCCGCGAACTGAGCCGGACGGGCGTCGCTGAACTTCACCGAATCCGGCGCGTAGCGCAGAACTTTGGCGTTCGACTGCAGCGTCACGGTCACCTGATGAGTCGGATTGCCCGGCGTGGGCGGAGTATTTTGAACCGCAAGCACCAGCGACTTGTCGGCCGGGTTGATGGATTTCACGACGCCGGAAATTCCGCGGCGTTCCCATTCCTGCTCCTGCGCCTGATGCGCCACGGCCAGCGAAGCCTTGCTCATATCAATCACGGTTATTTTCGCCGCCGAGCTTTCGCCATAGCCCAGGACGAGTACCCGGTCACCGACGTTCACGTCACTCACGGAAATTTTGGCCGCGCCCTTGAGCGTCTTCGCCCCGGGCGGCACGCGCAAAACGGAAACATCGTCGGGCAGTGGAATCGTCAGAACCGGGCCTGAGTCGGTTTTGAGCTTCAGTTGGTCCTGCTGAATCCCGGCGACTACGCCGATCGGGCGAACCTTCTGGGCCGCAGCCTGCCCTGCCGGCCGCGGAGCTGCAATTGCTTGAGCCAGTGCCATCAAGGCAGCCAGCCCCAGTCCATACACTCTTACCTTCACTCTTTCTGAGCTCATGTAACATCAGACGAGGACGGGCGGCCCGGGGTTTCAGGAAAAGTAATAAAAATCATCGCTGAAAGGGTGGAGTTGCGGAGAATGCTATAATGCTGCGCGGTGCGACCCCGAATTATATTGATCGAAGACGAACGGGATATCGTCGAACTGGTTGAGTACAACCTTCGCAAGGAAGGCTTTGACGTGACCAGTTACGCGCGCGGTCGCGACGGTCTGGAAGACCTCCGCCGCAGGCCGGCCGACCTGGCTCTGCTGGACGTGATGCTGCCCGATCTCAGCGGGCTTGAAATCTGCAAGCTCCTGCGCGCCGAAGAAGGATCAAGGAACCTTCCGGTCATATTTCTGACCGCCCGCAGCGAGGAAATTGACCGCGTCCTGGGTCTGGAAATCGGAGCGGACGATTATGTGGTCAAACCGTTCAGTCCCCGAGAGCTTGTGGCAAGGGTAAGAGCTATCCTGCGGCGCCGCGACCGTGGCGCAGCCAAAGGGGAAAGCTTCGATTTCGCAGGAATCCGGCTGGATACGGCCCGGCATGAAACCAGCGTGCGCGACCGGCCCGTGGAACTGAGCGCATTGGAATTCAAGCTGCTTCACTTCCTGCTTTCGCAGCCCCGCCGAGTCTTCAGCCGTGAGGAACTGCTGGACGCGGTCTGGGGGCGCGACCGTTTTGTGACTCCGCGGACGGTGGATGTCCACGTCCGCCGCTTGCGCGAAAAGATTGAAGTGAAGCCGGATGACCCAAAACTGATTCAGACGGTCCGCGGCTCGGGATACCGTTTTTCTCCCGAGGCGGACGACGAAAGGGAATGATTTCAACCGCACTTTCCCTGGGCGCGCTGGCCGTTGCGGCGCTGGCCTGCGCGGCGGCCATTCTCTACTCGTGGTCGCTGCGCCGGCGCGTGCGCCGCATGGAATCCTTCGTGGCGCGCATTCTCGATCCGGACTCGCAGGAGCCCGCGCTTCCCGAAGCCAGCAGTGAAACCGGGGCGATTGAGGCGGCCCTGAACCGGACGGCCGTGGAGCTGCGTGGCCTGATTGGCAAGCTTCGCCTGGAGTCGTCACGGCGTGAAGCCATTCTGGCCAGCATGGTCGAGGGTGTGCTGGCGGTTGACCACGACCTGCGCGTCACTTTCTGCAATCACTCCTTCGCCCGCGCCGCCGGAGCTTCCTGGCCCGTGGCGGAAGGCGTGCCGCTGCTCAATCTGGTCCGCGACCCGGGCCTTCTCGATCTGCTCACTCGCGTGATTCAGTCCGGCGCTCCGGTCCGGCAACGCCTGGAATTGGGCGGAAGCGAAGGCCGCTCCTTTGAAATTCAGGTGGCGCCGGCCGTTTCCGGATCGAGCCGGGGCGCGATTGCCATTCTTCATGACGTGACGGATCTGGAGCGACTGGAGCGTGTGCGCAGGGACTTTGTGGCCAATGTTTCCCACGAACTGCGCACGCCGCTGACCGCCATTCGCGGCTACGCGGAAACTCTGCTCGACGGCGCGCTCGACGACAAGGAAAATAACCGGAAGTTCGTCGAGGTCATCAAGGCTCATGCCATCCGCCTGAACAATATCGCTTCCGATCTGCTGACGCTGTCGGGACTCGAATCCGGCAAGCCGATGAAGATGGAACAAACTTCCGTCCGCAAGGCCGTTGAAAACGCGCTGCGAACCGTCGAGGCCGAAGCCCGACTGCGCGATGTCCGCATCAGTTGCCAGGAGATCGGCGACTTTTCAGTGACCGCCGGCCAAGACCGCCTGGAACAGGCGCTGCTGAATCTGCTCGACAATGCCGTCAAGTTCAATCGGCCGGGAGGCGAAGTCCGGATTGAAGCGGCGCGCTCGCCGGAGGGAAGAGTTCTGATCAGTGTTTCCGACACCGGCCTGGGCATTCCGTCCGAAGACCTGCCGCGCATCTTCGAGCGCTTTTACCGCGTGGATAAAGCGCGTCCGCGCGAAGTGGGTGGAACGGGATTGGGACTTTCCATCGTGCGGCACATCATTGAACGAATGGGCGGAACAATCAAAGTGGAAAGCGAATTGGGCAAAGGCACGACCTTCACAATTTCTCTGCCTGCAGCGAAATCGCAAACATCGTGATGTGAAATCGGCTTTTTTCTTATTGTTCAATACACCTTTATAACGAAAGTGTGGATCCGAAAGGGCCGGCCACTTTTGAAAATATACTTGACAATATATTGTAGTAATGCAATACTTCGTCCATGCAGTCGAACCAATCCACCGACGCGCGAAACGGGCGGCCGCTTCACAACCGCATTGCCGTTCTGCGGGCGGAGCGCGCCCTGAGCCGCAGCGATCTTGCCCGCGCGCTGGAAATCAATTACCAGACCGTCGGCTACATCGAACGCGGAGACTTCAAGCCCAGCCTGGAACTGGCCTTCAGGATCGCGGAATATTTCGGACTGCCCATCGAGGCGATTTTTTCGCGAAAGCCTTTTCGCCCGCTGAGTGAAGAAGTCTATGGGAAGCGCGACGCAGCGCCGGCCGGCCGCTCAAAGTAGCAGGGAGGGACATCATGATAGACGATCAAACGTTTCTGGGCATTCCAATGGCTCGGCGAAAGAATCGCCGCTGGCTGGTTGCCATCACTTACGCGCTTGTCCTGGCCTGCGAGACGGCGGGTCCCACTTTGGCTTTGGAAGGGTGGACCTCGCGCGGGTGGGCGCTCGCGTGGTCGCAACTCGCAATGATCAGTCTACTTGTTCCGTGGATAATCTTCGGCCGGCGCATCACAACCAGGATGTGGGGGATGTTCGGCCACCGGATCCCTGACCTGGGCCTCTCTCCCAGCGCGGCCGAAAGGACGGAGCCGGACGAGCGGGAGTCAATGGTCCGAGACGCCGCGTACCGCAAGGCCTATTGGATCGTCGCCAACTGTGTCCCACTCTTCGCGCTGTTCGTGATGGGGATGGGTCCCCTGGCTTCCACGCCGAAGCCGGTAATCTTTTTTTTGTTCGTCCTGCTCCTGATTATGATCTACACGCTTCCCCAAGCCATCATCCTTTGGACCGAACCCGACGTGAAGGAAGACGGCGCGCGGGCTCTGCCCTCTTAATAGCCGCGCGGCACGGCGCCAGCCGGCCGCTCAAAGCAGTAGGGAGGGACATCATGATAGACGATCAAACATTTCTGGGCATTCCAATGGCTCGGCGAAAGAACCGCCGTTGGCTGGTCGCGATCACGTACGCGCTTGCTCTGGCCTGCGAGGCGGCGGCATCAGTTTCCGCTTTCGGAGGGCGGGCCTCAGGCATGTGGGAGGTCGTGTGGACGCAGGTCGGGTTCATGGCCTTTTTTGTTCCGTGGGTGATCTTCAGTCGGCGCATAACGACCAACATATGGGGAATGCGCCGCCACCGGATTGCGGACCTGGGCCTCGCCCGCGGTGGAGTCGAAGTGGTTGACCCGGACGAGAGGGAGATGATGGTCGAAAATGCCGCGTACCGCAAAGCGTATTGGGTCGTCGTCTGCATCGCCTTCACCGCGATTTTCGTGACGGCGCTCCGGGCTGTCCCGCTCGGATCAGTGATCGGGCTTCCACTCAGACCAGCGATCGTGTTTTTGGTGACTTTGCTCTTAATCGTGGCTTTCACGCTTCCTCAAGCCATCATTCTCTGGACCGAACCTGATGTGCCGGAAGACGGCGCGCGGGCTCTGCCCTCTTAATAGCGGCACAGCGCCGGCCGGCCGCTCAAAGTAGCAGGGAGGAACATCATGATAAAGACTCCTGTCATTCTCGGTGCTTCGATGGCGTCACGGAGCCACCGCCGGACTCTGGTGGCGGCCACCTACGCGATCCTTCTGGCGCTTGTGGCCGCGATCCTGGCTGCGCCGCCTTTGGGCGGACGGGTAAGGTCGCTGTGGCTGCTCTTTCTGCCGCTGGCCTTCAACGTCGTGAGCCACGCGGTCTTCGGAAGGATGATTGACCCTATGCTGCCCAAGCCCGCCGGGCGCGAGGCGACGGGCCTCGGATTGACCCTGCCATCGCGCGCGCAGGACGAGCCGGACGAACGCGAGATGGCCGTGCGGAACGCCGCGCACTACCACGCCTTCCGCGCCGCGACGGTGTATGGCCTGTTCTATTGGACGGCCATCCCGCTTTACTGGAGACTGCACGCCTCCGCAATCATTCTGCTGGTGCTTCTCTTCGCCATCCCGCTGCTGACGATGCTCCTCACATTGCCGCAGGCCATCATCCTCTGGACCGAGCCCGACGTTCCGGAAGACGGCGCACGGGCCCTGCCCTCCTGAGAGCGCGCGGCACGTTCATTGTTTGATTGTGTAGCGCCGACCCCGCTTGGCGGGGTAGGCGCTACATGAAGCGACACCTGCCCTCCGTATGCCGGCGCTTGCCTACCCCACATGGCGCGTCGGCGCTACTTCACCAGCTTTTGAAATTCGGGATCGTCGTGGAGGCAATTGAGGTCGGGGTCGCGGGCGGCCCAGCCGATGTTGGGATAATTGGCGCCAACGGCGCGCTTGAGGAAGTCGAGCGCTTCGGTTTTGTTTCCCATCAGGCCGTGAACGCAGGCGGCGTTATAAAGAATGTTGGCGTCGCGGGGGCGGAGCGCGGTGGCAATCTGAAGCTCGCGCGCGGCTTTTTCCTTTTCTCCGGCATTCGCGTACTGGGCCGCCACCAGCACGCGGGCTCGCGTGTCTTCCGGCACGCGCTCCAGGTGCGTCTCAAACACGCGGGTCAGGCGGGCGCTTAGCGATTTAACTTCGTCCGTCCGGTGCAATTTTTCGAGCGCCATCTGGTAAGGAATGTAAACGTTGTAATCGTCGCCGTTCTTCTCGATGGCGCGCTCGGTCAGCGCGGCGGCTTCTTCATTCCTGTCGGTGAAGAAAAGCGCCCGCCCCAGAACCACGTAAGCGCCGTCGCAATCGGGCTTGAGCTCGATGGCCCGCTTCACATCCACGATGGCCTGGTCATAATCCTTCATGGCGGATTTCACCCGCGCCCGCGCCACCAGGCCTTCCGGCAGATTCGGGCTCAGCTCCAGAGCGCGTTGCGCGGCGGCAACTCCGCGCGCCGTCCAGCGCGCCTCGTGTTCGTGCCAGTCGTAAATCACGGCGCAGACATAGGCCACGCCGGCATGCGCCAGCGCGAAGAACGGGTCGCGGTCAATTGCCTGCTCGAACATCTGGAGCGCGAAGTTCAGGTCGGCGTGAGTTTCCTGCCGGGCGTAGCTGCGGCCGCGCAGGTACAGGTCATAAGCCTGCAGATTTTCGGTCGGCTTTGAGGACAGGGCTTTTTCTTCCTGCGGCGAAAGCTGAATGCGCAGCGCCTGCGTGATGGCGCGGGCGATATCGTCCTGAACTTCGAAGACGTCCTTCATTT